>JAFTYI010000010.1 GCA_017464815.1 Bacteroidaceae bacterium | reverse complement strand
GCTTGTTCAAATTATGGGAAGTAAACCTATTTCATGACTAAGTTAAAAACAAGTCAACGATAACTAAAAATAAAGTTTAACTCAGTCAACCCAAGCTACAAATAAGATAGAAAGTAGTCAACGGAAATCGTTAACATACAGTTTCCTTAAAATTTTCATTTAGGAAACTCGCGTTTCCCTGCTTGGAAACGGCAGTTTCTCCGCAGGGGAACGACAGTTTCCCTACTTGGTAACGAAAGTTCCCCTTAGCGGAAACGGAAGTTTCCTACTAGGAAAAAACTTTTCCCCCTTGGGAGAAAACTCTGTACCCCTTTACAAAGACACCTGTTTCTCTTAAAAGCACTGGGCACAGTAAGAAGTCTCCGCCATTTTGCCTTACAAAATTATTGAATCGTGCAAATATAGACGGATTAATTTTTGTTAAATCGTTTTTTAGACCCTAAAATTGTCTAATTTCTGGACACTCCATTTGCAAGAAAGTGGTTTTATGCCATTTTCGTTGTATATTTGCACCACCAAATGATCTAAATATACGTGAAACCTATGAAACTTACAACTTTCTGCTTTTCGCCCACGGGCACTTCGCGCAAAAACATGATGGCCGTAGTGAAAGGATTGAATCCCGACGAGGCAACGCATAACGACTATACCTATTATAATATAAAGACAGGAGCCGGATTGAACGAAGTGCTCTCTTCGGATGATTTGGCTCTGTTTTCTGTCCCCGTCTATGGAGGAAAGGTACCACCCACGGCGTTGGAGCGCATGGGGCAGGTAAGGGGAGAGAATACTCCGGCCATCCTGCTGGTGACCTACGGAAACCGCAACTTTGAGCAGGTGCTCGTCCAATTGGCTGACTATGTGCGCGAACGCGGATTCCGCCCCATTGCCGCCGCGGCTTTGGTGGGCGAACATTCTTATAGCAACGCACAATATCCTATAGCCGTAGGCAGACCCGATGCGGCCGACCTCTCTTCGGCCGAAGAATTCGGTAAACAAATTGCCAACAAGCTCAAGGAAACAGACAAAAAGGATTGGGACATCGACATTGCCAACAATATGCCCCAACTGGAAACTCCTGAAGTGTCTCTTCAGGCATTTGTTGCTTTCGTTCAGGAATATACCCGACAACAACAGATTAACCCGGTGAAGGCCTATCCTACAGCTTCGCCCAATGCCTGCACCCATTGTGGTGTGTGCGTAGAGCTTTGCCCCACACAGGCCATTGCCATAGGTAGTGAGGAGGTAACAGATACCACCCGGTGCATACGTTGTTGCGCTTGTGTAAAGGGATGCCCCACGGAGGTGCGCACATTCTTTTCTCCTTTTGCAAAACCCCTGTCGGAAAACTTCCAAATGCGCCGCGAACCACTTTATCTTTTGTAAATCATTGGAAAATCAAAGATATTTGCGTATCTTCGCGCCGCAAAATGCAGAAAAACAATTTTAATCTATAAACTCTTAAAAAATTAAATTATCTATGTTTGAAGGACATCCTAAAGGTCTTTGGGCGCTTGCCCTTGCCAACACAGGTGAGCGCTTCGGCTACTACACCATGTTGGCAGTGTTCCTGTTCTTTTTGCAGGACAATTTCGGTTTCTCCATGGGAACCTCCAGTTCAATCCAAGCCACTTTCCTTGGAATAGTTTATTTTGTCCCCCTCTTTGGCGGTATGCTGGCCGATAAGTTTGGTTTCGGCAAAATGGTAACTATCGGTATCTTTGTCATGTTCATGGGTTATCTCCTGTTGGCTTTGCCTCTTGGAGCCGGCACGGTAGCTCTTGGCGTAATGGCTTTGGCTCTGTTGCTTGTGTGTGTAGGTACAGGTCTGTTCAAGGGTAATTTGCAGGTGTTGGTGGGTAATCTCTACGACGACCCCAAGTACTCTGCCAAGCGCGACGAGGGTTTCAGCATCTTCTACATGGCCATCAACCTTGGTTCGATGTTTGCCGCAGCCGTGGCTCTTTCCATCATGGCTTGGACACAAGAGGCTTACGGCATCAGCAAGGCCGACTCTTACCACTTTGCGTTTGCCGTAGCTTGTGTGTCGTTGGTGCTTTCCATCATCATCTACTATGCTTTCCGCAAGACATTTGCTCATGCCGACCGTGCGAAAGTTGCCGTAAAGGGTGCTGAGGTGGCAGAAGAGCAGTTGACTCCCGCCCAAACAAAAGAGCGTATCATCTGCCTCTGTCTGGTATATGCCGTGGTTATCTTCTTCTGGATGGCTTTCCATCAGAATGGTATCACCATGAACCAGTTTGCCCGCGAATATACCGCAACATCTGAGACCGGCTTCATGAGCCTTTTCCTCAGTAGCTCGTTGAACTTTACTGAAACCAGAAGTTTCTGGAATCTTATCCTTTGCGTATTGTTGGTTTACGGTGTGCTCAACCTCTTCCAGTCAAAGACAGCCAAGGGCAAGTCGGTTGCGGCACTCCTTACCGTAGCGTCATTGGGTGTGCTTGTTTACAGAGCAATGAACGTGACCGGTTCTGTAGTGGTAGAAGCTCCCATCTTCCAGCAATTCAACCCCTGCTTCGTAGTAGCATTGACTCCGATTATCGGTCTTATCTTCGGCTCATTGGCCAAGAAGGGCAAAGAGCCCTCTTCACCCATGAAGATTGGTCTTGGTATGTTGGTGGCCGCATTGGCTTTCGTCATCCTGTTGATTGCCTCTTTGCCGTTGCCCCCTGCTGGTGAGCAGCTCGAAGCCGTAAAGGCCGGTACTGCCACTTTGGTTTCTCCAAACTGGTTGATAGGAACCTATTTCGTATTGACGATTGCTGAATTGTTGCTCTCTCCCATCGGTATTTCATTTGTTACCAAGGTGGCTCCTCCCAAGTACAAGGGTATGATGATGGGTGGATGGTTCGTGGCAACTGCTATCGGTAACTTCCTCATCATGGTGCCCGGTCTCATGTGGGGTATGAATCTGGCCATCATTTGGGGCGTGCTCATTGGCATCTGCCTCGTGTCGGCTCTGTTCATCTTCTCTATCTTGAAACGCCTCGAAAAAGTAGCATAAGAAAACTGAGAAATAAGAAAAAGGCTGTGTCGATGACACGGCCTTTTTTTGTTTCATTTGCACATAAAAATATAAAAAACGCTAACGGCCGCCCCTTTTCGTTGCAATAACGGATAATAGATTGTATTTTTGCGAAACCTTTTGTACAAGGTCATACACTTATACTATTAGAGAAAGATGATAAAACAGTTGTTATTGCCCGTGTGCCTCACGTTGTTGCTGCCTTCATGTGCGTCGTATCGCATGGAGGGAAAGACCAATGTCCCCACCTTGGACGGACAACGGCTTTATCTGAAAGTATCCAACCAGGATGCAATCGTCGACCTCGACTCGTGCGAAGTGATTCATGGGAATTTCCGAATGGATGGAGAGGTGGATTCCATTGCCTTAGGCGCCCTGTATCTGGGAGGTGAAAGCCTGATGCCCATTGTGGTAGAGAAGGGAAAGATGAAGATTTCCATCGAAAACTCGGGATTGGAAGTGAGCGGCACACCATTGAACGAGCGGCTTTACCGTTTCATCAAAGACAAGAATCTGTTGGAGCAGCGCCTCTCGGACGTGCAACACAAGCAGATGCAATCAATTATGGACGGAGTGCCGGCCGAAAAAGCCGAAGAGCAGGCCATAGAAGAGGGCGAAGCGTTGGTGAAGGAGATGAACCAACTGATTACCACCTTCGTGACGGACAATTTCGACAATCTGCTGGCTTTGCAAATATTCTCAATGTATTGCCAAAGTTTCCCCCAGCCGGTTATTACCCCCGTCATACAAGAGATTTTGGATAAGGCTCCGGCTGATTTCAAAGAAGAAACTTTTGTGAAGGAATATCTCAAATTAGCAAAAGAGCAAGAATAAGAAAGGCGGAAACTGTGGTCTGATAAAAGTTAAACATTGACAAGGACAATGTTTAACTTTGACCATGACAATGTTTAACTTTGATTACATGAAGGTCTGCCCCCCAAGAAAAATTCAGAAATGCTATTCTTTACTTGGCGTTCAAATCCGCCTCGATGACGCTATATGCTTCGTCGAGTGTGGCCTTGATGTTTTCAGGTCCTTCGCCCTTAGGAGGAATGGGAGTGTGAATGGTGAGGGTAAGGGGATGGAAGAAGACGAAGCCTTTGTGAGTACGCGGGTATACCTCGAACGAGCCGGTGATGGTGACGGGCACAACGGGCATCTGCAGTTGGTCGGCCAGTTGGAAGGCTCCCTTCTTGAAGGCATTCATCTGCCCCGTGTAGGTGCGACTTCCCTCGGGGAATACCACAAGTGAAGTGCCACCTTGCAGAATGGTGCGTGCGCGGTCAATGGTGGCCTTGATTTTCTTGGGCCCCGACTTGTCCACAAAGATGTAACCGGCATCGTAGCAGGCACGGCCGATAAGGGGAGCATGACGAAGCGATTGCTTCAGCATCCACTTAAAATTGCGCCCCAAGAAGCCCAACACCAGAAAGATGTCGAACGCTCCCTGATGGTTGGCCACAAAGACATAGGAGGTCTTCTTGTCGATATTCTCGCGCCCGCTCACCTTGACGGGAAGCAACAGGAGACGGAGAAACACCCATCCCCACACCTTGGCGGGATAGTATCCCCAAAAATGACCGTTGCCCAACAGGCAACCGATACTGGTGACGAGAGCCGTCAGAATAGTAGCCACCAACAACAGGGGCAAAGCAATAAACAACTGATAGAGGCAATACAAGATTCTCATGTCTTCGATTCAAATTCTTTATTTAACGGTGCAAAGATACGAATTGGATATTGAAATACAAACAGATAGTCGCTTTTTATTTTCTTTCGCTGTCCGACTCTTCTGCATAAGAGATTCATTTTACCTATTTTCGGTGTAAAGTGATGACCGATATTTCGGGCCATGCGCCAAAACGGTAGGGAATCATCACCGAGCCGAGCCCTACATTGACGTAGAGGCTTTGCCCGCCTTCCGTGTAGAGGCCACCCCATTCGGGATAAATCCAAGCCGAGGGCGAGAAGCCACCCAAGCGGAATTGCATCGCATGAGTGTGGCCGGCGAGCATCAGTTGGATGTCCGTCTCGGGAAGCACACGCCGACGCCAATGGCTGGGGTCGTGACTGAGCAGGAGCTTGAACATTCCCTCGGTGCCTTGCGTCGCCTTCGGAAGGTCGCCAAGGGCAGGGAAGGGGGGCTTCCCGTCGTTTTCAACACCCACCACGGCTATGCTGTCATTTCCACGCTTGACAATCTCACGCTCGTTCAGCAACAATCGCCATCCCATGTCCGCTTCGCGACGTTTCAAGTCAGCCAGATTCTCGGCTTGCGCCCGCTTACTCGGCCATTGGCGATAGGGGCCATAGTCGTGGTTTCCCAAGACGGAGAAGACGCCGTCGACCGCCTTCAATCCCGAAAGAATCTCTTCCAAGCCATCCAACTCCGTGGCTTCGTTGTTCACCAGGTCGCCCGTGAAGGCAATCAAGTCGGGGTGCTGGGCATTTATCATCTCCACCACCCGACGCACCTCATCAGGATAGCGGGCAATGGTGCCAAGGTGAAAGTCGGAAATCTGCACGATGCGATAACCATCAAAAGCTTCGGGCACATCGGGATGAGCAAAATCCACCTCTTTCACTTCGAAGCGGCGCCATCCGAATATACATCCATAAAGGATGATGTAGGCGCCCACGCAAGCGAGCAATCCGCCCATCACGTTGAAAGCCGTCACAACGGGAAACTTCTGCAACCAACAGAGGGCCGGCAAGCGACCAATGAGAGAGAAACTTTTTCCTAATAGGGAGACTATCACAAACAGGCATTTGGGCACAACAACCGTCAAGAATGTTATCATGTACACACCGGTGAGTGTCACTCGCAGGGAGGTGAAATTGTCGCCAAACATCAGGCAGACGAGAGCCAGCGTAAGCAGTGCCGAGGGAAACCAATGCAACCATCGGAGCCAACGGCGGCGAGAAACATGAGGCTTCACCATGCAACGATAGATGTAAGCATCCGGAAGCCACAAGAGCATGAGGAGAAAGAAGAAAATTCGGTGTATCATTCAGTTTTGTATATCTTTTATTTACAGTTCTTAATCAGAAAAAACGGTTTCTAATCAGAGCAAATGCCTGAGGTACTTTTCCATTTCCGTGGCGGGCAATCCTCGACGGGAGGCGTAGTCGGCCAACTGCTCGTGTGAGATTTTTCCCACGGAGAAGTAGCGGGCTTCCGGATGCGCCATCATCAATCCACTGACCGACGCATGAGGTTGCATGGCTCCGTGTTCGGTTAGGGAGATGCCAATGTCGGCCATCTGCAACAGATTGTCAAGCAAGAAGTTCACCGACTGGTCGGGCAACGAGGGATAACCCACGGCCGGACGAATGCCCTGAAACTCCTCGCGATGGAGTTGGCTGACGGTCAGCTGTTCGTCGGGCGCATATCCCCAAAAGGTGCGGCGCACATGTTGGTGCATCACTTCAGCCGTGGCCTCGGCCAGGCGATCGGCCAACGTCTGCACGAGCATCCGTTTATAGGGGTCATCGGGAAAAAGGGTCTCCATCCGCCGGTCGACCGTGGCGGCAAACACCCCCACGCAATCCGTCACTCCCGACGAAAGCGGACGTACAAAGTCGCTCAAGCAGAGGTAAGGTCCCTCCTCGGGATTCACGCTCGTCTGTTGCCTGAGGAGCGGAAGGCGGCATCCGTCCAAGAGCAGGTCGTCGCCATCGGCATTGGCTTCACAAAGACAACAAATGGCCAGTGTTGTAAACTCACTGTCCATCTGATTGAGCATCCGTGAGGCTTCCTTGAAGAGTTGCATGGCCTCAGCCGCCTGCGCACGCTCTTCCTCGGGGAAAGCGGCCAGCCACAAAGCACGGCACGAATCGCATCCATGCACATCGGCTATGGAGGCAAAGCGCGGGGGAAAGTCCCAAGCGTGAAAGAAGTAAAGCCAGTTGATGTATCCGGCCACTTCATGGATGGCGTAGGTAAACAGTTGCTTCTTCATTTTTAATTAAGGAGAGAAAGAGGAGAAACAAGAGTCAGTGTACTAATCTACAAGAGTCAGTGTACTAATCTACAAGGGGTCAGTGTACTAATCTCCAGGGGTCAGTGTACTAATCTCCAGGGGTCAGCGTTCAAACTCCAGTTGTTGGCCACGCACGTGGTCATTGACCTGTCCGTCGGCAAACACTTGTTGTCCGTTGACAAATGTCCGTTCGACCCGCCAACGGTAGGTGTGTCCCTCCATCGGACTCCATGCGCACTTGCTCAGGATGTTGCCGGTCGTCACCGTCCAAGGAGAGTCGGGGCACACCAACACGAGGTCGGCCTTATAACCAGGTCGCAGGTAGCCGCGCTCCTTGATTTGGAAAAGGCGGGCAGGAGCGTGACACATCTTTTCCACCAGCGTGGGAAGTTCAAGCACTCCTTCGTCCACCAGCTCAAGCATGGTGACGAGCGAGAATTGCACCATGGGCATCCCCGAGACGGCTTTCAGGCATCCGCCCTGTTTCTCGGCCATCAAGTGGGGGGCGTGGTCGGTGCCGATGACATCTATCCGCCCGTCGTTCAAAGCATGGCGAAGTGCCTCGCGGTCGGTTTCCTTCTTGATGGCGGGGTTGCACTTTATGCGTGTGCCCAAGCGGGCATAGTCGTTTTCGGTGAAATAGAGGTGAGCCACGCAAGCCTCGGCCGTGATGTGTTTGTCGGTCGTCAGGGGGGTGGGAGAGAAGAGCTCCAGTTCGCGGGCAGTGCTCACGTGGGCGATGTGGAGGCGGGCTCCCGTTTCGCGTGCCAACTCCACGGCTTGAGCCGTTGAGCGATAACATGCCTCTTCGCTTCGTAGCGCGGGATGAAACTTCACGTCGGGGTCGTTGCCATACTGAGCCGTCAATGCTTCGGTGTTGGCTTGTATGATGGATTGGTCTTCGCAATGCGTCATGATGAGCATGCCGGCTTCGGTGAAAATCGTTTTCAGCGCCTCTTGCTTGTCCACCAACATGTTGCCTGTGCTCGAGCCCATGAAGAGCTTCACGCCACACACGCGGCGCTTGTCCAAGCAGGGGAGCAGGGAAGCATTGTCGTTGGTTGCACCGAAGAAGAAGGTGTAGTTCACTCGGCTCTTCCCAGCCGCGTCGGTGAATTTTGCGTCAAGCGCTTCAAGCGAGGTTGTCTGTGGTTGTGTGTTGGGCATATCCATGTAGGAGGTCACTCCACCGGCAGCAGCGGCCCGGCTTTCGCTCTCCATGTCGGCCTTATGGGTGAGGCCCGGGTCGCGGAAATGCACGTGGTCGTCGATGACTCCGGGCAACAAGTACATGCCCGAGGCGTCGATGTCCACGTCAAACGCGAGGGCGGGCGACTCCTCGGCGTTGAGGATTCCGGCTATGCGTTCGTCTTCGATAATCAGATGTCCCTTGCGACTGGTTCCTTCGTTGACAAGGATGGCGTTGCGGATGATTGTTCTCATGAGGCTTTGTCGGCAGGGGATTTTACTGGTTGTCAACTGGTTTAGGATATTTCTTGAACCATCCGTCCCAACGCAGGCGCATCACGCCGAACATGGCTTCGCTGAAGATGCCTCCGCTCATCTTGGAGGTTCCCAATTCGCGGTTGATGAAGATGACGGGCACTTCCTTTATCTTGAAGCCACACTTGTAGGTGGTGTATTTCATCTCGATTTGGAAGGCGTAGCCCTTGAAGCGTATTTCGTCGAGGTTGATGGTCTCCAACACGCGGCGCCGATAGCACTTGAATCCGGCCGTGGTGTCGTGAATCTTCACACCTGTGACGAGGCGGACATACTTGGATGCGTAGTAGCTCATGAGCACACGTCCCATAGGCCAGTTCACCACGTTCACTCCACTGACGTAGCGCGAGCCGATGGCGAGGTCATAGCCTTCGTCGGCGCAAGCCGAGTAGAGGCGCGGCAGGTCGTTGGGGTTGTGGGAGAAGTCGGCGTCCATTTCGAACACGTAGTCATACTTATGCTCGACGGCCCACTTGAAGCCTGTGATGTAGGCGGTGCCAAGGCCCAGTTTGCCCGTGCGCTCTATCATGAAGAGGCGTTCGGGAAACTCCTTCTGCAATTCCTTCACGATGGTGGCCGTCCCGTCGGGCGAGCCATCCTCGATGACAAGGATGTGAAACGCTTTTTCCAAGCCGAAGACGGCGCGGATGATGTTCTCGATGTTCTCCTTCTCGTTGTACGTAGGAATGATGACTATGCTATCTGATGCAACCATATACGTATCCGTTGATGTCTAAAAATTCATTGCTTTAATTAAAAAACGCACAAAGATATGAAATATCAATAGAAAAAACGAACAGTTAACGTGAATTAACGTTGTTGTTCAAAAAAAAGTCAAAAAAAAATAGAAGCGCACCTCTTCACAGAGCCGCGCTTCCGTCACCCAATGGGAGAAGCAAGCAAGCAAATGTCTCCGCATTGGGATGTTAACTATAGGTTATTTTATCATTTTATGAATCATCGCATTACAGCACCTTCTTGTAGAGGTCAAGGATGATTTCCTCGGTCACTTCGCGCGGGTTGCCCGGTGTGCAGACATCAGCAAAGGCCGACTTGGCCAACTTGGGCAGGTCTTCTTCCTTGATGCCGATTTCGCTCAAGTGCTGGGGGATGCCTACGCGGATTGAGAGCTGGCGCACGGCTTCGCAAGCGGCTGCGGCGGCCTCTTCCTTGTTCATGCCGTCCTTATAGACGTTCATGGCTTTGGCAATGTCCACATACTTGTCGAGGGCTGCGGGTGCGTTGAACTCCATGATGGTGGGCAACAACAGGGCGTTGGCCACGCCGTGAGGCACGTCGAAGATGGCGCCCAGCGGGTGGGCCATACCGTGAACGACGCCGAGTCCTACGTTGGAGAAGGCCATACCAGCAATGTACTGAGCCACGGCCATACCGTTGCGTGCTTCGGCATTGTTCGGCTCGTTTACGGCGGTTTCCAAGTAGCGGGCAATCATTTCGATGGCCTTGATTTCGAACATGTCGCTCATCTCCCAAGCTCCCTTGGTGATAAGGCCTTCGATGGCGTGAGTCAAGGCGTCAAGACCCGTAGAGGCGGTCAGGCTCTTGGGCAGAGTGTACATCAATTCGGCGTCCACAATGGCAATGGCGGGGATGTCGTTGGGGTCGACGCACACCATCTTCTTCTCGTTCACCTCGTCGGTAATCACGTAGTTGATGGTCACCTCAGCAGCCGTACCGGCCGTGGTGGGCAGGGCGATGATGGGCACTGACTTCTTCTTTGTGGGAGCCACGCCTTCGAGTGAAACCACGTCGGCAAACTCGGGGTTATTCGTGATGATGCCGATGGCCTTCGACGTGTCGATGGACGAACCGCCACCGATGGCCAGGATGAAGTCGGCACCCGACTCGGCAAATGCCTTCACACCGGCGTTCACGTTGCTCACCGTGGGGTTAGGCTTGATGTCGCTGAACACCACGTAGGGGATTCCTGCGCCTTCCAACACCTTCAACACTTTGTCGGCCACGCCGAATTTCAGCAGGTCCTTATCGGTGGCAACAAATGCCTTGTTCAATCCTAATCGCTTGATTTCCTGAGGCAACACTTCGCGTGCGCCAGGGCCAAAGTAGGCCACTTCGTTCAAAATGAATCTATTAATCATAGGTCTTATTTAACGTTAATAAATGATATTAGAGTAAAAACGCTGCAAAGTAACGAATTATTTTTCATATACGAGACACTTCTTTTTATGTTCTTCAACATATTTTCGGGAAAGTCGGCCATTTTTCTTTCCCAATTGAAAAAAGTGTTGTATTTTCGCGGCTGCTAAAAACCCTGCAACAACAAAGGGGAATGCCCAGCCTTGGGTTAAGGCAGGCTCAGCCCTGGGTTAAGGTAGGCTTAACCTTGGGTTAAGGTTTGCTCAGCTTTGAGTTAAGGTCAGCTGATTTTTTAGCAGACAGGAAAAAAAGTTTTTCCCCGTAGGGGAGAAAAAAAACGCACGTGAACAAGTTTTTTTAGGAACATAACCTCTCAAGGAAACAAGCGTATGAAGAAATACATATCCCCCGGCTCGTGGTTCTCCATCGAATATCCCGATGCCTGGCACGAGTTTGAAGACGAGGCGGGCAGCTTCCTCTTCTACAATCCCGCCTCATGGACGGGCAACTTCCGCATCTCGGCCGCTATGGACAAGTCGCCCGACTTTGCCCGCAATGCCTTGCGCGACGAGTTGGCCCAGTACGCCGACGCACAACTGGTGACCATCGGTCGCCACGAGTTTGCCTATAGCCACGAAACCTTTCAGGAGGGCGACGAGTGGTACACCTCGCACTTCTGGGTGACGGGCAAGGGCCAGATGGCCATCTACGCCACCTTCACCTGTGTCAAAGGCGCGTCGGCCGACGAAGCCAAGCAGGTGCTCGCCTCGCTCTGCCTGATGAATCCCGCCAAGCCCCAGTGCCACGAGGTTATCCCCGTGCGCCTGATGGAGGTGGCCGTCATCAACCACGCCTATGAGCTGACACAGAAGGAGGTGAAGCAGGCGCTGAAAAAGGACTTCTCTTCGGTGGACACCGCCACCGGCATTGCCCACATGCAACGCCTCGTTGACGAAGGAAAAATCAAGCTGAACCCCTCGAACATCGAGCGCCTCGCCCTTGTGCTCGGGTGCTTCCTCACCGACGAGATGGACGGAGTGGAGTGGGTGAGCGTCGTCGACGGAGGGCGCGAATATCCCGCCCTGCGCATCGGCGAAAGGGTGGTGAATCCCACCGGGCAACTGGCCTCCCACGTGGCCACACAAGGCAAGTGCGACCTGCGTGAGGTGTATGAGGGGATGGTCAAGTAGATATACAGGAAAAGAACAACAACATAGCGTTTAAGGAACAATGGCAAACCCCATCCTACAGGTGGAGAACCTGACGAAATCGTTCGGCGACCTCGTGCTCTTCGAAGGCATCGGCTTCGGCCTTGCCGAGGGCCAACGCATCGGCCTCATAGCCAAGAACGGTAGCGGAAAGACCACCTTATTAAATATACTCTCCGGCAAGGAGGGCTACGACGAAGGGAAAATCACCTATCGCCGCGACGTGCGCGTGGGTTACCTCGAGCAATCGCCCGTCTATCCCGCCGAGCTCACGGTGCTGGAGGCCTGCTTTTGGCAATCAAGCCCCGTCACCCAACTCATCAAGGAGTATGAACATTGCATGGAAACACCCGGCAACCCGGGCCTCGAAGAGCTGCTCGCCCGCATGGAGCACGAGAAGGCGTGGGATTACGAGCGGAAAATCAAGCAAATCCTTTCGCAACTGAAAATACGCGACTTCGACCAACCCGTGAGCCAGCTCTCGGGCGGACAACTCAAGCGCGTGGCACTGGCCAACGCCCTCATCACCGAGCCCGATTTCCTTATCCTCGACGAGCCCACCAACCACCTCGACCTTGAGATGACCGAGTGGCTCGAAGAGTACCTGCGACGCGGAAGCCTCACCCTGCTGATGGTGACCCACGACCGATATTTCCTCGACCGCGTGTGCTCCGAAATCATCGAGATTGACAACCGCCAAGTATACAGTTATAAAGGGAACTACAGCTACTACCTCGAGAAGCGACAGGAGCGCATCGACGCGACAAACCTCGAAATCGCCCGCGCCAACAACCTCTATCGCACCGAGCTCGACTGGATGCGTCGCCAGCCACAGGCACGTGGCCACAAGGCACGCTATCGCGAAGAGGCCTTCTATGAGCTGGAGAAAGTGGCCAAAAGACGCATTGAAAACCGCAACGTAAACCTGCAGATGAAGGCCTCCTACATCGGTTCGAAAATATTTGAAGCCGACCATCTGTGCAAGCGATGGGGCGAGTTGAAGATTCTCGACGATTTCAGCTACACCTTTGCCCGCTACGAAAAGATGGGCATCGTGGGAAACAACGGCACGGGGAAGAGCACCTTCATCAAGATGCTGATGGGCATTGTCGCCCCCGATAGCGGCACGATAGACGTCGGAGAAACAGTGCGTTTCGGCTACTATTCTCAAGAAGGGCTTCAATTCGACGAACAGATGAAGGTCATCGACGTGGTGCGCGATATTGCCGAGGTTGTCGAACTTGGCAATGGCCAACGCCTCACCGCCTCGCAATTCCTCCAGCACTTCCTTTTCACACCCGAGACTCAGTACAGCTATGTTTACAAACTCAGTGGTGGCGAGCGCCGACGTCTCTACCTCTGCACGGTGCTGATGCGCAACCCCAACTTCCTCGTGCTCGACGAGCCGACGAACGACCTCGACATCGTCACCCTGCAAATCCTCGAAGAGTATCTGAGCCACTTCAAGGGGTGCGTCATCGTAGTCAGCCACGATCGCTACTTTATGGACAAGGTGGTCGACCATCTGCTCGTCTTCCAAGGGCAAGGCGACATCCGCGATTTCCCCGGCAACTATAGTCGCTACCGCGAGTGGAAAGAGGAGCGCAAGCAACTCGAACGCGAAGCCACCAAACCCAAAGAAAAGGAGGCACCCGCCAAGCAGAAGGCTCCCCAAACCGAACGCAAGCGAATGACCTTCAAGGAGAAACGCGAGTTTGAGCAACTCGAGCAAGAGATTGCCGCCCTTGAAGCTGAAAAGGCCGACATCGAAGCCGCCCTTTGTAGCGGCACCCTCACGGTGGACGAGCTTACCGAAAAATCGAAGCGCCTGCCCCTGCTCACCGAAGAATTGGAGGAGAAAACCATGCGCTGGTTTGAATTAGGAGAGATTGAAGGATAGGAGAAACTTATTATGATAGAAGCTATAGAAACTATATAACTATAGGAACTATAGATACTATAGATACTATAGATACTATAGATACTATAGATACTATAGATACTATAGGAACTATAGGCACCACAGCCACTATAAAAAACTTAAAACAACAGAAAAACCATGGCAGAAACCCGAAGAACCCCGCGCAACACACGCAAGACACCCGCCACGCCAGCCACTGGCGAATATGGCCACCTGCAACCCCAAGCCATCGAGTTGGAGGAGGTGGTGTTGGGCGCCCTGATGATTGAAAGCGACGCCTACTCACAGGTGAGCGACATACTGAAACCCGAGTCGTTTTACGAGCATCGCCACCAGCTGCTCTACAAGGCCATCACCACGCTGGCCCTGCAACAAAAGCCGGTGGACATCCTCACCGTCACCGAGCAATTGCGCTCCACCGGCGAACTTGAAGAGGCAGGCGGCCCCTTCTACATCACCCAACTGAGCGGAAAGGTGGCATCCAGTGCCCACATCGAGTACCACGCGCGAATCATTGCACAGAAGCACCTGGCACGCGAACTGATTACCTACACCAGCACCATACAAGGCAAGGCATTTGACGAGACTCAGGACGTGGACGACCTGATGCAGGAGGCCGAAGGCAAGCTCTTCGAAATCTCGCAACAGAACATGAAGAAGGACTACACGCAGATTGACCCCGTCATCAAAGATGCCTACGACATGTTGCAGAAAGCCGCCGCCCGCACCGATGGTCTCAGTGGCCTCGAGAGCGGTTTCCGAGGGCTCGACAAGATGACCAGCGGATGGCAGAACTCCGACCTCATCATCATTGCCGCCCGACCGGCCATGGGAAAGACCGCCTTCGTGCTCTCTATGGCCAAGAACATAGCCGTGACGAATCGTGTGCCCGTAGCCATGTTTTCGCTTGAAATGAGCAACGTTCAGCTGGTGAATCGTCTCATCGTGAACGTCTGCGAAATCCCCGGTGAGAAAATCAAGAGCGGACAACTTGCCCCCTACGAGTGGGGACAACTCGACTATCGTCTGAAGGACCTCATGGGTGCCCCGTTGTACGTCGACGACACCCCCTCGCTCAGCGTCTTCGAACTCCGCACCAAAGCCCGCCGACTGGTGCGCGAACATGGGGTGAAAATCATCATCATCGACTACCTCCAGCTGATGAACGCCTCGGGCATGAGCTACGGTAGCCGACAAGAAGAGGTCTCTACCATCTCGCGTTCGCTCAAGGGATTGGCCAAGGAGCTGAACATCCCCATCATCGCCCTCAGCCAGCTCAACCGTGGTGTGGAGCAGCGCGACGGAAACGAGGGCAAGCGTCCTCAGCTCAGCGACCTGCGCGAATCGGGAGCCATCGAGCAGGATGCCGACATGGTGTGCTTCATCCACCGCCCCGAGTACTACAAAATTCTTCAGGATGAGAAGGGACGCGACCTCCGCGGTATGGCCGAAATCATCATTGCCAAGCATCGTAACGGTGCCGTGGGCGACGTCCTCCTGCGCTTCCGTGGCGAGTTTGCCCGTTTCCAAAACCCCGACGACGAATCCCTTGTGCCCATGCCTGGCGAAGAGCAGATGCTGGGTTCACGAATGAATGCTGATGGCCCGGGGATGCCTCCTCCACCACCGCCTCCGGCAGAAGGAATGCCCTTTGGTGCAAGCCCCATTGAGGGAGTACCATTTTGACAACACAGGTGTCCAAGCCACGAAAACCAAGATGTAATTCGTCAAGAATAGGCTATAAAACCGAGATATAAGTAGCAAAAACACACTTTTCGCCACTTATATTTCGGTTTTTTCAATAGAAAGCATTACCTTTGCACGTCTTTTTAAAAAGAAAAATATATAAAATAACATACGCGTATGAATATATCTTACAATTGGCTCAAAGAATATGTGAGCTTTGACATGACTCCCGAAGAGGTGTCGGCCGCGCTGACCTCCATCGGCCTCGAAGTGGGCTCGGTGGACGAGGTGCAGACAATCAAGGGCGGCCTCGAAGGCATCGTCATCGGTGAAGTGTTGACCTGCGAGGAGCACCCCAATAGCGACCACATGCACGTGACCACCGTGAACCTCGGAAGTGGCGAACCCGTACAAATCGTGTGTGGTGCGCCCAACGTAGCAGCTGGTCAGAAGGTGGTTGTAGCCACCTTGGGCACCAAGCTCTACGATGGCGACGAGTGCTTCACCATCAAGAAATCGAAACTCCGCGGTGTGGAGTCGAACGGTATGATTTGTGCCGAGGATGAAATCGGCATTGGCACCAGCCACGATGGCATCATCGTGTTACCCGCCGACGCCGTGCCCGGCACACCTGCCAAGGACTACTATGGCATCAAGAGCGACTATGTGATTGAGGTGGACATCACACCCAACCGTGCCGACGCTTGCTCGCACTACGGTGTGGCCCGCGACCTCTACGCTTGGCTCGTCCAGCAGGGTAGGGAGACATCTCTGACACGCCCCTCGTGCGATGCATTCAGTGTAGAAAACAACGACCTGCCCATCACCATCCGCGTGGAGAATACCGAGGCTTGCCCGCGCTATGCGGGAGTGACCGTGAAGGGAGTGACCGTGAAGGAGAGCCCCGAGTGGTTGCAAAACAAGTTGCGCCTTATCGGCCTGCGACCCATCAACAACATTGTGGACATCACCAACTACATCCTCCACGCCTACGGACAACCCCTGCACACCTTCGATGCCGACAAAATCAAGGGTGGCACCGTGGTGGTGAAGACCATGCCCGAGGGCACACCGTTCGTCACACTCGACGAAGTGGAGCGCAAGCTCAGCGAGCGCGACCTCATGATTTGCAACGCCGAAGAGCCCATGTGCATCGGTGGTGTGTTCGGTGGCCTCGAATCGGGCACAACGGAGGAGACAAAGAACGTCTTCCTCGAGAGCGCCTACTTCAACCCCACATGGATTCGCAAGAGCGCACGTCGCCACGGCCTTAGCACCGATGCCAGCTTCCGTTTTGAGCGCGGCATCGACCCCAACGGTTGCATCTATGCCCTCAAGCAAGCCGCCCTGCTCGTGAAGGAGTTGGCCGGAGGAACCATCTCGATGGAGCTGACCGATGTCTATCCCGCGCCCATCAGCGACTTCACCGTAGAGCTTGACTACGCCTACGTGAACATGTTGGCCGGCAAGGACATCCCTGCCGACACGGTGAAGAGCATCGTCACCTCGCTGGAGATGAAGATTGTGAGCGAGACAAGCGAAGGCATCACCCTCCAGGTGCCCGCCTACCGCGTGGACGTGCAGCGCCCGTGCGACGTGGTGGAGGACATCCTGCGCATCTATGGATATAACAACGTGGAAATCCCCACCACCCTGAAGTCGAGCCTCACCACCAAGGGCGAAGCCGACAAGAGCCACAAGTTGCAGAACCTCGTGGCCGAGCAACTGGTAGGTTGCGGATTCAACGAAATACTCAACAACTCGCTCACCGCATCGGCCTACTACGACGAGCTGGAGACTTACCCCGCCACCAACCTCGTGCGCCTGATGAACCCCTTGAGCAATGACCTGAACGTGATGCGTCAGACCCTGCTCTTCGGCGGATTGGAGAGCATCATGCACAACGCCAACCGCAAGAGTGCCGACCTGAAGTTCTTCGAATACGGCACCTGCTACAGCTACCATGCCGAGAAGAAGGACGATGAGAAGGTGCTCGCACCCTATCAGGAGAAGAGCCTGCTCGGCCTGTGGGTGACCGGCAAGCGCGTGAACAACTCGTGGGCACATGCCGACGAAGCCGCCTCGGTGTTCGAGCTGAAGGCCTACGTGCTCAACATCTTCGCACGCCTTGGCCTTAACCTCAGCACCGTGGTCTTCGGCACACTGGCGAACGACATCTTTGCCAACGCCATCACCATCCACACCCGTGGCGGAAAACTCCTTGCCACCATCGGCATCATCACCAAGAAGATCCAGCGCAAGTTCGACATCGACAACGAAGTCTATTACGCCGAGCTCAACTGGAAGGAGCTGATGCGCGCCATCAAGAACCAGAAGGTGAGCTACAAGGAGCTGAGCAAATACCCCGCCGTGAAACGCGACTTGGCCCTGCTCATCGACAAGGCCGTGCAGTTTGCCGACATCGAAAAGATTGCCTACGAGAGCGAGCGCAAGCTCCTCAAGGAGGTCGCCCTCTTCGACGTCTATGAAGGCAAGAACCTCGAAGCCGGAAAGAAGAGCTACGCCGTGAGCTTCCTCCTGCAGGACGAAAACGCCACGATGAGCGACAAGCAAATCGACAAGATTATGGGCAAAATCATTGCCAACTTGGAGAATAAGTTGCAGGCGAAGTTGAGGTAAAGGGAAGACCCTCCCCCTTCCCCCTCCCTCTATGGAGGGGAGTAGATAGTATTTGAATAGAAATACAATATAGTAATAAAAGTAAAAGTAATTGTAATTGTAATAAAATAATAGCGAGACAGATTCTTCTCACTCCCCTCCATAGAGGGAGGGGTAAGGGGGGAGGGTCTTCTCTTTCATAAATTTCAATCCTATGGGAAGAGCATTTGAATACAGAAAAGCTGCCAAAATGAAAAGATGGGGCCACATGGCCAAAACCTTTACCCGCCTGGGTAAGCAGATTGCCATTGCCGTGAAGGCAGGAGGTCCCGAACCTGACACAAACCCCACATTGCGTTCAATCATCGCCACCTGCAAGCGCGAAAACATGCCGAAGGACAACATCGAGCGTGCCATCAAGAACGCCATGGGTAAAGACCAGAGCGACTACAAGAGCATGACCTACGAAGGATATGGCCCCCACGGAGTGGCCGTGTTCGTGGACACACTCACCGACAACACCACCCGCACCGTAGCCGACGTGCGCTCGGTGTTCAACAAGTTCGGTGGCAACCTTGGTACCACCGGTTCACTCGCATTCCTCTTCGACCACAAGTGTGTGTTCACCTTCAAGAAGAAGGACGGCATGGACATGGAAGAGTTCATCCTCGAGATGATTGACTTCGACGTGGAGGAGGACTTCGACGAGGACGAGGAAGAGGGCACAATCACCATCTACGGTGCACCCACCAGCTTCTCGGCCATCCAAAAACACCTCGAGGAAGGCGGATTCGAAGACGTGGGTGGCGAGTTCACCTACATCCCCAATGACCAGAAGGACGTCACCGAAGAGCAGCGCGCCACCATCGACAAGATGGTTGAACGCCTCGAAGAGTTCGACGACGTGCAGACGGTTTACACAAACATGAAGCCGGAAGAGGAGTAAAATAGAGGAACCAGCGGACCCTCACCTTTACCCCTCCACAAGGGAGAGGAGTGAAATGTTTGTACTTTTTATTGTCAAGACCATTCACTCCTTCCCCTTGGGGAAGGTTGGGATAGGGTCCGTTGGTTAATCTGTATTTTTATTTAACGAATGAAAACATCCTATAAAACCCAAGGAACCTGCTCGAGCCACATCAACGTGGAGGTGGAGGACGGCATTGTCCGCCACGTGCAATTCTATGGCGGATGCAACGGCAATCTGCAAGGCATCTGCCGCCTCGTCACCGGCATGAAGGTGGAGGAGGTCATCGCACGCCTCGAAGGCATCCGGTGCAACCATCGCCCCACGTCGTGCCCCGACCAGCTTTGCCAGGCACTTCGCAGTCTGCCCACGAGTTGAAATACAGCAGCCTCCATCCCAACTTTCCCCAAGGGGAAGGAGTGAATAGTATAGCAGGACATATACCCCCTTCCCTTGCGGAGGAGTAGGGAAGGGTCCAAAGCAAATATTCCTTAGCACTGAAATATAGTAGAAAAAAATTATGTACAAATCATTTCACTCCGTCCCCTTGAGGAAGGTAAGGGATGGGGGTCTCTCCCTTCTACTCTGTGTCGTCACCCTGTCCTGCCACAAGGAGACAAAAGCCGAGCGCTACGCCCGCGAAGCCCGCGAGACAACGCTCCAATGCCCCATGGCCATCGATGCAAACACCACGATGGACAGCATGGTGTACACCCCCACCGACCACCGCTTTACCTATTATTATAAGGTAAACGGCGTGGCCGACTCCATCCTGTTGGCCAACAAAGAGATGCTACGCCAACAGATTCACAACCGCCTCCTGAATGCGCCCGACATGCTCCCTTACATCCACGACAGACTCTCCTTCCGCTACGTCTACCACACCAATGACTCGACGAACGCGCCCGTGCTGGATTTCGTGTACGAAAGCACGAAGAACGGACTCCATCCCAGCCTTCCCCAAGGGGAAGGAGTGGATAGTGTTGCAACACTATCGGAATATAATAGCAAAAAATAGTAATAACACAAAACGGACTCATTTCACTCCCCTCTTTCATAATTCATAATTCCAATGACCCCCACCGAACTCGACGCCTGCGTCACCCGCGCAGTCAATCTCTTCAAGTCGGGCTTCAATTGCTCGCAATCCGTTGTCTGCGCCTTCGCTCCCCTCTATGGCTTCACCGAGGAGCAAGCCCTGCGCATGTCCGCCTCCTTTGGAGGTGGGATAGGGCGCATGCGTCAGACGTGTGGAGCCGCCTGCGGCCTCTTCCTCCTTGCCGGACTCGAGACGGGCAGCACCAATCCCTCCGACCGCGAAGGAAAAGCCGCAAACTACGCCCTCGTGCAAGCATTGGCCCAGGAGTTCAAGCAGGCAAACGGCTCGCTCACCTGTGCCGACCTCTTGGGATTGAGCCGCACGGCCGACACACCACCCACACCCGAAGCACGCACCAGCCAATACTACGCCAAGCGACCCTGCTCGCAAATTGTGGAAGAAACGGCAAAAATATGGGCTAACTACCTGAAAAAGCACCTTCAGTAATCATTTTTTTGAGATATTTGTGCAAAAACGCGAAAAAAAATCGCCAAAAAACATGTTATATAACATATTTTTCGTACCTTTGCACCGCAAAAACGCAGTCAAGGTGACTGGCAGTTAATATAACTAATGTCAAATTAAACAAAGTAACAAAAGAGTATGTTGCAAGAAAAAGCAGGAGAAGTTGCAGGAAAGATTTGGAATGCACTTAACGAAACTGAGGGCCTGACTCAGAAGCAAGTAAAGAAGGCGACTAAATTGGTTGATAAGGATTTCTTCCTTGGATTGGGTTGGTTGCTCCGTGAGGACAAGGTAGCCGTTTCAGAAGTTGAAGGCGAACTTTTCGTAGTGCTGAAATAAGCATAATGGTTTAGAAAAGGAAAATAAGAGGAGAGAGAGGATGTGTGCGCATGTCCTCTCTCTCTTTTTTTAGCTTCGCCAGTCAAAAGCGGTTGGCTGCGCTAAATCAGGGTCAAAGGTCTAAGGTTTAAAGGCTGTTGGCTGCGCTGGTCAAAGTTCAAAAAGTCAAAGAGCTCTTCATTCAGCCACTAATCTCCCCCCCACTGGCCACATGGGGTTGACATCATTGACCGACTGACAATGCAAAGATACAACATCGAGAGGGCGGTTTGCAACTTTTTGAGGCACTCAATCTGAAATTAACAACGTTAACACGTAATATATTGAGTATAAGTGGGTAAACAAATTTCCGTTGCGGACTTTTTTAGGAGATATTTTAGGCACGGATGACGCGAATTTTCTCATCTTACCACTCGCATGTAAACATTCTTTGTATAAAATCAACAACTCAACAGACAAACGTCCAAGGCTGCATACCATCAACTTTCCCTTTCTTGCGTGGGGCAGGGAGAGGGGGTTTTCTCTCTTTATTTTTTTTCATTATCGGAGAAAAAATTTTCTTCGGTCGGATAGAAATTTCGAAAGGGTGAATCCCCTCCGAGTGTCAGATGTCAGATGTCAGATTTTCTATTATGCATCAAAGTTAGGAAGAAGAAATGCGGACCAAGTATATTGTAAATAATATATAATACTTTAAAACCCTCCCCATTCATGTGAATAGGCTATACAAAAATCTGACATCTGACTAATCTGACATCTGACAAAATGAGTGACACAATGAGAAAACAAAGTTCATTTTTGTCAAAAGTCAAAAAAGTCAAAAGTCAAATTAACAGTGGAGTAGGAGAGAAGAGCGAAAAAGTTTTTTCATCCGTTGTGGGAGATTCTTCGCTCATCTTTGCTTATTCTTCAGCAAAAATCACTATCTTTGCCGATTATAAGATATAGGATAAGCTGTTTTCAGATGAAAAATATAAGAAACTTCTGCATCATTGCACATATCGACCACGGAAAATCCACCTTGGCCGACCGATTGCTTGAATACACCAAAACCATCCAAGTAACCCAGGGTCAAATGCTTGACAACATGGACCTTGAGCAGGAGCGAGGCATCACCATCAAGAGCCACGCCATACAGATGGAGTATGAATATAAGGGCGAGAAATACATCCTGAACTTGATTGACACCCCGGGACACGTGGACTTCTCCTACGAGGTGTCGCGCTCCATCGCTGCTTGTGAGGGCGCTCTGCTCATTGTGGACGCTTCGCAGGGGGTGCAGGCTCAGACCATCAGCAACCTCTACATGGCACTGGAGCACGACCTTGAAATCATCCCCGTGATGAACAAGTGCGACATGGACAGTGCGATGCCCGACGAGGTGGAGGATGAAATCGTTGACCTGCTCGGATGCAAGCGCGAAGAGATTATCCGTGCCTCGGGAAAGACGGGCATGGGAGTGGAAGAAATTTTACAAGCCATCGTCGAGCGTGTGCCACATCCGACAGGCGACGAGGAGGCTCCTCTGCAAGCGCTCATCTTCGACTCGGTGTTCAACTCTTTCCGCGGAATCATCGCTTACTTCAAGATTACGAACGGAGTGCTCCGCAAGGGCGACAAGGTAAAGTTCTTTAACACAGGTAAAGAATACGATGCCGACGAGATTGGTGTGTTGAAGATGGACATGATGCCACGCGCCGAACTTCGCACGGGCGACGTGGGCTACATCATCTCGGGCATCAAGACCTCGAAGGAGGTGAAGGTGGGCGACACCATCACCCACATTGCCCGCCCCTGTGACAAGGCCATCGAGGGCTTCGAGGAGGTGAAGCCGATGGTGTTTGCGGGTGTATATCCCATTGAGGCAGAGGATTACGAAAACCTGCGTGCTTCGCTCGAGAAACTCCAGCTGAACGATGCTTCGCTGACCTTCCAGCCGGAGTCGTCGGTGGCACTGGGCTTCGGATTCCGTTGCGGATTCCTGGGCCTGTTGCACATGGAGATTATCCAAGAGCGACTCGACAGGGAATTTGACATGAGCGTCATCACTACGGTGCCCAACGTGTCGTACAAGATATTTGACAAGCAAGGCGGATGCAAGGAGGTGCACAACCCCTCGGGTATGCCCGACATCACACTCATCGACCACATCGAGGAGCCATACATCCGAGCCTCGGTCATCACCACCACCAACTACATCGGCCCCATCATGACCCTCTGCCTCGGCAAGCGCGGCGAGTTGGTAAAGCAAGAATACATTTCGGGCAACCGTGTGGAGATTTTCTACGACATCCCTTTGGGAGAAATTGTGATAGATTTTTATGACAAATTGAAGAGCATCTCGAAGGGTTACGCCTCGTTTGATTACCACATGAACGGATTCCGTCCCTCGAAGCTGGTGAAGCTGGACATCCTGCTCAATGGCGAACCGGTGGACGCCCTTTCGACACTGACGCACTTTGACAACGCCGAAAACTTCGGACGCCGCATGTGTGAGAAGCTGAAGGAGCTGATTCCGCGCCAACAGTTCGACATCGCCATCCAAGCGGCCATCGGTGCCAAAATCATTGCCCGCGAAACCGTGAAACAGGTGCGTAAGGACGTGACCGCTAAGTGCTACGGTGGCGACGTGAGCCGCAAGCGCAAACTGCTCGAGAAGCAGAAGAAGGGTAAGAAGCGCATGAAGCAAATCGGCAACGTGGAGGTGCCACAGAAGGCCTTCCTGGCGGTGCTGAAACTGGATTAAGGAAGAGAAAACACTATTGAGAAATCTAGAGGAACAGAAAGCCTAGAAGCGCTAGTTAATCTAGAAGTGCTAGAAGTTCTAGAAGTTCTAGATAATCTAGATAATCTAGAAGCTCTAGAAAATCTAGGAAGTCTAGGATATCTAGAAAATCTAGGAAATCTAGGACTCTAGAAAACCTAATATAACAATCATATACATGGAAAGACGCTACGAAATTGCCAAGATGTTCACCGAACAGTACCGCCGCCTTTCACCCGAGGCGACCAAAGCCTTGTCGCTGATAATGGAGCCGCTGAAGTTGGCCAAGGGCGAAGTGTTCATCAAGGAGGGAGACATTGCCCACCATATCCACTACGTGGAGAAGGGGATGGTGCGCCAATTCTACTTCAAGAACAAGCGCGACCTGACCGAGCACATCTCTTACGAAGGCAATGTGGTGATCTGCTTGGAAAGCTACCTGCGAAACGAGCCGACCCGCCTGATGGCCGAAACCCTCGAGCCCTCCATCATTTGGCGCATCAGCAAGGAGAATTTCTATCGCCTCACCGAAGAGATGCGCGAAGTGGAGTATTTCTACCGCAAAATCTTTGAATACTCCCTGCTTGTCTCGCAACAAAAGGCCGACGACATGCGCTTTGAAACGGCTCACGACCGCTATCGCCTGCTGATGGAGCGCCATCCCGAAATCATCAAGCGTGCCCCCTTGGTGCACATCGCCTCGTTCCTTCAGATGAGCCCTGAGACACTGAGCCGCGTGCGCTCAGGGATGTTGTAAGAAAAAAAACGCCACACCGCCCCGCGAATCACTTCGCAGGGCGGTGTGGTGTTTTTTGGTCAACACGGGTGTGTGTGAACTAAAAAACTGTGTGGTTTACGTAACAATTTATATTTATGACTAACTAACTTTTTCCTGCTTTTTGCATCACTTGAATGCACTTGTTTTATCACTTGAATGCACTCGTTCCGCTTACATTCTTTTCACGATGCAAAGATACGGCGTTGTAGCCACGTACGCAATCCCACTTTTATGGTATTTTCCCAAGGGGAGGGTAATCACATATAGGTAATCACAACCATCGACGGCGACGGAACATCCAAATGATGGCTCCACTGACGAGAAGGGAGAAGACGAGCACCTTGTAGAACCCCCAGGGGTTGTCCTCCATGCCATTCTTGAGGTTCATACCATAGAGGCTGGCGATGAGCGTGGGAAACATGAGGACGATGCTCACCGAGGTCATGAGTCGCATCACGGTGTTCATGTTGTTGTTGATGACGCTGGCATAGGTGTTGACCGCGCTTTCAAGGATGTTGCTGTAGATGTAGGCGCTTTCGCGTGCCTGCTTCATCTCGATGTTGACATCTTCAATCAGTTCGGCATCCAGCTCGTCGACGGGGAGCTTGAACTTCACTTGCGAGAGGAGTGTCTCGTTTCCACGGATGGAGTTCATGAAGAAGGTCAGTGAGTTCTGCAACGAGCTGAGGTTGATGAGGTCCTCATTATCGATGCTCTTGTCGAGGTCGCGCTTGGCTTCCTCGATTTCATAGTTAATCTTCTTCAGAAACTTCAGATACCACACGGAGGAGGAGAGGAAGAGGCGGAAGGTCATGTCCACCGAGTCGGTGAAGCCTTTCCCCTTGCGCTGGTAATGGCCGAGGAAGTCGTTCATCATTTTGGTGATATAGTAGCACACGGTGATGCAGATGTCCTTCTTGAGGATGATGCCTAGCGGGACGGTGGTGTAGGGCGAGCGCGAGGCTCCCTTTGTGGGGTTCATATAGGGGACGCGGAGGATGATCATGGTCCATCCGTCTTCGGTCTCTACACGCGAACGCTCGTCCACGTCGGCAATGTCCGACAGGAAATAGTCGGGCACCTGCAATTCGTTAATCAGGTAGTCGGCATCTTCCTCTGATGGGCTTGTTACCTGTATCCAGCAGTTTGACTCCCACTTTTCCAGCGGTTCGATTTGCGGTTTGATTTTCCAGAATGCACGCATACATTTCTCTTTTTTTGCCCCGTCGCACACACTTATGCATCCGGGAGCGGTTTGCAAGTTTGTTTTATTAGTCTCTCTTGCCCCGTAACATTTTTAAAGGCGGCTTCCTTTTGTCTCGGAAAAAAAGCCATCCTTACGTGAGGAATCTGGACACCCCTCACATGAAAAGAGCGCACAAAGGTAATACTATTTTCTGAAAAACCACCATTTTTTCAGGTACGTATTGTGCGAATAGTGCGGTTTTTTATGGAAAAATCACAATTTCACCTCACCCAGTTCAACCAATTTGTTGACAATGGCGTAGATGGTGAGTCCGGCAGCCGAGTGTATTTCGAGCTTGCGGGCAATGTTTCGGCGGTGGGTATTCACGGTGTGCACCGAAAGGTAGAGCTTGTCGGCAATCTCCTTGTTGGTCATCCCCTTGACCACACAGATGACTATCTCCCTTTCGCGTTGGCTCAGTTGCTCGGCTGACTCGGAGGGGAGGGCAGGAGCGTCCTTCTCCTCGTCGTAGTCGGCTTCGCTGATGCCGTAGGAGACGACGCGCAGGATTTTCTCCTGCAAGCTGCTGATGTCTTCATGAAGGGTTATGCTTTCATCGAATGCTTGCAGGATGGAGGTGTCGGTGATGTTGCAATTCAGGGCTATGCACTTGACGGAGGCATGCACGGAGTCGGTGCGGAACTCGGCCACGTTGAACCATCCGCCAAAGGTGGGGTTCACCAACAGGATGTCGGGCGTGTCCATGTGCAGGCAATTTTCCAACGCGTCGGGTGAAGCCACCTCCACCGGGCGCACTTGCACACCCGGCAAGCGCTTCAACACAGCCACCACACCGCTACGCACGATGACGGACGTTTCGGCTACGGCTATGCGCAATGTTTCAATCCGTTGTTGTTTCATAATCCACACGTTTTCTCCAACAGACGCACGGCTGGCACAAAGAGGCAATCCTCGATGCGGCAATGCAGGGCCAAGTCCTCTTCACAAATGAAGATGTCGAACAGCACGGCGTTCAGCAGGTGGTTGTCCTGCGAGGCAGGATAATATTTGATGATGATGTTTTTCAATTCGGAGAGTTTACTGTCAATCTGCTTGTGTTGCAAGGCATGTTGGCGGGTGAAGAGCAGGATGTTGCTGTGTTCACCGGCGTGATAGACACTGACGGGGGCTCCCTGGCCATCTTTGCGGACCAACGCCTTCATGGGACAAGCCTCGTGGGTGATGCGCTCGGCTGCCTCCACATCGCCTTGCATCAAGCTGTTCACGTAGTGGAATTCATGGCGGTTTTCAAACTCCATGTGCTCGCGCACCTCGGCGGCATATTCATCGAAGAACTTCTGTATGAGGAAAGCCACCTGATGATTGGCAGGGCTGTTGATGGCTTCAATCAGCTTATGACGGATGGCGGGCAGGCAGAAGTCGAGGTAATAGCTATGGGCCCGCTTCAGATAGTCCATCATGCAGGGGATGGAGAGATTCTCCACGTCGGTGTGCACCTGCTCGTCCTCCTCCTGCATGAAGTTGGCCACGGCCAGAAACGTGTAGCCATCCACGCCATGGGCGGCACAAACCTCTTGCACGCTTTTGTCACCAAAGCCCAAGGGAAGGCCAAAGCGGCTCATCACCTGCAAGATGCGGTAATCGTCGCGAATGAGGTCGCTCAACCGGTCGGTCAAGCGATATTTGTTAATAGCATTGTCCATATAAAAGGGTCTTCACATTATCTAAAATAAAAATACGTCGGCAAAGGTACGTCATTCGGGGGAGATATGCAATCGCTAACTATAGGTATTTTTCAGAGGGGGGGGGTGGGAGGCTCCCACTTCCCCCCCTTTTTTTTCACAACGAATGTCCGCTAAGGAAGGCAGCCCACTCCTGTTTGTAGCTGTCCGAGACGGGGATGCTGACGTTGCCGAAGATGATGCGCCCGCGGTCGACGACACGCACCTTCCCCTTCTGCACAATGAACGAGCGATGCACGCGCAAGAAACGGTCGGCAGGCAAGCGCTCCTCCATGGCCTTCATGCTGGAGAGGGAAAGGATGGGGCGCGGATTGTCCTCGGTGTAGATTTTCACGTAGTCCTTCAGCCCTTCAATGTAAAGTATTTTACTCAATTGG
Source organism: Bacteroidaceae bacterium (assembly GCA_017464815.1). Lineage (GTDB taxonomy): Bacteria > Bacteroidota > Bacteroidia > Bacteroidales > Bacteroidaceae > Phocaeicola_A. The sequence goes on along the minus strand of JAFTYI010000010.1, from coordinate 12,952 downwards.
ATTTGCAACAATTTGTATTCGCTTTTCACAAAGATGCAGTCATCGGGTTGACCGGATTCGGCTTCGGTGGCTTCACCTTGCTTCAAGCGGAACCACTCGAGAGCCCGCTCGGAAGCCTCGGTGAAGGCTTGGTAGCTGATGGGCTTGAGCAGGTAATCCAATGCCTTCACCCGAAACCCGTCAATCGCATATTGGCTGAAGGCGGTGGTGAAGACCACCCGCATGTCGGCGTGCTGCAACGTTTTGGCAAACTCCAATCCGTCCATCCCCGGCATCTGTATGTCGAGAAACAACAAATCCACCTTCCTCTGATGAATCTCCGACATGGCTGACACGGCACTGGAGTAGCGCCCGACGAGGTTCAGAAAAGAGGTTTTCCGCACGTAGCTCTCCAACAGGTCGAGCGCCAATGGCTCGTCATCGACAATGGCACAATTCAGTATCATATATTTTCACTCGGATTATTTCAATTGTTTTTCAAAAAAAATCTTCAAGTCCGACACATAACATCCCTCCTCATCACCAGTGGGGCCATAGTGCCACTCATATTGCTGGGGATAGAGCAATCTCAGGCGGCGCTTCACCTGCTCGAGGCCTATGCCGCTCCCGCTCTTGTCGGTGCTGCTCTTGGGGAAATTGCTGTTGCGGATGATGCAATGGACACCGTCACTCTCCTCCTTCAAACCGATGGTGACAAAGCTACGCTCGGTGGAGCTTATGCCATGCTTGAAGGCGTTCTCTATCAAGGAGATGAATATCAAGGGAGCAATCCGGGTGTCGCGTTCGGGATGCACTTGGATATCCACCTCCACCTCCACTTCACGAGGCAGGCGCAAGCGCATCAGTTCAACGTAGTTGTGGATAAAGTCGGCTTCGCTTTGCAGGGAAACGAACTTCTGGTGATTGTCGTAAAGCATGTGGCGCAACATCTTGCCCAACTCCAACACGGCCAACTGGGCCTTTTCGGAATCAAAGGCAATAAGGGCATAGATATTGTTCAATGTGTTCAACAGGAAATGAGGGCTGAGCTGGTTGCGCAACGTCTTCAACTCGGCATCGGTGCGGGCATTCTCGGCCTCCCGACGCGCCTCATCGGCCTTGTGCCACTCGCGACTCAGGCGAATGACCACGGCCAATGCCACGGTGAAGCCCAGCATCACCACATCGCGGAAATAGAACAACACACGAGGCGGAGGCATGTTGCCATCGGGGCGCATGCGAGGCGGATGATGAAAGGCAGGGGCATACAACCACTCCCACGACAAATGCACCAACAATCCCATCGACAACACCAACAGGACGTTGCAGAAGAGAAACTTCTTCCACCCACGCCCGAACAGGTCGTTGGTAATCAGCCAGATGTAGTTGGCATAAAACACCACACCAAAAGCCAACGGCATACGCAGGTGGCGCAAATAATCAATGCCATCCCACTTGACAAAGCTGCCATACTCCATAAGGGCCAACGGAAACCCGAATATCAGCAACCATGCCGTGACGTGAATCAACACCTCCAACAGGCGAGGGTTGTTCAATAACTTTTGTCTGTCTGTCATACAATATACCTATTTTTTATATATGTTGTCACTCAGTTTTCATGATTATTAAAAAAGCAGAGGACGCCATACACGGGAGGAGATTCACATCTTGTCCCTGGGTAGAGCGTCCTCTATGCAAACTACAATACAAATTCACACAACCTTACTTAAAACCTTACGATAAAAACCATAGTTTGCAAGATGAGAGATTTCGTTATAAAAACTTGAAACGAACGGCCGTATTCACACATACGGTGAGGCAAAAATATACATTTCTGTTCTTTGTCCCAAAAAAATCATCACATTTTTATGGATTTATCGACAAACACCCGTGAATCATCGACGAATCCAGCAAATGAGACACAAGGCGATGCGCACTTTCTTCGCCCAATCCCCACCACAGGTGCTACACCTCCTATTGGCTACACCTCCAATTGGCTATGCCAACAAAAGCTACCGGGAAACATCTTCTGCAAAGCATCCACATCGGGCAAAGCTGCCCCTTCAGAGAAAAGGCCGAAGAGCGACGAACCGCTACCCGACATGGCCGCATACTCGGCTCCCAATTCATAAATCTGCTCCTTGATGTCGCCAATGGCCGGATGCTTGGCAAAGACGCTCTCTTCGAAATCGTTGCACATGCCGGCTTCGCGCCATTGGTTGACGGGAAGGGAAGCAATCTCGGTCAACGGACGCACCGGTTTATGAGGACGGATGAGAGAGAAAGCATCGCGGGTGGAGACGAATATATCGGGCTTCACCAACAGGATGCGATAGCCCCTCAACGAAAGGTCGGGCAGGGGAGTGAAGATGTTTCCTATGCCCGTGGCAAAGGCGGGCGTGTTGCGCACGAAAAAGGCACAATCGGCTCCCAAGCGGGCGGCACGCTCCTCCAACTCATCATCGGTGAGCGGAAGCGAAAACTTCTCGCGCAACAGACGAAGCATGAAGGTGGCATCGGCCGAACCTCCTCCCAAGCCTGCACCCGAGGGGATGTGCTTGAAAATGTGAATATGCACAGGCGGAAGTTCAAACTCAGCCTTCAGCAAGCGATAGGCCTTCACCACCAGGTTATCTTCTGACTCGCCTGCAATGGCAATGCCTCCGGCATGAAGCACCACATCGGCTCCTTCAGGCACTACCTGCCCGGGCGCTTCGTCAAAGGTGGTCACTTCCAATATATCCTGCAAAGGAATGGGGTAGAAGACCGTTTCCAAGTTGTGGTAACCATCCGGGCGACGCTCTACGACGTTCAAGCCGAGGTTGATTTTTGCATTGGGGAAGATTATCATAATTGACTATTGTTTTTTTTGATTTTCTGTTTTTTTTGTTTCTTTTTCTAGATTTTCTAGATTCTCTAGATTTTCTAGAACTTCTAGATTGTCCAAAACTTCTACAACACCATCTCCCCATCAAAGGAATGGCGTCAGTATCAGGTTTGAGAACCAGCCGATGAAGCGGTGCCAACGCGAGCGCTCTTTCCAGTTTTCATCGGTCATGATGGTGCTCTGTTGCTTGTCGGCATTGAAGACCTCCGAAAGCTCGCCTGTGACGCGGGGGTCAAAGATGAAAGCATTCACCTCATAGTCGTAGCGGAGGCTCCGACTATTGAGATTGGTGGAGCCTACGGTGCAAAACTTGTCGTCCACCATCATTATCTTTGAGTGGTGAAAGCCACCTTCGAATTGATAGATGGTGGCGCCACACTTGTCCAATTGGCGAGCTACGTGCATCGAGGCGTCGGGCGTAATGGGGATGTCGCTCTTCACCGACACCATCACCTGCACGTCCACTCCCTTCTTTACCGCTTTCCTCAACGCACGACGCACGGTGCGGGTGGGCACGAAGTAGGGGTTGATAAGCTCAATCTTCTCCTCGGCGGACAGGATGGCATGGGCGTATGCCTCGCGCATCAGCTTCGGCGTCTTGCGTGGCACACGGTCAACGATGCCTATGGTGACTCCGTCCACCGTGCCCTCCACGTGCAAACTATCACTCTTCGACGGGAAGTAATAGATGCTGTCCGTCAAGCGTTCGTCGGTGGCCTTTTCCCACATGGTGAGGAAGATGCGTTGCAACTCGTCCACGGCCGGCCCTTCGATGCGCATGTGCATGTCGCGCCAATCGCCAAAAGCGGGAAGCCCTTCAATGTAGTAGTCGGCCACGTTCATGCCTCCCGTGTAAGCCGTCTGTCCGTCGATGATGACAATCTTCCGATGGTCGCGACTCATGAAATCGCCGATGAAGGGGAAGTTCAGCGGGTCGAATTTCACAATCTCGATGCCGCGCTTGGCCAGCTCCTTCAGGTGCTTCTTCTTCAGAGGCTTGTTGTTGCTCCAGTTGCCGAAGGCATCAAACATGGCGCGCACCTTCACTCCCTCGTGCACCTTCTTGTCCAACTCGGCAAACAGGAGGGCTGCAATGGAGTCGTTGCGGAAGTTGAAGTATTCGAGGTGGATATAGTGCTTGGCCTTCCGGATGGCCACGAAAAGGTCGTCGAACTTCTCTTCACCGCTCTTGAGCAGGCGCACCCGATTGCCATGAGTGATGGCGACTCCTTGGCTTCGGAGGTAGGCCATCATGAGCGAATCACTGTGTACACCATCGGCTGCTTGCGATAGGGAAGGAAGCGCCAACAGGAGGATTAATAGCAAGGTCTTTATCTGTCGTCTCACAATCTTTCTACATATTATGTTTCATCAAACGAGCCGCAAAGTTACTTCAAAAACATGAGAAAACGGCACTTTGTTGAACAAGAAAAAGCAGAAAAAGGGAAAAGGGACGGATAAAAAGGGAAAAAGGGGCAGCAGATTCCTTCTCTGCTTCCCCTTTTTCGGCCTCGGCCACCTGTTCGGGAGGGGCTTCACGCTTTATCCTTGAATCCTTAACAAACCTTAACCTTGGGATAAGGCAGGCTTAACCTTGGGATAAGGCAGGATTAACCTTGGCTTAAGGTAGGATTAACCTTTGACCTTAGCTCTTTTGCCCCCTTTTCAAAGTCGGATGATGGTGAGCGAGTAGGCGGGCATCGTCTGTTGCAGGCGTGTGCCGTTCACCTCAATGGTGTCCTCCACGGGACGGGCCTGTCGGTCGTTCATGTCCTTGCCGGTGAGGATGGTGCGCTTGGCCGTGCCAATCTGTTCGCCCAAGGCGCTGAGGTCGATGTCCATGTTCACCTCGGCGGGCAGGAGGTTGACGAGCTTTACAATGACGTCGCCCGTCTCCTCATCGCGCACGATGGAGTGGGAGATACGCTTGCGGATGTCCTGATTCCAAAGCTCCTTGCCCGAGAGCTTGGCGCTGAGGTATTCGTCGCCACTATTGAGGCTGAAGAGTTTCTGCACGAAGTACTCCACGGTGGGCTTCACCTCCTTGTTGTTGAAGTAGATGAGGTCGGGATTCCATTGCGTGTGTCTCTCCTTGGCCAACAGGGGAGCATACGAGGTCATCACCACCACGTCGCCATTACGCTCCACATTCGTCAGATGAAGGGCGTCGCAAAGAGCCGTCTGCAAGTTGCTGGCACGTCCGCCGATGTGAGTGGCATATTCGCCCAAGTACACCTTCGTCTTCTTCGAGCGGTCATATCGGTCGTAGTAGTCCTGATTGTTCATGAACCATCCGGGCGTGTTGTAGTAGTGCTCGTCCACGATGGGCACTTCGTAGCGGGTAGCCAAGTCCCATCCCTCCTCGTAGTCGCTTCCCTCGTAGAAGGGGCCTACGGTGCCGATAACCGTGATTTCGGGATATTTCTCCTTCACCGCGTCGAATATCATCTTGAAGCGCACCTCGAACACATCCGTGATAAGGTCTTCATTTCCAATGCCCAAATACTTCAGATTGAAAGGCTTCGGATGTCCGGCCTCAGCACGCATCTTTGCCCACTTGCTCTTCTTCGGGTCGCCATTTGCCCACTCGATGAGGTTGAGGATTTCCTCCACGTATTCATCCATCTCATCCATGGGGATTCCGCCCTGCTGGCCATGTCCGCCCACAGAAGAGTTTTGGCAAGGCACACCAGCCGCAAGCACGGGCAACGGCTCGGCACCAATGTCCTCGCAGAATTGGAAGTATTCATAGAAGCCAAGGCCCATCGACTGGTGATAGTTCCAAATGTTGCGCATGGGCTTGCGAGCTTCAAGCGGGCCTACGGTGTTCACCCACCGGTAGATGTTGTCCAATCCGTCGCCATGGCTGGCACATCCGCCGGGGAAGCGCACGAAGCGAGGCTTCATGTCGGCAAGAATCTGAGCCAAGTCGGGGCGCATACCGTTCTTTCTTCCCTTGAAGGTCTTTTGCGGGAAGAGCGACACCATGTCGAGCCCCACCTTGCCTACCGTTGAGGGAATCACCTGCAACTGAGCCTTGTCGGCATCGCTCTTGGCAACGAGCACGGCCTTCATCTGTTTCCACTTGCCCGTGGCAGGTGCTGCGAGGGCCTTTTCAGCCACAACGGTGCCATTCTCGTCCACCAGGCGCACGGCGAGCTTTCCACCCTTACCCTCGAGCTGACGCGCCCACAGGGAGAGGTCATACTTGTCGCCCTTCTTCAACACAATGCCGTCGAAGCCATCGTTGGCCAATGCCACACCCGGCTTGCTGATGGTCAGCGCTGCATAGTGCTTGTTGTTTTCGTGGATGGGGTCGGCCGTAGCAATCTCAAACTTGTCGCCATCGGTGGCGTTCTTCAAGCTCCAGGCATAGTTGTGATCCCATCCCCAACGACGACGGGTGTCCTCAGGGTCGTACTCGAAGCCACGGTTTTGCACCAATTCGGCATAGATGCCTCCGTCGGCCGCATAGTTGATGTCCTCGAAGAAGACACCAATCAACTCATCGCTGATGGCCTTCGCCTTCACAGGGCTTGTCAAGGTCAGAGTCGCCTCCACGGGCTTCAACCCCTCGAGGGCAGGAATCATCACCTGCTCGCCATTCTGTTGCTCCTTCACGATGCGGTGCTCGTGATACTTCAGCAAATGGTCGACCACCGCCCAAGGCACCCGTTGCACGTTGCCGCTCACTTCACCCAAGTGGCTGTTCAAGTCAACGGTGCGATAGGTGTTCGCCTCCGATTTTGCCACGTTCACCTCCACGGGAGCCGTCCACGTCTTGTAGTCGGTTGTGGTCATGCGGTATTGCTTTCCCTCCGACGTGTAGGTCAGCACCCCCTTGTTACCCTCGGTCGCCAGCACGGGGTTTTGGCAAATTCCCTTGGTGTCAGGATAGCTCTGACGATACCAATCCGTCAGGTTAGGAGAGGAGGAGTGGGCAAACACGGGCATAGCCTCGCCTAGACTCCACACACAGTGCCACCATCCGTCGTGTCCCTTCGTCACCCACGGCGTGAGCATCCTTTTTTGCGAGCCCCACGAACCGAAGTCACTCTTCAAGTAGCTTCGTCCGTTGCCAATGCTCATCCAGTTCTCCCCATCGGGGCTATAGGCAAAGTGGAGTCCCAAGTGATAGTTGTCACGTGGCGTAGTGTACGACATCAAGTAAACCGAATCCGGCTTGCTGGTGTGCATCATCCGCCCTTGCGCCAAGGCCGTCTCCGCCAGAGGCAAAGCAGCCAACGCGCACAGTAGTTTCAAGGTCTTTTTCATATCAAACATATTTTTTAAGATTATTGTATTAGAATTTATGGACGGCAAAAATAGCACTTTTTATCCATGTACAAAGGAAAAACGGAGATTTTTTGCTGTTTTATCCGTTATTCTACAAACTTCTGGTAGAATTTATGCATCACCTCTATGAACTCGTTCGGAAGTCTTTTCACCACTTCATCCTTGATATGTTCGGGCACTCCGCCATAGAAAGCTTCGGCTATACCTCCCGTGATGGCTCCCATGGTGTCGGCATCGCCCCCCATAGAGACGGCCAGGCGGATGGCACTCTCGTAGTCAGCACTTTCAAGGAAAGCGATGATGGATTCAGGGACAGAGCCTTGGCAAGTCACATCAAATTTGTAGGTTGGTCGTATCTCATCGCATGTCCGTGAAAGGTCGTAACCGAAAGTGTTTTCCACATACTCCTTAATCTCTTGTTTGCTCTTGCCCGTGCGAGCCATCCAGATGCAAGCCGCAGTAGCTTGTGCTCCCTTGATGCCTTCGGGATGATTGTGCGTCACTTCCGCACTTTGCTTGGCTGCTTCGAGCGTCTCTTCCAACGTGTCGAATGCCCAACCTACAGGGCTTACACGCATGGCAGAGCCATTTCCAAAACTATTATAAGGCTCGGGATTGTCACTCCTTAACCAACTTCTGAACATTCCTCCATATCCGGCCGTAGGATAACGGTGCCCATAGTCTTGCATGATGCCCAGCAGACTATCCCCCGTCAGTAACCAATCGGCATTGGCTACGGTCATCACCGTGTCGTCGGTATATTCAGAGTAATCTAAGAATAAATCAAAATCAGTTCTTTTCGTAGCTCTGAACTCATACACCGAGCCTATTACATCGCCCGCAATGGCTCCTAAAAGCAAGCCGCCCGTCGGGGGATTCAACATCTTTATCGTCAGTTCATCTTTCTCACCGTGATAATACTTCTCCAACACTTGCGCGAACAGGTCATCCTCCGCCACTTCGTCGAAGAGCGTCATGCACGAGCGCACCTTCATGGCGTCCAGTCCTCCGAACACTTCTTCGGCACTCTTTCCTTGAAGTTCAAGTAGAGCTGTGGTCACCTCCTTCAACCGCTTGCCAAGGAGAGGATGCTTCAAGTATTCTTCGGCCTCCTCCAATCCGTCAATACCGTAGTAGTGGGAATTATAGCTCATCCCCAATCCCTTCACTTGTGGGAAGATATACCATATCCAATGTCCCACCTTCATGCCATTTTTCACTTCGCTCAATGCCCGCTCGTAAACCGATGCAAAGGCTTGTGCCTCCACAAACCGCTCCAAAGATTTTGCTTTGTCTTCCATTGTATTTCCTTTCCTTTTTTTTCTTCCCTACCTGAAAAATATTTTTCTCAAGTGAGGGAGAAATATTTATCAAATCAATCAATATGTAATCATACGAAACTATTCTACTTCATTATTTTTATTTATCCTCTCCACTTTCTTTCGTTGAGGCATTTTCTTCCGCATTTCTTCTAATCTCATGGAGGTACTCCAATTCCCCTTTGGCAAACTCCACATCCTGTTCGTCTGCAATCATATCGTTCAGCATCCGCTCGGCATCGTCTAGCTCACCACGGTCAATCAGCACGTAGGCATAGCGTCGGCGCAGGAAGTTGTAAAGGGGTGTCAGACGTTCAGCCTCCTCTTCGCTCTTCTTCATTTGCTTCATCACCTCTTCGGCTTGGTCGTGGATATAGCCCTTAGCTCCCACGTCCTTCATGTTGCACAGGCAATTGACGAACTCTTGAGTGCCGTCAATACGGGTTCTTTGTGCTATATACAAGTAGAAGAAAGCACGGTCGTACAATCCCAAGTCGTTGTAGATGAATCCGATATAGAAAGCCACCTCACAATAGAGATTGCTGATTCCCTCATTCCAATTATTGGGGTTATTCTTGAAGTATGTGAACACACGGTTGAAGTGGTACAATGCTTGGAAATAGCAACGGTTGTTGTAGAACTTCTTTCCCCAATAGAGGTCAGTTTGTACGGAGGGATCAGTATGTGCAACCACCAGTTGTTGTTCGCTCGTCAGTTTATCCAAGTGTCCATTCTTGGCCATGTCCATAGCCTCGTCCACCATGTATTTTGCTTCCCAATAATCCTTGTCTTCATCCGTCAGACGCACTTCCAGCATAGTACGGCTACTGAAGGGGATACGATTGTCCATATGTACGTCCAATTCGCTACCCGAGCGGATGATGTTCACCACAAAGATGAGCGATTTATCCGTCGAAGCCTTTGCCTTTGTCAGATTCATGAACATCTCCTGATACTCAAATCCGAAAGTCAAGTTTATGCTCTCAATGGTACTTGCATCCGGCCGTTGGCGGACATATTCGCGAATATCAAAAACCTCGATGGCACTGATGTCCGTCACCATTTCAACCGCCTCGCCACACACGATGCGCAGGCTCTGAAGGCATCCGAAGTCTGCATTGTCGAACAAATTCACCAATCGGTTTACTGATAAGGCTGAGGAGTTGCTGTTTTCTTCCTTCTCCTCCCCTAACTTATCCATCGTTTTCATCCATTGTATGCGGGCGATGTTGTTGTGGAAAGCTATGTCCGTAAAGAAAGCCTCGTTCTTGTCCTCATCCTTCTTTATCGCCTCATCCAGTTGTGCACTAAAATCTCGCGCAATGTGGAAGGCCAGTTGCATCATTGCTTCCAGGCTTTGCTTAATCTGAACCAAACTTCCATTGGTTGAGAAAGTATATGAGAGAGAGGCACCGAGTGGCTTTTCTGATGTCTCATCATCAGACATAGTCAGGTAGCAGCACCATCCTCTATTATTGAAATTGATGCTGTTCGCTATCATCAAAGCCTTGTTGATGTGTTCATATTTGCAATCGTAGAAATTGGCAAAGTGGATGTCCACCCATCTTGAGTCCTCCATGAAAGTAAAACAAAAATGTCCTCCTTGATAGGCTACCCAATAATACGCTTTCGTATTATCTTCATTTTCCGTCTTTTCCTTCACCTCAACGTTCAACGCTTCAAATATTTTTTCAGGAGTATGCACCTTGTTCGTCGAATAAAGGGCATCCACTCGTTCTTTGCGGATAACCGACCAAGCAGCCACAAGAGCGGCATAGAGCAGAGTTGTCCCTATCCATAATAAGAACATATCACAGAAACTCCATTCATCACTGACATAGCTCATAATCATAGAGACGGCACATCCTCCCCACCACAGATAGGACCACACCGCCCAAGCCAAACCTTTCGTGAAGTCCGTTTCATACTCTTTGTCATACCTCTTCCCCAAGATATTCGTCTCCTTCTTGAGGACATAAACCACCATGGCAATCAGTGTCATGGAAACAATCAGTGTTATCAGCATAATTCTTATCTGTTTTTATTCATTAATTTCTTCTGCAAATATCATAAGTTATTTTTAGGTGACCAAACAAATATTTTCTTTCTGTACGAACTATGTGCTTCATTGTACAAAATGATACAAACATGTGACCAATCATGTGAAAATGCCATCTTGTCATCCTCCTTCTCAAGCAATATGTCATTTTGTTCGTTTTGCATGGTAAGTGTATGACATTCAGTCTGCTAATTGTTTAATAAAAAACATCCAGAACTTCTTTAAATATATCATTCGGAGCAACCTTGTTAAATAGGTTCATACAGGTTTGAAGTTTCAGAACATCAACACGACTACCCATTATGAAATCAATATCTCGTTTCCCTTTATGAGTAAGAAGTGCTTCACAGATTTCTTTCAATCGTGCGCTCAATACAGGATGCGCCCAATATGCTGCTGCTTCTTCTACTCCCTCTAATCCGTAAAACTCTGAATTGTGGCTATGCCCTAATCCTTTTTGTTGTGGGAAAATATACCATATCCAATGACTAACTTTTCTTCCGTTTTTGATTTCATTCAGAGCAATCTCATAGGATTGGTTTTGTGCATCAATAAACCGGTCAAGATAAAACTCTTTAGGTTTCGGCAAACCGATGATGTTCCAAAAAGACTTAGGTAAAGACACATTAGCTAATTCTTTACATTCTTTGAATAAAGGTGCTATCTCATTCGGAGTAAATATAATTAGACTTAATTAGACCTTTCATTCTTATCAAAATCAATACATGTGTAAGATTTACGCCACAAAGATAGGAAGTGTATTTTTAACTCGCAAATAAATTTGTGTAAAAAACACACAAGTGTGCAATTTTTCTTAGTTACTCTAAGTAAATAGGGCAATGCAGATAGTTCTTGTTAATCTTATAGATAAGTATTCTCTCAGGATATTTACCCAACAAGAATAAGGTGACAGGACAAAGCCAGATTTCTTCCTCAAAAAATCCGCTTGGGTCTTTGTAGAAAGCGCCACCTGTCAATGTAGAACTGATTTTATGCCATCTGCTTCCGCAAAAGAACTGCTCTTCCTTTGCTGTGGCAACTCTAATGGTAGCCACAATCTTATCTTCTCCGCGAGAATAGTATTCAAGGAACTTAGCAGCACCACCCACCATAAGGGTGTGTTCAAACAATTCTTTCGGAAAGCCGGGCACTTCACAATACCATTTTCTACCAATCTTGATGAATGAAACATTATAGCACCCATCGCCAACCAATCTATGGCAGGTAGCCTTGAGAAGAACAGAAATGACTCTCACATAAGCAAAACCTTTCTTACATACGGACACACTCTTCTTGAAGTAAGTTTTCAATTCACTCATAACAGATAATTTTGATAATTAAACAATTGGATTAATTAAGCAGAATCGCTTTCGATGGTGCAAAGCTATATATAATAATTCAATTCTTAAAATTGTCTGAAAATCTGCTGTTTATAAACTGTTGCGTGTTTCAAAAAAAAGTTTATAGAGGTGTCGTTACTAGAAATTAAGTTTGTGAGGAGCACTTCAATTTCCTTCTAAAAATAGCATATTCACACCCTTCCTTAGTATAATCACTATGGACGATGAACCCCCGTTGTCTGAAATCCGAAACCCATTGTTTTCCATTCCAGATGGCAATGTGCCCGTATTTGCGGTTACCTATGGGTTGGAAGACTACAATATCCCCGACTTCAGGAGTCTTCCTATTTTCTGTTTCCTGAAAACCAAGGATGGGAAGAATATATTTGTAGTGCCATGCATCGCCTCTCCAATGGTGGAGTGGTATTCCTCCCGCAATCATAGCTTTTCTTACATACATCGCACACAGGCCGACAGATTTCCTTTGAGCATTTTCAGTTGCATACTTTGCTGCTTCCAGAGGATCCCAAGGGCAATGGCGAAGATACATCAAGCAACCTATGGCTGCGAGCAATAAGGCCAAAAACAATATGGCTAAGAATTTCAATACCTTTTTCATCTACTTCATGATACGATTTAGTCTTAATTCGATAGGTGGCTTGTCGCTTGTCACAGTTTCCTTTTATGCCTGAATATCTTCCACTTCGTTGTTTATTTCATGTTTTTGTTTCACTAGTGTCCACTAAAAAATAGTGGACACTAGTGATTCATAATAGCAAATCAACTTGAAAGGATGTAATATACCAGCCTTTTCAAGTTCATAAAACAATTGCTCATAAACAACAATTGAAAAAGAGTCTGTCACCTTAAAAGTCGTTTTACTTGGAACTTTCCAAGTGTAATCACATTCTGCAACATAGCATAATTTTCCCATTAGTGTCTCTTAAAATTGTTTAAATTCAAATTTAAATCTTTCATGCACAACGTTTTATTCCTTTGATACCCTGTCCGGGTTTTGAAATGCTTACCTTTGCCTCCGATTCTAAATCGGAGCAGATATGCATATAGGGAT
>JAFTYI010000009.1 GCA_017464815.1 Bacteroidaceae bacterium | reverse complement strand
TTGGGGGGGATGGAGGGGAAGGGGTCGCGATGGGAATCGCGGGGCGGGACTTTTGCACAGGACGGGGGAAGGGTTTTATCTGACGGGGGAGGATGGTTTTGCAGGCAGGGGAGAAAATTCTCAGGTAAGAGAAGAAAAAAGAGCCTTTAAAGGCCCTTTTTCTTTGCTTCGTCCCAAAGGGAGTCCATTTCGTCGAGGGACATGTCTTTCAAAGGACGGCCTTGACGGATGGAGTGCTCTTCGACGTAAGTGAAACGTCGGATGAACTTCTGATTGGTGCGTTCAAGAGCGTTGTCGGGGTTGATATGATAGAGGCGGGCGGCATTGACGAGACTGAACATGAGGTCGCCAAACTCGGCTTCGGCCTTATCGGCATCCATATTGGCCACTTCGGCTTGAAACTCGTCGATTTCCTCTTTCACTTTGTCCCACACTTGCTCGCGCTCGGCCCAATCGAAGCCGACGTTTCGGGCTTTATCCTGCACGCGGTAGGCTTTGATAAGAGACGGGAGGGCCGAGGGAACTCCACTAAGGACGCGCTTGTTGCCGTCTTTCTCTTTAAGTTTTATCTGCTCCCAATTCTGAGAGACCTGGCCGGCCGTTTCGGCCGTAGCGTCACCGAAGACATGGGGATGACGAAAGACGAGTTTATCGCTCAATTGGGTGCAGACGTCGGCCATGTCGAAGTCGCCCGTCTCCTCCCCTATCTTGGCATAGAAGGCGACGTGGAGGAGGACATCACCCAGTTCCTTACAGATGTTCTTTTTGTCGGATTGGATGAGTGCATCGCATAGTTCATAAACCTCTTCAATGGTGTTGGGGCGGAGGCTTTCGTTGGTTTGCTTGCGATCCCACGGGCACTTCACTCTCAGTTCGTCCAATATATCGAGGAAGCGACCGAAGGCTTCCAGTTTCTCTTCGCGTGTATGCATATCTATAGTCTATTTAGAAGTCCAAATTCGCCCGCAAAGATACTACTTATTTGGAAATTACGAAGAATTTGGGCAAGTTACTTTGCCATTCGGCGCGTTTGCCGTATCTTCGCGGGCGGAAAAGTGGTGGTGTGGCACACAGGATGCGTACAGTGTGTGACGATGCGCCACGACGTATAATTGAACTACGATAACATGTAAAAAAGATATGAAAGAGTTTTTCCGCGTGCTGACACGCTTTATACCCCCTTACAAGAAGTTTCTGTTTCTGACGGTATTGTTCAATCTGTTGTCGGCGATGCTGAACATATTCTCGTTTATGTTCATAGTACCCATCCTGCAGATACTGTTTGAGATGGACAACAAGGCCTATGAGTTCATCCCATGGGACACGGCCGGCATGGGGTTGAAGGACATTGCACTGAACAACTTCTACTACTACGTGACCGAACTGATAGCCGCCTATGGTGCCAGTACGACATTGCTGGTAATGGGGCTGTTTCTGGCCGTGATGACAATGCTGAAGACAGGCGCCTACTTCCTCTCCTCGGCCACTATCATTCCTATCCGTACGGGCGTTGTGCGCGACATCCGCGTGCAACTCTATCAGAAGATACTGAGCCTGCCCTTAGGATTCTTCAGTGAAGAGCGCAAAGGCGACATCATTGCCCGCATGAGCGGTGATGTGCAAGAGATTGAAAACTCCATCATGAGTTCACTGGACATGCTCTTCAAGAATCCCATCCTCATCATCGCCTACTTCTCGACCCTGATGATGATCAGTTGGGAGCTGACGTTGTTCACCCTGTGTGTACTGCCTGTGATGGGATGGTTCATGGGCTTCGTGGGCAAACAACTCAAGCGAAAGTCACTGGTGGCCCAAGGCCAATGGAGCGACCTGATGAGCCAAGTGGAGGAGACGCTAGGCGGGTTGCGCATCATCAAAGCCTTCAATGCTGAAGGGAAAATGGATCGCCGTTTTCGTCAATCGAACAACCTCTACCGCGGCACAATCAACCGTGTGAACACCCGCCAACAATTGGCTCACCCGATGAGCGAATTTCTGGGTACCATCCTCATCGTCATCGTCCTGTGGTTCGGAGGCACACTCATCCTTAACAACGAGAGCAACATCGACGCCCCTTCATTCATCTACTACCTCGTCATCCTCTACAGTTTGGTGAATCCACTGAAAGAGTTCTCCAAGGCCAGCTACAACATTCCCAAGGGTTTGGCCTCGATGGAACGTGTAGACAAGATTCTGATGGCCGAGAACAAACTGACCGAGCCTGCCCACCCAACCCCCATCGAGGGGCTCAAAGAAAGCATCGAGTACCGCGGTGTTTCCTTCAAGTATGACTCCAAGTGGGTGTTGCGCGATATCAACCTCACCATCGAACGGGGCAAAACCATCGCCCTCGTGGGCCAGTCAGGCTCGGGCAAATCGACATTGGTTGACCTGTTGCCCCGCTTCTATGACGTGCAGGAGGGCGAGGTACTCATCGACGGTGTCAACATCAAAGATGCCACCCTCCACGGCCTGCGCTCCATCATGGGAAACGTGAATCAGGAGGCAATTCTCTTCAACGACACCTTCTACAACAACATCACCTTCGGCGTGAAAGACGCCACCATGGAGCAGGTCATCGAAGCAGCCAAGATAGCCAACGCTCATGACTTCATCATGGCCAGCGAGCAGGGGTATGACACCATGATAGGCGACCGAGGCGGCAAGCTCAGCGGCGGACAGCGCCAGCGCATCAGTATCGCCCGCGCCATCTTGAAGAACCCGCCCATCCTCATCCTCGACGAGGCGACCTCAGCACTCGATACCGAGAGTGAGCGCTTGGTGCAGGAGGCCTTGGAGCGACTGATGAAGAGCCGCACCACCATTGCCATCGCCCACCGCCTGTCGACCATCCGTGGAGCCGACGAGATATGTGTCCTCCACGAGGGCCGCATTGTAGAGCGAGGTACACACGATGAACTGCTTGCCCTCGACGGCTATTATAAGCGCCTGTGTGACATGCAGCAAGTGTAGGCCGGAAACGACAGAGGCCAGAAGGACTCCTCATGCACCCCAGCCTCACTTATTCCACACCTCATCAAACATCTTTCCATAGATGGCGGTTTTCTTTTCCAAAGACAAGGGATAAGCTCGGGAAGAGGAGGGCATACGATAAAGGCGAAGAGAACATCCATTTTCTGTTTCAAAGGAAACACAGCCACCCACAGTTGGTTGGATAGCGATGGAGAATTGTTCACAAAGGATGTCTGTGGCTTTTTGTCCTGTAGTGACAATTGCCCGACACTGAGGCAGATGGCGGAGCAGAAGGGAGACATCGGTAGGTTCAACTACTTCCAGAAATTTGTCGGAAGCATTGTCTTGCAACCGGCACACAGTAGTTGCCGTGTCGTAAAGAGCAATACCACGTTGTTCGAGGAATCCAACGATGCTCTCCATACGAAAACATTTGGCAGAGGTATCCACAAAGAAATCTTTATTTCCAAAGAAGTGAAGACCAAAGATGCGCCACATGTCGTTCTGTATGTTCGGATAAAAAAACTCCATCGACCACCGTTTGCGAGGTGGAGGAAAACTGCCCAACATCAACAGCCGTGCATGAGGTGGCAAAAAGGGGGGAAGGGGGTGTTGTTCTATCTCTTTCATCCTCTGTTTTTACTATTTTGAAGCAAAAGTAGTTCTTTGCAATGAAACTTACAAGGGTTTTCGACATATTTTTGCATGCATTTTGTTGGTAAAGTGTAATTATTATCGTACTTTTGCTGCCAATTTGAAATCAACACACCTAAGAATATGGAGAAAATGAATGAAATCGACTGGGCCAATCTGTCATTTGGCTACCGCAAGACTGATTACAACGTGCGTTGCTACCACCGCAACGGAGCGTGGGGTGAAATAGAGGTATGCAGTGAAGAGACCATTCCACTGCACATGGCGGCAACCTGCCTGCACTATGGACAGGAAGCCTTTGAAGGTCTCAAGGCCTTCCGTGGCAAGGACGGAAAGATACGCGTCTTCCGCCTCGACGAGAATGCCGCCCGCCTGCAAAGCACATGCCGCGGCATCCTGATGCCTGAGATGCCTACCGAACTGTTTGCTGAGATGGTAAAGAAGGTTATCAAGTTGAACGAGCGCTTCGTGCCTCCCTACGAGAGCGGTGCTTCGCTCTACATTCGTCCGTTGCTCATTGGTACAGGGCCGCAGGTAGGTGTGAAACCGGCGGGTGAATACCTGTTCCTCATCTTTGTCACTCCCGTGGGACCGTACTTCAAGGGCGGTTTTGCCACCACTCCCTACGTCATCACCCGCAAGTATGACCGCGCCGCACCGCTCGGCACCGGCATCTATAAGGTGGGTGGCAATTACGCCGCCAGCCTGCGTGCCAGCAAGGAAGCACATGAGGCGGGCTACTCGGCCGAATTCTACCTCGATGCAAAGGAGAAGAAGTACATCGACGAGTGTGGAGCTGCCAACTTCTTCGGCATCAAAAACAATACTTACGTCACTCCGCTGAGCAGCAGCATTCTGCCCTCAATCACCAACAAGAGCCTCATGCAGTTGGCCGAGGATATGGGTATGAAGGTCGAGCGCCGCGCCATCCCCGAGGAAGAACTGACCACCTTCGAAGAGGCAGGAGCCTGTGGCACCGCCGCCGTCATCAGCCCCATCGAGCGCATTGACGACCCCGAGAACAACCACTCCTACGTCATTTCCAAGGATGGCAAGCCAGGCCCCATCAGCACAAAATTGTATACAAAGCTGCGTGCCATCCAATATGGCGACGAACCCGACACTCACGGTTGGGTCACACTGGTGGAGTAAGACTTTCTTTAAGGAGATGAGAGTGTGTCAAAATTAACTTTTTAGACGCGGATGACGCGGATTTTTCTTGATTATTATACCAAATCGCGTTATAATTTATCTGCGTTATCCGCGTTATCCGCGTCTAAAAAATGAAATGAGGGCATTTTGACACAGCTTCTTTTTTTAATATTGTATAGACATGAGCAAAGGAAAACTGGCAAAGTTTGCCGACATGGCGGGCTACCCCCATGTGTTTGAATACCCCTTCTCGGTGATGGATGAGGTACCCTTCGACATGAAAGGGCACTGGCACGAGCAATTCTTCCACAACGACCATCCCATCGTGTTGGAACTGGGCTGCGGACGCGGTGAATACACCATAGGACTAGGGCGCCTGTTCCCCGATAAGAACTTCATAGGCGTCGACATCAAGGGTGCCCGCATGTGGAGCGGGGCCACCGAGTCGCTGCGTGATGGCATGAAGAACGTGGCCTTCCTCAGGACCAACATCGAGATTATCGACCGGTTCTTCGCTCCGGGCGAGGTGAGTGAGATATGGCTCACCTTCAGCGACCCTCAAATGAAGAAAGTGACCAAGAGGCTGACCTCGACCTACTTCATGGAGCGCTACCGCAAGTTCCTCGTCGATAGCGGGCTCATCCACTTGAAGACCGACAGCAACTTCATGTTCACCTACACCAAGTATATGGTGGAGCATAACGCACTACCCGTGGAGTTTGCCACCGAAGACCTCTACCACAGCGGTCTTGTGGACGACATTCTCAGCATCCGCACCTACTACGAACAGCAGTGGCTCGACCGCGGGCTGAACATCAAGTACCTGAAGTTCCGCCTCCCCCACGCTGCCATCCTCACCGAGCCCGAGGTGGAGATTGAATTGGACGACTACCGCAGCTACAACCGCAGTAAGCGCAGCGGATTGGAGAAGAGCAAGTAAAGGGGAAAGACCCACCCTTGCCTCCTCCCTCTATGGAGGAAAGTGGACACCTCGAGAGTGGCTTTCATCAGTCTGTCTGATTCTTCATTCATAATTCATAATTCACAATTCATCATTAGTTATGACCCTCTATCCCAAACTGATACTTGACGCACTGGCAACGGTGCGCTACCCCGGAACGGGGAAGAACATCGTGGAAGCCGGCATGGTGGAGGACAACATCCGCATCGACGGCATGCGTGTCTCCTTCTCGCTCATATTCGAGAAGCCCACAGACCCCTTCATGAAGTCCATTATCAAAGCGGCCGAAACGGCCATCCTCACCTATGTGAGCCGCGACGTTGACATCGTGGGTAACATCTCGGTGAAGACCATCCAACAGGCACGTCCGGAGCCTGGTTGCCTGCTGCCCGGAGTGAAAAACATCATCGCCGTCTCCTCCGGCAAGGGTGGCGTAGGCAAAAGCACCGTGGCAGCCAATCTAGCTGTAGCTCTGGCCAAGGCCGGCTACAAGGTAGGACTGCTCGACGCCGACATCTTCGGCCCGTCGATGCCCAAGATGTTCCAAGTGGAGGATGCCCGTCCATACGCCGAGACAATCGATGGGCGCGACATGATTATCCCTGTAGAAAAGTATGGGCTGAAGCTGCTGTCCATCGGTTTCTTTGTCGACCCCGACCAAGCCACCTTGTGGCGCGGAGGCATGGCCAGCAACGCCTTGAAACAGCTCATTGCCGATGCCGCTTGGGGTGAGTTGGACTACTTCCTCATCGACCTACCCCCAGGTACGAGTGACATCCACCTCACCATCGTTCAGAACCTCGCCCTCACGGGCGCCGTCGTTGTGAGCACTCCCCAGCAAGTGGCGTTGGCCGACGCACGTAAGGGCATCAACATGTTCCTCAACGACAAGGTGAACGTCCCCATCCTCGGACTGGTGGAAAACATGGCGTGGTTCACCCCAGCCGAACTGCCCGAAAACCGCTACTACATCTTCGGACGCGAGGGCACCAAGCGCCTGGCCGAGGAGATGCAAGTTCCCCTGTTGGGTCAGATTCCCCTCGTGCAGAGCATCTGCGAGGGGGGCGACAATGGACTGCCCGTAGCCCTCGACGAGAACACTATCACCGGCCGCGCCTTCAACGAGCTGGCCGCACGCGTGGTGGAGCAGACCCATCTACGCAACACCAATCAGCCTCCCACGCACATTGTAGAAGTGCAGAAGTAATCACTTCCAGACAAATAAAGGGAGGCTGTGTCAAAATTAACTTTTTAGATGCGGATGACGCAGATTTATCTTGATTATTATACCCCAATAGGTTATAATTTATCTGCGTCATCCGCGTCATCCGCGTCTAAAAAATGAAAAGAGGGCTTTTTGACACAGCCTCGTATAAGAGACCTTTTCAGGCAGGAATCAAGAGTTATCCGCAGTGGAAGTAGCGGTTGACCAGCTTCAGCATCTCCTCCTGGTTGGTGCCGATGTCGGCACGAAGGGTGCGGTCGCCATACGAGCGCAGCTTCTTGATGATGCCGTCAATCATAGCAGGACTGAAGACATTGTACTTCTCGAAGGCCGCACGCTGTTGCTCGATGCAGTCGGCCGAAGCCTCGCAACTGTCGGGCAGACAGGCCAGCGAGTTCAGTTTGTCGGCATTCTCCTTTTGGTGGATATTCACGTTCACGTAGGTCTTCTCCGCAATCTCCAAAGCATTATCCAATTCGAAGCCGTGGCGACAGGCCACTGCCAAGCCGGCAATCAGCTGATAGATGTCGGCCGAACCATCCGGCGAGCGCATCTCCACCGTCTGCTTCTGGGTGGTGTCGTAGTTGCTCTCGGCCTCCAACGGGTTGGCAATCTTGCACATGTCACTCTTGGCAGCCCATCCGAGCGGCACACGCACGAGCACCGAGCGGTTTCTGTCACCCCAACAGATGTTGGTCGGAGCCTCCTGATGGGGCACCAGGCGGAAGTATGACGTGGGATTGGTGTTGCCGAATGCCGTAATGGAAGGAGCCAACTCCATCATACCAGCAATGGCGCGGCGGGCCGTGGCAGACAGGACACCACCATCGAGCATCTGATTCTGTCCATCCTTCACGATGCGCATGTGGACGTGCAGTCCCGACCCCGCCTTTCCTGCCGTAATCTTCGGAGCAAAGGTGATGTCGTATCCCATCTGATAACCCAAGTTGCGGATAATCCACTTGGCAATCATCAGTTGGTCGGCCGCCTCCTCGGCATTCACAGGCAGGAACTCAATCTCGTTCTGCTCATAAATCTTGCCATCGATAGTGAAGTTGCCCACTTCAGAGTGTCCGTACTTGATTTGTCCGCCAGCCTGTGCAATATAGGCCATGCAGCGGGTGCGGAACTCGTTGAACTTGGCGTATGGAGCCGACTCGTGGTAGCCCTTCTGGTCGGTAGCGGGGAACATGCCGGCATCGGGGGCAATCACGTAGTACTCCAGCTCGCCCATCGCCTGAAACTCCATGCCTGTCACCTCGTTGAAGGCGCGGCACGCCTTGTGCAGGGTGTTCTCGGGCGAACTTTCCAGCGGTTCGCCATCCTTGTTGAAGTAAGAGCAGAGCATCGACAGGGTCGGTATCTCGGCAAACGGGTCGAGAAACGCCGTGCTGAAGCGGGGCAACACATAGAGGTCGCTGCTGCCTGCCTCGATGAAGGGGAAGAGGCTGCTGCCGTCTACGCGCTCGCCACATGTCAGGATGGCATCCAGGTAGGCCGCGTTGTTGATTACAAAGTTCAAGGTCTTCAATCGTCCGTCGCCGGCCGGATACATAAAGTTCACCATGCGGATGTCGTTCTGCTTGATGTAACCGATAATGTCGGCCTTGGTAAATTCCTTACTCGGCTTTCCGAGCGCTGCCACCAGCTTGTTGGGGCACATTTCCAGTTCTTTATTCATAGTTCCTTACTTGTTATTTATATTGTTCACCTATTGTCCGTTAATGTTCGCCTTGCACATTTTTGTGCATTGGGCTGTGCACAATCGTGCATTGCCCGATGCATCTTTGTGCATTGCCCTATGCACAGTCATGCATTGCCCTGTGCACAATCTCACTTTACTATCTCCTTGTCGGATGCTACTGCAACCACTCTGTCCTTCACGCCGCGGAAGCCTTCCACCCTTAGGTCCTTTGCCTGCTTCATCACGATGTAGGGCACCTCTTCGGCCTTGTCCACCTTCATGTTGCTCAGCTTGATGTCCTCCACGTCCATCAGCACAATGGGTGGGCGCTGGTCTTCGCGGATGGTCTCCAACGTCACGTTGTCTATCGTCACTCCACGAGCATGACTGACGAACAGTCCGTATGCCGGCAGGATGCCGTGTGATGAAGGCTCGGGATACCCCTTCTCCATCTGTGGCACGTCATAGGGCTGTCGCTCTTGGGGCGTATGCTCATTCTCACTCCGGTCGCGCCGACGGCCTTTTCCCACATCGTTCACCCGTTCGTTCATGCGGGTGAAGAAGGGGTTGGCGCCACGTTGCCACCGCACATCGTCCATCGTCAGTCCACCACGGTATTGGATGTGGATATTGCTCAGGCTGACGTCCTCTATAGGATGCCCCTCCAGGCCGAAGATGATGGAGGCATAGCGGCAATCGGCCTCCTTCACGACGATGTTGCTCAGCTTCACCCGACGTATGACCGACACGGGCATTCCCTCAGGCCCCCGTGCCCGGTTACCCAGGCGGATGTAGATGGGCGAATTGCAGATGTCGCGCATGACAATGTTATCGATGGTGACGTCCTCTATCACCGCCCCGTCCACCGTCTCCAACGCAAGCCCCCGACAGTGGTCGAAGGTGCAGTTACTGATGGTGATATTCTTGAATCCGCCGTTCGACTCTGTGCCCAGTTTGATGCGTCCGGTGGGGCCATCGCGGTCGGGCGCGGCGGTAATGGTCTTCTGATAGGTGCCGTCGAGCATGGTGCCGGGGTCGTAGCCCGAGACGTGGCAGTTGGTGATGGTGACATTCTCCGTCGCCTTGGCATACCCCAGGCCGTAGGAACACTTCAACACGATGGCGTCGTCGTTCAGTGTGTTCACCTGGCAGTTCGACACCCTCACGTTGGCGCAACAATCAATGTCGAACGCATCGCGGTTGGTGTCGCATCGCACATTGTCGATGGTCAGGTTGTCCACCCCGGTGAGCAGCATGGCAAAGTGTCCACACTTGAGCATGCTGATGTCGCGGATGGTCACATTCCTGCACTCCTTCAGGGCAATGGCCTTGTTGGCGGCAGGATGACCGTTCATCTTGGCCTGTCCGCGAGTGATGCCCTCGGTGCCATCTATCAGCCCGAAGCCTTGGATGGAGATGTCGTGAAGAGCTATTCCCCAGATGAGCGAGTTCTGCCAATGGCTGTGCCCAAAGTCCTGATAATCGTCCGACGGATTCTCCTCGGGCAAGTCATAATGCGCAGAGTCGTTTGGCACGGCCGCTTTCAGCACGACTCCATTGTCCAAGTAAAGTGAGATGTTGTTTTTCAACCGGATGGAGTAGCTCAGATAGACACCAGCAGGCAGATAGACGGTGCCCCCTCCCTTTTCGGAAGCAGCCTCGATGGCGGCGTTGATGGCAGGACTGTCGGTGTGCGCTCCATCTCCCTTGGCTCCAAAGTCCCTGACATTGAAGAAGCCCTCGGGAGCTGCCCACAGCAGTGTCGCAAGGCACAGGGTTACGAATGATGATAAGATTCTTTTCATGGTTTGTCTGTTTTTTCTCTCTATATATAAATTAAGGTATAAACGATTGAGGGGGGGCGAAGCGAACTATTTCTTCCCCCGATTGATGATGTAGATGCCCGCCGTGGCCAACACTGCCGCCCACAGGTACTTCCAGTAGAAGGGTTCGTCGAGGCAGAGGCACGAAGTGACGGCTCCCACCACGGGGATGAGCGAATTGAAGATGGCCACCTTGCCGACGGGATTACAACTGAGCAGTTTGTTGTAGAGGGTGAAGCCCAATGTGGATATGGCAATGAGCAGTCCCAATATGACGAGCCCCACCGCTGTCACACGCGGCAACGTGCCACCCAGCATCAGACCTGGGATTATCAACAATGCACCACCGACTGAAAGGCTGTACCCCGTGCCCACAAACACGTCGACCCGCGTGCGCAGGCCACGCGTCATCAGGCTGGCGAAGGCCGAGCAAAGGGCATTCAGGATAATCATGCCGTCGCCCATCCAAGTGAACTGTCCGCTTTGGCCACCGCCGACATTGAGAATGAGTATGCCGGCAAAGCCCACTACGCAACCCAGTATTTTCTGCGCCGTCAGCCTGTCGCTTTTGAAGAACAGGCAGGCCAGCAACACCACCAGAAACACACCCATCGAATTGAGGATGGCCGCCCGTGCCCCCTCGCTATGCGAAAGGCCTATATAGAAGAAGGCGTAATGGAATGTCGTGTTCAGCAGGGCAAACAACAGCAGATACCACCAGTTCCTTGGCCTGACCACTCCGAAGGATTTCCCTTTTCCCCGAGCGATGACCAACACTATCAGGCCCGAAATGGCAAAGCGGATGCCGGCAAACAGCATCTTGCTGGCCGTCATCTCTCCCGTGATGCCAAATTCGCCAAAGCCCAACTTGATGAGCGGATAGGCCCATCCCCATGCAATGGCGGCCGTCAGAGCAAAGGTAACCACCCACGCCGGACGTTGGAATATGCTTATTTTTGCGTCATTCATTGCCACGTCTCCGTACCTGTTTCTCGTCTACATTCATTTCAAGGGGCAAAAGTACGCAAAAAACTTGTCATTTTCCCCATCAGTCAAGAAAAAAACGCTTAGGAGGGGGGATATAAGACAAACCAAAAGTTGCTATCGGACTAACTAACAGTTTGTCCGATAGCAACTCTCATCATATAGAAATCTCACCAAATCAATTGATTCCTTGGAACTTACCGTTGGCACGCAGGATGTGGCGCAAGGCACTGGCCAGCTCCTCGGACTCCTGCAGGAGGTTGAGGTAAACGAGGGATATCTCGATACCACCCTCCTGACCGTCGTGAACACGGGCGAAGAGGTCGCGGCGCAAGGTCGAGAACTCGCGTTTCAGGTCGCTGCACTCCTGACGGATGCGGTCGTACTCGTCGTAGATGCCGGTGGCAATGGCGTTCTCGGCACGGGTCATCAGCACGAGCAACGTGTCGCGCAAGGGCAGGAACTCCTTGACACAGACGGCGGGCAGGGGTTGGAAGTGGTTATCAACGTGCTCGAGGCAAGGCTCACCCATGCGCTTGAGGCAGTAGAGCATCTGCTCGCTGCTGTTGCTACCGAGGTGGAACCAGGTGTTCTTCTCCATGGCCTGAATCTTGTCAATCTTGCGGATGCCGATAAGCTCGCGGCGGCGCAGGCGCTTATGCTGCTTGCGCTCCTCCTCCACCTTGGAGAGCGACTTGCGCAGGGTACGCAGGTTCTCCTGTATGAGGCCGTCGGTAAGGCGCGAGTAGTTCTTCACTGCAAAGTCGATGGTACCGCTCAGGTTCTGCTTCACGTGACGGCTGAGGAGTTGCCATGCCTCCTCCTTGTCACGGGTATTCTGGAGACGCTTAAAGAGGTCGTCATCGGCCAACTCCTGTTGCTTCTTACGGTAAGCGATGTTGCTGCGAATCAGCAAGAAGATGGCCAACGCAATCATGGCACCCATCGCCACGAAGCCACCGTAGTACATAATCAGCGTCACAATGGCTGCCATCACGAAGGCCACACCGGCAGTGAGGAACCATCCGCCGATAACACTGAGTGTACCGGTGATGCGGAACACAGCACTCTCGCGGCTCCAAGCACGGTCAGCCAACGAAGAACCCATGGCCACCATGAAGGTGACGTAAGTGGTTGAGAGAGGGAGTTTCAACGAAGTTCCCAAAGCGATGAGCAGGCCTGCCAATACGAGATTGACAGATGCACGCACAAGGTCGAAGGCAGCGCCGTCGGCCATGATGGCCTCGTCCTTGTTGAAGCGGCTGTCAATCCAAGTACGCACGTTCTGGGGAACCAATTTCACTACGGCTGCCACACCGTTGGTAGTCGAACGCACGATGCTGCGAGCCACGGCCGACGAGCCGAACATCTCCTCACCTTCGTCCTGACGGCTCAGGTTCACCGAGGTCTTGATAACGTTCTGCGCCTTCTTGCTGGTGGCCAACGAGATGACCATAATCAGACCGGCAGCGATGAGGAACACCATCGGAGTCTTGGCCGAACTGTTGAGCGAGTGCATCAGGAATCCTTCGGCATTGCCCTGGCCGTTGGCCACAAAGTCGAGGTAGGCGTCATATCCTGCCAAGGGCACACCAATGAAGTTCACCAAGTCGTTGCCCGCAAAGGCCATGGCCAGTGCAAAGGTACCCATCAGCACGATAATCTTGAAGACATTGACCTTGCACCAATGCAGAATCTGCATCAGGATGGTGAAGCCCACGAAGCAGTAACCCACAACGGCCAGTGTGTTCTCGTTCACCCATGCCTTATTCTCGGGCGTCATGAAGGAGGAGTCCTTCAGTCCCTTGATGAGCATGAAGTAGATGATAGCCGTGGCGGCCACACCTCCGAAGAGACCGATTGTCCATTTCAGACGCGGTTTGTAGTTGAAGGTGAAGATGATACGCGACAGCCACTGCACCAGCGTACCGAAGAAGAAGGCTATGGCCACACTGAGGAAGATGGCAAAGATGACGGAGAGGGCCTTCTCGGTGTTCAACAAGTCGTCGAATCCAAGCATACCCGTTTCGTCGGCAGCCAACTTCAAGAGGGCCAACACGAACGTACCTCCCAACAACTCGAACACCAGCGACACGGTGGTAGAGGTGGGCATACCTAGGGTGTTGAACACATCGAGCAACACCACGTCAGTCACCATCACGGCCAGAAAGATACACATCAGGTCGTGGAAGTAGAATTGGTCAGGACGGAAGATTCCGTGACGCGCAATGTCCATCATGCCATTGCTCATGGCCGCTCCGCAGAACACACCGATGGCCGCAATGATGATGATGGTTTTCACTTTTGCAGCCTTGGCTCCCACAGCCGAGTTGAGGAAGTTGACGGCATCGTTGCTCACACCGACACTGAGGTCAAAGATTGCAAGCAGAAACAGGAAGATGATAATTCCCAAATAGATTGTTTCCATACAATTATTATGAATAGGTTATTAATTTCCGCCTGCAAAAGTATGGCATTGATGTCACAAGCTTGTTACAATGATGTTACAATCCTGTTACATTTCACTTTTTCCCCCCGAAGTGATTGCCATTAAGAATATATCCACTATCTTTGTCACCAAATTCTATTGATATGACCGACAAACGAATCCTTGTTGTGGATGACGAAGAGGACCTCTGCGAGATTTTGAAGTTCAACCTCGAGATGGAGGGCTACACCGTCGACACGGCCAACTCGGCCGAGGAGGCCCTGAGCATGGACTTGGGCAGCTACCACCTGTTGCTGCTGGATGTGATGATGGGCGAAATATCGGGTTTCCGCCTGGCAAGTATGCTGAGGAAGCAGCCCGAAACGGCCACTATACCTATTATATTTATCACCGCACGCGACACGGAGAACGACACTGTGACGGGCTTCAACCTGGGTGCCGACGACTACATCGCCAAGCCCTTCTCCATCCGCGAAGTGATTGCGCGGGTGAAAGCCGTCATCCGGCGCACATCGGCCATGCCCTCCTCACCCGCCACCGAGGAGAGCACACCAAAGACCGGGGAGAGTACCCGCCGGCTGACCTACAAGTCACTGGTGCTGGATGCCGACCTCAAGCAGGTGACCATCGACGCTTCCCCCGTGGCTCTCACCAAGAAGGAGTTCGAGATACTGGCCCTGCTGCTGGCCCATCCCGGCCACGTCTTCTCGCGGGAGGACATCCTCAGCACCGTGTGGGAAGATGATGTGCTCGTGCTCGACCGCACAGTGGACGTGAACATCACCCGCCTGCGCAAAAAGGTGGGAGCCTACGGCAAGTACATAGTCACCCGACAAGGGTATGGATATTGCTTTAACGGATAAAAGCCATGAAATCACTACTCCTCAGCCTCCGCCTTTTCGTCGCCATCATCTTTGTGGTGGCAGTGTATGCCGCATGGCGCCACGAACGCAGCGTGTGGATTATCCTCGTCGCCAGCCTCATCATGGCACTGGTGTTCTATCTCCACATTGTCCGCCAGCGGAAGTCCATCACCCAGTTGCGCCGCTTTGCCAAAAAGGCCGACCGCAACGACCCCTTCGACCTCGACGAGGAGATATCGGCCTTCCCACAGGGCGAACTGGGGGAAATCTCCCAACACATCGTCCGCCTCTACCTGCACCTGAAGCAGAGTCAGGAGGACCAGAGCCGGTTGAAACGACAACTTACCCAGAACATTTCACACGAACTGAAGACCCCCACCAGCAGCATACAGGGCTATCTGGAGACCATCCTCGAAAATCCCGATATGCCTGCCGAGAAGCGCCAGCAGTTCCTCCAGCGGTGCCATGCACAGAGCCAACGCCTGACCCACCTGCTGAACGACATATCGGCCCTCAACCGCATGGACGACGAAGTGGGGCTGCACGCCATGTCCCAGGAACACGTCGGCATATCAGGGCTGATGAACGGCATCACACAGGAGGTGGCCCTGCAACTGGAAGAGCGCCACATGACCATCGCCAACCAGCTTTCCGACAACATCATCATCCGTGGCGACGCCTCGTTGCTCTACTCCATCTTCCGCAACCTCACCGACAACGCCATCGCCTATGCCGGCGAGGGCACCACCATCACCATCAGCGCCACCCACGACGAGACCTTCTACCACTTCACCTTTGCCGACAACGGCGTGGGCATGGCACCCGAGCACCTGCCACGCATCTTCGAACGCTTCTACCGCATCGACAAGGGACGCAGCCGCAAACTGGGCGGCACAGGCCTCGGCCTTGCCATTGTGAAGAATGCCGTCGTCCTCCACGGAGGAACTATCTCTGCCCGGTGCGCCGAGAACGGCGGCCTCGTGTTCCACTTCACGCTGAAGAGGGGATGACACATCCCCCCATTCCCTCCTGTTTGCCTGTCACTTACCTTACTTATTTACCTATTTCCTCCCTTTTTATTTGCCCATATCAGAAGTGTTCGCTACCTTTGCCAACGGTTTGTGAACCATACCGGAAGAACCAAAACTTTAAATACATTATTTTTTTCATGAAAAGACAGATTCTATTAGGAGGACTCATGCTGATGGCATCAGTCGTGAGTGCCCAGACGTTCAACGAGTGGCAAGACCCCGAGGTGAACGCCGTGAACCGTGCCCCCATGCACACCGACTACTTCGCCTATGAATCGGCCGAAGCGGCACAGAAGTGCAAAATGCAGTCAGCCAACTACCTGCCCCTCACAGGCATGTGGAAGTTCCACTGGGTGGAGAGCGCCGACCAACGCCCGACCGACTTCTGGAAGGCCGGCTACAACGATGACCAATGGGGCGAACTGCCCGTGCCGGGCCTTTGGGAACTCTATGGCTACGGACGCCCCGTGTATGTAAACAATCAGTATCCCTGGCGCCGGTTCTTCAAGACCAATCCGCCCCAAGTGCCCGTCGAGCAGAACAACGTAGGCTCCTACCGCCGCACCATCACCGTGCCTGCCGACTGGAAGGGCAAGCAGATTATGGCCCACTTCGGCTCCGTGACCTCTTGTTTCTACCTGTGGGTAAACGGCAAGTTCGTGGGATATAGCGAAGACAGCAAGGTGGCCGCCGAGTTCGACCTGACCAAGTACCTGAAACCCGGCAAAGAGAACCTGATAGCCTTCCAGGTGTTCCGCTGGTGCGACGGATCCTACCTCGAGGACCAAGACTTCTTCCGCCTCTCGGGAACTGCACGCGACTGCTACCTCTATGCACGCGGCAAGAAGCAGATTAAGGACATCCGCGTCACCCCCGACCTGGATGCTCAATACAAGGATGGTTCGCTTGCCATTGACCTCGACCTGCAAGGAAACGGCGTGGTGGAACTGGCTCTGACCGACGCCAAAGGCAACCAAGTGGCCACCACTACCGTGAAGGGAAGCGGCAAGCAGAAAGCCGAGATGCAGGTGGCCTCGCCCGACAAGTGGACAGCCGAGACCCCCAACCTCTACACCCTGACCGCCACACTGATGAATGGCAAGAAGGTGGCCGAGGTAATCCCCGTGAAGGTAGGTTTCCGCAAAGTGGAAATCAAGAACGCACAAGTGTTGGTTAACGGCCAGCCGGTGCTCTTCAAGGGTGTGAACCGCCACGAGATGAACACCGTGAACGGATACGTGGTGAGCCGCGAAGACATGCTCCGCGACATCAAGTTGATGAAGAGCCTCAACATGAACGCCGTGCGCACCTGCCACTATCCCGATGACCCCATGTGGTACGAGTTGTGCGACCAGTACGGCCTTTACATGGTAGCCGAAGCCAACATCGAGAGCCACGGAATGGGCTATGGAGAACACACGCTGGCCAAGAACGACTCCTACGCCTTGGCCCACATGGAGCGCAACCAACGCAACGTACAGTGCTACTTCAACCACCCGGCCATCATCTTCTGGTCGCTGGGCAACGAGGCCGGCTATGGTCCCAACTTCGAAGCCGCTTACGACTGGATTAAGGCCGAGGACGCTTCACGTCCCGTGCAGTACGAGCAGGCCCATCAGAACGGCAAGACCGACGTATTCTGCCCCATGTACTACGGCTACGAAGGATGCGAGAAGTATAGTCAGAACGACAATCCGCGCCCGCTCATCCAGTGTGAGTACTCCCACACCATGGGTAACTCCGGCGGTGGATTCAAGGAGTATTGGGACCTCGTACGCAAATATCCCAAGTACCAGGGTGGTTTCATCTGGGACTGGGCCGACCAGGGAATCCTGAAGAAGAGCAACGAGAAGGCACGCATGGTGCCCGCGCCTGAAATCCACGGCTACGGTGGCGACTTCCATCCCGAAGATGCCTCCGACCAGAACTTCTGTAACAACGGCGTGGTAGCTCCCGACCGCGACCTCCACCCCCATGCCTACGAAATTGCCCACCAGTATCAGAACATCTGGGTCACTCCGGCCGACTTGCAGAAGGGCGAAGTGAACATCTACAACGAAAACTTCTTCAAGGACATGAAGAACTATACCCTCACATGGGAACTTCTGGTGAACGGTGTGGCCGAACAGACAGGCGTGATTGGCACCCTGAACGCCAAGCCTCAGGAGACCGTGAAGGTGACACTCCCCTACTCGCTCGAAGGCATCTGCCAGTGCAAGGAGGTACACCTCAACGTTTACTTCAACCTGAAGAACCGCGAGGGCATCCTGCCCGCCGGACAGCGCGTAGCCGGTAACCAGCTCGCCATCCGCGAAAAGACGGAGAAGCCCCTGGCCATCGGCAACTGCAAGTATGAAAGAGCATTGAAGGTAGAGGACGGCAACGCGCTGAACATCATTGGCGAAAACTTCACCGCCTCGTTTGACAAAGAGAGCGGATACCTGACCAGCTGGGTAGTCGACGGCGACTTTGTGCTCCAACCCGGTGCGGCCCTGACCCCCAACTTCTGGCGCGCCCCCACCGACAATGACTACGGCGCAGGCATCCAGAACAGACTGGCCGCATGGAAGAACCCCGGTCTGAAGCTGACCTCCCTCAACCACGAGGTGAAGGACGGACAAGCCATCATCACCGCCCACTACGACATGCCCGCCGTGCAGGCACAGCTTGCCCTCACCTACACCATCAACAACCTGGGTGCCATCCTGGTGAACCAAAAGATGACCACCACCAAGGACGCCAAGGTAGCTCCGCTCTTCCGCTTCGGTATGCAGATTACCCTGCCCAAGCGCTACGAGCAGGTGACCTACTACGGCCGTGGTCCCGTGGAGAACTACAACGACCGCAAGAGTGCCGCCTTCGTGGGACGCTACGAACAGACCGTTGACCAGCAATTCCACGACTATCAGCGCCCGCAGGAGACTGGCAACAAGACCGACCTGCGCTTCTATGAGTTGAGCGACAACCGCCACAACACGTTGCACATCACCTCCGACACCCTCTTCTCCGCCTCGGCCCTCCACTACAAGATGGCCGACATGGACGATGGCGAACGCAAGCGTCAGAACCACCCCGAATACCTGCGTAAGGGCGACACCTACGTCAACATCGACCTCGGCCAGATGGGTATGGGTTGCGTCAACAGCTGGGGTGCATGGCCTCGCAAGGAGTATCAGCTCCCCTACGCCGACTACGACTTCACCTTCCTGCTGAAGCCCATGAAGTAACGGGAAACGGCTAAGGACATACGTCCGAACCAAGTTAACTCCGTTCGCGAACCGAACAAACACGGTTCACGAACGGAGTTAATAGTTTAGGCGAGCCATGTCACACACTGCAATCCACTGAAGGGTGTAAAGGAATGGGAGTATATATATATTAAAAACCTATAAAATAATGTGAGAAACGTTGGAGGGAGAAGGATTTTTTTCTAAGTTTGCCAATTATTAGTCAGAATATTAAAAAAAGAAGAAAATATTGATATGAAAAAAATCTTGTTTATGCTGTTCATGCTCCCGCTGATGGGCGTGGCGCAAGTGAAAAACGATGCCAAGTATCTGGCCAAGGATGCTGTACCCGTGGAAAACGGACGTGTTATCTTTACCAAGGAATTGGAGATTCCGATGAACGTGACCGACATCTATGCTGCAGTGCAGGAGTGGGCAAACGAGCAGTATGCTCCTGTGCAGGAGATGCCTAACCACAAGGTGTTGTCGACCAACCCCGAAGCCTATGAACTGACGGCCGGTGGCGAAGAGTGGATTGTGTTTGCCAACAAGTTCCTGTCGCTCGATCGCACGCGCGTGTACTATAAATTAAACCTTGCCTGCTACGACAAGAAGGTGGTGGCACGCATCTTCGACATCCGATACTGGTATGAGGAGGAGCGCGAGGGTGGCACCAAATTCAGCGCCGAAGAGTGGATAACCAATGAATGGGCACTGAACAAGAAGGGCACCAAACTGTCGAAGAAGAGCGGAAAGTTCAGACGAAAGACGATAGACCGCGCCGAGGAGATTTTCAATAGTTTGGAGACCTTTATCAATCGGAAAGCTATCAAAAGCATGATGAAATAGAACAAAGTGGCAAGTTTTTTGCCACTTTTTTCGCTTTTTGATAGATATATTAGAAATATAGTGTAACTTTGCAGCCGCTTATGGTGAAAACGAAAGAAAACATAAAGAGGCTCATTAGCGACGGCAACCTTCAGGAGGCCATCGGCCAATTGGACATGCTGATTGGGGACAGTTGTAAGGATGACGAGCTGTACTACCTGCGCGGCAATGCCTACCGGAAGTTGTGTGATTGGCAACAGGCGCTGAACAACTATCTGGAGGCCATCAGCCTGAATCCCCAAGGTCCGGCCACGGAAGCGCATCGCATGCTGATGGAGATACTGGAGTTCTACAACAAGGACATGTATAACCAGTAGAAATGGAAATAACCCGCAATTCATAACTCAAAATTAATCATTCATAATTTATAATATGGCTAAAATCAAAGGTGCTACAGTAGTCGATACCGAACGTTGCAAGGGATGCAACCTGTGTGTTGTGGCTTGCCCACTGGACGTGCTGGAGCTGACTTCCAAGGAAGTGAACAAGAAGGGCTACCATTTTGCCCGCGAAGTGAAAGAGGACACCTGCATCGGCTGTGCAGCATGTGCAACCGTATGTCCCGACGGATGTATTTCGGTGTATAAGGTGAAGGAATAAACATAAAAAGATTAAAATAATGGCAACAGAAAAAGAAGTTGTACTGATGAAGGGTAACGAAGCCATTGCACACGCGGCCATCCGCTGTGGAGCAGACGGTTACTTCGGCTACCCCATCACTCCCCAATCGGAAGTATTGGAAACATTGGCCGAGCAGAAGCCTTGGGAGACCACCGGTATGGTGGTGCTTCAGGCCGAAAGCGAAGTGGCCTCCATCAACATGGTATACGGTGGTGCCGGCGCGGGCAAGCGTGTGCTCACCTCATCGTCAAGCCCTGGTGTGAGCCTCATGCAGGAGGGTGTCTCCTACATTGCAGGCGCCGAGCTGCCCTGCCTCATCGTGAACGTGATGCGCGGCGGACCGGGCTTGGGAACCATCCAACCCAGTCAGGCCGACTATTTCCAAAGTGTAAAGGGTGGCGGACATGGCGACTACCGCCTTATCGTGTTGGCTCCGGCCTCGGTGCAGGAGATGGCGGACTTCGTCGACCTGTCGTTTGAACTGGCTTTCAAGTATCGTAATCCGGCCATGATTCTGTCCGACGGTGTCATCGGGCAGATGATGGAAAAGGTGGTGCTCCCCCCCTTCAAGCCTCGCCGCACGGAGGAGGAGATTCTTGCCGAATGTCCCTGGGCTACCACCGGACGCAATAAGAATCGCCAGCCGAACATCATCACTTCGCTGGAGCTTGACCCGGCAGAAATGGAGAAGCGCAACATCCAGTTGCAGGCCAAATACCGCCTCATCGAGGAGAACGAAGTGCGCTACGAAGAGATTAACTGCGACGACGCTGAATACCTGATTGTGGCCTTCGGCTCATGTGCCCGCATTGCACAGAAGGCGATGGACGACGCCCGTGCACAAGGCATCAAGGTGGGACTGTTGCGCCCTATCACATTGTGGCCGTTCCCCAGCAAACAGATTGCCGAGCGTGCCAAGCAGGTGAAGGGAATCCTGTCGGTGGAAATCAATGCCGGACAGATGGTGGAAGACATCAAGCTGGCCGTAAACTGCAGCGTGCCCGTCGAACACTTCGGCCGCTTGGGTGGTATCGTGCCCGACCCCGATGAAGTGGTGAATGCCTTGAAGGAGAAACTGATGCAATGAATTATTCACACCAAGAAATAATTCACAATTCATAATTCATAATCAGAAAAATGGATACCTATCGGATAAGAACCATACTGAACATCGTGTTCCTCATCGGAGCCGTAGCTTCGATCATCTGCTATTTTGCAGTGGACGATTGGCACGTGTTCTTCTACGTATGCTCAGCCTCCCTGTTTGTGAAGCTGGTAGAGTTCCTCCTTCGCTTTTTATTCTAAATTCAAAAAGATAACAATCATGATAAAAGAAGATATCATCAAACCGGAGAATCTGGTTTACAAGAAACCGACTCTGATGAACGACGTGCCCATGCATTATTGCCCGGGATGTAGCCACGGTGTGGTCCACAAGCTCATCGCCGAAGTCATTGAAGAGATG
Organism: Bacteroidaceae bacterium; assembly: GCA_017464815.1. GTDB lineage: Bacteria > Bacteroidota > Bacteroidia > Bacteroidales > Bacteroidaceae > Phocaeicola_A. The sequence goes on along the minus strand of JAFTYI010000009.1, from coordinate 3,935 downwards.
CAGATGGAGGAGAAGACCGTCGGTGTCTCTCCCGTAGGATGTGCCGTATTTGCCTACAAGTATATCGACATTGACTGGCAGGAGGCTGCCCACGGCCGCGCTCCCGGCGTAGCCACAGCCATCAAGCGCCTGTGGCCCGACCGCCTGGTGTTTACCTACCAAGGCGACGGCGACTTGGCCTGCATCGGTACGGCTGAAACCATCCATGCACTGAATCGTGGCGAAAACATCACCATCATCTTCATCAACAATGCCATCTATGGCATGACCGGCGGACAGATGGCTCCCACAACCCTTGTGGGCATGAAGACCGCCACTTGCCCCTACGGCCGCGACGTGGCACTGCACGGACACCCCCTGAAGATGACCGAGATTGCCGCACAGTTGGAAGGCACGGCATACGTCACCCGCCAATCGGTTCACACGGTTGCCGCCATCCGCAAGGCAAAGAAGGCCATCCGCAAGGCTTTCGAAAACTCCATGGCCGGCAAGGGAAGCAACCTCGTGGAAATCGTTTCAACCTGCAACTCTGGTTGGAAAATGTCGCCCGAGAAGGCCAACAAGTGGATGGAAGAGAACATGTTCAAGTTTTATGAATTAGGAGATTTGAAGGACAAATAATATGAAAGAAGAAATCATTATAGCCGGATTCGGCGGACAGGGCGTACTCTCAATGGGTAAGATTCTGGCCTACTCGGGACTGATGGAAGACAAAGAGGTCACTTGGATGCCCGCTTACGGTCCCGAACAACGTGGCGGTACGGCCAACGTGACAGTCATCGTCAGCGACGACCGCATCTCATCACCCATCCTCAGCCAGTACGACGTGGCCATCATCCTGAACCAACCCTCGTTGGAGAAGTTTGAGAACAAAGTGAAGCCGGGCGGCATCCTGATGTACGACGGCTATGGCATTGCCGAAGCACCCACACGAAAGGACATCCGCGTGTATCGCATCGACGCCATGGACGCTGCCGCTGAAATGGGAAATGCCAAGGCATTCAACATGATTGTGCTCGGCGGATTGCTGAAGTTGAAACCGATGGTGAGCATCGACAGCGTGGTGAAAGCCCTGCGCAAGACCCTGCCCGAACGCCATCACCACCTTATCCCCATGAACGAGGAGGCCATCCGCAAGGGCATGGAAATCGTGAAAGAGGCATAAGAAAGGGGCAGTCCTAAAACCCATTTGTAAATTATGCCGTCTCTGTCATTCTGAACGGAGTGAAGACGAGTTGTTGAGGACTCTGTCCGAAAAATCTGTAAACATAAGCAATGCATTTCTAAAGCACACGTTATCAGATTCTTCGCTTCGCTCAGAATGACAGATACATCATGTAAACCAATTATATACAACCGACATTTCGGACTGACCCATAAGGAACAATATCAACATAACATTTAGGCACGGATTTCACGGATTGACACGGTTTATTTATAAAAACTCCGTGTAATCCGTGAAATCCGTGCCTTTTTATTCTTGGACGGTTCAGAGGTTGCCTATTTCACCACCTTCTGCCCATTCACAATGTACAAGCCGGCAGGCAACTGCTGCAAGGCCGCATCCACGGGAGTGCCCGACGGATAGACGCGAAGCAACTGTCCGCCCAGGGAGTAAACCTGAACAGGAAGGTTCTGCCGCGCAGCATCAGCCGCGGGAGCATGAATGCCTGTGGCTTCAGTCACATCCGTCACGGTATATTTCCCATTCGTCTTGTCGGCTGAAAGGATGTAAAACTTGTCTTCGCTGATAGGGCCGATGTCCACCGTCTGGTCACTGCTGCTACCCTTGTCGAAGATGATGTTGAACGAGTAGTCCTTGGAGGTGATGTCAAACGTCTTGTAGTACCACTTTTCACCGTTCACCATCTTCGTATCGGTCACCACGTTGCCCGGCCATCCACCGTTCAGCTGCGTGTTTCCACCATCGTTGGCCCAGGCGTAGAAGTGCATCTCGGCCCATCCCGGGTCCTTCACGTGCACCGTAACCGTGTGGGGCACAAAGGGAACAACCCGATAGTTGCGTGTCACCACACTCTTCACCCGTCCACCACTGAGCAAGCCCACCTTGAGCGTACACGTTGAAGCGATGGCCACACTGCCGCCACTGGCCACAGACGCGCTCGATGCCGTAGGCTCCGAACCATCCAGCGTGTACACCAGACGGGCAGTAGCGTCGGTCGAAAGGGCTGTCAGCGTCACATCAAAGGCCTTTTCCACTTCACCCGAGGGAACACTCACCCACGGTGTTTCCAGCGAATTGGAGGCATACACCTTGTAGGCATTGCCACTGACGGCCAGCGTAAAGTCCGACGAAGGCACGTAAGCCCCGTTTCCACAAGCCACAATGAGCTTGCCATTCTCCCCCGTCACCTCAGCAGCATACAGGCTGGCACTGTTGTTCCGCTCGGCATAGCCACTCTGATTGGTCACTCCCACCAACTTGCGCAAGGTGATGAGTTGCTTGATTTCATCGCGATACTCCTTCCAATGCGTCAAAAAGACACAAGGTGTGCCGGGCATACTCAAGATGAAGGCATTGCCCGCCTCCACGTAGTTCTTTATCGGGTCGTTCTGCTCGGTGGCCGAGCGGTATTGCGTATCATGATTCTCGATGAACGTCACAGCATAGCGGCGGTAAGCCTTGTCGCCAGCCAAGCCACGGTTGGCCAGCTTGCTCCAGTTGTTACCGTTGCAGGCATCGCGCACACTGTAGCGGGTGGTGAAGTCAAAAGTCGCCGACTGTATCACCCCGTCCACCTTCGTATTGTTCAACCAATTCTTCAGGGCCGTCACATTTCCGTCCCAATACTCACCCACCGAGAAGGCAGCACCCACCGTCGAGTTATACAAAGCGGTATATTTGGCCGCATAGCCCTTCGTCATGTCATAGCGGAAGCCGGCATAGCCAAGGTCATCCTGCAGGAAGTTCAGGTAAGCCACCACATTGTCCTGCACATTCTGGCTCGTGTGGTCCAAGTCGCGCATTCCACCCCAGTCCTCACCCGTGTCATTGGCACCGGTCACGTCATAAGTCTTGGCCGTGTTTCCGCCATCATCGTTCTTGCAGATGTCGGCCAGCCCCATCTGATAAGTCACCCCCTTGTACGTCTCAGCCGGGAAGTCCACCCACGAACCACCCACGCCCACCGAGCCACGATGGTTGATGACCACGTCAGCAATCACCCCCACACCCTTCTGCTTGTAGGCCTGAATCATCGAGCGCAACTGCTCCTCGGTGCCAAAGGTCGAGTTCTGGTCGTACCAATAGACCGGCGCATACCCCATCACATTGTACGACGTGTTGCAGTTTCCACTCTGCGGCACCCACAGGAGGTCGAAATACTCGGCCACCTCGTCCGATTCACTCTCCAGGTTCGTCCACTGGGTATCCACGAAAGAGTCCCAAAAGAACCCCTGCAACATCACACCGCCATAGTTGGCCGGCCATCCCTGAGCCACCATCACAAGCGGCATCACCAGGGCAAGAATAGCTGTCGAAAAACGTTTCATAGCACTGTTTCTTATTGATTTATGCCGCGAATTTACCCTTTTATCCCCTATCGCCCTACAAACGAAAGGATTACAACCACCTATTTCCTGTGCAAACGATTGCAGTCCTTCCGCCCAACCACCCTTCCTCCAATCCCACACAAATCACATCCCCATCTGCCACGATACGCACCTTTACTCGCTACAGAACCCATCCCCATCCGCCACGATACGCATCTTTACCCGCTAAACTATAGGATTTATAGACCTTATCGCATCTGTGAGCAAACTTAATCACATCTGCAGGGCAAACGCATTAAAAAGCGTTGCTTTGCAAAAGCAATGACAAATATGCTTCATCCCACCCGGCTTTAAGTCTTTTGAGGTTGATGCTCCCTTTTGTAGTTTTATCATTCTTTAATACGGCAAGCGCCATTTTAGAC
>JAFTYI010000008.1 GCA_017464815.1 Bacteroidaceae bacterium | reverse complement strand
CGTACCTTATATTAATAATAATCATACGGATGGCCGGAATCCTTCTTTTGGGGACGGACAGTCCACGATGTCCTGATCGGGCATCCGGTGGCAGCCCGAATGAACAGCTGATGGCAGTCGGGACGGCCAGTTTGCGGCTGTTCGAGTGAACAGTTTGTGTTACTCCAGGTGAATGACTAACAGCTTCCTCAAGTGGATAACTTACGGCTACCCCAAATGGATAACTTACGGCAACCCTAAGTGGATAACTTACGGCTTGGGAAGGAATAACTTACGGCTTGACAAGTGGATAATAGTTCACTTGAGCAGCCTCAAAATGTTCATTTGGGAAGGCTCTAATTATACTAAAATATAGGATTTTTCGTTAATGCTACTATAATAAGTTGTAAACGTCTACAATTATCTATTGGATTTTTATGCAGTGGGTTAATAGGATTAAGCAGATAAAAATTGTGTTAGTGGTGATGGCGGTTGTCATCGCGTTGTTATCTTTGGGTGTTTCGCATTATCTGGTGCGTGATTTGTCGCTCGAGGAGGAACAGAAAATGGAGGTCTGGGCCGAAGCTATGCGTACATTGAATGAAGCTACAGAGGAGACAGATTTGAATCTTGTTTTGACAGTTATAAATGGTAACAATACAATCCCTGTGATTGTGATAGACAAAGCAGGTGAGGTTCAGACCTACCGGAATGTAGAGATTCCTGCCTCAGTAGACACTTTGTCTTTCTTGGGGGCGATGGCTAAAGATATGATAGGGACAAAGGAACCTATTCGTATCTTGTTGGATGAAAACAATGTCAATGATTATATTGAGATTTGTTATGACGAATCTTTGTTATTGAAGCGTTTGGCCTCCTATCCTTATGTACAATTGGGGGTAGTACTGATTTTTGTGGTAGTGGCAATATTTGCGTTATTAAGTTCTAAAAAAGCTGAGCAGAATAAGGTTTGGGTGGGACTTTCCAAAGAAACAGCCCATCAATTGGGGACTCCAATATCGTCGTTGATGGCTTGGACAGAGATATTGCGTGACAAATATGCAGATGACGAACTTCTGCCAGAGATGAGTAAGGATGTCAATCGGTTGCAGATTATAGCAGAGCGTTTCTCTAAAATTGGTTCTATGCCTGAGCCGAAGGAGGAGAATCTGAATGATGTGTTGAGTCGTGTTGTAGATTATATCGAGCGGAGAGCTTCAAATAAGGTGAAAATTGTGCGGAATATGCCTGCGGAAAATCTTGTTGTGCGGATTAACGCTTCATTGTTTGAGTGGGTGATAGAGAATCTGTGTAAGAATTCAATTGATGCAATGGATGGGCAAGGTGTGATTACGCTTTGTGTGCAGGATACAGATAAAAAAGTTTTGATAGATATCGAAGATACTGGAAAAGGTATTTCCAAGTCGCATTACAAATCAGTATTTACGCCAGGGTTTACGACTAAGAAAAGAGGTTGGGGACTTGGTCTTTCATTGGCCAAAAGAATTGTGGAGGAATATCACAAAGGGCGTATATATGTGAAGAGTTCAGAGCTGAATAAGGGGACAATATTCAGGATTGAACTGAAAAAATAGGGATATTTGGTGATTTACCGATGCTTTTTTGCTTGAAAACGAATATTTATTTGTATCTTTGTCGCCCGAATTGCGGGGCATCATTTGAATGATGTCTGCATAGAAGAAAATTCGAGTGTAAAAATTGTACCTTGGTACTTTATTGCAGTGCGGAATGACTAAGTTTGGAAAGTATAAGATTGATTTGAAGGGAATGCAACAGTCTGTTGTAAGACTGGAGTATGAGTTGGATAATCAATTTTTTATGGACATAGATGCTCCTGAAGTGGGACGAGGCAGAGGCAATGTTTCCCTGGAGGTGAAAAAACAATCCGCCGGTAATGCATTTGAGTTGAACTTTGATATAGAAGGAACTGTTGTTGTTCAGTGTGACCGATGCTTGGATGATATGGAGCAGGCGATTGCGATATCAGACAAGTTGATGGTCAAATTGGGGACAGAGTATTCCGAGGAAGGTGATTGGGTGATTATCCCTGAAGAAGAAGGGGAGATAAATGTCGCTTGGTTTATCTACGAATTCATAGTGTTGGCTATTCCATTGAAGCATGTGCATGCTCCGGGGAAGTGCAACAAGGCTATGGCAGGAAAATTGAATGAACATTTGCGGGTATCTGCAGATGATGAAGATATAGCGGGAGTGGAGATGGAAGAAGACGAAGACCTGGAAAGTACTTCACAGATTTCAGACCCTCGCTGGAATGAATTAAAGAAAATATTAGATAACAATTAACATTTAAAAGAAATGGCACATCCTAAAAGAAGACAATCAAAGACAAGAACTGCCAAAAGAAGAACTCATGACAAGGCAGTAGCTCCTACATTGGCAATTTGCCCTAACTGTGGAGAGTTTTATGTTTACCACACTGTATGCGCAGCTTGCGGATATTACAGAGGTAAGCTTGCTGTTGAGAAAGAGGCTGCAGTTTAATCACCGTAGCGTGGAATATAGCCAGAGAGTTTCTTGCTCTCCGGCTACTTTTGTATAATAAGGTGTAAGGTTCATGGAGAAAATTAATGCAGTAATCACTGGCGTTGGTGGATATGTACCAGAGTATGTGCTGACAAATGAAGAGTTGTCGCGCATGGTTGACACTAATGACGAGTGGATTATGTCTCGAATTGGGGTCAAGGAAAGACGTATTTTGAATGAAGAAGGATTGGGCACCTCCTATATGGCTCGTAAGGCGGCCAAGCAATTGTTGCAACGCACTGGTGTTAATCCCGATGAAATAGGTTTGGTAATTGTTGCCACAACGACTCCAGACTATCATTTCCCCTCTACTGCATCCATTTTGTGTGATAAGTTAGGGCTTAAGAATGCTTTTGCTTACGACCTTCAGGCTGCTTGTTGTGGGTTTATGTATGCTTTAGAGACGGCGGCGTCGATGATTTCTTCGGGTCGTCATGCAAAGGTTATCGTAGTGGGTGCTGACAAGATGTCTTCTATGGTAAACTATGCAGACCGTGCGACGTGTCCGATTTTTGGAGACGGTGCGGCTGCTGTGTTGTTGGAGGCTACGACGGAGAACTACGGTATAATGGATTCCATTCTGCGGACAGATGGCAAGGGGCTTCCCTTCCTGCACATGAAAGCGGGTGGTTCTGTATGCCCTCCTTCCTATTTCACGATAGACAACAAGATGCACTATCTGTATCAGGAAGGACGTACGGTATTCAAGTATGCTGTATCGAACATGTCTGCTATCACAGCCGAGGTGGCAGCACGGAATGGATTGGACAAGGATTCCATCAATTGGGTGATACCTCATCAGGCCAACATGCGTATCATTGACGCAGTGGCTCAGCGTTTGGAGGTCCCTATGGAAAAAGTAATGGTGAATATTCAACGTTACGGGAATACGAGTGCAGGCACATTGCCCCTCTGTTTGTGGGATTACGAGAAGCAACTTAAAAAAGGTGATAACTTGATATTTACAGCTTTTGGAGCCGGATTTACCTATGGCGCAGTATATGCAAAGTGGGGTTACGACGGTGCAGAGCGTAAGTAAATGGATTATTGGCGGGTTATGAGTTGCGAATGACAGGTTCTTGTCAATAGGGAGAACTTGCGGTTCGCTGCTTATAGCTCGTTTTTTATTAAAAAAAGAGATTATGCACAAAGCAGGATTCGTGAATATTGTCGGAAACCCCAATGTAGGTAAGTCCACCTTGATGAATCTGTTGGTGGGTGAGCGGATTTCTATTGCCACGTTTAAGGCACAGACAACCCGCCATCGCATCATGGGCATTCTGAATACTGAAGACACACAAATCGTATTTTCGGATACCCCGGGAGTCTTGAAGCCTAACTACAAATTGCAAGAGTCGATGTTGAACTTTTCGGAATCAGCATTGACCGATGCAGATGTGTTGCTGTATGTGACAGATGTGGTGGAGAAGCCTGATAAGAACAGTGATTTTTTGGACAAGGTGCGCCGGTTGCATGTGCCCGTTTTGTTGCTGATCAATAAGATAGACCTTTCAAATCAGGGAGATTTGACCTCGTTGGTGGAGGAGTGGCATGAGTCGTTGCCCGATGCTGAGATTATTCCCATTTCAGCATCCAACCGCTTCAATGTAGATGTTGTTTTGCGTCGTGTGCGTGAGTTGTTGCCCGATTCGCCTCCTTACTTCGGGAAAGATCAGTGGACCGACAAGCCTGCCCGTTTTTTTGTCACAGAAATCATTCGTGAGAAGATACTTCTTTACTATGACAAGGAGATTCCGTATAGTGTAGAGGTTGTGGTGGAGCAGTTCAAGGAAGATGCGAAATCTATTCGAATCAATGCCGTCATCTATGTGGAGCGGGAGTCGCAGAAGGGAATCATCATAGGTAAAGAAGGTCGGGCATTGAAGAAGGTGGCAACGGAGGCACGTCGTTCGTTGGAGCGCTTCTTTGGAAAGACGATATACCTGGAGACGTTTGTAAAAGTTGACAAAGATTGGCGTAACTCCGATAAGGAGCTGCGCAACTTTGGCTATAATTTGGATTAAAAGGGATAAGTTATGGGAAATTTAGTAGCAATAGTGGGCCGTCCTAATGTAGGGAAGTCTACTCTTTTCAATCGGTTGACAAAGACTCGTCAGGCCATTGTCAATGAGGAAGCTGGAACCACCCGCGACCGTCAGTATGGCAAGGTCGAGTGGGCAGGTCAGGAGTTCTCCATCGTGGATACAGGTGGTTGGGTCGTTAATTCCGATGACATTTTTGAGGGAGAAATCCGTAAGCAGGTGATGCTGGCCATTGAGGAGGCTGATGTTATCCTGTTTGTTGTGGATGCACAGAATGGTGTTACCGACCTCGACGAACAGGTGGCATCCATTCTCCGTCGTTCCAAAGTGCCTGTAATCATGGTGGCCAACAAGACGGATAACAACGACCTGATATACTCTTCTGCTGAATTCTATTCATTAGGTGTGGGCGACCCCTTCTGTATCTCTGCCATAAGTGGAAGCGGGACGGGTGATTTGCTCGACCTTATTCTTAGCAAGTTCCAGAAGAAGGTGGAAGAGATTGTAGATGAGGAAATACCTCGTTTTGCAGTTGTCGGTCGTCCGAATGCCGGAAAATCGTCAATCATCAATGCGTTTATTGGTGAAGACCGTAATATCGTGACAGAAATTGCCGGCACCACCCGTGACTCCATTTACACGCGTTATGACAAGTTTGGTTTCGACTTCTATCTGGTTGACACTGCCGGCATCCGTAAGAAGAACAAGGTGACCGAGGATTTGGAGTTCTATTCAGTGATGCGTTCCATCCGTGCGATAGAAAACTCCGATGTATGCATCCTCATGCTTGATGCTACTCGCGGGGTTGAAGGACAGGATTTGAATATATTTTCTCTCATTCAGCGCAATCAGAAGGGGCTTGTTGTGGTGGTGAACAAGTGGGACCTTGTGGAGAACAAGAGCGATAAGGTGATGAAGGAGTTCGAAAGTGCCATTCGTGACCGCTTTGCTCCGTTTGTTGATTTCCCCATTATTTTTGCATCGGCCCTCACCAAACAGCGTATTTTCAAGGTGCTCGAGTGTGCAAAAGAGGTGTTTGCCAATCGCACGACACGCATACCGACAGCCCGCTTGAACGAAGAGATGCTTCCGCTTATCGAAGCCTATCCACCCCCTTCGATCAAAGGTAAGTACATAAAAATCAAGTATTGTACGCAGTTGCCTAACACGCGCATTCCCTCATTCGTTTATTTTGCGAATCTTCCCCAGTATGTGAAGGAGCCTTATAAACGTTTTCTTGAGAACAAGATGCGTGAGAAGTGGAATCTGACGGGTACGCCGGTTAATATTTACATTCGTCAGAAGTAACTCCGGATAACCCTTAAGCGCAACGGGATAACTCTTAAGCGCAATGGAATACCCCTTAAGCGTAACGGGATATCTCTTAAGAGATAATTTGCTAACGCTTAAGAGATAATTTGCTAACGCTTAAGAGATTTCGAGCTAACGCTTAAGAGATATTTTGGGCGCTGTGTCATACTATAGTTTTAGGCACGGATTACACGGATTAACACGGATATTTTATATTTTATCCGTGAAATCCGTGTAATCCGTGCCTAAAAATTAGGGAGGTGCGAATTATGCGCACCTCCCTTTTTGTTCTTTTTTCTGTATCTCTTTTCACCTGAAATCTTTAAGTTCTATTTGCAGCCGTTGGCGGGTAAAGAAGATTCTGCTCTTTACTGTCCCCAGTGGGAGACCCAGCTTTTCTGCGATTTCGCGATACTTGAAGCCCGATACATGCATCGAAAACGGGATGCGATACTCTTTAGGCAATCGGTTGACTGCCCGGTGGATTTCTTTGAGGTCATAGGCTGCCTCTGTACTGTCAAATGCCATATCTTTGGATTGATTGATGTGATACAAGTTCTCGGTGTGGTCAATGAATGTCTGGTCGCGCACCTGTTTGCGATAGTTGTTTATAAATATATTGCGCATGATGGTGTACATCCAACCGCGGAAATTGGTGTCGGGTTCAAACTTGTCCTCGTTATCCAATGCCTTTAACGAGGTCTCCTGTAACAGGTCGTTGGCTTCTTCAGGGTCAGAGGTCAACTTGTAAGCAAAACGCAGCAATTCATCTTGAATGGCCAGCAACTCGGTTTTAAAATCTAACGTTGTCATAAATGTTAAGTATTTATAGTTGAGAAATAATTGTTTCCCGTTTTCGAGTGCAATATTACTGCTTCTTTATTCGTCCGATGAGAAATTTCTGAAATAAAAAGGGGGTAAAAATCGTTTTTGTTATTTTTTCCCCCTTTTTGGGCCTAAAAACGGAACAAAATTCCCCCATCCCTCGAAAGGGAAAAGATGAAAAACTACTTTTTACTGCCTGTTTGGGGATAAAAAAAGGGGGGGTGTCATAAATAGATTTAGGCACGGATTTTTCGCTTTGCTCAAGGGAACTCCGCGGATTACACGGATTAATATTTCAAGTTTATACCTGAACGGTTATAATTTAGGGTCAGTCCGAAAAGTCGGTTGTATATGGTATACATGATGTCTCTGTCATTCTGAACACAGTGAAGAATCTGTAAACGCAAGCAGAACACTATAATGCTGACGTATTCAGATTCTTCACTGCGTTCAGAATGACACAGAGACGGAATAATTTGCAACTGGATTTTTGGACTGTCCCATAATTTATCTGCGTCATCCGCGTCATCCGCGTCTAAAAAATAAATGGCATCCCTTCTTACGGATGCCATTTTGAAACGGTGGAGATGGACTATGGAAGTCAGCGTCTTGACTATGGAGGTCAGCGCTTTGACTATGGAAGTCCACATTCAAGTGATTGTCAGATGGAGAGCGAGTTGAGCACGTTCACCAGTTCCTTCTTGATAGGCTTGTCGTTTTTGATGGCCTTTGCGAAAGGCACGTACACGATTTCGTCGTGTTCGATGCCAATCATCACGTTGCGTTGTCCCTCCATCAGTGCGTCGATGCTGGCAGTTCCCATGCGGCTGGCAATGATACGGTCGTGTGCTGTGGGGCGTCCGCCGCGTTGCAAGTGGCCAAGGATGGAGACACGCACGTCGTATTGGGGGTATTCGTTCTTCACGCGTTCGGCCAATGCCATGGCGCCTCCCGTGATGTCGCTCTCGGCCACCAACACGATGCTGCTGTTTTTCGATTTGCGGAAGCCGTTTTTGATGAATTCGGCCAATTGGTCAACTTCGGTGCTGAATTCGGGGATGATGGCCGCTTCGGCTCCTGCGGCAATGGCACCGTTCAATGCCAGAAAACCGGCGTCGCGTCCCATCACTTCCACGAAGAAGAGGCGTTCGTGTGACGTTGCCGTGTCGCGGATTTTGTCCACTGCATCGAGGATGGTGTTCAAGGCTGTGTCGTAGCCGATGGTTGTGTCGGTGCCGTAGAGGTCGTTGTCAATGGTGCCGGGCAATCCGATGCAAGGCACGTCATACTCTTGGGCGAAGATGCGTGCGCCGGTGAGTGAGCCGTCTCCACCGATGACAACGAGTGCGTCAATGCCCTCTTTCTTCATGTTCTCGTAGGCAAGGGCGCGTCCTTCGGGGGTGGTGAACTCCTTGCAACGGGCGGTTTTCAGGATGGTGCCTCCCTGGTGGATGATGTTGCTCACGTTTTGAGTTTTGAACTCCATGATTTCGCCGGTCACGAGGCCTTTGTAACCACGATAGATGCCTTTGACTTTCAGTCCGTTATAGATAGCCGCGCGGGTGACGGCGCGGATGGCGGCGTTCATGCCGGGAGCATCGCCTCCCGAAGTGAGGATGCCGATACATTTGATGGTTGCCATACTGTTCCTTTCTATATATATGTTGGTTATACGTTTCTTTTCGGATGCAAAGTTACAAATAAAAAACAGCTCTTCACGCTTGTTAGGTCGTGAAAAAGCTGTTAAATCTACCAATGGAGGATAAATCCCGTCCGACAGGTCATTTCCCCAGGGCGTCTTCGATGGCAGTTTTGCAGGCTTCCATCAGCCATTTGGGGGTCGAGGTGGCTCCGCAGATGCCGATGCTCTTCACGCCATCGAGGAGGTGGAGGTTGATTTCGCTGGCATCCTCTATCAGGTGTGAGTTCGGGTTCACTTGGCGGCATTCGTTGAAAAGAATCTTGCCGTTCGAGCTCTTTTTCCCGCTGACGAAGAAGATGAGGTCGTGCGAAGTGGCAAATGTGCGAATGTTTGGCATGCGGTTGGCCACTTGGCGGCAAATGGTGTCGTAGTATTCAAAGGTCGCAGTAGGGGAGATGTGCGCCTTGATGTATTCAACAATCTGCCAGAATTCGTCGAGCGACTTGGTGGTTTGTGAATAGAGGCGGATGCTTTTGCTGAAGTCCAGTTGTTCGGCCGCCTTCAGGTTTTCGATGACGATGGCCTCTCCCTTGGTTTGTCCCACAAGCCCCAGCACCTCGGCATGTCCGGCTTTGCCGAAGATGACGATTTGCTTGTCCGTGTCCTCTTTCAGGTCATATTCCTGCTTGATGCGTTTCTGCAAGCGCAACACCACGGGGCAGGTGGCGTCGATGATTTCTATCGCGTTCTTCTTTGCCGTCTCGTAGGTTTCGGGCGGCTCGCCGTGTGCGCGCAGGAGCACCTTCACTCCGCGCAACTGCTTGAATTCCTCGTGGTTGATGGTGATGAGTCCCAGCTCTTTCAGCCGGTCACACTCCTTGCCGTTGTGTACGATGTCGCCCAAGCAGTAGAGCGGAGTGCCTTTGCGCAACTCCTCCTCAGCTTTCTGTATGGCGGTGGTCACTCCGAAGCAGAACCCCGAGCCGTTGTCTGTTTCAATCCGTATCATGCTTCAGTCGTAGCTTTTTGGTATTGTCCGATGAGCCAAGCCTTCTGTTCGGCGATGGTCAGGTGGCTGTTGTCCAGTACGAGGGCATCTTCCGCGCGTCGCAAGGGGCTTACCGCGCGTGTCTGGTCGATGTGGTCGCGCTCCTTCACGTTGGCCAATATCTCCTCGAAGTCGGCCTTCTCGCCTTTCTCCATCAGCTCCTTATAGCGGCGTTCGGCGCGTATTTCAGCCGAGGCGGTGACGAATATCTTCAACTCCGCATCGGGGAAGACGGTTGTGCCTATGTCGCGTCCGTCCATCACGATGCCTTTGGCTTGTCCCATCTCCTGTTGTTGGGCAACGAGGAAGGCACGCACGAAGTCGATGGCAGCGATGATGCTCACGCGTGAAGAGACCTCCATCGTGCGGATGCGGTCTTCCACGTCCGTGCCGTTCAGCTGTGTGCGAGGCCGTCCGGTGGCGGGGTCGAGGACAAACGAGATGTGGATGTTGCCGATTTCCCTTCTCAATCCTTCCACGTCGATCTCCTTGCCGTTGAACATCCCCTGTTCGATGCAATAGAGGGTGACGGCCCGATACATGGCGCCGCTATCAATGTAGATGTAGCCGATTTCGCGGGCAAGGTCTTTGGCCATTGTGCTTTTGCCACACGATGAAAAGCCGTCGATGGCGATAGTGATTTTTTTCATCTTTCTTATACCTTATTATATTATATAGTTTATAGTTCCTATAGTACCTATAGTATCTATAGTATCTATAGTTTCTATAGTTCCTATAGTTTCTGTTACAATCCCATGCTGAAGTTCAGCACCAGCGACGAAGCCGCCGTGTGATAGTTGGCGTAAGCCACTCCTAATTTGATGCGCTTCAGCCGGAGGCCTCCGCCAAGGGTGGCTCCTGTCCACTTGCTTCCTCCGTCGGCCTTCAGCTCGTGGCCGCGTTTGCAATTATATCCGGCAGCCAGGTAGAAGCGTTCGCTTGGTGCCACCTCCACGCCCACCACCACGTGGTTGAGCAACAGGTCGCCAAAGCTGATGTTTTTGTCCTCCGGGTTGTAGTATGCTGATTCCCAATGTGTCAGGTCGTCCAGCGTGAGGGAGAGTCGGATGGGCGCATGAGCCAGCCGCTTGGTGAAGCCCACCTGCATGTTTATGGGGAGCTTTTCGTGCTCCTCGTCGAAGGTCTTCACCTGTCCGCCCAAGTTTTTCACCACGAGGGAGGCCGAGAAGTCGCTCTCCTCGTGGAAGTAGTTGATTCCCAAGTCCACTCCGATGGCAAACGACGTATATTCGGCATAGCTCCCGTGGATGAGTTTGGCCGTCACTCCGCCACTCCACCGTTCGCTTAACAGGTAGCTGTAGGTGCCCATGAAAGCCATGTCTTTGGCTGAAAGTTCGCCCAACTCGTTGTTTTCGATGTCCGTCTCGGTGATGTCGCCATAATCCATGTACTGCACAGTGGCCGCCCATGCCGAGCGTGCGCCGAATTGGCGCGAGAAGGCGGCGCTGGCCACTTTGCTCCCTTCGATGTACGAGGTGAAGTTCAGGTTCAGCGTCTTGTCCGCCACGTTGCTCAATAGGGCAGGGTTGTGGAAGGCCAGTGTCACATCGTCGGCTATGGTCGTGATGTTCTCGCCACCCAAGGCCGCCGCGTGTGCCGAGTGGGGGAGGCGCAGGAAGGGGAAAGCCGTTGTTCCGTCTTGCGCCAAACTCATGCCTGCCAATGTCGTCAGCAGGGTCAGTATCCAGTATCTTTTCATAATTCGCGAAGCAAAGATAATCAAACCTTATTATATATAGAAACTTGTGCCGCTTTTTTTTATTGTGTCCTTTGCTTTTTCTCTCTCTTATTAATGTGAGTTCGGTATAAGGGGCATGGCGAATAAAAGTAACTAAAACTCCTCCCCTAAGTTAGGGGGAGAGTTTTAGCTACCTTTTGCTCGCAAATTCCTTATATCGAACTCACGTTAAATTATACCCTATCGGATACAATAATCAAAAAAAACCGTATCATCCGCGTCATCCGTGCCTAAAAAAGCGCATTTTGACACACCCGCTACCCACAGGGAGGAGAGGGGGCCTGTCCGGGGAGCATTGCTTATCTCAAAAGCCCCCCTTTGTTTGCGAAAAATTTCTCCCTCGTAGGGAAAAACATTTTTTCAGGTAGGGCAGAAAAAAAGTCAGTTTTAACCCCCGTTAACCCTCGCAAAAGATTAAAAAAATAAAAAAACCACCTTGTTTGAGAAAAAAACAGAGCAAGTGTGAGCGTAAATGAAAAATATGTGTTACATTTGCCCAAAGAATTGAAAAACTGTATATTCAAAAAACAAAAAAATAAATAAAAAGTATGGAAGTTAAAAAAGCTCCTATTGCCGATTTGGAAGGCAAAAAGACCACCTGGCTATTGGTGGGTTACATCTTTATTTTAGCAGTCATGTTCGTAGCTTTTGAGTGGTCAAAGCGCGACAAGGTTGAAACCGGTGAAATCATCGAAGCGCCAATGTTGACGTTCGAAGAGGAAATCATCCCCATCACCATGCAGGAAAAGCCTGTGGCTCCCGTGCCGGTAGAGGCTAAGGCCATCTCTGAAACCATCGAAATCGTGGAAGACGATGCCGAAATCGAGGAAACCATCATCGCATCTGATGAAGATATGGGTGAAGTGGTTGAAATCCAGAACATCGAGAACGTCGTAGTGGCAGAGCCCGAAAGAGAAGAGGAAATCTTCCAGGTGGTAGAAGCCATGCCCGAGTTCCCCGGTGGTACTGCCGAGCTGATGAAGTGGTTGCAGAAGAACATCAAGTACCCCACCATCTCTCAGGAAAACGGTGTGCAGGGTCGTGTAATCGTTCAGTTCGTGGTTAACAAAGACGGTTCTATCGTTGACCCCGTTGTTATCCGCAGCGTCGACCCCTACTTGGATAAGGAAGCCCTCCGCGTGGTGAAGGCAATGCCCAAGTGGAAGCCCGGTGAACAGCGTGGTAAGGCCGTGCGCGTGAAGTTTACTTTGCCCGTACAGTTCCGTCTCCAATAAACCATCAGTATAACAACGTAAAGGATTGATTAGGCACAGATTACGCAGATAGCACGTAACCATCAATTAGGATAAAGCAGATTGAAAACCGTGTTAATCCGCGTAGTCCGTGCCTAAAAACTGAAGTTTGACACACACTCTTTCTTAACGCAACGATTATGATGTACAACGCATCGCAACTTCTGGCGAAAGTGAACGATTTCATAGCAGCGCTTGACTACAAGCGCCCGCCCGTGGGATTGTATGAACCGGTGGAATACACGCTGGCTCTTGGCGGAAAACGCATACGCCCCGTGTTGATGCTGATGGCATATAATCTGTATAAGGAAGAGGTGGACGAAATACTCTTCCCTGCCGTCGCGATAGAGACCTATCACAACTACACGTTGCTTCACGACGACTTGATGGACAAGGCCGACCTGCGCCGTGGAAACCCCACCGTCCACAAGAAATGGGACGAGAATGCCGCCATCCTCTCGGGTGACACCATGCTGGTGCTTGCCTATCAGATGATGTGCCGTTGTCCTCAGCCTCACCTGAAGGCCGTGATGGACATCTTCAACGAAACCGCGCTCGAGATAGGCGAAGGGCAGCAGTACGACATGGAGTTCGAGACACGCAACGACGTCACCGAGGAACAATACCTCGAGATGATCCGCCTGAAGACCTCCGTCCTCCTAGCTGCCAGCATGCAGATTGGAGCCGTGCAGGCAGGCGCATCGCCCGAAGACGCCCGTCGTCTCTACGACTTCGGCCTCCAGTTGGGCTTGGCCTTCCAGTTGCAGGACGACTACCTCGATGTCTATGGCGACCCCGCCATCTTCGGCAAACGCGTGGGAGGCGACATCCTGTGCAACAAGAAGACCTACATGCTCATCAACGCCTTGCAACGCGCCGATGAGGGACAACGCAAGGAACTCGAGCAATGGATTGCCGCCGTGGACTACAATCCCGAGGAAAAAGTGCGCGCGGTTACAGCCCTCTACGATGCCATCGGCATCAAGGAACTGTGTCATCGCAAGATTGAATCATACTTCCAGGCGGCAGAGGCCTGCTTGGACAAGGTGGACGTCGATGACGTCCGCAAACAAGAGTTGCGCAACTTCGCCCACTCACTGATGGGACGTAACGTGTGACTCATTGAAAGAATGGGAATAGAGGAGTCTGGTATGCAGATTATTGACACACACTCACACCTCTTTACTGAAGAATTCTTTAGCGACCTGCCCGAAGTGGTGGAGCGTGCAAGAGAGGCGGGGGTCAGTCGGATTTACATGCCGAATATCGACGCTTCGACGGTTGGAGACCTCTTGCGCGTCTGCCGTACCTACGACGGTTATTGCCTCCCGATGCTGGGGCTGCATCCCACCTCCGTAGGAGCCGCCTATCAGGCGGAGCTGGAGCAGATGAAACCGTTGCTTGATGACGCTGAGCATCCCTTTGTGGCAATCGGTGAAGTGGGGCTCGACCTCTATTGGGACAAGACCTATCACCGCGAGCAGGAAGATGCCCTCCGGCAACAGATTGATTGGGCATTGGCTTACAACCTCCCGTTGGTGATTCATTGCCGCGAGGCGTTTGATGAACTTTATGCCGTGATGTGCGACTATCGCCACACGTCACTCCGGGGAATCTTCCACAGTTTCACTGGTACGCATGAGGAGGCTCGGAGGCTGCTTTCGTTCGAAGGCTTCATGTTGGGGGTCAATGGCGTGCTCACGTTCAAGAAGTCGGCTCTCCCTGGAGTGTTGACGAGTGTCCCTCTCGAACGGGTGGTGTTGGAGACCGATTCTCCTTACCTGACACCAGTGCCTTATCGGGGAAAACGCAACGAGAGTGCCTACATAAAATACACACTTGCCCATCTTGCCTCGGTGTATGGCCGCGATATGGAAGAGGTGGCAAAGATGACAACAGAAAATGCCAAAAAGGTGTTTGAAAAGGGGTAAAAGTGCGTAAAAAAGTGCTTGAAAGTTTTAAAATATATTAATTTGGGCCGTTTGGCAAAATTAAATGGGAAAGAAAGATGGGTAAGCCGAATAAAAAGCATACATTTGTAGCTGAAAACTCGGCGAGCCACAAAAAGAGGGGACGAGAATACATTCTTTTTAAGTGAATGAATGTGAAAAGGAGAGATGCTCGAGTGGTTGAAGAGGCACGCCTGGAAAGCGTGTATACGCCTAAAGCGTATCGGGGGTTCGAATCCCCCTCTCTCCGCAGTGCGGAGAAATCCGTAAAAAAAGGAACTAAAAACAGAGAGAATAAACAATAAACATTAATAATTATTTAATCTTAAAAATTTTAAAGAAACAATGAAAAAGTTATTTGCAATTGTTGCAGTGATGGGAATGATGACCTTTGGTCTTACCCAGTCAGTAATCGCTCAGGAAGAAGCTGCTGCTTCTACTGAAGTTGTAGATTCTGCTGCTGTTGATTCAGCTGCTGTTCAAGAGGCTCCCGTAGCCGAAGAAGCTCCTGTTGTTGAGGAGGTAGAAGGTGGTATGCACAAGACTTTGAAGACTAAGTTCATCGAAGGTGATGCAGGCTTCATGTCTTTGGTTGCTATCGCGTTGGTAATCGGTTTGGCTTTCTGTATCGAGCGTATCATCTACTTGAGCTTGGCAGAGGTTAACACTAAGAAATTGATGGCTAAGCTTGAAGAGGCTCTTTCTAAGGGTGACGTTGAAGGTGCCAAGACTATCTGCCGCAACACTCGCGGTCCCGTTGCTTCTATCTGCTATCAGGGTCTGATGCGTATTGACGAAGGTCTCGACGTTGTTGAGCGTTCAGTAGTTTCTTACGGTGGTGTTCAGTCAGCTTACCTCGAGAAGGGTTGCTCATGGATTACCTTGTTCATCGCGATGTCTCCTTCACTCGGATTCTTGGGTACTGTGATCGGTATGGTGCAGGCGTTCGACGCTATCGAGGCTGCAGGTGATATTTCTCCGACCGTTGTTGCCGGTGGTATGAAGGTGGCCTTGATTACTACAATCTTCGGTATCGTTGCCGCTTTGATTCTCCAGGTGTTCTACAACTACATCCTTTCTAAGATTGAAGGTTTGACTTCTGATATGGAAGATTCTTCTATCACATTGCTCGACCTCATCATGAAGTACAACTTGAAAAAGTAAGTAACTCAAAAAAGACTATTCAAAATGGTTAAGACACATAAAATTTCTAATTGGGTATTCATCCTTCTGATTTTTGCCACCATCGTAGTCTTCGGACTCTTCTTCGGTGTGGGCTATGATAATATGGAAGGTAAATACGTCGCTCCTGAGCACACGGGTACTTTGATGTACTTTATGTATGCGATGGCCGCAATCTGCGTGCTGTCAGCTGTAATCGGAGCTGCTGTGAATACAATTGACTCCTTTGGTGGTCCTAAGGGAGTGAACAAGACTGGTGTACCTACTGCTGTTGTTTCAATCGTTTCACTCGTGATTCTGATTGGTTCATTGGCTGGATCTTATGCCATGGCTTCTGCTGAGCCTCTGGTATTGCCGAGTGGTAAGATTTTCGATGATGCTACTCTGTTGGTACTTACCGATACAATGGTTTATACTCTTTATGCCTTGATGGTGTTTGCCACTATCGGATTGCTTGTCAACCTCTCTGGCATATTCAGAAAATAAGTTACGAACCCTGTTAAATTGAAAATAGACTAATGGGAAAAAGATCAGTACCGGAACTGAACTCAAGTTCAACTGCTGACATCTCCTTCATCTTGCTTATCTTCTTCCTTACCACCACTTCAATGGATACGGATAAAGGTTTGGCACGTCGTTTGCCACCTCCGCCCGAAGAGAATGTGGAACAGGATGACACGAAAGTGAGAGAGCGCAATGTGCTTCAGGTCAGAATCAATGCCATGGATGAATTGATGATTGGCAGCGATATGGCCGATGTAAGTGAGATTCGTGAAAGAGCTAAGGAGTTCATCGATAATCCGGAAAACTTGCCTAACTTGCCCGATAAGTCGCCCCGTGAGATTGATTTCTTCGGTACAGTGTATATCACCGACAAACACGTGATTTCATTGCAGAGCGACCGTGGTACAAGTTACTCCAAGTACTTCGAAGTACAGAATGAGTTGGTAGCTGCCTATAACGAGTTGCGTGACGAGTTGGCTCGCCGTAAGTTCGGTAAACCTTATCTTCAGTTGAATGAAGACCAGCAGCTTGCTATCCGTTCGTACTATCCGATGAAGATTTCGGAAGCAGAACCTAAAAACTATAACTTACGCTAAAATAACAGTTATGAGTAAATTTGGAAAAGGAGAAAAAAGAGGAATGCCGGCGTTGAATACGTCATCATTGCCTGACTTGATTTTTACCATCCTGTTCTTCTTCATGATTGTTACCACGATGCGTGAAGTTACCTTGATGGTAGAGTTTAAGGTTCCCAAAGGAACAGAAATTGAAAAGATGACCAAGAAGTCACTCGTATCATACATCTACGTAGGTAAACCTACCCGTGAATGGCGTGCAAGAGTGGGTTCTGGTACTCAGATTCAGTTGAACGACAAGTTTGCCAATCTCTATGAGGTACAGGACTATGTGTACCAGGAGCGCGAAGCCATGAAGGAGTCAGACAAACCCTTCATGAAAGTGTCTCTGAAGGTCGATAGAGATACTCGAATGGGTATCGTTACCGATATCAAACAGGAGTTGCGTAAAGCTTGGGCTTTGAACATCAACTACTCTGCGGAAGCCCGCAATTGATAGTTCGATTATAACAAACCAAGAAAGGGCGTGTCACAAATGCATTGTTGACACGCCCTTCTTTTTTCATGAAGTCTTCCTTCGTGGCGGGAAAAAAGGGGCCAGTCCGAAAAGTCGGTTGCAAATTATTCCGTCTCTGTGTCATTTTTCGCTACGCTCAACAACTCGTCTGAACGCAGTGAAGAATCTGAATACGTCAGCATTATAGTGTTCTGCTTGCATTTACAGATTTTTCGGACAGAGTCCTCAACAACCCGTCTTCACTGCGTTCAGAATGACAGAGACATCATGTAAACCAATTATATACAACCGACTTTTCGGACTGACCCGAAAAAAGTATTTTAACGTGGGAGCATCTAAGGACAAAGGCAACCAAGACTTCTCCCCTCGAAGTCATGGAGGTGTGTCAAAATTAACTTTTTAGACGCGTCTAAAAAATGAAAAGAGGGCTTTTTGACACAGCCATTCTTTGGGTGGAGGGGGGAATTCTTTGAAGTTTTACCGGACATGCTTTCTTCTTCGTATCGGCACGTCGTCTTTGGGGAAAAACCGTTCTCGCACACGGGATTTATGTTAAAAAGGAGATTTTACCCCTTTTAATGCAAAATTTTCTTTGTTTTTTTGTGTTATTTTATTTTCTATTCGTATCTTTGCCACGATGAAGTGATGGTATTGCAATGGGGAAACCTTTTTATCAGCCTCACTCTCGTGTGATAATAGAATATGGGGAATTTAATTATTAACTGAATATTAATCTTAATGTTAAAACTTTAGTGAGATGAAAAGACCTAAAAAAATGTTGTGTAGGTTATCCTTTCTCTTTGCTTTGATGCTGCTGCCTTTATGGGCAAGTGCGCAGGGAGTGGTCAAAGGAACTATTGTCGACTCAGCAGGTGAGCCGATTATCGGTGCGGCAGTTCAGGAAAAAGGGCTTCCCACCAATGGTGTGGCAACCGACTTTGACGGTAACTTTACACTGGAGCTGAAAGCTTCAAACACAGCTATTGTTAGCTACATTGGTATGGTTTCACAAGAAATTCAGGCCTCCAATGCAAGTCAACACATTGTTTTGAAAGACGACAATTCTAACTTGGAAGATGTCGTGGTTATCGGTTACACCAGCCGTGCCCGTAAGGACCTGACCGGTTCGGTCGGTTCTATCTCCGGTGCCCGTTTGGCTCAGGTGCCTGTCACCTCTGCTGCCGTGGCTTTGCAGGGTAAGATTTCGGGTGTGCAGGTAACTACTGTCGATGGTCAGCCGGGTGCCGACGTAAACATCCGTGTGCGTGGTGGTTCTTCTGTAACTCAGAGTAACGAACCCCTCTACATCGTTGACGGTTTCCAAGTAGACAATATCAACGATATTCCTCCCAGCGACATTGCCAGCATCGACATCTTGAAGGATGCTTCACTGACCGCCATCTACGGTTCTAAGGGTGGTAATGGTGTAGTAGTAGTAACAACCAAGAGTGCCAAGGAAGGCAAGGTGACCGTTTCATTCAATGGTCAGATGAGTGTCAGCCACTTGTCAAAGGAACTCGACCTGATGAACGCCGAAGAGTTTGCCAAGTATCAGTATCAGTGGCACTCTTGTAACGGTACACGTTCTTCCAATGGTAAGTTCTATCGTGCCAACTTCGGTAACCCCTACGACTTGGATATGTATGGCACGTTGCCTTCTCACGACTGGCAGGACGAGGTGATGGGTGAAACTCCCCTCAACTACTCGGCCAACGTAAACGTGGGTGGTGGTACTGAACGCATCCGCTTCAACGCATCATTGACCCAAAGTGCTGATAACGGTATCATCATGGGTTCGGGTGTACGTCGTACCAACATGAACGTAAAGACATATATTAAGGTAAACGACAAGTTGAACATCCAGTTCAATCCCAAGTTTACTTATCGTCGCGATATTGGTGCCGGTGGTAGCCACATCGGTACGGGTGGTATCATCGACGTGTTGCAATATCGTCCCACCAACGGTTTGCGTGAGTATGGTTACGTGGATCCTTCATACGCTGACCCCGATGAAGAAGAACTGTTTAATTACACCAATCCGAAGAGCGATATCAAGATTAACCAGTTGCTCAGACATTCCTATACCTATTCTAATGCGTTGGCTCTTGAGTGGAAACCCATCGAGGGATTGACTCTCCGCACAGAAGGTACCATCGGTTTGCGTTGGTCAGATAAGAGCCGTTTCTATGGTGCTTTGACAGATCAGGGTATGGCTAATAATACTCAGCCCGTTGCTGAAGTTGAAAATTCTTCTCGTCTGAATTACGTGTGGACAAACACTGCCAATTACAACATGACAGTGAATGATGATCACAACTGGTCGTTCCTCCTTGGTCAGGAAATCTACCAGAGCCAACAGCGTGTGAACTTTACCAGAAATATTCATTTCCCCCGTTCGTTCACTGCTGAAGATGCATGGAATAATATGGGATTCGGTGAACCTAAGGAAAGCACCTCTTCATTGTCTACATTGGATCGTACCGCTTCTTTCTTCGGTCAGGTGAACTACAACTGGAAGCACCGTTACCTGTTGTCAGGTACCATGCGTGCCGATGGTAGCACCAAGTTTGCTCCCGGTAACCAATGGGGCTATTTCCCCTCAATTTCGGGTGCTTGGGTTATCTCTGAAGAACCTTGGTTCGACGTGGATTGGATGAACCAATTGAAGATTCGTGCTGCATTCGGCCTTACTGGTAACAACCGCATCGCTAACGACTTGTGGCGTCAGCTTTATGTTATCAACTCTACGGGTGGTCCTGGATTCGGTGAAGTTACTCAATATGGTGAGAAATATTATGGAAATAGTGGAGGCACTAAGTTCGCCAACAAGGAAATCAAGTGGGAAACTATCGTTACTCGCAACTTGGCTGCTGACATCCAATTGTTCGACGGACGTGTAACCATCACTCCCGAGTTTTATTGGAATACTACTCGTGATATGCTTTACGATGCAGACCTTCTTTCTGTACTCGGTTATAACAGCCAGCAACAGAATATCGGACAGGTTACCAACAGGGGTATTGAACTCTCAATCAGTGGTGACATCCTCCGTGGTACTGACTATGTGTTGACCGGTCATTTGGCCTTTGGTACCAACAAGATGAAGGTTGACAAGCTGAACAGCGCATTTACCGCGAAACCCATTGAGGGTGATGACTGGGATTCAGGTCTCAACGACTACTTGCTCCGCGAAGGTGGTGACGTAGGTCTCATCTACGGTTTCGTTTACGATGGCCTCTACAGATTCGACGAATTCTACTTCGATCCGCAGAACAACTATCAGGCGATTCCTTGGGGATCAAGTGCAACTGATAACGGCACCTCCAAAGACCAGGCTCCTCGTGAAGACGGTTATGTGACGGTTATCAACGACATCTCTGGTGAATCAAACTCAGGTATTGCCACATTGCCCGGTAAGGTGAAGTTCAAGGATTTGAACGGTGATGGCCGTATTACCGAAGATGACCGTACCGTGATTGGTAACACCACTCCGAAGGTGCAGGGTGGTTTCGGATTGAGCGGTCAGTGGAAGAATTTCGACTTTGTCTGCAACTTCACTTACATGCTCGACTACGACATCAATAACGCTACTGCTTACATGTTGTCATCTTCTGAGGGTAACAAGAACAAGTTCAACAACGTGTTGGGCAAGTTCTCTAACGGATGGTTGTACAACGACATTTCAGGTGAATTGACCGGAACTCCGGGTGACATCCTCTACAAACTCTACTACGTAGATGGTGGTACGGACATCTATAAGGCTGCCAATGCCAACCGCACCTTGTGGAATCCCACTGACGTGACCCGCAAACTGACTCATTCTTACTTCATCGAGGATGGTTCGTTCCTCCGTTGCAACGACTTGACCATCGGTTACACCATTCCCGAGAAGATTTCCAAGAAGTGGGGTATGTCTCAGGCCCGTTTCTACGTGTCGGCTACTAACCTCTTCATCTTGACAAACTACTCTGGTTACGACCCCGAGGTGGACATTCAGACAGGTTTGACTCCTTGTGTGGATTACAACCGCTACCCGCGTAACCGTAGCTTTGTGTTCGGTACTAACATTACATTCTAATCAAAAGCAGAAGTTAAAGATATGAAACTTAAGAATATTTTTTGGGCAGGTCTCTCTGCCTTGGCTTTGGGTTCATGCGATGACTATCTGGATGTAGAGGCTCCCTCTGCTTACACTGAGGAGTGGGTTTTCAGCCAGAAGTCGGAGATTGATCGTGCTCTCAACGGTGTGTATGCACAAGCCATTGTCAACAACTTGTATGGTAACCACTATCAGCGTACCTTCATCTATAACAGTGATGTGGATATGCAGATAAACGCCACCAATGCAAGTTCGGATAACTCTTACGCCCGTTTCGATTGCACTGATCGTGGAGGCGAGATTGCAGCATTCTGGAAAGCTGCTTACAACTTGATTGAGTATACCAACCGTTTCGTCCGCTCGGCAGAAGCGAGTGAGTTCTACGAAGTGCGCGATGCTGAAGTGATGCAGCAGATTGGTGAGGCAAAGTGTTTGCGTGCCATGGTTTATCACGATTTGGTGGTGATGTTTGGTGACATTCCTTTTGTGTTCCATCCTGCTGCTGAAAAGGGCTCGGATTTTATTCCTGCCGTATTGGACCGTCAGGTTATCCAAGACTCTATCATCAAGGACTTGCAGGGCATTGCTCCCTACATGTCATCCAGCAAGTCGGTGACTGTTGAGCGTTGCTCGAAGGAGTTTGCTCATGCACTGATTGCCCGCATCGCCCTCACTGCCGGTGGTTATTCGCTCCACCCCGTGAAGAACGACGAAAAGAGCTACGGTGAAATGAAGCGTCCCGATAACTACTTGGACTACTACAAATTGGCGATGGACAATGCCGACTCAGTGATTACTGCAGGCACCCACAAGCTGACACAGGCTTATCAGGATGTGTTTGTGAATCCTTGTAACTATATTGTAGTGAATGGTGATGACGTAATCTTCGAGTTGCCTTTTGCCAAGATGTCTACGGGTAACACCGGTTACATCCAAGGTCCCACCTACAGCTCTTACGAAGGCGAGACGGTTGGTCCGTGGGGTGGTGCTTCTGGTAACGGTCGCTTGAACGCATTCTATCGTTTCCTCTTCCGTGGAAAAGACCTGCGTCGCGAGTTCGTCAACGGAATGTGGTACTACTCTTATTTCCAAGCTGCTGATGGCTCTATGATGGACTCGGTTTATATCCGCAATGACTACACGGTACACAACAACAAGTGGTCAAAACTGTGGACTTCAGAGTCCAATGCATTGGGTAGCGAAACAACAGGTGCCACAGGCATCAACTTCCCCTACATGCGTTATGCTGATGTGCTTTTGATGTACGCCGAAGCTGCCAATGAGGTAGAAGATGGTCCTACAGAAAAGGCAATCGAGTGCTTGGCTACCGTACACAACCGTGCATTTGCTGAGAGTGATTCACTGTTTATTGCCGAGGCACAGGTAAGCAAGGAAGCCTTCCAAAAGGCCGTTCTTGACGAACGTAAGTGGGAGTTTGCCGGTGAGAACTCACGTTGGCGCGACTTGGTACGTACCAATACGTACAGTTTGGAGTTGGTATACAGCTTCTTGCGCTACTACTCTGCAGGTTCTCAGAATGCTATAGGCTTCTGTGGTTACGAAGATGCCATTAACGAACACGACGGTTTGATGTATATCGACAACCTGCCTGAGCGTATCTATTACCACGCGTATAACTTGAGCGAGGCCAATGACAAGGCATTCAAGTCTACCGAGAAGGTTAATAAAAATCCTCAGATGTATGGTTATCAGGTAGCGGATGGCGCACTCGTGAAGGCTTATCCCAATCAGAGCATGAAGAGCTTGCGCATCTATAATGCGTATGGTCGTGCCACTTCGGAACCGACAAAGACTGTTTTGAGAGCGGGTGGTTTCTCTGCTGACTCTTGGTTGAAAGCAGACTTCTACCAGTGGGGTGATACTGACAAGGGTGTTCCCAGAGACCAGTGCCTCTATTCTTTTTACGGATTTGTTCGTGGTGATGGCAATGGAAACATTTGGTTGGTACGCAATGGTGCTTTGGAACGTCTGCCGTTGACTATCCCTACCGTAGAGCAATTGCCGGTTGTGCGTTATATCCTTCCCTATCCCGAAGAGGCAGTCAAGAACTCAATGGGTGTTTATAAGAATTATTACGGTTATTAATCAGAAATACGATAACACATTATGAAAAAGATATTTAGTCTCATGGCTTTCTGCTTGGCGGGCTTTTTGGCGTTGACAGTGTCGTCTTGCGAAGATGATGACGATGCAGGCGTGAGCACCGACCGTCAGTTTATGACCATGTTCATTACAGACAACACACGTGGTAAGGGTACCGACTATCCCTACAACTGCGGATTGGATATTCAGAACTATCCTCATGGTAACACCATTCATCTCTACTGGTATGGAGTTGATGATTGCGCCGGTTATCAGATTCAGATGGCTTTGCAGCCCAAGGTGTCAGGTGGTGCCCATGCATGGGAATCTATCCAAGGTACCGACAATCTGTTGCTCGATACCATTGTTGGACCCAATGTTCTTGATTTGGTGATTAAGGATTTGCAGTATTCTACCGACTATCGTTTTGCTATCCGTTGCCTTTCAAAGGAGGATAACAATGTGACCGATTTCTCTCATGCCTCCAAGTGGTTTGGTCATGGAAACGGTCGCCAGTGGCAGGAGTATGTGGGTATCAAGACTAATGACCGTTATCCCACTCCGTTCGTAGTATACGTGAACCAAGCAGAGACAACAGAGGAGACAATGCACGTCTACTTCAACGACAACATTGCTGATGTGGCCACTGGTGATGCTGAACTGGATGCTGAGAACGAGAAGAGCTACCGCGAAAACTTCAACGTGGATGCAGAAGGTAACTTCCAGTACAAGTTCTTGCAGGTGAAACCTTCTCCTAATAACCCCACCTCAACAGTTGGTGACAAGTGGAAGAACTACGAGATTACCGCCGAGGACCTTGAACGTGGTTATGTGGTGGTGGATGGTTTGACTCCTAACTCTGTGTATGTGATTGATGTTGTTGACCCCACGATACCTGTAGCTATCGATGCCAAGTACAACACTTGCACCGCCCGTTCTGACGGTAAGCCGGGTGAACCCATCCTGCTGTATCACGACGAGATGATTGCAAAGTATGCCAATGCCAATGTATCAGAGGATTCTCCCTACAATCGTGCTGATGTGTATGGCGCACAGGCTGAAATGTTTGATGCGGCTCCTATTACACCGGTTCTGTTGGACTTCATTTCTAATACCAATTATGCCGAAGGACAGACTTACCTGCTCGAGGGTGGAAAGACCTATTATGTCGATGGTAACCTGATTACTTGTAAGGGATTTGTGCTTCGTACCGACCCGAAGGACTTGGCTGAAGGTAAGCGTGCCCGACTGATTAGTGGTATTGGAAAACATTCCAGCTACGATCAGGCAATCAATGGTGAGCAGTGGAATGGTTGCCCCTATTCTATGTTTACGTTCGGTCGTTCACCCGAAGCCGGTGAAGGTGGTGAAATTTACATGAAGAAGTTGGCTTTCCATGACATTGACTTCGATAACCCGCTTTGCTATACCTACGGTGACCAAGTTGCCAAGGTGGGTAACGCTACTGGTAACTATTTCTTCAACATGTTCTCCGACGGTATGGCGATTACTCTCGACAGCTTGATAATCGAGAACTGTACCTTCAAGCGTATCGTTCGTGGATTTGTTCGCGAGCAGGGACCGAACTATAAGATTTGGAACCACGTGCTTATCAAGAACAACATGTTCATGGATTGCGGTTACTACAGCCAAGGTGCCGGTGGTTACTGCTGGATTGATGGTTCAGGTAATAACACGAAGTCAAATCTTTATGCAGATTTCAAGGTGATAGAGAATACATTCTATGACAGTCCGTTCCCCGCATTCTTCAAGGAGGAAGGAAGTACGTTCTGGGATGCCAGCATCGTTTGGAACATCACCTTCTCTAACAACACATTGATTAACTTCAACACTCGTGGCAATGGTTCTATCTTCAAGATGCGTAACCTGCCCAACGGTTCAGTTTTCAATGTGGAGAACAACTTGATTACCGTTTGCAAGAAACCCGGTGACCTTCGCGTGTTGGAGTGCTACGGTGCCGACATTCGTGAGACATTGGCACTTGCTGACGGAACTTCAGGACATGTGACACTCAATTTCAACAACAACTGGTCTACCAACAATGATTTGACAAACGGTCAGATTTTTACCGGTAATCCTTGGACGGCAACCAGCAATAACTTTGGAAAACTCGTGAAGGAAAATAAGGCCACTTTGAATGGTAAGTTGGAAGTAGAGGTGGCTAGTGTTTCTGCTACAGAACTGATGGAGCAGCCTTGTCCTCCTTGTGTGGCAAAGACGGCCGAAGACCAGTATATGCACCGTGCTGATGCGTTGGACGGAACTGCAACCACTGAGTACAATGTAAACCTCTACATCAAGCACTTTGATAACGAAATTGTCGAGTATGAGGTGGGTGCTGCCCGTTGGAGAAACAGAGCTATTAAGTAACACAATTAAAAAAGGAAGATTATGAAATTATTCAATAAGTCACTCTTGGCAGCTGCGGTTTTCGCTATGGGCGTGGGCTTTGTTGCGTGCGAAGATGCCAATGAGTTTGAAGATACGCGTACCGATAACCCCTCATGGGTTGAGGATTATACCGATTCGTTGAAAATCGCTCATCCCGATTCGCTGGCTCAGCAGTTGTGGGTGCGTGGTGAAGGCATCAAGTTCAATGCATACGGTGAAGAAATTCAAGGATATGTGGAGAGCATGGAGTTCATTACCAAAGATTCGGTGGTAGTGAAAATGAGTGAAGGCAAGACTGCCGGCACGATGGGTGCTGATGACTCCAATACCCGCGAGAATCCTTACGAATATGAGTATGTCAGCGAGACGGGTAATCTGAGAGTACTGGACTTGGTGAAAGATGAAAAAGGCAACATCTCAAAGGTCGCCATCTTTACGGGGGTAGCCGTTTCGGGCACCAAGCACGGTGATATGTTGACCGTGGTTCACTACGGCGACATTCCGGCTCAGTCTTACCTGATTAAGCAATAGTAAAAAACGTCTCACGACTGGAGCCTATGGCTTTGGTCGTGGGATTGTACCGATAACAACTTTTATTTATTAACTTAAAATTTTTGTGTTTATGAAAAAAGTATTTACTACTTTGTTTGCCATGGCCAGCATGGCATTGGCAGTGAATGCAGCAACAGAGGATGATATTAAGCCTATGCTGCATAGCTATGTTTGCTCGTTGAATAATTACAACGGCAATGGTGCAACTACATTCCCGAAGGGCGAGCTCTTTGGTAGTGGTTACTTCTTGTCTGTAACAAGCAACTACAATGCTACAAACAAGGGTTCTATTGACATTGCGAACACTACTACTTACACTACTACTTATGGTGGTGCAGAAGCAGATACCGCAAGATTGGCTAAAAAGTACAACAAGTATGGTTCACAGTTGAACTCTTTCCGTCTGAAGAATGCTCAGGACGTGATTGCTTTCAAGCCGACAGCTGGTGCTGTAGTATATGTGTTCGGTTCTGGTAACAACAAGGCTGGTGCTTCTGCCCGTATTCCTAAGTTTGCTACAGATGCCAAGTTGGAGAATGCATTGAACGAAGCTCCTACTGATGCTTATCCTAGCTCAAGCAACTATTGCTACAAGTTCGTTGTTCCCGCACAGTTCGATGGTAACACTCCTCTGTACGTAGGTTCTTACAACGGTGATGCTTTCTTCAGCTTCATCATTGTGGAGGCTATCGAGCCTGCTGGTACTCCTTCTGTAGAAGTTGGTGCTACTGCTTACGATGAGACAAACAAGCTCTACTATCAGGAAGTGACTTGTACTCCTAACAACTACATCCTCGACGGTGACGACATGGGTGCAACAAAGGTTTACTACACTACTGACGGTTCTGAGCCTACTTCTGCAAGCACAGAGTACACCGAGCCTATCAAGTGTACAAAGGATATGACTGTGAAGTTCCAGGCTTATCTGGATGGCGAACTTTGCGAAGGTGCTAACAACGAAGCTACTGTTGAGTTCAAGTTCAACGCTCCTACTTTGACTGTTGACGGTGCTAACGCTACTATCGCTACTGAGTACATGAACGCTACTAACTACTACAGCATCGATGGTGCTGAGGGTGTTGCCGGTGACTCTTACACTGCTACTACTTCTTGCAACATTGCTGCTTACACTGTTATTCAGAATGGTGATGTTACTTGGACTTCAGCTTCTGTTTCTTCTCCCATCTACGTGCTTGATCCTATCAAGGAGAAGAAGGTGATTACTGTATCAGGTTCTGCCGTTGTTGACGACGCAGCTACTGCTGCTGATCCTAATGGTAACACTGTTTACGTAGCTTCTGATGCCAAGTTGCTGTACAACGGTAAGGATGCAGACCCCTGCTTCTACCTCGTTCCCGATGCTACTTTCAGCGTTATCATGGTTGATACTGCTCAGGTAGATGGTCAGCAGGTATATTTGCAGATGGATAAGAAGAACTTGACTTTCATGGTTGCTGAGGGTGACTCTGTAAACGTGAAGGTAACAGTTTCTAAGAACTCTCACAAGAACGCTGAGACTTTGCAGTCTTACGTAAATGTAAACGGTACTACTTACGGTCATGAAAACATCATTACCGAGGGTAACGTAATTGAGTTCGGTTTGTCTGCTGGTATCTGGTCATTCGAGAAGTATAGCGGTACTGGTAACATCCACGTGGCTGCTATCGAGATTGAGCCTGTTGCTACTGAAGGTATCCAGAATATGGTTGTAGCTCCTGTTATCAATGCTAACGCTCCTATCTACGATGTTGTAGGTCGTCAGGTAACTACTCCTTTGAAGAAGGGTATCTACATCCAGAACGGTCGCAAGTTCATCGTGAAGTAAGAACCCCTTAGTTGACGAGTTGACACAAGTTAATGAGTTAACAAGGAATGATAAATTGAAAAGAGGGTGTTTCAAAATGCTCTCTTTTCATTTTTTAGACGCGGATGGCGCGGATGGCGCAGATGAATTAACTATGGCGATTCACTTCGCTACTATGGCTATGGCCATCGCCAACAGCCATCGTGTATAAAAACCGCGTCATCCGCGTTATCTGCGTCTAAAAAGTTAGTTATGACACACCCCTTTTTTATTAAAAACATACAACAATGAGAAAACAACGATTAAAGCACCTCTTTCCCATGCTGGTGGGAGGTCTTCTGACTGTTACACCAGCCTTGGCCGAAGGTGTTGAAAAACTTCCCGCTTTTCCCGGTGCCGAAGGTTTTGGTCGCTATGTGACCGGTGGACGTGGTGGAGCGGTGATTCATGTGACCAACTTGAATGATAGTGGCGAAGGGTCGCTCCGTTGGGCTTTGTCGCAACGGGGAGCAAAGACGATTGTGTTCGATGTGTCGGGCACTATCCATTTGAAATCAGCTTTGTCCGTCGGTGTCGGGAATGTCACCATTGCGGGACAGACAGCTCCGGGCGACGGCATCTGTGTGGCCGACTATCCCTTTACCGTGGATGCCAACAATGTCATCATCCGTTTTATGCGTTTCCGTTTGGGAGACACTTACAGCGACCACGAAGGCGACGGACTGGGCAGCCTCGACCAGAAGAATATCATGATAGACCACTGCTCGGTCAGCTGGAGTGTGGACGAGTGCCTCTCTTTTTGTGGATGCACGAACACCACGGTGCAGTGGTGTATCTCGTCACAGAGTATGTACCAGTCGCAACATGCCAAGGGTAACCACGGATATGGTGGCAACTGGGGAGGAAGCGGCATTTCGTATCACCACAACCTGATGATTCATCACAATAGCCGTACGCCGCGCCTTGGTCCACGCTACACCACCCAACTCGACGAGCGCATGGACATGCGTAACAATGTCATCTATAACTGGGGTGGAAACGGATGCTATGGTGGCGAGGCCATGACGGTGAACATCGTGAACAACTATTACAAGCCCGGACCGGCCACCTTGAAGCGTGGTACTAACATCCAGCAACGCATTGCCGGCATCGGCATACGCACCAAGGAATATGTGACCAATTACACGGCTTACAAACCTACCCTCCACATGTGGGGCGACTTTTATGTCGATGGAAATGTCAATACCCACTACTCCTCAGTGACCAACAACAACTGGGCCTACGGCATCTACAACCAGATTGATGCCTCAGGCAACGATGGCCTTTACAACCAGACGGTGAAGGACACCATGAAGTTGGCCGAACCGATGGACTTTGTCTACGTCACCACCCACGATGCCAAGACGGCATACGAGAAGGTGCTCCAATACGTAGGTGCTTCCCTGTCGCGCGACTGGGTGGACACGCTGATGGTGTATGATGCCCGCTACGGAAAGGCTTCTTACACGGGAAAAGGCAACAGTGGACAACCGGGCATCATCAACACCCCGTCGGACAACAAGCCCGCCAACGCTGGCGATGATTGGAGCGCATGGCCCGAACTGAAGAGTACGCCTTGCCCCACAGACTCCGACCGCGATGGTATGCCCGATGAGTGGGAGGCTGCCAATGGACTGAATCCCAATGATGCGACTGACCGGAACAATACCGATGCTGAAGGCTACACCATGCTTGAGGTGTACATGAATAGCCTGGTGGCCCACATTATGGAGGGCGGAATGGAGGGCGGTGAGCCGATGGGATACATTCTCACCGAAGAGGAACAGAGCGCCCAACCCATCGAAATCTCTTCTTTGACGGCTACTTGTGGTAAAGGCGACTTGGTGTGGACCTTTGAGGGAGGCTACAGCGTGACCAACAACAAGAGCAAGGGCTACTCCACCGGCAGTAACAACGGAATCAAATACTCCAGCGGAGTGGATTTTACCGTAAAGCTCCCCGCGGATGTACAGATTGCTGCTGTGGAGATGACCGGATATGACAATTATGCCGATGGCGACTCCTACATTGCCTTACTCAACGGCAAGTCCTATGGTAGCACCGAGTATGTTTTCCCCAAAAAGGACAGCAACGGCAATGCTACCACAGTGACTCACAAGATTGACTTCGACACCCCCGCTAGCGGCTCTTTTGGTGTGAAGTTCGAAGGCAAGCAGGTGGTGGTCTCCATGATTCTGACCCCCGCTAAGGCCAATGGACTGGATGAGGTGCAGGCAAATCCGTTGCAGGAGTATGTGGATGTTTACTCTGCCGACGGACGCCTTCTCCGCAAGGCTGTTTACCGTAAACGTGCTCTCCATGGTCTGCCCACAGGCATGTATATCGTAGGCGGACGCACACTTTACTGGTATACGCGGTGAGGCTGATGGTTTTTTAGACGTGAATGACGCTATTTATTTTATTTATTAGTATCTGCTAAAACGGGTCAGTCCGAAAAGTCGGTTGTATATAATTGGTTTACATGATGTCTCTGTGTCATTCTTCACTGCGTTCAGAATGACACAGAGACGGCATAATTTGCAACTGGATTTTTGGACTGTCCCGTTTTAGCGGACACTAATAATTCTAAACTCGATTCCCCGCTTTTATTCCCTCTTTCAGGGGTGAAAAAGAAAGGCAAAAGGAATATAATCGCTTTTATGCGTTAAATTGCATGAACAAATGCGGTTGTTTGGTCATAATTGTGTAATTTTGCACTATTATATGTGCTTGACTCATGGCAAACAAACGGAAAAAGAAACATTGGTGGCAGAACATCAAGTTCAAATATAAACTGACAGTCATCAACGAGAATACGCTGGAAGAGGTGTTCGGGCTGTATGTGTCCAAACTTAATGGACTCTCAGTGCTGTTGGGTGTGCTGTTTGTGCTTTTTCTCGTCACCTCTCTGTTGATGGTCTACACTCCCTTGCGCAACTATCTGCCCGGTTATATGAGCAACGAATTGCGTTCGACTATTGTGACTAACGCGTTAAAAGTGGATTCGTTGGAGCAGGTAGCCGAGCAGCAGCACAGATATGTGCAGAATATCCAGGATTTGTTGGCCGGTCGCGTGGAACTAGACTCAGTGCAGACGATGACGGATATTGATTCGTTGCGCGAAATGCCTGTGGATATGCTGGAAGATGCATCTGAACGTGAGGAATTGTTCCGTATGCAATACGAAGAGGATGAACGATATAACTTGGTAGGCTCCCGACGCAACTCCACCGAAATGGGAGACCGGAAAATGCATCGCCCTACACGAGGCATTATAGCTTCGGTGTTTGATGTGGATAACCAACATTATGGAGTGGACATTGCGGCTGTTCCCAACTCAAGTGTACTTGCCGTTCTGGATGGAACAGTCCTGTGGAGCGGTTATTCCATGGAGGCGGGGTATGTCATTGCCATACAGCACAAGAAGGGACTGGTGTCGGTGTACATGCATTGCAATTCGTTGCTGAAGAAGCAGGGGCAATCCGTAAAGGCCGGTGAAGCCGTGGGGTTGGTAGGAAATAAAGGTGTACACACCGTTGGGCCGCATCTGCATTTCGAACTGTGGAGTGATGGCGAGCCTCTGAACCCGGAGCAATATATCGTCTTCTGACCCAGTTGCCTGATAGTTGAAGAAAGAAAATATAACAGATATGGAAGAGAATAAGAAAAAAAGAATAGCAATCCTTGGCTCTACCGGCTCCATCGGTACGCAAGCTTTGGAGGTGATAGCCGAACATCCCGACTTGTATGAGGCGTATGCCTTGACGGCCAACAACCGGGTGGAACTGCTCATCGAGCAGGCACGCCGCTTTATGCCCGATGTGGTGGTGATAGCCAATGAGGCCAAGTACCCTCAATTGAAGGAGGCGTTGGCCGACCTGCCAATCAAGGTGTATGCCGGAGCCGACGCCTTGTGTGAAGTGGCCGAGGCGGGACCCGTTGACATGGTGTTGGCTGCTATGGTCGGTTATGCCGGACTGCGCCCCACAATGCGGGCCATTCAGGCTGGCAAACCCATTGCTTTGGCCAATAAGGAGACGTTGGTGGTGGCAGGCGAACTCATCAACGAGTTGGCAATGAAGCATCGGGTGCCCATCCTTCCCGTTGATTCCGAGCATTCGGCCATATTCCAATGTCTGGCGGGCGAGGTGGATAATCCCATCGAAAAGATTCTGCTCACGGCATCGGGCGGCCCGTTCCTGAAGTATGGTCTGGAGGAATTGGCGCATGTGACCAAGGACCAGGCACTGAAGCATCCCAATTGGGACATGGGGGCTAAGATTACCATTGACTCTGCTTCCATGATGAACAAGGGGTTTGAGGTCATCGAAGCCAAATGGCTCTTTGGTGTCCGTCCTGAACAGATAGAGGTGTTGGTGCATCCTCAGTCGGTTATCCATTCCATGGTCCAGTTTGAAGACGGTGCCGTGAAAGCCCAACTCGGTGTGCCCGACATGCGTCTGCCCATACAGTATGCGTTTTCTTACCCCTTCCGTGTGAAGGCTTCATTTGACCGCATTGACTTCACGAAGTGCACGAGTCTCACCTTTGAACAACCCGACACAACCCGTTTCCGTTGTCTGGCATTGGCCTATGAAGCCTTGTATCGTGGCGGAAATATGGCTTGCATCCTTAATGCGGCCAACGAGGTGGTGAATGTCGCATTCCTGAAAGACCGGATTCCGTTCTTGCGGATGAGCGAGGTGATAGAGCATACCATGCAGCGGGTTTCATTCATTGCCAAACCAACTTATGAAGACTATGTGGCTACCGACGCTGAGGCAAGGCGCATAGCGGAAGAACTGATGAACTAAAAAAACAATAAAACATAAAAAAGTAGTACGATAGTGGAAACATTTCTGATTCGGGCCTTGCAACTGATCATGTCATTGGCTTTTTTGGTCATTATTCATGAGGGAGGCCATTTCTTTTTTGCGAAATTATTCAAAGTCCGTGTAACAAAATTCTATCTGTTCTTTGACCCGTGGTTCTCGTTAT
This sequence comes from Bacteroidaceae bacterium, assembly GCA_017464815.1. GTDB lineage: Bacteria > Bacteroidota > Bacteroidia > Bacteroidales > Bacteroidaceae > Phocaeicola_A. The sequence goes on along the minus strand of JAFTYI010000008.1, from coordinate 165,103 downwards.
TCAAGTGGAAACCCAAGAATAGCGAAACGGAATATGGCATCGGTTGGCTGCCGTTTGGTGGCTACGTGCAGATTGCCGGTATGGTGGACGAAACACAGAGCAGTGAAGACCTGAACCACCCCGTTGAGCCTTGGGAATTCCGCGCTAAGCCGGCTTGGCAACGCCTGTTTATCATGATAGGTGGTGTGTTGGTCAACTTTGTAGCGGCTCTCTTCATCTATTCCATGTTGATGTATACATGGGGCGACAGCTATGTTTCTGTACCTGACCTGAAGAATGGTATGAAGTTCAGCCAACAAGCTCAGGCTATGGGATTCCGTGATGGAGACATCTTGTTGCGCACCAATGAAGCGCCTTTTGAACGCTTGGATGCTGACATGTTCCGTGCCATTGCCGATGCTTCGACGGTGACGGTTCGTCGCGACGGGCAGGAGGTTGATATCCCCATTCCTGAAGAGTTCGGTTTGTTGGACATGAATCAGGGTAGTCGTGCCTTTGTGGAGATTCTTGTTCCGGCAGTGGTGGACAGTGTGGTGCCCGAGACACCCGCAGCGTTGGCAGGATTGCAGAAGGGTGACAAGTTCCTGGCTTTTAACGGACTTTCCGTAAATTCCTACAACCAATTTACCGAGTACATAGCGGCGTTGCGTGCCAAGTCAGATTCCATCACGCTGCCCGAAAAGGTGGAGGCGTTGCGTCAGGTAAACTTTGTGGTAGCACGTTCAGCCGGTGGACAGGACACGTTGACTGCACAGCTGACCCCCGATTTTAAGTTGGGATTCACGGCTTCTTTGGGCTATGAACGGACCAACCTCACCTACAGCTTTTTGGAGTCGTTCCCCGCGGGCATTTCCTATGGAGTAAACGTGTTGAAGGGGTATGTGGGCGATTTGAAATATGTCTTTACGAAAGAGGGTGCTAACAGCCTGGGTGGCTTCGGTACTATCGGAAGCATTTTCCCCGCGACATGGGACTGGCATCGTTTTTGGGAGATGACAGCTTTCCTCAGCATCATCTTGGCATTCATGAACATCCTGCCCATCCCCGCATTGGATGGCGGTCATGTGCTCTTCCTGTTCTATGAAATCATAACTCGCCGCAAACCCAGCGAAAAGTTTATGGAGCGTGCTCAAGTGATAGGCATGGCTTTGCTTTTCGGCCTTATGATTTGGGCGAATTTCAATGATGTGATACGGTTCTTGTTCTAAGAACACCAATGTTTTCGGGAGGCTGTGTCAAAATGCCCTCATTTCATTTTTTAGACGCGGATGACGCGAATAACGCAGATAAATTATAACCTATTTGGTAAAATAAATCAAGAAAAATCCGCGTCATCCGCGTTATCTGCGTCTAAAAAGTTAATTTTGACACACTCTCCTGAAAAATAAATGAACGTCACCATATCTTAAGATAAATCCCCCGAGAAGTTAAGATAAAGTGGGAAGTATCTTAAGATATTTGGTCGATGAACCTATAATGCTGAAGACAAACAGTTTTTCAACTAAATTGCAGAAGAGCCACCTATATCAGTATAAGACATCCTGTTGCTCTATATTCTCTTGTAATCTACAAATGAATATGGGAACTGATGTTTCTCGTCCGTTCCATAATCTTCGCGGTTTGTTTCGCGCCATACGCTTGGGTCAATGATGGGGAAGAAGGCATCGGCCTTGTCCGGCGTGTCGGCCACGTGTGTAATCAGCAAGCGGTCGGCAAGGGGCATGGCCTGTTCGTACACCGTAGAGCCACCGATGATGTAGATGTCTTCGTCGGGGCGGCAGCCAGACAAGGCTTCTTCAAGTGTGCTGTAATGTTCGGCTCCCTCGAAATGGGCATCAACTTGTCGGGATAATACCACGTTGCGGCGGTTGGGAAGAGCCCCTTTAGGAAACGACTCAAAAGTGCGACGTCCCATGATGATAGTATGTCCGGTGGTGAGTTGCTTGAAACGTTTCAGGTCGTTGGGCAACCAATAGAGCAACTTGTTCTCGTAGCCGATGGCACGATTCTGGGCAATGCAGACAATGATGGAAATCATACCGATACTTTTCCTTTGATATGTGGATGCGGGTCGTAGTTCTCGAGTTGGAAATCCTCGTACTTGAAGCTGAAGATGTCCTTCACATCGGGGTTGATGCGCATGGTGGGCAGCGGACGCGGGTCGCGGGTAAGCTGCAGCTTCACCTGCTCCAAATGGTCGAGGTAGATGTGTGTGTCTCCCAACGTGTGTACGAAGTCACCGGCCTTCAATCCCGTCACCTGTGCCATCATCTGTAGTAGCAGAGCGTATGAAGCAATGTTGAAGGGCACTCCCAGAAAACTGTCGGCACTGCGCTGATAAAGCTGCAAGCTCAATCGTCCGTCGGCCACGTAGAACTGGAAGAATGCGTGGCACGGTGGCAGATTCATGTTGTCCAAGTCGGCTACGTTCCATGCGCTGACGATGATGCGGCGCGAGGTGGGATTGTTCTTGATAGTCTCCACCGCCTCCTTGATTTGGTCGATGTGTCCGCCCTTATAGTCGGGCCACGAGCGCCACTGATAGCCATAGATGTGTCCCAAGTCACCCGTTTCGGGGTCGGCCCATTCGTTCCAGATGCGTACGCCATTCTCCTGCAGGTATTTCACATTCGTGTCGCCTTGCAGGAACCAGAGCAGTTCGTGAATAATGGACTTTAGGTGAAGTTTCTTGGTTGTCAGCAACGGGAAACCCTCTTCCAAGTTGAAGCGCATCTGGTGGCCAAAGACACTGATGATGCCAGTGCCGGTGCGGTCGTCCTTGCGCACGCCTTCCTTCATGATGCGGTCAAGCAAATCAAGATATTGTTTCATATAGTTGATTCTTTTATGGTTTTGTGTTGCAAAGGTACACTTTTTCTTTATCTTTGCAAGAAATTTTAAGATTGAATAAGTAATATGATACAATTACCGGTAGATTTTTCAGAAAATATGTGTAATTTGCTTGGCAAAGACGGCTATCAGGCGTTGGCAGAGTCCTTGCAGAGTGAACCACCTGTCAGCATTCGTGTGAATCCGAGGAAATGGTCAGGTGAGGGGCCGGTAGCCTCTGTTGGTGATGTGCCTTGGGCTGAAGGGGCGGCCTATTTGTCAGGTCGGCCGGCTTTTACTTTCGATCCTCTGCTGCATGCCGGATGTTACTACGTACAAGAGGCCTCGTCGATGTTTCTCCAGCGGGTGCTGCGTCACTATGTGCCTTGTGCATGCCGGATGTTGGATTTGTGTGCCGCACCAGGTGGAAAGTCAACGTTGGCCCGTACCGTTTTGCCCGAAGGGAGTCTGCTGGTATCCAATGAAATAGTGCGTCCACGCGCCCAGGTGTTGGCCGAGAATATGATAAAGTGGGGACACCCGGGTGTCGTGGTGACTCAAAATGCGCCGGCAGATTTTGCGTCTTTCCCCCATTTCTTTGATGTCATATTGGCTGATGTCCCTTGTTCAGGCGAAGGTATGTTTCGTAAAGATGCCGACTCGGTTGCAGAGTGGAGTATGGCCAACGTAGACATTTGTTGGCAACGCCAGCGTAGCATTGTGGCCGATGTGTGGGAATGTTTGAAGCCTGGGGGGATTTTCATTTACAGCACTTGTACTTACAACGCATGGGAGGATGAAGAGAACGTTCGCTGGATGGTGAAGCAATTGGGGGCAGAACCACTATCGGTGCCCGTGGATGATGCATGGGGCATTCGGGGCGATGCGACTCCGAATGAGGAGGTGTTGCCTGTTTATCGTTTTCTGCCTTCACATGTCAGGGGAGAGGGATTCTTTTTGGCTGTGATGCGTAAACCTGTGGGGGATGCAGCTGAAAGCGAGCGGGCCTTTTCTCCTTTTGTCCCTGATAATGTAGAGAAGGACCGAAAGAAATCCCGACCTGCGAAAGGAAAGGGGAAGGAGGCTGTGGGCAAATCCGTTAAAGGGATGCCACTTTCGTATGAAATGTGCCGTTCTTGGTTGGCTGTTCCCGAGTCTTATGACTGGTGTGTATCGGGTGACACCGTGTCGGCCATACCACTTCAGTGGAGTGGGGTGGTGGAGCGGTTGAAACGAGAACTGACGGTTCTCCACGTCGGTGTATCCGTCGCGTCGTTGAAGGGACGTGATTGGGTTCCCCACCACTCCTTGGCAATGAGTGTCGGCCTGCAATTGTCGGCTTTTCACCATGTGGAGGTAGGCTATGAAACCGCGATTTCTTATTTGCGTCATGAAGCTGTGGGACTGGATGCGTCTGTTCCTCGGGGCTATGTGTTGTTGACCTACCGGGGTATCCCGTTGGGATTTGTGAAGAACATCGGAAATCGGGCCAATAATCTCTATCCGGCCGAATGGCGAATCCGCAGTGGATATATGCCCGAGGAGATACCCGTGGTGTTGTAAGGGGGCAGTCCTAAAACCCATTTGTAAATTATGCCGTCTCTGTCATTCTGAACGCAGTGAAGAATCTGTAAACATAAGCAATGCATTTCTAAAGCACACGTTATCAGATTCTTCGCTTCGCTCAGAATGACAGATACATCATGTAAACCAATTATATACAACCGACTTTTTGGATTGACCCTGTTGTAGGGCTATGTGATAGGATAAACATAAAAAGGACTATCTTCGCAGACAGTCCTTTCCATGTTTGTAGACATACAGAGATGTCTACTGCAATCATCATATAAAAAACTATTTCTTTTCTCTTCTACTTTTTTGATGGTTGATGCCTTTCAACATTTCGCGATGGAAACGGGATTCAGCACCTTGTACCTCAAAAATCTTTTTGTAAGACAACACCTTGTGATACTTGGGCAAATATGTCTTTTCCAGCTCATCGGTTTGGATACGCAGTTTGGCAATCTCTTCCAAGATGCGTTGGTAGTCAGCTTCTTTTAACTCCTTTCCACGTGCTTCTCTGCGCAGCTTCCAAATCTGCTCGTTCAACTCATGTTTTTTCTTTTGGCATTCGTTGTAGATGGGGAAGAAAGCGGCAGCTTCTTCTTCCGTGAGTTGGGCCTGTTGGGTTATAAACTCCTGATAGCTCTTTTTGAACTCTTCGGCTCCCTTCCTTTGGGCCTGCGCCATGGCGACAGTTCCCATGAGTAGGGCCACAAACCACATGATTATTCGCTGTTTCATCTCATTCCTTTTTTATAGTGATTCATTGTTCTTTATTCGGCATCAGACAAGTACTGATAGAGCGTATAGTTGTCCATCATTGTGTATTCCACGACGGAGGCCAACTCCTCGTCGCTCATCTGTTCAAAGTCTGACAGACTGAAGTCCGATGCGGTAATGTGGCTGACATTGTTGGCAGCACCATTGGGATGTTCGCCCAATACGACACGTACGCAGACAATCGTACCGATGAACATGGCAGCCAGGTATATCCATGGCTTGATGCGTTGCCACGGAGTAATTCTTGGCTCGGCCAATTCAGCCTCAACCGTCATTTCCTCCTTTGTTGGAAGTTGTGCCATCAAGTTGCTTGCGAAGTCCTCAAAGTATCCTTCAGGCACTTTGAATGGGTTCCCCTTTCCGCATTTCTTGATTATTTCCAGTTCTTCGTTCATATTAGTCATACTATTCGTTGTTGGTTTGACGAGATTTCTCTTATAAGGTTTAAAGGAAATCCTCTAAAAATTTACTTATTTTTGTCACGGCCAGGTGGTATGATGCTTTTAATGCTCCCACACTGGTATCCAATAGCTTCGACATCTCTTCGTATTTCATCTCCTCGAAGTATTTCAGGTTGAATACCAGGCGTTGTTTGTCTGGCAATGTGAGGATGGCCTCTTGCAACAATTTCTGGGCACTGTCGCCATCGAACCATGTGTCTCCTTCCAGGCGGTCGGCCATCGAACCTTCAGGCGAATCAATGTCAATGGTCTGTTGGTTCCGCTCGTGGGCAAGAAATGTCAGTGTTTCATTCAAGGCGATGCGATACAGCCACGTTGAAAGCCGGGCATCTCCACGGAAACTGTCGATGTTGCTCCAGGCTTTGATGAATGTGTTCTGAAGCAAGTCGTTGGCGTCGTCATGAGACAGGACCATGCGACGTATCTGCCAGTACAGTTGTTCGCTGTATTGGCGCACCACCTGTTCAAATGCCTTGTTCCGTGTCCCGGCACATTGCAATTGTTCTACAAGGTTTGCTTCATTTGTCGCTTTCATCTTTTTTATCGTTGTCTGTCGTATGACTTTATGTGAAGATTAAAGTTTAATCAGTAGGGATGTTTTTTATGTTTATACACATGTTTTCCTTAGCCAACAGGGTGTGGGGGAATATCTCCTTGGCTTCTTTCAACAAGATGCTCTCATCTTCGTATCGGGCACTGAAGTGGCCGATGAGCAGTTGTTTGGCTTGGGTTTCCCGAGCCAAAGTGGCGGCTTGTCGCGCTGTTGTGTGGTATGTCTCACGGGCGCGTGCTTCATTGTCGTTCCCGAAGGTGGCTTCGTGGAAAAGCAAGTCGACACCTTGTAGCAGGGGGATGTTCTCGGGTAGGTAGGTGGTGTCTGAGCAATAGGCATACCTGCACGGAGGCTCAGAAGGGGTTGTCAACCGGTTATGCGGAATGAGTTCTCCCTCGGGGGTGATGTAGTCACCACCGTTTTTGATACGGTTCAGTTCGTAGACGGGCACTTGGTAGAAGTCGACCATTTCACGGATAATGTGGTCAGGAGTTCGTTTCTCGGCAAACAGGAATCCACAACAAGGGACACGATGTTTCAGCGGAATGGTGCTCACCGTCACAGAGCGGTCCTCGTAGATGACTTCGGCCTTCTGGGTGTCAATGGCGTGAAATTCAACATCGAAGTCAATGCCGTGGCAAAAGAAGTCCAACCACGGGCGCATCAGCCTTTCCAGTTCTGGGTGGGCGTAGATGTGTAGAGTGGCAGTTCGTCCCAGCAGGGCAAAGGTAGAGATAAGTCCGATGAGTCCGAAACAGTGGTCGCCATGCAGATGGCTGATGAAGATGTGGCTTAACCGGCTGAACTTCAGTCGTGAACGGCGCAACTGCATCTGTGCTCCCTCTCCGCAATCAATCATGAAGAGCTTTTCGCGGATGTTCACCACCTGTGAAGTGGGGAAGTGGCGTGTGGTGGGCAGTGCCGAACCGCATCCCAATATGTGGACTTCGAACTTTTCCATGTTTTGGTTAATATATTAATTAAAGTTTCGCAAGCTCAACTTTATCTCCTTTTATCTCCATGTTTTCTACTTGCGATGAACATAAGGTATAGTGTGAAAAAGGCCGATGAAAATGGAAACTTCTCATCGGCCTTTTCGTCTTATGTCAATTCTTTGTCAACTTGTCAACTCGTAGACTCGTCGACCCAAAAGAATTTACTTGCCTTTCTCCATCTGCTCCTTCAAAGCTGCCAGAGCGTCGATGTCACCAAGAGTAGTAGAAGCGGCCTGATTCTGGATAACCGGAGTTTCTTCCTTCTCCTTCTTGTTGTTCTTCTTGGCAGCTGCCTTCTTCTCAGCCTTAGCTTCAGCCTTGGCTACATCTTCGAAGATGCGGCTGTGAGAGAGGATGATGCGCTTAGCCTCCTTGTTGAACTCGATAACCTTGAAGTCGAGCTTCTCGTCGAGCTGGGCCTGAGCACCGTCTTCCTTCACGAGGTGCTTGGGAGTAGCGAAACCTTCTACACCGTAGGGCAGAGAGATAACGGCACCCTTGTCGAGCATTTCGATGATAGTACCTTCGTGGATTGAATCAACAGTGAACACTGTCTCGAACACATCCCAAGGATTCTCTTCCAACTGCTTGTGGCCGAGGCTCAAGCGGCGGTTGTCCTTGTCAATCTCGAGAACCTGAACTTCAATGTCGGCACCAATCTGAGTGAATTCTGAAGGATGCTTAACCTTCTTGGTCCAAGAGAGGTCAGAGATGTGGATGAGGCCGTCAACGCCCTCTTCGATTTCAACGAATACACCGAAGTTAGTGAAGTTGCGAACCTTTGCAGTGTGCTTGCTGCCAACGGGGTATTTCTCTTCGATAGCTTCCCACGGATCCTGCTTCAGCTGCTTGATACCGAGTGACATCTTACGCTCGTCGCGGTCCAAAGTCAGGATAACAGCCTCTACAGTGTCGCCCACCTTCATGAAGTCCTGAGCGCTGCGCAGGTGCTGGCTCCATGACATTTCTGATACGTGGATGAGACCTTCTACGCCCGGAGCAATTTCGATGAATGCACCGTAGTCAGCCATAACGACAACCTTACCCTGTACCTTGTCACCAACAGCCAAGTTAGCATCCAAAGCATCCCAGGGGTGCGGAGTCAGCTGCTTCAAACCGAGGGCGATGCGCTTCTTCTCATCATCGAAGTCGAGGATAACCACGTTGATCTTTTGGTCGAGTTCAACCACTTCCTTCGGATCGCTTACGCGGCCCCAAGAGAGGTCAGTGATGTGAATCAAGCCGTCAACGCCACCCAAGTCGATGAATACACCGTAGGTAGTGATGTTCTTGACAGTACCTTCCAGTACCTGTCCCTTTTCAAGTTTACCGATGATTTCTTTCTTCTGTTGTTCGAGTTCAGCTTCGATAAGAGCCTTGTGAGATACCACAACGTTCTTGAACTCCTGATTGATCTTAACAATCTTGAACTCCATTGTCTTGTCAACGAATACGTCATAGTCGCGGATGGGCTTAACGTCAATCTGTGAACCGGGCAAGAATGCCTCGATACCGAATACGTCAACAATCATACCACCCTTCGTGCGGCACTTAACGTAACCCTTGATGATTTCTTCGTTCTCCAAAGCAGCGTTAACACGATCCCAAGAGCGTGCGGCACGTGCCTTCTTGTGAGAAAGGATCAGCTGACCCTTCTTGTCTTCCTGGTTCTCGATGTATACCTCTACGGTGTCACCGATGGCCAATTCGGGGTTGTAGCGGAACTCGCTCAGGGGGATGATACCGTCTGACTTGTAACCGATGTTAACAACAACCTCGCGCTTGTTCATTGAAATAACTGTTCCGTCAACAACCTCATTGTTGTTCACGTTGTTCAGAGTGCCATCGTAGGCCTTCTCCAACTCTTCCTTGCTGAGGTTCGTCTCAGCGGCGCCATTTTCGTAAGCTTCCCAGTTGAAATCTTCTACGGGAGCTACATTCTTAAATTTTTCCATTAATAAATAAGTGTTTAATTTTTAATTAATTACGTTAGACATTATGTTGACTAAACTTAAATCGGCCGCAAAGGTACGATTTTTTATTCGATTGAGCAACAAAAAGTTAATTATTTAAGAATCTTTTTCCCGTTCACGATATACACGCCGTGGGGTAACCCTTCGAGTGAAGTGTCTCCTTGTCGCACCATTTGTCCGGTGAGGGTGTAGACATTGTTGTCGGTCTTCTGATTCTCTTCGGCCTGTATCTCCTCAATGGCGGCGGGCAAGGTGTTGTTGTTGGCGTTGCCATAGACATTGGTTTGATACAGTTTCACTTTGTAAGGCCACTGTTCCTTGTTTCCCTGTACGCCGTCCCAATCAATCCAGTCGCGTGTCCAGTAGTCGGTGGGGGCACCGCTCACAACCAACCACAGGTGCGAGCAGTTGGCGGGATACTTGAATGCGATGGTCTTTTCGGGATTGTCGTAGGTGGCAGCACCTATTTCACTATACGTGCGCGTGCCGTCGCGCTGGAGGGCTACGAAGCCGAATCTCCATCCGGCTTTGGTGGTGTTGTAGGCTGTGTAGCCGCTTTTCCCGGCTTGACCGATGAGTTCGGCATACACGGTGTTTCCGGCCGGGACAACATTCAGGCGGATGGCGTTGTGTCCAAAGTTCTCGATGCAGTCGCCCACGGTGGGTGTCCAATAGCCTTCGCTGTCTTTTGTCAGGTTTGTCTGGTTCCGTTTGCCAATGGTGCCTGCTCCTGATGAGCGGATGGGGTCCATGTCAAAGGTGGTCATGCGGGCACCGTATTCCCACATTTCGTCATTCAATTGATTCAACTTCTCGGCTTCACTCAGTTCCTCGTCCATTGTCAGGCGCATGTAGGCCTGCAAGGGGTCTTCGGGATTCTTCGACTCGTTCCACAGGCGGCCGATGATGTCCATGCCGTGTTTGTGGGCGAAGTAGTCCTGAATGAAGTAGTTGTTATAACGCAAATCCACACACAGCGGATGCTTGTGCAGCCCGTTGAGGGTGTTGCTGAGCCATTCGTTGTCAAACTGCATGGCCGGATAGTACTTGTAGGCTTGCCATTGGGCACACATCTCCCAGAATACGTTGTAGTTGCCGCTTCCCCAGTTGTACATCCATCCGTTCCAATCCTTGTTGTCGCAGTGGGTCTGGTATTGGAAGCAGTGGCCTATCTCGTGTGCCACCGTCTGTCCGCCACGCGAGGTGTAGGCCCAGCGTGAGAGGGTGAGCAGGCCAATGGTGTTGTCGATGCCGCTTCCGCTGGCTTCCCACTCGTCGGTGTAGCGCAGGCGGATAATCATCTTGTAGGTGTCGGTTTTCGACACTCCTTGGTTGATGGTGATGAATTTCAACTCGTTGGCATAGTACTCAAACACCTTGTCGGCAGTGGCAAGGATGCTTTCCACCGAGCTGGGTACACTCTTTCCGTAACCGGCTTCCCAGAAGAGAATCCAGTGCTTGGATTGCATGCTTCGCTCGTAGCTCCATTGGCTCGTGGGCAGTTGCAGCTGTTGGTCGGTGCCGCAACCATTGACGCTGCAATAGACTTTCTTGTCCGTGGCGGAAATCTTGATGTTCAGAATCTTTGTGGCCGTGTTGAGTTGTGCGGTGCTCAGTGTGTAGTCGGTCAGTTTCTTCTGAGCGGTTTCAATCTCACTTTCCAGCATAGCGAGGATGGTCGCTTTCTGTTCGTCGTCCTTCCACCATTGCACCACTTTCTTGGCATAGCTGATGCGCTCCTGCAGGGTGTCGTAGAGTGCGCGTGACGCTTGGGCTTCGGCTATCCCGTCTTGCAGCAGGGTGATTGCTTCGGCCAGTGTGTCGGGGTCGTAGACGATGTTTCCCTCCTCGTCGGTGCCTGTGCCTTGCAGGGCTGTTTGTGCCTTTTCTATGGCTGTGGCCAGAGTCTCTGCCACTGATTGCTGGACACCTTTGTTCTGATAAGCCTGTGCCTGTTTTACCAGCTTCTGTAGTTCGTTGGCGTAGTCAGTGGTGGCGACAGCTCCCGTGTAGGTGAGCTTGAAGTTGTCGACGCAGAGGTAGTTACCTGTGGCACCTTCGGCTTTCAGTCCAATTTCAATGTTGCCGGTCGTTCCTAAAATGGAGAACGACACTGAATATTGCTTCATGGCTGTGACGGGCACTTGGGACAATCCGGCAAACAGGTAGGCTCCCGTCTGCTCGGCGCCACTGTTGTTGGTGCTGTTGCTTCCCGTCTGCTGGATGTGCAGGGCATTGGCCGTCAGTGTGTAGTTTCCTCCAGGCAGGTCCTTCAATGTCTGTGTCACCGAGGCGTCGGCAATGCGTTGACCGATGCTTACCCATGTCTCGGTGTAATAGCTGCCGTTTTTGATGGAGAAGACTGAGTTGCTTTGCGTACTCATGTTCTTGACCTCCCATCCGGTGGTGCCGTTGCTTTCGAAGGAGGGATTTTTGATGTAGCTGGTCATGTCGGCCGGCGTTTCGGTGGCGGTTGTCTCCGTTTGCGCCACGGACTGCAGGCTCATGGTGGCGGCTAAGGCGATTGTCAGGTAGAATGTTTTTTTCATGATGTTTTTTATAATGATGTCTGTTTTACGAGGCCCTCCATAGGGGCTTTGATGATTCTTCCCACGGTGAGGCCGAGGGAGTGGGCCGCTTCGGTCAGCTCACCGCTGAAGTGATGGGCAATGGAGCCGACGAAGTGGATGGGCAGCGTTGTGTCGTAGGCCAACACGTTGCGTTGGAAGAAGCGGGTGAACTCCCTCACAAGCAGGGCATGTATGGCCGGCTCGGCGCGATGTTTGCTCAAGAAGGGGGTGAGGCCTGCCAAAAAGCGGTTGGCCAATGGCTGGCGGTACACCCTTTCGAGCAGTGTGGCCTGGTCGAGGTGGTATTCGTCAAGAAATGCCTGACACAGGTGCTGAGGCAGTTGTCCCTTCAAGCAGTCGCTTGCCAAGGTGCGCCCCAACACGGCGCCGCTGCCCTCGTCGCCAAGGATGTAACCCAGGCAAGGGGTGTTGGCCGTAATCCTCTCTCCGTCGAATTGGCATGAGTTCGACCCCGTGCCCAGTATGCAGGCAATGCCCGGCTTCCCTTGACAAACGGCGCGCGCAGCTCCCTCGAGGTCGCTTGCCACACGGATGCTGCAGCTGTGTGGCAATGCCCTCTTCAGTGCTTGCACGACAACCTCCTGTTTCTCGGGCAAGGCACATCCCGCGCCATAGAACTCGATATGCAGGATGGTCTCCTCCCCGTCGGGGAGTTGCCGTGCCATGTCAGAAATAATGGCCGCAATCTCCTCGGCAGGTTGGTGAAAAGGGTTAATGCCTTGTGTTGTGAGGCTCCAGCATATCTCTCCTTGATGAGAGACGCACCAATCGGTCTTTGTGGAGCCGCTGTCGGCAATGAGTGTTTTCATATATTACAAATTCTCCAATTGGCGCACCGTAGCCATGATGCCGTCCACTTTGCCAAGGGCAAGCATGCGGCCGTGGAAGGAGTATCCAGCGTTGTAGCCCTTGTCCTCGTCGCCCAACATGGTGGGGCCGTGGTCGACGCGCATGGGCAGGTTGGGATTCTCGCGCTCGAAGATGCGCACCAGTTCGATGACGTTGGCACGTCCGCCCAAGTGGTCGGCCTCCTGGAAGTAGCTGTTGTCCGGTGCCACCTCGGTGCTGCGCAGGTGGACGAAGTGGGTACGCTTGGCAAACTCGCGGGCCAGTGCGGGTACATCGTTCTGCAGGCCGGCGCTGAGCGAACCGGCACAGAAGGTAAGCCCGTTGTGCGGGTTGTCCACCGCGTTGAGGAACCAGCGGATATCCTCAGCACAAGTGACGATGCGTGGCAGTCCCAGTATCTGCATCGGGGGATCATCGGGGTGTACGCACATGTTGATGTCGTATTCGTCGCACACCGGCATGATGGCAGCCAGGAAGTAGCGCATGTTCTCGCGCAACGTATCCCTGTCGATGCCTTCATACAGGGCCAGCAGCTTGCGGAAGAGCACCACCGGCTCGCGGTCGTTCTCCGTGATGTTACCGTTGACGAATCCCTGTGTCTTCACGATGATGGTGTCAATCAGTTGGGCATCGTCCTCGGGAGTCATCCGTTTGGCCATCTCCTCCACGGCGGCCATCTCTTCGGCCGTGTAGTCCTTCTCCGCCCCTTCACGCTTCAGGATGCAGCAGTCGAAATAGGCAAACGTCTTGCGGTCGAAGTAGAGCGAAGTCGTCCCGTTGGGGTAGGGATGCGCCAAGTCAGTGCGTGCCCAGTCGAGCACCGGCATGAAGTTGTAGCAGATGGTCTTCACACCCGCCTTGCCCAAGTTGGCCAAGCTGATTTTGTAGTTCTCAATCAGTTGGTCGCGCTCAGGACCTGCATATTTGATGGCTTCGCACACGGGCAGACTTTCCACCACCGACCAGCGGAGGCCATATGATTCGATATATTGCTTTAGGTCAAGGATGGCTTCAAGTGTCCACACCTCACCGTTGGGAACTTCATGCAAGGCAGTAACGATGCCTTCCACTCCTATTTGTCTCAGCATAGAAAGGGTAATCTTGTCCTTCTTGCCAAACCATCTCCATGTTTTTTCCATAATCCGATTTTTTTATTGTTTGAGTTATATTGAGTTTCCAATGCGCAAAGATAAGCCTAAAACCTTAATAATAAAAAGAAACGCTTGCTTTTTTGTGAAAAATCAACGTTTGTCAACTCTTTGATAAATTTGTGTGTTGTGGATTTGTAAGTGTGAAGGAATGGAAATGCAAGGGTATGACTAAAATAAATGTTGATGATTGTTGCTGCTTTCAGAATAAATATCTATCTTCGCGCCAAAATAGTAAGGATATGACAGACAAGTATCAGATACCGTTCATTAATGCTTGCATTCGTGCCCTTGCAAAGAGGGTGGGATTGCCAGTCAAGAGTGCGTTTCAGTATCTTGACCGTTTCAAGGGTATGGAATTTTTGGTAGATTTTTATCCGACATTGCATTTGCAATCGTTGGATGATACCGTTGACGATCTCATCGTTATGTGCAAAAAGAATGGAGGGGCTTTAGGATGAAACTGTATCATGGAACCAATGTTGATTTCGACCGGATAGACCTTGCAAAGTCAAATAGATTCAAGGATTTTGGACAAGGCTTTTATCTGACTGCAATCAAGCAACAAGCCGTGGAGTTGTCTCGAAAACGTTGCGTTCGTGATGGAGGTATTCCTATTGTACAAGAATACGAGTTTGATGAAAAAACGTTGGATAGCTCATCAATGAAAGTGTTGTGCTTTGATTCTCCAACAGCTGAGTGGGCCGAGTTCATATACAAAAATAGGAATCGAAAGACTCCTGTTTATCACCATGATTACGACATTGTCATTGGTCCTATTGCAGATGATGGTGTTGCTTATTTGCTCAATCGATATGAAGAAGGTTCTTATACAATCGAAGAACTTGCACGCGAACTAAAGTATAAGAAATTAAATAATCAGTATTTTTTTGGAACAGAACGTTCCATCTCACTCCTAAAGCGAATCAAATGATTATGAATAGTCAGCAACAACAAGAGTTCTTGATAGCTTATTCTATAGATCGTATGACAGAATTCCTTATTGATGATTACAAACTTTCTATAGCCGAAGCTTTACAGTTTATATACAATTCCGATACTTATAGGAAACTTGTACAGACGGAAAACGGATTGTATGAACAAAGCCCGTCGTATGTCTATGAACTGTTAGACAAGGAATATCGAACAGGTTCTGCTGCTTGATTATTAAAGCTCCGACGGAGTTCCATACTCAAGACGTGCACTTCCATACTCCACGCTTGGACTTCCATACTCCATAACTTTGTCCCCTTAGTATATTCGTTGCATCCTTGTAAACTAATAATTCCGCCAACGGGTCATACATATAAAAATCGGGCGATGCAACATTTCATACGTTTGGGAGATTCTCTAAATTAGTGTTATCTTTGTTTGGATTCGATTTTTGCTTGGTGCTTTGCTTGTCTTTTTGGTCTTTTTCTTTTTGTCTCCTTGATACGTAGCCCGCTACGAATCTTCGTAGACAAAAAGAAAAATCCTCAAAAATCCGAAGCAAATCCTCACAAGCTAATTTATAGAATCTCCCAAGATTTTCTGAAAAGATGACAAAGTGAGATGTTTGTGAAGGCTGTGAAGGGTCGTGAATGGGTGTGCCTTCACAGAAAGCGGTTGTGGGTCAGTGGATTACAAGGGTGTGAAGGCTGTGAAGGGGGGTGTTGAAGGTATATAGTATGAGGGCGCAACGAATATAGTATGAAGGCGAAAGCAGTATAGTGAAGTGGTGAACTCACAAACTCACAAATTTACCAACTCGCAAACTCACCAACCAATCATACGTTCGACGAGGCTGGAAGATACTAATGTTAAGCGCTTAAGATTTAAATCTTCCGCGCTTAACATCCCTATCTTTCAGCTTTGCTTCAAAAAACGGAGAAAAGAGGGGGGAATCTTTGTCTATCTCCCTTTTTTTTATTTCCTTTGTAGCCTCTAAAATCAGTATGCCATAAGAATTATGATAAATATCAGAAACTTGTTCTTGTCCCTCTCTCTCTTGCTCGTGTCGTTGGCAGGAGTGGCCAGGGAGTATATGTTCCGCCACATCGAAGCCGATGAGGGCTTGTCAAATAGTCAAATCAATGCCATCTTCCAGGATTCGCGCGGTTACATGTGGTTTGGCACATCGTCGGGGCTCAATCGCTACGATGGGTGTCAGATGAAGGTGTATCGCAACGACATGAATGACACGCGCTCGTTGCCGGACAGCTATGTGCGCAGCATACGCGAGGATGCTGCGGGGCTCTTGTGGATTGAGACCTCTGTGGGCTTTGCCATCTATCATCCCGAAACGGATGATTTCGATCGCGATATCCGTCAGCACATCTTCCAGTATGGATTGGCCGAGGAGCCTACTTCGGTGTTTGTCGACAAGAAGGGCGACTTTTGGTTCTATGTGGCAGGCAAGGGATGCTACTGGTACAACGTGGCGCAAAAGCTGCTTTTCCCCTTTGAACAGGGTGAGGGAGCGGGCATGTTGCCCGTGGGGACCATCTCTTGCATAACGGAGTGTGAAGAGGGCACGCTGTTGGTCTATAACAGTGGTCTGCTCGTGTGTGTGAACGGTGACTTGCGCCGCATTGCGTGGCAGAACGATTATCTGCCCAACAAGCTGGGGATGCGCAAGCATGAATATTCGGCCTTTGTGGACAGAAACGAGAATGTGTGGGTGTACAGCATCCCGGGGGTGCGCATCTATAACAAGAGGCAGAACAAGTGGATTCACTCGATGTCGGCACTGACCGCGCAATGGGGATTGCCCGATGACCCGGAGATTGACAACGGAGTGATGGGAATGGGGCAGGACAAGGACGGTGTGTTGTGGCTGGCTACCCGCCACCATGGCCTGTTGATTGTCGACCCACAAGCGAAGAGCGTCAAGTGGGAACGGGCTTCGGAGACCGACGCCCGCTCGTTGAAGCATAACTCCATGCGCACCCTTTACGTGTCGCCCGAGAAGGATGTGGTGTGGGCCGGTGCTGCCAAAAGCGGATTGGCCTACTATTCGGGAAGCATGTTCAAATTCCACACGGACGTGAGGGTGGACGTGACCGCCATTGCGCCTAACGGAAAGGGTTCCTATTGGTTGGGAACCAGCAAGCACGGAATCCTCAGCTACAATCCTCAGACGCGGGAGATTGCTTCCCTGCGTACAACGGGTGTGGACTTGAGCAAGCATGAGATTTTCTCCCTTTATGCCGGTCGCGAAGGGGCCTTGTGGGCTGCGACGAACAGGGGACTCATCTTCCGCGTGCAGTCGGCAGGGAAGGTGGTTACCAACTATCAGATTCTGACGGCGGATGCCAACCCGGCACCTGCCACCAACGTCATCACCGACCTGTTGGAGGATGAGCGCGGTTATCTGTGGATTGCCACGTTGGGAGCTGGCTTGCAGCGCCTGGATGTGCGCACCGGAAAGATAAGGGTCTACACGACCGCCAGAACCGGACTTCCGACTGACCGAATCAATTCATTGGAGCTTACGCGCGACCGCAACCTGTTGATGGGTACCACGGGGGGCGTGGCCGTGTTGGACTTTGAGAAGAATACAATCACCTCCTACAGCGGTACGCAGGAGGGAAATACTCCCTATACCAGCCCTTATGTGAACCATGTGGTGGAGGACCATCGGGGACTCTGGTGGATTGCCACACGGGATGGAGTGAACATCTATGACACGAAGACCGACCGCCTGAGCGTGATAGGGGCCAATGAGGGATTGTCCAATGCCGTGGTGTTGGGTGTGGGATGCAGTGGCACCGAGTCGGTGTGGGCCAGTACGGCCGGAGGAATCTGTAACATCGTGGTCGAGAAGAACGATACAGGGACCGACTACATCTACCGCATCTATACCTACAGCGAGAATGACGGTCTGCAAGGCTATGAGTTCAATCAGCGCTCCATCTGGGTGACACCGGAGGGAGAGGTGGCTATGGGCGGAACGCATGGTATGAATGTGTTCCATCCCAATGAGATTGTCTATAACAAGAAGTTGCCGAAGGTGATATTCTCGAGCCTGCGTGTGCTCGACCATGAGGTGAAGGTCAGGGAAGAGGTGAACGGCACCGTCGTCATGCCCAAGGCGCTGACCCACGACGGACAGGTGTATCTCACTCATGCCCATCCTTCGTTTACCGTCATGTTCGGTTCCGATGATTTCAGTATGCCCGGGAAGACCCGCTTCCAGTATAAGCTGGAGGGATTCGACGAGGATTGGCACGACTGTGTCCCGTTGCGCAACGGCGTCACCTTCACCAACCTTTCACCAGGCAAATATGTGCTGAAGGTGAAGGCTGTCAATGGCGACGGATACAGCAGCAACGAGACGTCGCATCTGCAGATTGTCGTGACGGGTCCCTTCTGGACCACCACGTGGGCTGTTCTCATTTATGTGGCGGTGTTGGCCTTGTTGCTCTGGATGTTTTTGCGCACATGGAAGCGGAACGAGCGCTTACGCATCAAAAAGGAGTTGTTGGCCGATGAGTCTCTGCTTGCGTTGGGCGGCGAGCCGCTTGCTACAGGGGACGAAGATGCAGAGGTTGAAGCCCCGTCGCTCGTGGAGGCAGCTCCCACAGAGGTGAAACTTCCTGTAGTGGTGGCAGCGGATGAAAATGCGGAATATCTGGCCTACATCAATGACTGCTTGTCGAATGTATTCAAGGTGATGCCCTCCACTGATGCCGAGGCAGCTTGGGAGAAGATTACGGAACAGCGCCCCGATGTGGTAGTCCTCAGTGCCTCTTCCATTGAGTCGGAGACCTATTTCCTGTGTCACCGTCTGAAGGCCGACCCCGACACGGCCGACATACCCGTGGTGTTGCTTATCACCCGCCAGATGAAAGATGAGCTGGAAGCCATCGGCATGGACGACGTCTGCCTGGTGAAGCCGGTGACGAGGGAGCATCTCCAGAAGCGTCTGCAATTGTTGTTGGCCGGTGACGACGAACAGGCTGTTGAGGCATTGACGGCAGCCATGGAGCAGACTCCGCTCACGGTTGAAGAGCAGCTGATTGTGGATGCTACCCGCTATGTTGAAGAGAATATCTCCCGTCCTGACCTTACTGTGGAGGAGATGGCTCGTCAGATGTGTATGAGCCGGGCGCATCTCTACAAGAATCTGATGGCCGCTTGCGGAAAGACCCCCGTTGAATTTATCCGTTCCATTCGTCTGAAGCGGGCAGCAGAGATGCTCAAGGATTCCCGCTACCACATCTCCGAAGTGGCCTATCAGGTAGGATTCAACACCCCCCGCTATTTCTCCAAATACTTCTTCGAAGTCTACGGCATGTCCCCCTCTGCTTATCAGGAGGCGCATAAGTGACATCGGACACTTGTAAGTGATGTAAAGGGAAAAGGTTCGTGTCCTCGGATATAACTTAGGCACGGATTACGCAGGTTAACACGGATAATTTAACTATGGCGATTCGCTTCGCCACTATGGCTATGGCCATCGCCAACAGCCATCGTTTATAAAAGAACCGTGCAATCTGTGCCTAAAAAAGAAAGAGGGTGTGTCAAAATTAACTTTTTAGACGTGGATGACGCGGATTTTTCGTGATTATTATACCCGATGATAGGTTATAATTTATCTGCGTCATCCGCGTCATCCGCGTCATCCGCGTCTAAAAAATGAAAAGAGGGCTTTTTTGATACAGCCCTCTTTCTCTTAAAATCTGCTATATTACTTGAGCAAACTCATTGTGTCGGATGCAATCATCATCTCTTCGTCGGTGGGGATGACAACTACCTTTACTTTGGAGTCGGCGGCTGAGATGACGGCCTCTTCGCCGCGGGTGGCGTTGTTGACATCGTGGTCAATCTTCACACCCATGTACTCAAGGCCTGAGCAGGCTGTTTCGCGGCAATCTGCCTGATTCTCGCCCACACCACCAGTGAAGAGGATGACATCCACGCCACCCATAGCAGCTGCGTAGGCGCCGATGTATTTCTTGATGCGATAGAAGTACATGTCGAGGGCCAATCGGGCACGCGGGTTGCCTTCAGCAGCGGCAGCTGACACTTCGCGCATGTCGGATGACACACCTGAGATGCCCAACACACCCGACTTCTTGTTCAACAGGTTGGAGATGCCTGTGGCGTTCAGTCCCTCCTTTTCCATGATGAAGGTGACGGCGCCTCCGTCGATGTCGCCCGAGCGGGTTCCCATCATCAGGCCTTCCAGCGGAGTGAGACCCATTGTGGTGTCGATGCACTTGCCATCCTTTACGGCTGAGATGGAGCCACCGTTGCCTACGTGACAGGTGATGATGCGGCTGCCTTCAGCGGGTATGCCGAGGTATTCACACACACGCTGAGACACGTAGCGGTGAGAGGTTCCGTGGAAACCATAGCGGCGCACGCCATACTTCTCGTAGAGTTCATAAGGAACGGCGTACATGTAGGCATGGGCAGGCATGGTTTGGTGGAAGGCTGTGTCGAACACACCCACCTGCGGGATGTTGGGGAGCAGAGCCGATACGGCGTTCACGCCCTTCAAGTTGGCGGGGTTGTGCAGGGGAGCCAGGTCGTTGCAAGCGGTGAAGGCATCCAATACCTCCTTGTTCAAGATGACTGATTGGCTGAAGCGTTCGCCGCCGTGTACCATGCGGTGGCCTACGGCATCCAGTTCGTCGAGTGACTTGAGGGCGCCGTATTCTGCATGGGTCAGTGTCTGGAAGATGAACTCAACGCCCACGGTGTGCTCGGGGATGTCCTTCTCCAGAATCTTCTTCTCGCCATTGGGGAGAGTCAGTTTCAGAAATGAGCCGGTGAGGCCGATTTTTTCGATTCCTCCTTGAGCGAGCACCTCCTTGGTTTCCATCTCAAAGAGCTTGTATTTGATGGATGAACTTCCACAGTTCAATACTAATATTTTCATGATTACAATTACAAATTATTTATGTTGTTTTAGGCACGGATTGCACGGATTACACGGTTTTTGTATTACATTTTTTTACATCTGTGTAATCCATGTAATCCGTGCCTGATAATTTCTAATGATTATTTCGCGGCGATGGCCTGATTAGCAGTGATGGCTACCATCTTGTACACATCCTCTACGGAGCATCCGCGTGACAGGTCGTTCACGGGGCGTGCGATACCTTGGAGGATGGGGCCGATGGCGTCGGCGTTGCCTAAGCGCTGAACCAACTTATAGGCGATGTTGCCCACTTCGAGATTGGGGAATACGAGGACATTTGCTTTGCCGGCAATTTCGCTACCCGGTGCCTTGCTGCTTCCTACTGAGGGGACGAGGGCGGCGTCGGCTTGCAGTTCACCGTCAATCTTCAGTTCGGGAGCCAGCTCCTTGGCCAAGGCAAGTGCTTCGGTCACCTTGTCAACCACTTCGTGTTTGGCCGAACCTTTGGTAGAGAAGCTGAGCATGGCCACGCGCGGATCTTCGAATCCGGCAACAGCCTTAGCGGTTTGTGCCGTGCAGACGGCAATCTGTGAAAGTTGTGCGGCGTCCGGCATGGGGGTTACGGCCACGTCGCCTACAACGAGCACACCATTCTCGCCGTATTGGGGAGTCTGTGTCACCATCAGCATGGCACCTGATACACAAGTGATGCCCGGTGAGGTCTTGATGATTTGCAATGCAGGGCGCAACACGTTTCCGGTGGTGTTGCGTGCGCCAGCCAACTGACCGTCGGCATCGCCGGCCTTGATGATGAGGCAACCCAGATAGAGCGGGTCGAGCACCAGCTTGCGAGCCTCTTCGATGGTCATTCCCTTCTTCTTACGGAGTTCGCACAACAGTTGTGCATATTCCTCCTGCTTCGGGTGGTTTTCGGGGTCGATGATGGTGGCTTTGTCGATGTTGGCCAATCCGAACTTGTCGGCCAATGCCTTGATTTCTGCAGGATTACCGATGAGGATAAGTTCTGCTACTCCGTCGGCCAGCACCTGGTCGGCAGCTTTGAGGGTACGTTCTTCAGTTCCTTCGGGAAGAACGATGCGTTGCTTGTTGGCTTTTGCACGTGCAACGATTTCGCTGATTAAGTCCATAACGAGTGTGTATTTAATATTGGAATTATTTATACGAGTATTCTTCTGCAAAAATACTACATTTTGTAATATCTGCATTACAAATGCCGATTTTTTTTCTCCAATTAGGAAAATATTTCTTTTAGGTAGGAGAAAAATATTTTTCAGGTAGGGTAGAAAGCAGATTCAGGCATGAATTTAAGCAAGGATGAGGGGCCTTCAGTCTTATGATTAAATTGCCTCAGCATCCTTTACCCGTTTGCGCCATAGTTGCCAACTGTTGAACATGTTTTGCCACAAGACGTAGGAGCCGGGGCCTAAGGAGGAGAGGGGCGTCAGGTAGGTATAAGCCATCCAGATGGCGAACACGGTGTTCTTCTGTCCGAGGGCCTGTCCGCCACTGATGCGGTCGTTGTAGTGTCCGCCAATCAGTTTTCCCATCCCGAATTGCACGATGCAGGTGATGAGGCCTGCTCCTCCGATGGCTAGCAGGGTGAGCCCGTCGGCTTGGCTATTGACGATGGAGCGTATGGTTTGTCCCACCACGATGGCCAGTGCAATGCTCCACAGGTAGAAAGCCAAGTCGCGCCAAGTGGCAATCAACTCCTTCAGCTTGGGAAGGAATGCCCTCACCAGCATGGCTGCAATGAACGGACAAATGAGCAAAGGAAACACCTTGCCGAGTATCATCCAACAAGCGGGCCAGAAGGTCAGCCCCTCGTGTGGCTCCACCAAGGGGAAGAGGATGGGGACGACGATGGCCGTGACGAGATTGGAGAGGATGGTGTAGGTGGTCAGGCTCGATGCATTTCCGCCCAACTTGCCCGTGATGACGGCCGCAGCCGTTGCCGTGGGACAAATGAAACACACCATGGCTGCTTGGACAGGCACCCGGCACGAAAGGGAGGGAAACCAGAGCAACAGAGCGGCCATGAGCAAGCAACTGGCCAGTTGGAATAGGATGAGCCACAAATGCCAGCGCCGGGGACGAAGCTCGCGCACCGACACCTTGCAGAAGGTGAGGAAAAGCATGACGAATATCAGCGTGGGGGTGAGGAAGGAGACCGTCGTGTGCACCACTGGCTTGATAGGAGCCAACAAGGGGAGGCGGGCAAACAGCAGGTAGACGGATGCACCCACCAGCATGGCTATGGGCATTGTCCAGTTCTTGAGGAATTGTAACATGGTCGTTCTTGATTGTCGATGAATTGAGGGTGCAAAGTTACAAATAAAACTCATTTTCGCGGGCACGAAGGGTCAAAACGTCGATTCTTTTGTCTGGATTGGCTGAAAACTTGGTGCTTTCTTTCAGTTTCTTGTCAGAAAATTGTATTTTTGCATCGTGTTTCCTTTGAGTATGCATACAAAAGCCGTTATCCGACACTTGTTATGGATATGCCTATGGCTGGTGTTGCCCGTGTGCAGCATGGCTGCGGGCGAAGACTTTGTTGTCGTCATCGATGCCGGGCATGGTGGAAAAGACCCCGGCGCCGTGGGCAAGAAAGCAAAGGAAAAGAACATCAACTTGAATGTGGCATTGGCCCTCGGCAATCTGATAAAGGAGAATTGCGCGAACACGCGCGTCATCTACACCCGTAGTACCGACGTGTTTGTCTCGCTCGACCGGCGTGCCAAGATTGCCAACGATGCCAAGGCCGACCTCTTCATCTCCATCCACACCAATGCCTTGCCTAAGGGACGCATTGCCCGAGGGACGGAGACGTACACACTGGGTATGGCCCGTGCCAACGAAAATCTGGAGGTGGCCAAGCGCGAAAACTCCGTCATCCTCGTGGAGGACAACTATCAGGAGCGCTATGCGGGATTCAATCCCAACTCGGCCGAGAGCTACATCATGTTTGAGTTCATGCAGGACAAGTATATGGAGCAGAGCGTCTCGTTCGCCAAGCTGATACAGGGCCAGTTCAAGTCTCACGCCAAGCGCGTTGACAAAGGGGTGCATCAGGCAGGTTTCCTAGTATTGCGAGCCACCTCGATGCCCAGTGTGCTGGTCGAGTTGGGATACATCTCCACACCGGATGAAGAGACTTATCTGAACAGTAAGAAAGGGGTGGAGGCCCTTAGCCGGAGCATCTACAGGGCTTTCTTGGATTACAAGAAGACCCACACCAAAGAAGGGACGGCATCAGTCAGGCCTTCAAGTGACATCAGTCGGGGAGTGAAGGCAAATCAGTCGGGGATTGAGCCCGCCCCCTCCACAAAGGAGGCAAAAGCCACCAAGGGACAGAAGCAGCGCCCCGTCTTCAAAGTGCAACTGCTGAGCACGTCGGCCAAACTTCCTGCCCGTAGCAGTAAACTAAAAGGCGTGAAAGCGAGTTATTATACTGAAAACGGATTGTACAAATACACCACTGGCGAAACCGAGGACTACAACGAAATCCTCCGCCTCAAACGCCAGTTGGAAAAACAATTCAAGGGCGCATTCGTGGTTGCCTTCCGTGGCGATGCGAAAATGGATGTGCAGGAAGCCATCCGCGAATTCAAAGACAGAAAGTAACATAGTGTATATATATAATAAGGTATAAAGAAGACTTACGATGAAATTTTGGACGAAAGAAGTAAAAATCGGTATAGCCGGCATTGTGGCTATTGCTTTGCTGGTGTATGGCATCAATTTCCTGAAAGGCATCAACATGTTTAAAAGCGGGTCGGGCTACTACGTCAAGTTCGACAACATTGCAGGCCTCGTGACCTCCAGCCCTGTCTACGCCAATGGCTTCGGAGTGGGCATTGTGCGCGATATCTACTACGACTACAGCAACCAAGGGCAGATTGTGGTGGAAATCGACCTCGATGGCGACATGAAACTCCCGCAAGGAACCGTTGCCGAATTGGAGACAGAGATGTTGGGCACCGTCAAGATGAACCTGATTCTCCCCCCGGGTGTCACCCGTTTCCATGCCGTGGGCGACACCATTTCGGGCTCGGTGAACGCCGGCATGATGGGCGCAGCTGCCAATCTGGTGCCCAAGATAGAAACCATGCTCCCCAAGCTTGACTCCATCTTAGGCTCAATCAACACCCTGCTTGCCGACCAGGCATTGGGCAACACCCTGCACAACGCCGAGCAGATTACGGCCAACCTGCAGGTGACAACCCGCGAGTTGAACTCCCTGCTGAAGAACGATTTGCCCGCAATAACGGGAAATCTGAACACCGTGACGTCCAACTTTGCCACCATCAGCAACAACCTGAAGGACATCGACTATGCCGCCACCATAGCCAAGGTGAATGCCACATTGGATGGTGTGAAGCAGTTCACCGAAAGCCTGCAGAATCCCAACGGGACGGTAGGCATGTTGTTGAACGACAAAGCCTTGTACGACAATCTGACCCGCACGACGGACAATGCCGCCTCCCTGTTGCAAGACCTGCAGGCGCATCCCAAACGCTACGTCCACTTCTCCATCTTCGGGCGGAAGGACAATTAGCAGTGCGGCAAAAGTGGGCAATCAGTTTCGGCAGATTGCCCACTCTTGTTTTAATAGCTTTTGCATAAATATAGGAGATGATAAAAAAAAGCCTCATTAGATTTTGTCTAAATAACCATTCTTGTCGCCCGTCGAGGTTGAAACGCTTGAAACATCGCTGAATCATGGCATCTTATCGTAAAAAGAAAGATGCCCGATTTTTGTTCTTATTTTCTTTGTTTTTTATCCAAACGGTTGATAAATAGTGCTTTGCTGCAATCTGTTTATTCTAAATAAACACGAAAAAAACGACCGTTCTAACCTGCTGAATTCTACAACCTTATTATTGGGCAAGAAAAACCAAAGAAAAAATGATTTTTTTATTTCAAATAAGATTCGCAACTTTGCACCGTGAAAAGCTAATGTTCGAGTTAATCGAGTTAAAAACTTAAAAGCAATATATGACGGACAATAATCATGTGGTGCTTTGGGAACGCTGTCTGAAAATCATAGCCGACAACATCCCAGAGTCTACATTCAACACCTTCTTCCTGTCTATCCGGCCAGTGAAGTTCGACGGGAACACGCTCACATTAAGCGTGCCCAGTCCCTTCGTGTGCGAATACTTGGAGGAACACTATCTCGACCTGCTCCGCAAAGTGATATACCATCACTTCGGTAAAGGCACGCGATTGATGTATTGTGTGCTTACCGACAAGGAGAACAAGAAGACACAGGAGTGGGAGAGCGACCGCTCTTCAACAGCAGTGAAGCCACAGCCTATTCCCCGCGATGGGAATAAGGTGCCCTCTGCCATACCCATGCCTGCCGCTCAAGACTTGGATCCGCGCCTGAATCCCAAGTACAATTTCGAGAACTTCATCGAAGGAATCAGCAACAAACTGTCGCGCACAGCTGGCGAAGCCGTTGCACAAAGTCCGGCCAAAACCTCTTTCAATCCACTCTTCATCTATGGTCCGTCGGGAGTGGGAAAGACCCATTTGGTGAACGCCATCGGTACACGCATCAAGGAACTCTATCCGGGCAAGCGCGTACTCTATGTGTCGGCACATCTTTTTCAGGTGCAGTACACCAACTCCGTCCGCGAAAATACCGTCAACGATTTCATCAACTTCTATCAGTCTATTGACGTACTGATTATCGATGACATTCAAGAGTTTGCCACTCGGACAAAAACTCAGAACACCTTCTTCCACATCTTCAACCACCTGCATCAGACCGGCAAGCAGTTGATTCTCACCTCCGACCGTTCCCCCGTGATGTTGCAAGGCATGGAAGACCGCCTGCTCACCCGATTCAAGTGGGGCCTTATAGCCGAAATGGAGCGCCCCAACGTCGAGTTGCGCAAGTCCATCCTGCGCGACAAAGTACGTCGCGACGGCCTCAAGTTCCCCGAAAAAGTCATTGACTACATCGCCGAGAACGTTGACGAAAGCGTGCGCGACCTGGAAGGTATCGTCATCTCCCTGATGGCCCATTCAAACGTGTACAACAGGAATGTCGATATTGAGATGGCCGAACGCGTTGTGCGCAAAGCCGTCCGCATGGTAGAAAAGAAACCGCTCGACGTCACCGATGTGTTGGAAAAAGTCTGTGAACACTACGGAGTGGACACCGCATCCGTCTACAGTAAAGCCCGCAAGCGCGAGATTGTGCAAGTGCGTCAGGTCGCCATGTATTTGGCAAAGAAACACACCGAAGCCTCGTCTGCCAAGATTGGCAAGCTCATCGGCAAGCGCGACCATGCCACTGTTCTTCACGCCTGCAAGATTGTCGGTGCCCAACTGGAGGTCGACAAAGTCTTCAAAAGCGAAATAGAAGAGTTGGAAACAAACCTTCGCCGTCGATAAGGTAAGTTCAAGTACAAAGTATCCTAAGATAAAAGCCCAATCATCTTAAGATGTATAGGCTTTTATCTTAGGATACTTTATTTTGCGAGTAGTTTCTTAAATTTGGCACCTCATTTTGTGTTCTTCAACATATTTTATAAAATTCTTTGTGATTAATAATTAATTATTCATAATTATTTCCTACCTTTGCCACATCTTCACGCCGATAAGTTCTGTTTCATGCAGAGCGGTTTGGGTGGGGATGGCATAAATATTGGAAAGGCGTTTACTTGACGCTTTGTTCTTGACACTCTGAAATCTGGCAGTTTCGATACCGTCAAAGCAAAGCAACGGTGAATGCTCATGGGGTATGTCTATCGTACATTCTCCCGGGCACCTGTACAGAACATACGGGTGCTTTGGAGTGTCATATACCGACATATCGGCGTGGGGTTCAGGCGTTGCTCGTTTCGACGGGAGGGCAATGCCAGAGCCTCAGAGTGTGGGACGAGTGATGAGCACAGACACCCACGCTTTTTTATTATCTATGTGCTAAGAAAAACAAACTAACATCATCAACAACATCGGACTGGGGTGTTCGCCGAAGACTAAAATGGTATAACTATGAAAAAGTTTTCGTTTTTGGCTGCGGTCGCTTTCGCAGCGTTATTGAGTTCATGCGGTGGTTCGAAGCAAGTGGCAAATGCGGCAGCAGGATATTATAACAATCCTTATCCTCAGCAGTTTGCTCCCCAACAGCAAACCAATCCCCAACAACAAATGCAAGAATTGAAAACACTTAAGGTGGATGAACTTGTTGCAGAAGAGACTGATAAATTGCGTGCTGTAGGTATTGCAACTGACATCGATGAAAATGATGCTCGTCGCGAGGCTTTGCAAGCAGGACAATTAGAATTGGCTTCATTGATTGAAACTTCTGTTGTAGCGCTTACACAGGAGTATAATCAGAAGAATCAAGTGAACGGTAAAAAACTTAAGGAAGAACAAAGAAAAGAATTAATAGAGTTTGCTGTATCGCAGAAAATATCAGTTAAAGCCATTGGTACTCCCGACCGATTCATGTTGGGTGATGGTAGTTTCCAAATTTATCGTTGTGTCGAGTTAAAAGTTCCTACAACAGAAGTGCTTGGACAAATTCATGATGAACTGACGAGAGAGGAAGTTATAGGTGTGGATTATGACAGAGAGAAATTCATAAAGGATAATATGGATAGAATTCAGGAACTTCGTGAAAATGCTAAGTGATGAAAACTATATCTAAACTAATTATGACACTTGTGGCATTCTTTATTGCCACAAGTGGCTTTTCACAAAAACCTAAATGGGTGGGAAATACTCCTCGCGAACAAAATTATACTTATAAGTTCGTGGAGGTTATGTCGTACGGAGACGATTATGAGGGGGCTCGTGCTAATGCACTTGAAAGACTTGCGGGTGACCGTTTGTTGACGGAAGGAGTCAGAATATATCAGAAAACGGTGTCTAAATCGGAAAAAGATAAGATTCAGACAATTGGTCAGCCAACGCAATATAAAAAGCAAACCCATACTACGGTCACAACAGAAATTGATGGTGAACCGATGGAACTAAGTGCCTTGAAGATTGATGAATATATAAAGGACGAGGGTGGTCGTGTCAAAATGTACACATTGTTTCAAGTGGCAACCTGTGAAACTCCCGTCTTCGATAACGTATATCTCACCACCAAATACGGTTTTTCAGCTCGTGCATTGGTTCCAGGTTGGGCACAGTTGCACAAAGGCAGCACAGCCAAAGGTCTGACAATCCTTGCCGCTGAGGTGGCTGCCATTGGTGGCATCATCTTTACAGAGAATGAGCGTGCCACCTACGAGTCGAAGATGCGTAGCCAACCGAACTTTGCCCGCCAATACAAAACTAAGGTGGACAATTACGAGACAGCTCGCAACTGTTGTATCGGTGCAGCGGCGGCTATCTATGTTTATAACTTGATTGACGCTATTGTGGCACCGGGTGCTCGTCGGGTTGTGGTGAAACCTCGTAATATGCAGTTCACTCCCGTGGCTTCTAAAGACTTCAGTGGAGTGACATTCAGCTATAATTTTTAGAAAGGGTAAAAATGAGAGTGAAATCAGCGATAGTGTTCCCATTCTTTTTGTTTAACCTATAATGTTGGAGTTTTATGAGAAAATATTGTAGCATTGCTTTCCTGTTTTCCCCCTTTTTAATTGGGGCTGCTTTGGCACAGACTCCTCAAATGGATGAGGAACGTGAACAGTTCATGCGGCAACGTCAGCAAGCGCTTGAAGAGTATGAAAAATATCACCAACAGGCTGTTGATGAATACGGGGCGTATCGCCAACAGGCTATCGAAGAATACGAAGCATATCAGAAGCTGGCTCAAGAAGAGTATGCAAACTACGTGAAATCCATTGATGCCGTTTGGGGAAAAAAGCAATTTGCAGATGATACCCAAAAGGATTGGGTGGAATATTACGATGATTTCCGCTCACGCTCTATTGTCGATTTTGAAAATGGAAAAATCACAGTAGAAGTAGCTTTGAACGAAGCTGAAGCAAGAGAAAAACAGGCCGTTGAAAAACATTTGGCCTCGGCTATAGAGGAAATGTTGACCAGTAAAGGTACGACTTGTCCGTATGAATCAAAGGTGGATGTGTCGCAACCCTTGACCAAAAAACCTATATTGGATGGGTTGGTAGACCTCACTCCGTATGAAAGTAGTAGATCGCAAGTGAATAATGCTACAGTCAAGAAAAACAACGTGGCTGCAACTGCCAAGAAGATTGCAGAAAAGAGTCCGCGCAAGGTGAATACGGTTAAGGGCGATGATGGCAAGACACGCAAAGTTGTCCAAGTGCAGATGAGTCTGGTCAAGGATAATCTCTCGAAGAGTGCAATGGTTTACAAGGATTTGGTGGCGGAGTTCTCACGGAAGTTCCAGATTGAACAGCCGTTGATATTTGCAATCATTGAGCAGGAGTCGGCCTTTAATCCCGAAGCAAAAAGTTGGGTGCCGGCTTATGGCTTGATGCAATTGGTCCCCACATCCGGTGGGCGTGATGCTTATCGGTATGTATATAAGCGTGATGAGATTCCGACACGCAGTTATTTGTACAATCCGCGCAACAATATAGAATTGGGTACGGCCTATTTGCGTGTGTTGATGAATCAGTTCAAGTCAGTAGCCGACGCTGATTGTCGTCGCTTGTGTGTCATTGCCAGTTACAACACGGGTGCAGGAAATGTCAGTCGGGCTTTCACGGGGGCAACCAATCTCACAAAGGCATTCCCGAAAATAAACAATCACAATTATAACAGTCTCTACCGCTACCTGACCGCAAACTTGACACACCAAGAGGCACGCAATTATGTGGCGGGAGTGACAAAGAAGAGAGAGAAATATAAGAAGTAGCAGATTTGAATCATAAAAAAAGTAACAAGATAAAAACGATTGTAAAGATGAAAAAGGTATGTTTGAAATTCCTCTACATGCTCCTTGGCTTGATTGTCGTAGCGGCATGTGCTAAGGATGAGGAGATTTTTACAGGCAACATTCTCGGAAAAGTGACCGATGCCGTTACGGGTGAAGTGTTGCAAGGTGTAACCGTAACCATCACTCCAACAGGTGCGTCGCGTACAACCGGTAGCGACGGTTATTTCGAGTTTCGCGACTTGGAACCGAAGCAGTACGAGATTCAGGCTCGCAAGAGTGGATACAGCACCAACAACAAGACGGCAACTGTTGTGACCGGTCGTGATGTGTCGGGCGACATCCAATTGATACCCATTAAGCAGGATGGCAAATTGGAACTGAGTGTCAGCTCACTGAACTTTGGTAGCCAGAACTCGTCGCTTTCTTTCAGTATCCAGAACAATGGAAACAAGACATTCAATTGGAACATCAGCGGGTTGGAGGATATTAATTGGTTCAAGGTAAATCCTACAACAGGCACCTTGGCCGCAGGAAAGAGCAATGCCGTGACCGTCACCTTGAATCGCGATTTTATAACAGAGAATAAGGAGATAACCATCATTGTGAATGCCGATAATGAGTCTGTTGCTCTGAAGATTACAGCCGAAGTGGAAAGCAAAACCTCTAAAATCGCCTTGAGCACAAGTTCGCTTAACTTTGGAACATCGTATACCTCATTGGGCTTCGATGTGAAAAACATCGGTACTGCCGGTGATGTGAACTGGAACATATCAGGTGTGGATGTCGATTGGGTTAAGGTCTCCCCCATGGAGGGAATGACAGCTATGGGCAAGAGCAGTGCGGTGAAGGTTGACCTTGACCGTTCTAAATTGACCGAAGGACAGCATACAACCACTATTCTTGTGAATGCCGATGGTGAATCACTCCGTGTGACCATCAATGCCGAGAAGGGAAACGGCGACAATGGCAACGGTGGAAGCACAGGTGAAGTGGCCGTGAAAAATGGATTGCAAGCATACTATACGTTCAACGACGGAACTGCTGATGATTGGACTGAGAACGAATTGGATGGCATTCTCTACGAATCGCCCACGTTTACGGACAATACCCCTGATGGCAGCGGAAAGGCTTTGTTTCTGAATACCAACAAATATCCTGACCAGATTCTTAACATTCCTTATAATCCTTTGAAGGGATTGACTACGTTCTCTGTTTCTATTTGGGTGAAGGACTTTAGTGCTGGAACATTCATGGGAGTGTCGAATGGAAGTCGCTGGGACGATTATATGCGCCTTTATTACAAAGAAAACGGAAGTATTACATGCCGTCAATATTATGAATATGAATTCTCGGGCTGCAATGGCGCTTCATTGATAGACAGCGAATGGCACATGTTGACATACGTGCAGGTGAAAGGAAATGCCAAACTGTATGTCGATGGGAAATTGGTGGACAACCAAGCTACGTATAGTGGGGCATCTACTGGTACACGTATTTTGGTAGACAATAACATGAAATTGGACAATCTGCGCATTTATAACCGTGCGTTGTCAGCAGATGATGTGGTAGAAATTTATAATTCGGAAAAATAATGAAAACTATTGGATTTATCAGAAATTTGCTTTTAGCGGCAGCTTGCCCATTTGTGTTGGGCAGTTGCGAATTTTGGGACGAACTTTTTGAAGACCCCACAGAGGAAGAACAGGAAAAAGTGGAAGACAAGAATGAGGGTGGTGAGACCACAACAGTCAGAATTAAGGATGGACTGGTGGCGCACTACACATTTGACGACGAAACGTGCGATGACCTGACGGACAGTGAACTTGACGGTTCGCTCTATGACGTTCCCACGTATGTGACAGAAACCCCTAACGGTAGTGGAAAGGCTCTATTCCTCAACAAAAACAAATACCCCGAGCAAAAGCTTAATATTCCTTATAATCCTCTGAAGGGATTGACTTCATTCTCCGTTTCCATTTGGGTAAAGGATTTTAGTGCTGGAACATTCTTAGGAGTATCGGATGGAAGTAAGTGGGATGATTATATGCGCCTTTATTACAAGGAAAATGGAATGATTACTTGCCGGCAATACTATGAATATGAATTTTCAGGATGCAATGGATCGTCGTTGATTGATGGAGCATGGCATTTGTTGACATACGTACAGGTGAAAGGAAATGCGAAATTGTATGTAGATGGCAAGTTGGTGGACAACCAAGCTACGTATAGTGGGGCATCTACTGGTACCCGCATTGTAGTGAACAACCACATGAAAATTGATAATATCCGCATCTACAACCGTGCAGTCAATGCCAAAGAGGTGGCTGCAATTTACAAGGCTGAGAAGTAAGAATCGCATCATAGCATGAAGGTGCAGAGTTTTTGAGTTGAAAAAATCTGCACCTTCTGTTGCTGATTTTACGAAGAATTAACAAACAGAGAGAAAATACATGTCTTTTGTTATGGTAAGAAAAGCTATATTGGCCGTTTGTTCCTTACTGTCGGTCCTCCTTTTTGTCATGTGTGGTGAAGACATAGCACCAACTACGGGCAATCTGCTTGGTACGGTTACTGACCGGGCGTCGGGTGAACCACTCAAGGATGTGAATGTGACCCTTGCCCCGTCAGGGAAGAGTGCAAAGACTGGCTCAGATGGTCATTATGAATTCTATAGTGTAGAGGCACAGCAATATACAGTTTCTGTCAGTAAGGAGAATTACAGTACGGACAATAAAACTATTCTGGTAAAGGCGGGTGAAGACAGTCGCCTCGACTTTGCTATGCGCCCATCCAAACCACAAATTGAGGTCAATCAAGAGACGCTTGATTTTGGGAACGAGTTTACCACGCTTACACTGAATATCAGAAATACAGGGTTTGCCGTGTTGGATTGGCAAATCAGTGAAGATGTTCCTTGGCTGTCGTGTTCGCCAACTTCAGGCGAACTCGCGTCGGGAGAAAGCAAAGGAATCGTGGTGAATGTCGATCGTAAGGGATTGGCTGTGGGTGACTACAGTCAGACCATTGCCATCACCTCCAATGGTGGAAATGCCAACATCCGTGTAAACATGTCGGTTCAAGGTATGGCGGTCAACGTGTCACCGCAGGAATTGGACTTTGGGGCTGTTACGTCTACCATGCAATTGACCATGAGCGGTGGAAACAATGTCAGCTACACGCTGACTCCCTCCAACGATTGGATTTTGCCGAGCAAGACATCGGGCGTGTTTTCCAAAACCGAAAACATTGTTGTGGCTGTTGACCGCGCTAATCATGCTGAAGGGAAGTACGAGGGAAGTCTCTCGTTAAAAGTTGGCGAACACAGTAAACTAATCCCGGTCAGGATGACCATCCTTGCCAAGGAGATGCCGTCGGCAACTTTGCTTTCAGTGGATGATGTAACCGATGTTTCAGCTACTTTTAAGGGGGCTGTTATCAGTGTGGGTAGTTCCCGAGTTACCAAGTATGGCTTTTGTTGGGGCAAGCAAGAAAACCCAGAGCTGTCAACGGCTGAAAGTTGCAGCTTTGGCGATTGCTCGGCTGCGGCAGATATGAGCTATACAGCCAATCTGTTGGAACCCAACACTATTTATTATGTCCGCGCGTACGCCGAGAACAGCGAAGGAATCAGTTATAGCAACCAACTCCGTTTTACAACCGAAGAGACTGCTCAAAAGCCCGAAGTTGAAACAGGCATAGCCGACAATATCAAGTCGTCGCAAGTTGACGTAGCAGGTAAAATCCTCAAAATGGGTGATAAAAAAGGTATCATCCAACATGGTCATGTATGGAGCCGCATGGCTAATCCTACGCTCGACAATCAAAAAACTCAGTTGGGAGCAACCATTGTCACGGGTGGTTTTGTCTCCACATTGACAGGACTTGAACCGAACGTCACCTACCACGTGCGTGCATACGCCACCAACAGCATTGGCACATCGTATGGCGAGGATGTAACTTTTATAACTATCCCCGATATTGTTGCATTGACGACTACTGCTGCACGCGACATCATACACAATGCCGCCACCGTGGGAGGCAGCATTTCTGACGATGGTGGTAATGTCATTGTTGAACGTGGCATTTGTTGGGGTACTGAGCAGAATCCCACCATCAACAGTGAACGGAAGACGTCACAGGAAAACACAGAACGTTTCAGTGTGCGCATTGAAGGGCTGAATGAACTGACGGCTTACCATGCCCGCGCATACGTCATTACAAAGGACGATAAAGCTTACTACGGAAACGATGTCACTTTCTCCACCACGCATGAAATACATTTGCCGAAGGCTGATGCAACAACGGTGGATAACATTGGAACCATGTCGGCAACATTCCGTAGCTCGGTAGTCAGTGATGGTGATGGAAATATATCTGATTGCGGTTTCTGCTACTCACGTACCCCTAATCCTACGATTGACGATACCAAAGTAAGCTGTGGCAAACGGGTGGGGACTTTCCTCATTACTGTCAAGGAGTTGACAGAGAACACCACCTATTACGTGCGTTCCTACGTTACCAACGAAGCGGGTACAGCATACGGTGAAGAGGTCAATTTTGCCACACTGGAAATCTTGCCACCAACTTTGTCTGCCGTGACGGTGAAGACGGTGACGCATCGGTCGGCATCGTTCTCTGCACAAATCGAATCTGTGAATAATGGGATTATCAGTGATGCAGGCTTTGTGTATTCAACGAATCATAATCCAGGATTGACCAATCATAAAGTGTCGACTGGCACAAGCGTGGATATGGCGGCTCGTGTCAATGCCCTTTCTCCCAAAACAACCTATTATGTTCGTGCCTATGCAACGAATGAAAAGGGAACAGGGTTCAGCGAAGAGTTTTCTTTTACGACAGAGGAAGAACCTGAAGGAAGTAGCATTGAAACTGATGGCTTTGAAAGTGAGAATAAATGGGACTAATTATATCGTATAGGAATGATGAAACATAAACTTTATATACTTTGGGGCCTGTTGCTGCCGCTTGGTTGGATAGCTTGTTCTCATGAACTGGAGGATGTTCTTTCGGTGGAGACCGAAAGTCTCACTTATCGCATGAAATTCAATGTGAGTTACAATGATTATGACGGACAATCAGCAACAACCCGTGTACAGAATGGTGTGTGGGAAGATGGTGAACAGGTATATTTCCGTTTCCACGAAGTAGGTGGAGATGTAACGGGCATTGCTACGTATGAAGCTGCAACTGATACGTGGAATGTGAAACCAGACAAACCTCTTGTTGCTACGGACATTGCGGAATGTGAAGCGCTCCATTTTGTGAATCCGTCAAACAGTAATTCTTCTCGGGTTGTATTGACTACCGAGTCTGTTATTTACGTGGATAAAACCGCTACCTACTTGGTGTACGATGATTTGTTGATTGTGACAGCTGTGCTGTCTCCCAAGACAGGACGTATTCGTTTTAAGGGAATTGAAGGGCAAACGTTCAGTGTGGCAGGATTGTCTTATTATACCGAGTACAGCTATACCGAGAATAAGTACAGTTCAAAAAACGTACAGTTGGCATCTGGCGTAGCTGCTGATGGCTATTCTGCCTTTGCTTATGCTTATTTTACAGATGAGGATAATAAGACTCTTTTATTTGATTACACTGATAAAGCAGGGTTCTTGCGTGCTTTTCCTGAATCAACTCTGAAACCAGGTGAAAGTGGCTACATTACGATTCCCACTATGGCACAGCACGATGGTTGGACTTTAGTGAACAAGGCAAATAAGGAAGAGATTACTTTACCCGAGGTTCAAACACCGAAAAGCGCTTCAGTCCGTAGTGCCAGTGCCATATTGCGTACAATCATCAGTTCAGCAGGTAATGGAGTAATTTCCGATGCGGGCTTTATTTATTCTACACAGGCTAATCCTACGGCAGAGAATGGTACGAAAATATCGTGTGGTACGGCTGTCAATATGGAACTTCGTTTGAAAGAACTGACACCTGAAACCACTTACTATGCTTGTGCTTACGTCACCAACGAAAAGGGAACGGCCTTGAGTGATGTTGTTCAGTTTACTACCATCTCTAAAGAGGAAGATACGAGTTCCATTGTCAAAGATGGCTTTGGTGATGATGATGACTTGAATGATGTGATTGACAGTGACGGCTCTATAGGTAAAAATGGCTATGGAGAGGATGATGATTTGAATGATAAAACAACCTCTTCGGGAAGCGTCGGCAGAACTGAATATGACGCGGATGATGACCTGAATGACAAAATAACATCATCTGGCACGATGGGAAGGGGTGAGTACGGTGATGATGATAGCTTGAACGAATCTACCGTTGGAGGTGGAAATATATCCAAAGGGGAGTTCTCAGAGGATGACAATCTCAATTGAATTAGAAAAAACAATAATAAATAACTGAAAAGTATGAAAACTTTTAAGAACACAATCGTAGCAATGTCCGTATTGGCCGTTGCTTCAATGTTGACCACCGCTTGCAACAGCAGCGATGAAGTAATGGCAGAGGTAAACTCTAATCCTTCTGTCGAAGAGCGCGTGCCTCACTACGCAACTATGCAGTTTGAGGGTAACATTACACCGTTTGATGCCACTCGAGCAACAACGGCGACGTGGAATGATGGAGATAAGATTTACCTGCAGTTTACCGTAGGAAACAGTTTGGTGGATGGTGCCGCCATTTACAATGCGACAACTCAAGAGTGGAATGTGGAATATTACGGAACACTTACCGCTGGGACTGAAACAAAGTGTGAAGCCTACTATTTTGAGAATGCGGTTGAAGCGACGCATACATCCGTTACTTTGAATGAATTTACGGCTATCTATGCAGATAAGTCTGCTACTTATTTGATGGAGAACAATGTAATTAAAGTGACTGCCAGTCTGATACCAATGACGGGACGTATCCGAATGAAGGGGGATACTTCGGAGGAATATCGCTTTTCGGGTATTAATCACTATTGTACATATAATATTGTTGATAATAATTTTGCATCAACGCAAACGAATCATGTGGTTTCGGTTGAAAGCGATGGATATTCTGCCTACTATTATGGATTTTTCCCCAATGAAGCGAAGAAAGAAATCTTTTTTGATGATACCCAATATTGCGTATCGTATGCCAAGGCACTCGGTGAGCAGGCATTGGCCGTAGGCCGGAGTGGATATCTGAATGCCCCTTCGATGGATAATCGTAGCGGTTGGGAAGTGTTGCAGTTCAAGGATGTAACTGTGTCCAATGTAACCTTCCGTATGATACGTGTGATAGACGATATGCCCAGTTTCTATATCGGTGAAACGGAAGTGACTCAAGAACTGTGGAAAGCTGTGATGGGTAGTAGTAACAATCCTTCAACGTTTGAGGGTGTTAATATGCCTGTAAACAATGTTAGTTGGAATGATTGTCAAACATTTATTGCAAAATTGAATGCGAAGACGGGAATGAAATTTAGATTGCCGAGTTTGACTGAATGGCTGGCCGCATCCAAAGGGGGATGTATTTCGCAAGGATATACCTATAGTGGCAGTAACACCCATGGAGATGTTGCGTGGACAAGTAGCAATTCTTCTTATGAAACTCATTCGGTTAAACAATTGTTACCTAACGAAATTGGAGCATATGATATGAGTGGGAATGTAGAAGAATGGGTAAATGATACATATATGAATAATGGTTATCTTTATGGGTACACGGCGGGGGGATACTATTATACATCGTATAGTAACTGTTATAAAGGGGCCTATAGAAGTGGATTTACCGATAATATTAATTCTTACGCTGGTCTCCGTTTAGCCCTTTAATTTACAGAACAACGACTTGTTAGAGTCGAAAAAACTCCGTTCACCTACCGCATTTGTTCGGTTCGTGAACGGAGTTGATAGTTTCGGAAATAATATGAAAGGCCAAAAAGATAAAAGAAAATGATGAAGTCAATGTGTCGAACATATAGTTTGCTATTATCCGTATTGTTCACTATTGCAACATACGGACAGTCCACTCCTCCCGAATGGTTTACATATCCCAAGAAAGGGGAGTATGTGGGTGTATCTGTGAGTCTGGATGAAAAGATGGGGCACGATTGCGAAATGAAGTCGGCAGTAATGTCGGCTCTTATTTCATATTTCTTGCAGTGTGAAATGAGAGAGGTTGGTTTTAAAAGTGCCTCTCAAAGTATTCAAACCGATTCAGAGGAATACGGAGATCAACAAACACGCTTATTTTGGAAGAACATTATCGGGTATGAGTTGGTGCGCATGGAAAAAGATGCTGAGGGACGGGTGTGGGTCTCCATCAAACCAATAACAGAACAGACTTCTCACGATATGGGTGTTTTCTCTATGATGATGAATAAATCTTCCAATTGGTCTGATAAAAATAATAGCAAATCAGTACAATTTGTCTTGGATTTAACTTGCTGCTATCATACTTTGATGGGGGATAGTGTGAATATGAACTTGAGTTGGAGTGAAGCAGTGAATGGCGGTTCGCCCCAACCTCGGCAAGCCTTTAAATACCATATTGCAACAAACCGTTCATTAGGTAGCGTTGGCTTGGATGGTAAAGCAAAGATTTCGAAGGACAAGTCGGATGGAGAGGATGCTCCCATCGAATGGATGAAAAATCAGGCTTCGTCCAAAGGATACGTGGGCGACTTCCCTTACGTTGCCTCCTATTCGGACTTGGGTGGCAGTTATCTGTTGGCTCTGTCTGAAGCATTGTTGTCTATAGAACTATATGTGTTAAATGATTCAAATGAAGTGGAATACAAGAAACCGACCAAGACGGTTGCCACTTTCTTCCATGGGGATGCTTGCTTCATGTATAATAATTGTGTTGGTGGAGTAACGAAGTAGTAGGGAAATGGTAAGACTGCACAGAGTAATGCTTCAACTTTATATCATTCTGATACCCCTACATGGGATTTTTGTACATCGAAGATTGGATTGCGCATAGCTATAGATGATATTGAATAACCCCGTCCATCCGCATTTGAAGTTCCCTTGAGGCTTTGCCGAAAAATGTGGATGTTATGAGCCTCGCGTTTGCAACGCGCACTATTGATGCCTTTCACATAAACTGTTAACTCCGTTCACCTACCGCATTTGCTCGGTTCGTGAACGGAGTTTGTCTATAGGAACATTGTCATATATAGCGGATAGTATCTGACATTATCGGATGTGCTAATATTGAATTTACTGAGAACGATAGCACGACTTATCCGCTGAGGAGATTCATTCAGGGCTGCTGAAAGTGAAGCATGTCTTTGATAATCATTACCTGACTTCACCTCGATAATACCAATCTTTCCACTATCATTGAAAATGAAGTCAAGTTCTTGACGGCTCTTCTTATCATAATAGTTCAGTTTCTTTCCATGCTTGACCAGTTCGGTAGCAACAAAGTTCTCTGTCAAAGCCCCTTCGTTAATTCCGATGTCTCCGTTAAGGACAAAAAACTGCATTTCGTTAAGCGACATGCTACACAAAAGCCCGGTGTCAAGCATAAACAGTTTATAAAGATTACGTTTCTCAAGAAACGAGAAAGGCAATTCCAATGTGCTGACATTGAATGAAAAATAGGCAATCCCTGCATCCACTAACCATTCTGTGGCATCACCATATTTTCGCTGTGATGCTCCCTTTTCAAGGCTTGCCAAAACGAACCGTTTGTCTTTTTTGCATAACTGTTCCGGAATGGCATCAAAGACCTTCTTGGCCAGATGCTTTTCATTAGCAGCATACTTGGCAATGTCATCACGGTAGCTGCTCACGATATTCTTTTGTATGCGGATGGTTGTGCTCAAGTCATGATTATTGATAAACGCTTGTACTGCTTCGGGCATACCACCGACAATCAGGAACTGACGCAGATAAACTGTCATTTGTTCGTGGAGAAAATCAGGGATATGGGAGTTTGTCTCATAAGCTTGCCGCAAAGAGGATATGACTTCTTCGGAAACTCCACATCCCCATAAAAACTCTTCGAAATCAAGTGGGTACATATCCAACTGTTGCTCAAACCCTACCGGATAGGAGGATACATCTTTATAATTGATACCTAACAAGGAACCAGATTCAATATAATCACATCTTCCATCTTCAACCAAAAATTTAATGGCAGTACGGGCTTGCGGACAGCTTTGTATCTCATCAAAGAAGACCAATGTTTTTCCTTTTTCAAAAGGACCATATCCCATGGCCGAAAGGTTCAAAATGATGGTTTGTGCATCCAAATTACCTGCAAAAGCCTGTTTGGCCAATGGGGATTTCTCAAAGTTTATTTCTATAAAATTCTTATAGTTTGTTGTTCCGAATAGACGTATTGTGGTAGTCTTGCCTACCTGACGCGCTCCTTTTATTAAAAGGGCTTTCCTGGGATGAATTTCCTTCCAGGCTTTTAACTCGTTGATAACCTTCCTTTTAAGCATGATGTAGTAATTGTTTCGCAACTTTTTGCAGTAGTTTTAGTCATGGATTTGCAACTTTTTGCAGGGATTTCCATGATGAACTTGCAACTTTTTGCAATATTTTACGGTGCAAATATACAACTTTTCGCAATAATACAAACACTATTTTAACTAAAATTATTTTTAGTGTCTACTTTTTGAAGCTAGTACAATGATGGGTGTGATTATCCTGAAGGTTTTTGCGATGTTTCAAAAGATGAGACAACAGCGACGATAGATGTTGATGATTTGGATGTGATGGAGGCACATCTTAAATTATCTAAAGGAGAAGTTCTGAGTCATCTGTTGGATGAGTTCGGTGGAAATGGTTATATTGCACGTACGTCTTATGTGAAAGATTGTTTCAGGGAGATATTGGAATATATCCTCGATTGTGGAGCAAAATACAATTTGAAAAGGTGAGTGCGTTTATCTTTTCAAATTGTTCATTTCCTCCTCTTCCCAAATCATATAGTCGCCAACAAGTTGGCTGCTCACTTCCCAAACGTATTCGTTTTCGCTGCTGCATAAGGCTGAAAGTCCCTTGATGGAGCGTTCGAAAAATTCCCGTTCTTTGCCAGTGCATTCCCAAGGGAAACTGTGGAAAACTTGTTCGTACAAGCGTAAGGCTTCGGCATCGTAATTCTGTTGGTGGTAGTGGTCTGCTAATGAAAGCAAGTATTCGAACTTCTCCGGGCTGTTGGGCATGGAGAGTATCTCGTCGTCGTCGTACAAGTCCATAAGGGCGTCCTTTTCTATTTTCAGTTCACCAGTAGGGGTGCAGGTTCCGATTTTTGTGATGATTTTCTCCATAAGTGTTTCTCTGATATGTTGTTGATTGCTTGTCTTAATTGTGGGAATTTGAAACAAAAACGCACACAGACACGGGGATTGGGAGGCTTTCCTCTCTCTTCAGGTGTCTGTGTGCGCATGAATTATTCTGTTGCTTCGCCTTTCTTGGCTTTTTCAATCAGGGCATCTCCCTTTTCGATGGCTTCTTCGATAAGTCGGTCACCTTGCTTCTTGGCTTCGTTGACAATGGCTTCACCCGCTTTCTCGGCAGCTAATTTCTTCAGGACATTGTCGCCGGCTTTGTTTACGAGGTTCACCTTTTGCTTTTCGGCTTCTCTTACCAGACTTTCAGCGGCCTGTTTGGCAGCATTTACCAAGGTCTCTTTTTGCTTTTCGGCATCGCTGAGGTCTACGCCTAGTTTGTCGCCAATGGCTTCGATGGCTTTGTTGGTGGCTGCTGCAGCAGCTTGTTTGGCCATGCTCTTGGTGTCGACTGATACCTTGGGTGATGTGAATGTGCCTCCAATCTTCAGGTCGATGGTGGTGAGTGCTGCTATGTTCCCTGCCGATGCGGGCAGTTTCAGCTTGCCGGTGTAGTCAATCGTCTGGTCGAGTCCGGTCGAACCGCTGAGGTTGAGGTTCATGTTACCCACCTTGATGTCGAAAGGCTTGGTGTTGACGCGGCCTTCCTTGATGGTGAAGTCAATGTTCATGTCCTTTACATTGAGGTTCTTCAGGGCTGAATAGTTGGTGGCGTCGGCAATCTTGTCGAGGATGGCTACTCCTGAGAGGTTCAGGTTCTTCGTGCTGAGGCTTCCACTGCCATTGGTCGTGCTGAAGATGGGGGACATCACGCTGTCGAGTCTTGTGTCAAGCTGCATCTTTCCTGAGAAGTTTCCTTTCAGGTTCTCAAAGATAGGAGCCATTTTCTGTACCATGTCCAGCTCCTTGAATGTCTGTGAGAATGAGAGTCCGTTCATTGCAAAGGAGGCATTCAAGGTCGGGCTTGTCTCGCTTTGTGCAGTAGAGTAGGCTCCATTCATCACCACACTTCCGCCCATGGTGTTCATGGAGAGGTTCTTCATGTCCACGGTGCCATTCTTGATGAGCAGTTTGCCGTCGAGATTTTTGATGGCTATCTTGTCGAACAGGATTTCTGCCATGTCTACATTCATGTTGAAGTCGATGTTCTTCGGTACCACAATGACACCCGTAGCTTCGGATGCTGTTGTGGCCGTTGTGTCAGTGGCGGCAGCTATCACGGTGTCGCCTTCGGCTGTCATGAAGTCGTTCAGGTTGAAGTGGTTGCTCTGCACGTTCAGTTGTCCTTTCAAGGTTTTCCCCTTCAGGGCAAAGGCCAAGTAGTTCTCGAAGCGGCAATCGGCGGTGATGTCGTTGTTGCCGATGTGTACGGTGGTCTCGCTCAGGTTAAGATACTTCGGGGTAAAGGCAAACGTAGACTTTTCAATTGACACGTTGGGCATGTCCTTCATCGTCAGCACCATGTCCCGCAGGTTGATGCTGCCTGTTGCGTTGAACTTGTCGTACATCTCCTTATCTATATAGGAGAGGCGTCCGCTCAAATTCATGTCGGCTTTTACCACGCCGTTCAGACTCATCTCTTCCAATGGGTAGACGTTTTTGATTTGTCCCAAGTCAAGTGTGCCGTTGGCCGTCAGGTTGAAGTCGGGGTCACTGATGGGTGTCTTCACCTGTGCGGTGATGGCAAAGGCATTGCCCAACATGCTAAAGCTGAACGGGCTGACGTTTACCTCTGTGGCATCCAACGGGCCACCGGGGTTTTTCACGGAGGCTGTCACGTTGATGGCCTCCACACCAGCGGGCAGAGCAGGGTAGCGGAATGAACCGTCCTTTACCATCATGTCGGCTTCAAACAGGGGGAGAATGCTGTCGCCTACCATTTCGCCCTTGGCAAATGCGTTGAGGCTGACCGTCCCATTGGCCTTCAGTGTTTCAAAGTCCTTGGCATAGATGGCGGGGATGAGTGACAAAATCTCCTTGAAATTGATGTCAGATGTCTTCAGCTTCAGGTCCATATTCATGGGTGCATCGGCAGGCATGGCCACCCATCCGTCGATGCCGGCCTTGATGGCATTCAGGGCCACGGTGTTTTCTTTGAGAGTGAACTTGCTGTTCTTCAGGTCGGCATCCACGTTGAGCTCGGCTGCAATGCGTGCTTTGCTCAGGAAGGGGACACCGTCCATCTTGAACGTGAGTGCCTGAATGAGCGCTTCCAGATTGAGGAGGGTGTTGTCGGCCGTCATGTCTCCCGAACAGGTGGCATTGAAGCCTTGGATGTCGGCATA
The DNA here is from genome assembly GCA_017464815.1 of Bacteroidaceae bacterium. Lineage (GTDB taxonomy): Bacteria > Bacteroidota > Bacteroidia > Bacteroidales > Bacteroidaceae > Phocaeicola_A. The sequence continues at coordinate 121,095 of JAFTYI010000008.1, read as the reverse complement.
CATGTTGCTTTGGCGGTCGTCATAGATGACACTGAGGTTGTCAACCTTCAGTTGCTGTAGTTTGATGCGGAATGCCCCCGTGCTTGTGGTGTCTTCCTCCTCCACGGTCGTGGTGTCGGGCTTCATCACATCCCAGTTGGGACGGCCGTCTTCCAACACGATGGCCTTCACTTTTGTGTCGGCCAGCAACACTTTGGAGATGTCGAAGCCCGTGTCGCCGAAGAGCGACATCACGTCCACTGCCACTTGCACTTCTCCAGCATAGAGCAGTGTGTCGTTTTCAAACTCATTGATGCCTTTCAGCCAAAAGCCTTCAAGACCTACGGATGCTTTGGGGAAATCTCTGAACAGACTGATGTTCAGCCCATCAAACCCGAATTCTGCATTCAGCATCTTGTTGCCCTCTGCAATGACCACCTCTTTGATTTTGCCTTGGAAGGCAAACGGGAGGATGAACATGAGGGACAGGATGCACGCAATGACAATTCCTGTAATTTTCGCAATCTTTTTCATGCGTTGTTGTTTTTAAAGTTTTTAGTTTTGTTTTGGTTACTCTTTTTTATATACTCTTTTTTTACACTTTTCCTTTCTCTTCTCTGAGGCGTGCTGCCAGTTCCCAATGGATGATGGCTTCTTCCTCTTTATTCAAGGCATGCAAGGCATCACCGAACAGTTGGTGGGCTTTGGCATGCTTGGGTTTCAGGGTGGTGGCCTTGTCCAAATCGGCGGCAGCCTCGGCCGGGCGCTTCATGGCCAAATGCGTTTTTCCCCGATTGTACACGGCCTTGAACAGTACGGGACTCAGCCGGATGGCTTCGTTGAAGCACTCGAGAGCCAGTTCGTAGGCTTGTTCGTCGTGCAACGTCACCCCTTTGCGAACCAACGCTTCCGTGTGGCGTGGATACAGTTGCAAGGCCTTTTCGTAGTTGGCCAGCGCCGCACGATTGTCGCGTGCTTGAGTGATGCATTCGTTGCCCAAGCGCAGGTATTCGTCGGCATACTTTTTCAACCCTTCCTGCATGTGGTGCATCTCTTCCTTCAGGCGGGAGTTCTCGTCTCTCAATTGGTTGATGATGCCCAGCTTACGGCGTATCAGGCGGCGCACATTCGGCTTTTCAATGTCGTAGCGCGAGTGGATGGCCTTGAAGAACTCCTCCAGAAACTCGGCAAACTCCCCCTTGTCGAAGTGGTTGACGGCGGCGGCATATTGCACGTCGGCCTGTGCCTGCTTCAGGGCGCGGTCGATGGAATGGCGGTTGTTGAAGGTCTCGGCAAACTGCACGATTTCCGGACGTACGAAGATGTCGCTTCGTGTGATTTCGCGTTTCAGTCGGATGCCGTCGAGCGAGGTGCATCGGCTCAGTGCCACGTAGGTCTGTCCGCCAGCGAACACGCCTCCAGTGAAGTCGATGACTGCCCGGCTGAAGGTCAATCCCTGACTCTTGTGTACGGTAATGGCCCAAGCCAGTCGGATGGGAAACTGGGTGAAGGTGCCCAGCACCTCTTCCTCAATCTTCTTCTCCTGTTCGTTGTAGTGGTAGCGCACGTTGCTCCACAGGGCCTGCTCAACGTCATACTCGTGTCCCTCCTCGGTGACGATGTGTACCAGTTCGCCATTCATGTCGATGCCCGACACGGTACCCAGTGTGCCGTTGACCCACCGCTTCTCCATATCATTCTTTACAAAGATCACTTGCGCCCCCGGTTTCAACTCCAGATTCATGGATGTGGGGAGGCTGCTTTCGGGAAATTCTCCCTCAATCTTGCCCATGAGGCTGATGGCCTCTCCCGGCAGTTCGTTCAAGCGCTGTTCGTTGATGAAATCCACGCTGTCGCGCTTGGTGGCCAGGGTGATGTAGAGGTCGCTCTTCGCTTCATACGTTCCGCCCACGCGGGTGTTGAGCAACTGCAACTCTGCCGCACCGGCCGTATTGGTGCGTATGCGGTCAAGCACATTGATGAATGCTCTGTCGCTCTGCCTGTACACCTTCTTCAGTTCGATGCTCACTAGCTCCATCTCGCGGAAGACCCGTGCCGAGAAGAAGTAGGGGTTAGGGTAGAAACGGTTCAGAATCTCCCGTTCGTCGCTCTTCACCACCGGCTCCAACTGATAGACATCACCTACCAACAGTACCTGTTTGCCACCGAATGGCTCGCGCAAATTACGGGTGTAGATGCGCAGCACCTTGTCGATGAAGTCGATGATGTCAGCCCTCACCATGGAAATCTCGTCGATGATGATAAGCTCAATTTCCCTCAACAACTTGACGTGCGATGACGAGTAGCGCAGCGTGTCCCTGATTCGCTTGGGCGAATACTGCGGGTCGTCGGGCAGCAGCGGGTGAAAGGGCAACTTGAAGAAACTATGCATCGTGCTGCCTCCGGCGTTGATGGCCGCAATGCCCGTAGGGGCCAACACCACGTGCTTCTTCTTCGTGTGGTTGCATACATATCGCAGAAAGGTGGACTTACCCGTGCCGGCTTTTCCTGTCAGGAACACTGAGTTGCGGGTGTATTGAATCAAGCGCAGCGCATCTTGAAACTCCGCATTGTCCGTGTCGATGTGTCCCTCCTGTTTCATGTTTATGCAAATTACTTGCAAAAGTAGAAAACAAATGGATATCGGCAGCAAGAAATGCAGAATAATTTGGCTTATTTTTTCTCAAATCGTGATTTATTAACATTCCTTTTCTTTTCTGGACGCTAAAATGCAAACTCAACATGGCATTTATGGGTGTAAAAGTTAAGTCGCATTATGAGTTGTCTTTATTCTCTTTTTTTTGAAAACTCCGATTAAACCTTTTGTGGCTTTTCCTTGTCATAGGTGCAAAACGTGGTGAGATTAACCGAATTAACAATAAGATAGTTTTAATTAAAAAAAGCACCAAGAAAAATGAAAAAGTTAGGTTTGATTTTGTTTGCCTTCATGGCAATGAGTGTGTGTGCATTGGCACAGGGACAAGGTGAGGGACGTCAGCGTGGCCAGCGTCCTGGTGGAATGCGTGCTCCCAACAAAGAGCAGATGGTGAAGATGATGACTGATCGCCAGATAGAGCGATTGAAGTTGACGGAAAAGCAGATTGAGCAGATGAAAGTGCTGAACGAAGCACTGGTGACCGAGATGATGAGCCAGCGTCCGCAGATGGGTAATCCCCAAGAGCGTCAGGAAATGACTCCCGAGGAACGTGAAAAGATGCGCAAGGAGCGTGAAAAGAAAATGACCGAGATGCAGAATAATTATGTGACTCTGGTGAAGGCCGTTCTTACAGAAGAACAGTTTGTCGAGTTTGAGAAGATGCAGAAGGAACGTCCGCAGGGCTTCCGTCAGGGCAATCGTCGGGGTGGACCGGGCGGTCAAGGTGGTGGCCCTCGTGGAAACCGTGGCGGCTTTGGCGGTGGCAACCAATAAGCGGTGAATTCCTCGTCATATAAGGAACAAAATCCGTTGGGTGGTTGGGTTCATGTCATGAATTCGACCGTCCAACGGCTTTTTTGTATGATTTATTTCCTGATAACTTGTTTGTTTCGGATGTTTTTTGTTCCTTTGCATCCTAGAAATAAAAGCTGTAGGAATGAACAAGTTGTATCTTATTATATCGTTTGGTATATCTGCTTGCCTTTTCCTGTCATGCGGACAAGGTGCCGACAAGACTGAGAAGGTGAATGAACGTGCTTATCAATTGTCGGGAAACTCCCAGTCGGGAGAGTTTTCCATGCAACAATCTTCGGCAAAAGGGGATGTGACGATTGGTGAAGCAGCGTTTCGCTATCAGATAGACCGTGCCCCTTCATCCCAGTTGCCAAAGGTGAAGGATGAACAGGGAAACATCTTTGTTGACAATGAGATAGCGTTGAACATCACCCGGAATGGCAAAACGGTTCTGACCAAGCGTTTTACCAAGCGCGATTTCTCTTCACAGGTGGAGTCCTCTTTTTTGTCCAAGGCTATTCTTGAGGGGTTGGTCTTTGATAAGGTGGTGAACGGTAAAATGCGTTTTGCTGCCAGTGTGTGTCATCCTCAGACTGACTTGTTTGTCCCTTTGTGTGTGCTTGTCTCCACCGATGGAAGTGTGCGCATTGATAAAGGCAGTGTGTTGGAAGACGAAATTCCAGGCAGAAACCCTTGAACCATTCTTTGCTCATTCTGTTTTAGAGGTATGATTCTACTTAAAACAGAATGAAGAAAATGAAAAGATTAGTTAGTTTAGTAAGCATCATGCTGCTTGTCGTGTCGGTGGCATGTGCGCGTGACAGGGTGACTCAGGACGTGTCTCTGTTGCCCGCTGAGGCTAGGGATATGATTAAGACTTATTTCCCTAAGGCGATGATTTCGTATCTGAAAGTGGATAAGAGTCTCTTCCGCACCGAGGGGTATGACGTTCGTTTGTCCGATGGTACCGAATTGGAATTCAACACGAAAGGTCAGTGGCAGGAAGTTGAAAGTCATCCTCAAGCCGTGCCTGCCAACCTCATTCCTGTGTCAATCAAGAAGTACATCGATCGCTATTACGGCGATTACAAGGTGAAGAAAATCAAGCATAATCGGCGTGGATATGAACTGAAGTTGTCAAACGGCTTGGAGGTGGAGTTTGACAATATGGGTAATTTCCTCCGCTTGGATGATTGAATATCGAAGTCAGTCCGAAAAGTGGGTTGCAAGCAAAATGATCTTGCGGCCTGCTTTTCGGACTGACTCTTTGTTCAAGGCTCTTTTGCTTCTCTGCCAAAAGCCGGAAACACGCACTATTCGATGTCTATAACTGTGATTCCTGCACCACCGAATTGTACGTGCTCGTCGTGGAAATGGGCAATGCCGGGAACGCCGGACAAATAATCACGGATGAGGGTACGAAGGATGCCGTTGCCCGTGCCGTGAAGTATGCGCACGCGGCTCATGCCCAACAGGATGGCATCATCGACGAAGTAGGTGACAGCTTGCAGGGCTTCATCGCCACGCATACCACGCACGTCGATGTCCTGTTTGAAATGCAGCTTCTTTTCGTACACCTCGTCTTGAGTCTGTTTGCTGACGAAGGTGACTGCTTTCGGGGTGCTCTCTTTGGGTGCCTGTGAGAGTTCCAGACGTTCTACCTTTACGGTTGATTTCAACATTCCGAATATGACTGTTGCATTTTTACCATTGATTTCCACAACTTGTCCGGTGGATGTCTGTCCCTTCAGGCGTACGTATGTACCGGCGGTAATGGCTGGTGGCTGAGGTTTTTCAACATGTTGGGCCGGTTGTGCGTTCGGAGTAGTCTTGCTCTTCTTCTCTTTTTTGCGGTTCTGCTTTTCACGCAGACGCTCCATCTTGCGTGTGATGGCAGCCTCCTTTTCGACTTTTTCCTGCTCGGCCAGTGTGTCGCGGAAGTCGTTCAGTTCCTGACGGGCCAGTCGGGTGCGTTCCTTTTCCGCCTGATTCTCCTTGATGGTGCGGATGGTGTTCTCAATCTTGGCATTTGATTCCTGAAGCAGTTGCTCGGCTTGCTCTTTGGCCGTGCGCAGGATGGTCTTGCGGCTTTTGTTCAGCTCCTCCAACTCCGTCTCGTAGCGGCTGATGGTCTCCTCCATCTTCTTCTCCTGTTGGCGGATGTTCTGTCGCTTGGTTTCCCAGTAGCGTTTGTCACGCACGATGTCCTGCAGGTATTTGTCGCTCTGAATATATTCGCTTCCCACAATTTCCGATGCATCGGCTATCACCTCTTCGGGGAGCCCTATCTTGCGGGCAATCTCCACGGCAAACGAACTGCCCGGGTTGCCTATCTGCAATTGGAAGAGTGCCTGCATCTGGTGGCGGTCGTAGAGCATGGCGCCGTTGACAATGCCTTCGTGGTCTTCGGCAAAGTGTTTCAGGTTCTGATAGTGGGTGGTGATGACTCCGAAAGCCCGTCGTTGGTTGAACCGTTTGAGGATGGCTTCGGCCATGGCGCCACCAATCTGAGGCTCGGTGCCGCTGCCGAACTCGTCGATGAGCAGCAGGCTCCGCTCGTTGCAATGGCGCAGCATGTTCTTCATGTTGAGCAGGTGTGACGAGTAGGTACTCAGGTCGTTCTCGATGCTCTGTTCGTCGCCGATGTCGATGAAGATGCTGCTGAAGATGCCCGCGTGGCTACGTTCGTGCACGGGGATGAGCAGGCCGCACTGGAGCATGTATTGCAAGAGGCCGACGGTCTTCAGGCAGACCGACTTTCCTCCCGCATTCGGACCGCTGATGAGCAGGATGCGCTGGCGACGGTTCAGCTCGATGTCCAGAGGGACGACCTTCTTGCCATGCTTGGCCAGCGAGAGCTGGAGCAAGGGGTGGATGGCCGTTGTCCAGTCGAGAATCTGTTTCCTCTCGACGGTCGGCTTGATGGCCTTCGTCTGTATGGCAAAATGGGCTTTGGCACGGATGAAGTCTATCTCGGCCAAGAACTCATAGGATTGCAGAATGTCGGGAATCATGGGACGAAGCGTTGCGGAGAACTCCGTCAGGATGCGAATGATTTCGCGTCGTTCCTCTCCCTCCAGTTCGCGGATGCGGTTGTTGGCTTCCACAACTTCGGCCGGTTCGATGAAGACAGTTTTTCCCGTGGCCGACTCATCGTGTACGATGCCTTTTATCTTCCGTTTCAATCCCGGTGCTACGGGTATCACCAGTCGTCCGTCGCGCAGGGTGGGGGTGACATCCTTTTCCACCACACCCTCGGACTGGGCGTTGCGCAGGATGCTGTTGAGGCTTCGCGAGATGCTGTTGGTCGTCTGTGCCAGTTCGCGGCGGATGCGCAACAGTTCGCTCGAAGCATTGTCCTTGATTTTTCCGTACTTGTCGAGTATGGCGTCAATCCTGCCCAACAGTTGGGGATAGACCATTACGTCGCCCGCCAACTTCTTAAGGGCAGGATAGGGCGAGGCTCCTTCCTCCTCTCCGTCGTGAGCTTCCTCTCCGTTGCTGCGTTGCAGAAAGCTGACGATGCCATTGATTGTCTCCACGGAACGGCGCAGGTCGAACAGCTCCTGCTCGTTCATGTACATACCCTCCACCCGTATCCGTTTCAGAGACGGGCGCAGGTCGTAGAAGTATTGGTCGGGGAAACTGTCCTCCTCTTCAACGATGCGGATGAATTCACAAACCCTGTCCAGCTGCTCGTGAATGGTGTCAGCCGAGTCTGTGAATTCCATTGCCTCCACCCGCTCGCTTCCCAAGGTGCTCAGGCATTTCTCTTTCAGCAGCAGGCGTATCTGGTCAAAACCGATTTTCTGTTCGAAGTTCTGTGGATAAATCATTCTTTTAATTATGAATTATGAATCATCAATTATGATGGCGGAACGGATGAAGGTTCCGCCAGAACCAAGTATGGATATCCCCCCTTTCTTCACTGTTATCGTTTATGCGGGGGTGGTTCTTGGGGCTTTCGGAGTGCAAAATTACGATTTTTACGCTTTTTGAGCAAAAAAATAGGTGGATAATTTGCAAGATTCAAAAAGTCGGCGTACCTTTGCATCGCTTTTGAAAGGAAGCCCTCCTCCAAAGGAGTTTGGAAAGGTGGTAGAGTGGTCGATTACAGCGGTCTTGAAAACCGCCGTGCTGAGAGGCACCGGGGGTTCGAATCCCTCCCTTTCCGCCACATGAGCGTGATGAACAGACTTGTTCATCACGCTTTTTTTGTATACCTTCCGATGGGGACATCACTGTGCCGGAATCCGTACAATGCGTATATGATGAGGTTAAGATATGGGCGCGAAGTGCGCAGGTATGGGATGTCTGATGAATAAAGTCGGTAATCTTTGGACCTTATCACATCCGTGATGAAGTTTAACCACATCTGTGATGAAGTTTGCTCACGGCTGTGAGCAAACTTCATCACAGATGTGATAAGGAGTAAAAACCTATGTGCTTATGCGGTTAAGCAAAGGAATCGAGGGGGCGCAGATGGGAATGTTGCGTCAACGCTTCTTGGCCATCTTCACGGTGCAGTCCTTGATGTTGATGTTGTGCGTCAGGCCGGTGATGTTTTCCCCTGCATGGGTCACGCCGTTGAACTGGCAGTTGCTGACGTTGATGTCGTAGATGTTTTCACTGTCGTCCAGGCCGATGAGGAGCACGCCGTACTTGCTTCCGCCAGAGGTGACGTTGTTCATCCACACGTTGCGTACGGTGGGGATGTAGCCACGTTCGCACTCCTCGCGTGACTCGTACTTGAGGTTGATGCGGAGCACGGCCTCGCGGCAGACGCCCACCTTGATGTTGCGCACGAAGATGTCCTCGATGGTGCCACCCCGGCAGGTGCTGGTCTTGATGCGGATAACGCGATCCAGATTGGGGCTGTCCATGTAACAATCCTCCACATAGAGGCCTTTGTATCCGCCAGAGATTTCACTGCCGATGACCACGCCACCATGTCCGTTCTTCATGGTGCATCCGCGCACGATGATGTTTTCGCTGGGGATGTTCCACTTGCGTCCGTCGTTGTTGCGTCCGCTCTTGATGGCTATGCAGTCGTCGCCGGTGTTGAAGATGCAGTTCTCGATGAGGACGTTCTTGCACGACTCGGGGTCGCAACCGTCGCCATTGGGGCCATCGTTCTCGATGGTGACACCGCGCACGATAAGGCTTTCACACATGAGTGGATGCAGCGTCCAGAAGGGAGAGTTCAGGAAGGTGACATCCTCGATAAGCACCCGGGTGCAACGATAGAGGTTGACAAACTGGGGACGCATGGCCTCCTCGGGGGTGAAGATGCGCTCGTGCATGGGAGCACCACGTTCGCCCAAGGCCAGCATGCGTCTGCGTCCGCCATCGGCTTGGGTGGGTTTGCCGTTGTCAATCTTGTAGCGTCCGTTGGCCATGTACCACCAGTGGTCGGCGTCGCCCTGTGCGTCCATGATTCCCTTGCCGGTGATGGCAATGTTTGTTTCGCCATAGGCGTAGATGAGCGGGTGGGCGTTGTAGCAGTCCAATCCCTCCCAACGGGTGATCACGGGTGGGAAGTAGAGGCTCTGGTCGGTGTCGAACTTCAGCACGGCTCCCTTTTCGATGTGGAGGTTGACGTTGCTCTTCAAGGTGATAGGACCTGTGTAGAAGGTGCCTTTGGGGATGAGCACCGTGCCGCCACCGTCCTGATTGCATCGCAGAATGGCCTCATTGATGGCCTCGTGACAAGGCTCTTCGGGTGAGTCGGCCTTGGCACCGAAGTCTACAATATTATACAAGCGGGCAGGGAAAGAGGTCAGCTTGATGCTCTTCTCAATCTTCTTGGCCTCTTCAAAGGCTTGGGTAATCTCAATGGGTTCGTTGTTGCTTGTTTGCGATGTGGCAGAAAGGCAGCAGATGAATGTTGCCAGTAAAAGGAAGTTCTTTTTCACAATAGGATAAGATTTAGGAGTTAATAATAGTACGAAAAAGGCGCGGATTACGCGGATAAACACGGATTGAAAAATGCTCTTTATCCGTGTAATCCGTGTAATCCGCGCCTGATTATTTTATTGCAGGAACGAAATCAGCACACCCGCTGCTACGGCTGAACCGATAACGCCCGAGATGTTGCTGGACATGCAGTAGTTCAACACGTGGTTCTTCGGGTCGTACTTGGTGGCAATCTCGTTAGCAACACGGCTAGCCATGGGCACAGCACTGAGACCGGTAGCTCCCACCAGCGGATTGATTTTCTTCTTGCTGAAGAGATTGGATATCTTCACCATGAGGATACCGCTGGCGATAGAAAGTGCAAAAGCAAGGAAGCCGCCGATAACGATGCCGATGGTTGTCCAATTGAGGAATGCTTCAGAGGTCATGGTGGCACCTACGCAAAGTCCCAGGAAGATGGTAGCTGCATTCATGATGCTGTTGCTGGCAGCATCGAAGAGGCGGCTGGTGTCCGAACCTATCTCTTTAATCAAGTTACCGAACATGAGCATACCCACCAATGATACGGCTGTGGGGACGAAGATGGCCACAACGGTAGTCACTGCAATGGGGAAGACAATCTTCAAGACACGCAGGTTCTTGATTTCGGTCTTCGAAGGATAGAGTTTCTCCTGCTCCTTCATGTTAATCATCAGTTCCTTCTTGGTGCAAAGCAACTTCACTACCAAGGGAATGATAACGGGCACCAATGCCATGTAGGAGTAAGCCGCAATGGCGATGGGGCCGAGCAAGTGAGGAGCCAACTTGATGGTGGTGAAGATAGCAGTAGGGCCGTCGGCACCACCGATGATGCCCAACGATGCAGCCTCTTGCGGAGTGAAGCCCATGAGAATGGCTACCAACAGCACGGTGAAAATACCCAACTGGGCTGCTGCACCGAAGATGGAGAGGCGCAGATTGCGCAACATCGGTCCGAAGTCGGTGAGTGCACCTACGCCCATGAAGATGACAGGGGGCAGGAAGCCGGTCTTGATGAGCATGTAATAGAGGAAGTTCATGATGCCGAGGTCGTGAGCAATCTCGGGCAGAGACATTTCCCAAATGTTCTTGGCCACGCCATTTACCATCACCATACCGTTGGAGTCGGCTTGGATGACTCCCATCTCTCCACCGGGGAAGTTGGCCAGCAACACTCCGAAGGCGATGGGGATAAGCAACAACGGTTCGTAGTGTTTCTTGATACCTAAGTAGAGCAATACGAACGCGATGGCATACATGACGAGGAACGACGGATTGGCAATGATGTTGCTGAATGCCGTCATCTCATACAGTTTTACAAATATATCTTCCATGCTTTATCCAATTTTCATTAACACATCGTCCTCAGATACAGCATCGCCCGGGTTGGCACAGATGGCAGTGATGGTGCCACCGAACTCGGCACGAATGGCGTTGTAGGTCTTCATAGCCTCCACATAGCAGATGACATCGCCTTCGTTCACCTTGTCGCCCACTTTCAACGGAGTCTCCTGTGCGGTCTTTGTCAAGAAGAACTTGCCTTCCAACGGAGAAAGGATGTCCTTGCCTTCGCCTACGGGAGCAGCGGCGGCCTGAGAGGTTTCGGGTTTCACGTCGCCATAAGCTACGGTCACGCGGTAAGCCGTGCCATTCACGTCGACGGTCAGTGTCTGGGGCTCGGTGGGAGCCGTTCCTGCCTTCTTCTCCATGCGGCGCTTTTCCACGTCTTCAAGGAAGTCCTGCTTGGCCTTTCCGCTCTTGTAAGCCTCATACTGGGCAGGGTGCATGGCGTATTCGAAGAGCTCTTCGTCGTCCTGTCCCATATCCCAACCCTTGTCCTTCATCAACACGCGGAACTTGTCGAGTGCGTCGGGGTAGTTGTCCTGCGGATTGCCGGTGAAGAACTTGCGTCCCTCCTTTTCGGCTTTCTCTTTGATTTCAGGAGCCAGTTCGCCAGGCAACTGTCCGGCCTTTCCGAGGAGCATGTCCCAAATGTCGTCGGCAATCATGCCCCAACGCTCCTTGCCCTTCTCCATCTGCATGACGTTCATCAGAGCGAGGTTCTTCACATACTGGCTGAAGGGGGTCACCAATGGGGGATAACCCACGCGCGGCCATACGTAAGCCACCTCGTTGAAGAGTTTGATGAGCAGTTCGTCCTGCGTCATGAATTTCATGTTGCGCTTGGCCTTGTATTTGTTGATGCTCTCCAGGTTGGTTTCAAGGTCGGCCATGAGTGATCCCATCATACCGCCAGGCAGACCCGGACCAATGAGCAACGAGTTCATCAGACGGTTCTTGGGTGAAATGTAGAGTCCGAGGAAGTCATCCATAAACTCCTGCACGAGCGAACGAACCTTCATGTATGCTTCCATGTTGATTTCGGGCACTTGGAATCCGGCATCTTTCAGCATGGCCTGCACACTGATGACATCGGCGTGACCGGTTCCCCATGAGAGCGGTTCCATACCCACGTCCACGTAGTCGCAACCTGCCTCGCACACCTCCAAGATTGAAGCCATGTTGAAGCCCGGACCAGCATGTGAGTGGTACTGGATGGGGATATCCTTGATGGCCTTGATGCCAGCAACAATTTTTCCCAATGAAACGGGACGTCCGATTCCGGCCATATCCTTGATGCAGATTTCATCGGCGCCCAGGTCGATGAGTTGCTTGGCCATGTTCACATAGTACTCCACCGTGTGGATGGGTGAATGTGTGATGCTGAGAGCACACTGTGAAATCATGCCTGCCGCCTTGGCGTACTCGATAGAGGGGGCAATGTTACGGATGTCGTTCAGTCCACAGAAAGTACGGGTAATGTCAGTTCCCTGTGTCTTCTTTACCTTGTAGAACAGCTTGCGTACATCGGCCGGCACGGGGCTCATGCGCAGTCCGTTCAAGGCGCGGTCGAGCATGTGTGTCTGTATGCCTGCTTCGTGGAAAGGCTTTGTCCACTGGCGCACGGCGTTGTTGGGGTTTTCACCAAAGAGCAGATTGACCTGTTCGAATCCACCGCCGTTAGTTTCCACTCGGGCAAAGCATCCCATCTCTATGATGGCAGGAGCCACCTTCATCAATTGGTCTACGCGGGGCACGTACTTTCCGGCACTCTGCCACATGTCGCGGAAGACCAAGCTGAATTTTACTTCTTTCTTCATTGTGTCTTTATGTTATATTATATTTTTTCAACCTTCATTACTTTACCCTTGCCACCGGTCACAATGTTTACCGCACCCTTGATGGCTGCCATGGTATTGGGGTCAATCACTGCAGGTGCTGAGGATGTTGCAGTGCTTTTCTTCACAACTACCTCCTCGGGAGCTACTTTGTTGACTATCGCGATGAGCAGTTGGCTCAGATAGATGACAATAAGCAGGATGGCGAAAACGGTAATCATACCCACTACCATCAGCATAAGTCCTAAACCTATATTTTCCATAAATCTATTTAATTATTAAAGTTTTATTCCTATATCAAGGGGAAAGAGGGCCTTTAGGCCGAAAAACGCACAAAATTACAACTTTTTGCTTAAATGTGTGCGTACACTTAACACAAAAAATATTAAAAAGCATCATATTGATTACTTCTTGCATATTTATTCGCTCCTTGATGGCGGAAAGTAAAAAGAGAAAGAGGTTGTGTCCGCCTTGGGACACAACCTCTTTCCTTTATTATATGCTATATAGATGCTCCTTATGCGGATGCAATTAGCGAACCACGATGGGCTTGTACTTCGGCACAAGAGTCTTCATGATAGACCATGCAACCAAGTAGGCCACGGCGCAGATGCAGAACACGATCATGTAACCGGCCTGCTTGCCTTCGAATCCCATGAAGGTGAAGGCCTGTCCGGCCTCTTCAGAGTAAGTGAACAGTGCACCGGCACCCTTGTTGATGAGGAATGAACCGATACCACCGGCCATACCACCGATACCAGTGATGGTGGCGATAGCGCTCTTCGGGAACATGTCACCGATGGTCGAGAAGAGGTTGGCACTCCAAGCCTGGTGTCCGGCACCGGCCAAACCGATGATGATGGCGGGCCACCACACAGAGAGTTCTCCCATGCTCTGAGCAAACAATGCGGGCAGAGGCAAGAAGGCGAAGATGAGCATAGCCTTCATACGACCTGCATAGGGGTTCATACCTTGCTTCTCAACGAACAACTTGGGCAGATAGCCACCGTAGAGTGAGAGGATTGTTACGATGAGGTACAGCGTGAAGATGAGCATGATACCCATTGAAGATGATGAACTGTAGCCATATTGGTCAGAGAAGTAGGCGGGAGCCCAGAACAAGTAGAACCACCACACACCGTCGGTGAAGAACTTACCTACGGCGAAGGCCCATGTCTGCTTGAACTTGAAGCACTCCATGAATGAGAGCTTGCGCTCGGGAGTACCTTCGGCCTTTACAGGTTCGTCATCCTTGTCCTGCTCGATGTATTCCAACTCGGCTTTGTTTACATACTTGCTTTCCTGAGGTTTGCTGTAGAGGAATACCCAGAAGAACATCCACAAGAAACCGAGGGCACCGATGATAATGAAGGCCATCTCCCAACCGCCACCAACGCCTTTATCCTTGAAGTACTGAGCCAGCAAGGGAATGGTGGCAGGAGCAGCAAGGGCACCTACAGAGGCACCGGCGTTGAACACTGAAGTGGCAAATGCGCGGTCCTTCTTGGGGAAGTACTCGGCGGTAGTCTTGATGGCTGCGGGGAAGTTACCTGCTTCACCGAGAGCCAGGATGCAGCGTGCAGCGATGAAGAACCATACGCTGACTGTTGCGATAGAAACTGCAACGGCACCTGTGGCAGCTGTCATTTCAGCCACAGAGCTGATGCCCTCGACCTGCATAGTTGCCCATCCGCAAGCGGCGTGCAAGCAGGCACCGGCACTCCACACACCGATAGCCCAGAGGAAGCCCTTCTTGGTTCCCATCCAGTCAACGAAACGGCCGGCAAAGAGCATGCAGATTGCATACACGATTGAGAATACTGCGGTGATGTCACCGTAATTAGCGTCCGTCCAGTGGAACTCGGGCGCGATAAAGTCTTTCCAGGTAAGCGAAAGTACCTGACGGTCCATGTAGTTGACCGTTGTGGCGACGAACAGCAGAGCGCACATCACCCATCTGAAATTGGTCTTTTTGTAGTTCTGATTGATACCCATGATACCAGTTAATTGATTAGTAAATGAAATTTGTCGCCAAAGGTACGGCCTTTTTCTTGGATTTACAAGGAATTTTGGATAATTTTGCAGCGAATTAGGCGGACACAGACCTAATTAACATGAAAGAACTTATTTAATTAATGCTTTATAAGAATGAAAAGAATCTTATTATCCCTTTGCGGAGCGATGGCTCTGTTGTGTGCGTTACCACTGCGGGCGCAGACTGAAAAGATTAGTGAGAAGTTACCGATGTCGGTGAGATTGGCCGAGTCGGAGATGGTGCGTTGCCCCGAGTCGTGGCAACTCGATTTCCAACCCAAACTCAAGTGGGACTACTGCCATGGAGTGGAGTTGCAGGCCTTCCTCAGACTCGAGGAGATGTACGGCGACAGCCGCTACTTTGACTATGCCGAGTCCTATTGCGACACGATGGTGCGCGAGGATGGCACCGTGGTGGCCTACAAGCGCGAGGAGTACAGCCTCGACCGCGTGAACACCGGTAAGATATTATTTAATATGTACGCGCGTACGGGTGAGGAGAAGTACAAGAAGGCCCTCGACCTGATGTATTCACAGTTTGAAGGTCAGCCCCGCACCAAGGAGGGAGGCTTCTGGCACAAGAAGGTCTATCCCCACCAGATGTGGCTCGACGGCCTCTACATGGGCTGCCCCTTCTATGCCGAGTATGCCGCGCGGTATGACAAGCCCGAGGCTTTTCAGGACGTCATCAACCAGTTCTGTGTGGTAGCCCGCCACACCTACGACCCCGCTACCGGTCTCTACAAGCACGCGTGGGACGAGAGCCGCGAGCAGTTCTGGTGCGACAAGACGACCGGCCAGAGCGCCCACTCATGGGGACGTGCCATGGGATGGTTTGCCATGGCCTTGGTCGAGTCGTTGGAGTTCATTCCCGTGGACGAGCCGAACCGCGACTCCCTGCTGCTTATCCTCGACAATGTGGTGAAGCAGATTGAGCGTTATCAGGACAGCAAGACGGGCCTGTGGTATCAGGTGCTCGACCGCAGTGGCGACAAGGGCAACTACTTGGAGTCTACCGTGTCGGCCATGTTCATCTACACGCTCTACAAGGGAATCCGCCTCGGCGTGGTGCCGGCCTCCTATATGAAGGTGGCCGACAAGGGCTTCGAAGGCTTCATGAAGCGCTTCATCAAGGTCGGCAAGAAGGGACTGGTCTCCATCACCGACTGCTGTGCCGTGGCCGGATTGGGAGGCAAGAACATGCGCTCGGGTAACTATGAATACTACATCAACGAGACCATCCGCGACAACGACCCGAAGGCCATCGGCCCCTTCATCAATGTCTGCTTGGAGCGTGAGCGCCTGACTCCCCATGAGGGACCGGTGACGGTGGAGAACAAGCATGGCAAGATTCGCATCCTGATGATTGGCGACTCTACGATGGCCAACAAGAGCATGAAGAACGGCAGTCCCGAGCGTGGATGGGGCATGGTGCTCCAGCACTTCTTCACCGATGCCGTGGAGGTGGACAACCATGCACAGAACGGACGCAGCACCAAGAGCTTCATCAACGAAGGCCGTTGGGACAAGGTGCTTGCCCGCATCCGTCCGGGCGACTATGTGTTCATTCAGTTTGGTCACAACGATGAGAAGTACAACAAGGAGGCGGTCTATACCGTCCCCGGCGGCACGTTCGATGCCAACTTGCGCCGCTTTGTGATGGAGGCCCGCCAGCGTGGCGGCATCCCCGTGCTCTTCAATGCCATTGTGCGCCGCAAGTTCGACGGCCAGCGCCTGACTTGCACCCATGGCGACTACCTGTTGCCTCCGCGTCGGGTGGCTGAGCAGACGGCGGCTTACTTTGTGGATGCCAATGCCATCACTCACGGCATAGTGGAGCCTATGGGACCCGAGGATTCCAAGCGCCTGTTCATGTGGTTGCCCAAGGGTTCGCCCTCGCATCCCAAGGGGTTGCAGGACGACACTCACTTGAATGTCTATGGTGCCCACCGTGTGGCTTGGTCGCTCATCTCGGCGGTGTGCAACCAGATACCGCGCTTGGAGCAGCATGTGAAGTACTTTGATTTCAGTGACCTCTGATGAGAGGGAGAGGATATGGAGAAGGGCGCACCGGAGACGGTGCGCCCTTTTTTGGTTGGGGGGAGGGAGGGGGAGAAGTTCTAGGCGCTCTAGACAATCTAGAAGTTCTAGACAATCTAGACTCTCTAGATGGGATTGGATGGACCTGATGGGGTTGATGGGTTGGATAGGCTTGATGGACCTGATGGGGTTGATGGGTTGGATAGGCTTGATGGGCCTGATGGGTCTGATGGGTTGGATGGGCTTGATAGGCCTGATGGGTCTGATGGGACCGGGGTTAGGTGGTGGGGTGGGAGTTTCGGGTAACCTCAATCCTTATGCCGGCGGCGGGGATGTCGGCTCCCATGGGTGGGTTGTGCTTCATCAGCTCGAGCTTGAGGGCGGTGATGAGGGGGAAGTCGTGGAAGAGGCGGCGGGCGATGCGGCCGGCGACGTGTTCGAGGAGGGCGGAGGGGATGGCCATCTCTTCTTTGACGGCTTGGTGGATGTCGGCATAGCTGACGGTGCCTTCGAGGCGGTCGGTGAGGAGGGCTTCTTCGAAGGGGACCGTGGCTTCGATGGAGACGGTGAACTGGGCACCGACGAGGCGCTCTTGGGGCATCACGCCGTGGTGGGCGTGGAAGGTCATTTGGGGGAGGAGGATGGTGGAGGAGAGGATGGTCATGGGAGGGGGCTGATGGGGTTGATGGGGTTGATGGGGGTTAAGGGTGCTTAAGGTCTTTAGGGTCTTTAAGGTCTTTAGGGTCTTTAGGGGCTTTAGGGACTCTAAGGGCCTTAGGGGGCTAGAAGGATTGTAGGGCTTCCATGTGGACCATTATCAGCTCGCGGATGAAGATCCAGATGAAGTAGCCGCAGAGGACGAACTTGAGCACGGTGCCGAAGAGGAAGCCGAGGAGGGAGCCGAAGCTGGCCTTGAGGGCTTGGGTGTTGTCCATGCCGTCCTTGGTGGCTCCCATGAAGGCGCCTACGAAGGGTCCGATGACGATGCCCCAGGGCAGGAAGAACATGCCGAGGAGGGTGCCGATGAGGGTGCCGCGGTTGGCCCACTTGCCGCCGCCGCTGTACTTGGTGCCCAGCATGGGGATGACGTAGTCGAGCACTTGCACGAGGATGACGAGCAGGAGACCCGCCACCAGTTCGGTGGTCGAGAGGTCGACCTGGCCGGTCAGGTGCAACAGGATGACTCCGGCGTAGGCCACGGGCGGACCGGGCAGCATGGGCAGGATGCAGCCTGCCAGGCCGGTGATGAGGCAGAGGATGCCGAGGATGATGAGGAAGATGTCCATACTCTAAAGAGACCCACCCCCGACCCTTCCCTCTAGGGAGGGGAGAAGTGGAATGTCTGATTGCGGACCCACTCCCTGCCCCTCCCTCTATGAAGGGGAGGGAGCTGTCCGCCTGTTTACTACTTATTATTTATTTACCTTACTATCTATCTCCCCTCCATAGAGGGAGGGGCTGGGGGAGGGTCTTCCCCTTACTGGAGGGGCCGGGGGAGGGTCTGTAGGGTCTTCTCTCCCCTTTACTTCTTCGTCACGCGGAACCAGTCGACATCCACCCAGCCGCCGTCGTTGGTGACCATGTGGGGACGGGTGCAGAAGGTGCCCATCTTGGCTCCAATCCACTGGCCTTCGCGCACGCGGAAGGGGGTGCCCAGTTTCTTGAAGCTCTTGCCGTTGGTGCTGTAGAGGAACTCACAGGTGACTACGCGGTCGCCCTTGTCGGCGAATGCTTTCTTCTCGGTGGCGTCGGTCTTGAAGATGGCCTTCAGGTAGACGGTGCCATCGGTCAGCGGGGTGGAGGCTTTCACCTGCTCGGCCTTGCCTTTGTCGGCGCTCTTGCACTCCACTTGGCTCAGCACGAGGCCCTGTTGGGTGTTCTCGAGGATGAGGCCGGCGTAGTCGCGCCCCATCACGACGAGGCCCGTGCGCTCGCCCGTGTACTTCTCGCTGGGGTGGAAGGTGAGCTTCATGGTGGCGGCGAAGTTGAAGGCGGGCGTCTTCTGCAGGAGCAGGTTGGCCACGCTCCAAAGGCTCTTGTAGTCCTCTACGACGGGGTAGGAGTAGAGGCGCATGTATCCCTTGTCGCCTGCGTAGTAGGCCCACAGTTCGTTGATGTTGGCATGCCATTGCCACTGCTTGCCCAGGGTGAGTCCGTCGAACTCGTCGCTCTCCTGGGGGGTCTGTATGGGATAGGTCTTGCCCACGTTCGGCTTGCGGTAGGTCAGCACGGGCTCACCACAGCCGTCGCCGTCCTTGTCCACGCCAATGACGGGCCACCCGTCGCGCCACTCCATCGGCTGCAGGTGCACCAGGCGGCCGTAGGCTCCCACGTCCTGGAAGTGGAAGAACCAGTGTTCACCCGTCGGGGTGTCCACCCATGCTCCCTGGTGGGGGCCGTTGATGGTGGTGCCTCCCTGTGCCAGGACGGTTTTGCACTCAAAGGGTCCGTAGGGGTGGTCGGCACGCTCCACCACCTGCCATCCCGTGGCCACGCCGCCGGCGGGGTGGAAGAGGTAGTACTTGCCCTGGTATTTGTGTATCTTTGCTCCCTCGCATGTGGGGTGGTCGATGTGTCCGTCGAAGATGATGCGGCTCTGTGTGGTGGCCTCGAGGGTCTCGGGGTCGAGTTCACAGACGGCGAGGATGCTCTTCAGCCCGGCGCGGCTTCCCGCGTAGGCATGGTA
Source organism: Bacteroidaceae bacterium (assembly GCA_017464815.1). GTDB lineage: Bacteria > Bacteroidota > Bacteroidia > Bacteroidales > Bacteroidaceae > Phocaeicola_A. The sequence goes on along the minus strand of JAFTYI010000008.1, from coordinate 101,792 downwards.
GAGGTAGACTTTGCCGTCGTCGTCCCACAGGGGGCAGGTGTCAATCAGTCCCTTGGCGGGCTTGATGAGCTTCGGGGCCGTCCATGTGCCCGCGGGGTCTTTGGTGGAGACCATATAGGCTCCCTGGTCGGGGTCTCCCCAGAAGATGTAGAAAGTGCCGTTGTGATGGCGGATGGCCGGTGCCCAGACGCGGTTGCCGTGCTCCGGCCGCTCGGGGGTCTCCACCGGGGGCAGCGTGTGTGCCACGGCGTGGCCGATGATGGTCCAGTTGACGAGGTCCTTGGAGTGGAGGATGGGCAGACCCGGCAGGCAGTTGAAGCTGGAGGCCGTCATGTAGTAGTCGTCGCCCACGCGGCACACGTCGGGGTCGCTGTAGTCGGCGCACAGGATGGGGTTATGGTACTTGCCGTTTCCGAGGTCGGCCACCCACACGTCCGACACGTAGGGTTTTTCACTCTCTTGCGCCAGGGCTGCTCCGGTGCTCATCAGCGCCGTCAGCATGAGCGCACTCATGGTCTTTAGTTTCATTTCCTTATTAGTTGTTTGGGTTATTTGGTGCAAAGATACGGAAAATCCCGTGATGTCCCGCCATTTTTTGCCTCAATGTGATGATTTTTCTCCCCGAAGTGTCATTTTTTATCAGATAGGTTGTATATTTGCAGGCAGATGCCTGTGGCGGTGGTGGGGAGATAGGCGGGAGGCGGCGGATGACACCTAAGGTGTTGGCGAGAGTAACACCTAAGGTGTCGGTAACTGTAACACCTAAGGTGTCAATTAAGGTAACACCTAAGGTGTCGGTTGATATGAGACAGGGGTGTGACAATATGGTACAAACTGAAAATAATTGATATGACTAAAGTGAAATTAGTGAGGAGAGGCGACCCGAGGAATCCTCATGGGAAAATGAAATGGTACGGCACGGCCGTGAGCAATGGCAGCCTGTCCGTCAGGCAAATGGCGCGCGCAGCCACGCGCAACACCTCCATGACTCCTATGGAACTGGAGGGGGCACTAGAACTTTTTGGCGAGTATGCCATCTCACAACTCTTGCAGGGGCACACTGTGCGATTAGGGCACCTTGGCCACTTTCGCCTCACCTTCAAGAGCGATGGGGCGGACGACATCCGCGACTACCACCCCGCGCGCATGGTGCGCGAGCCGCGCATCCTCTTCACCCCCTCGAAGGAGCTGAGGACTCGGGTGGTAAAGAACCTCACCTTTGAGCTTGGCCCCGTGGTGAAGGACGGGGTGACGTATGCGTCGGTGGCTGACTATTTGAAGGGGGAGGGAGAATCCACCTGAGTGCTCCCTTATTTCTTAGACGCAGATGACGCGGATGACGCGGATTCTTTATTGTCTTCCCGATGAGTGGCAAAAAGAAATCCGCGTTATCCGCGTCATCCGCGTCTGAAGAATATTGTCAGGGACTGTCAATGTCTCCACCTCACTGTGGCAGTGAAGTCCCTTGGCCGTCCCACCTGCGAGAAGTCGCGCCCCATGCTGTGGAAGCGGAAGGTGTCGAACCGGGCATCCGTCAGGTTCCGCCCGCCGAGGTCCAGCTCCACCCGCGGGAAGTGCAGCGTCAGTCCGGCGTGCAGCTGGCCGTAGTAGGGCTGGTGGGCGTCGTTCGCCTCGGTCCACCAGATGCGGCCGGCCCCTTGGTAGTCGGTGCGCAGGGTGATGCGGCCGAGGCCCAGTGGCTTGGACGCCAGGTGCAGGTCGTAGCGGGCGCCGAGGCTCAGCGTGTGCTCCGGGGCGAAGGGCACGCGGTTGCCCGTGTAGTCGGTCCGTTCGCCCGAGTCGGAGGTGCCGCCGTCGTAGCGGGTGAAGGTGGCGTGGGTGTACCCGTAGTGGAGGCTCAGCGTAAGGTCGGTGGTGGGCTGTGCCGTCACTGACAGCTCGCCCCCCTGGCTGCGTGCCCGCCCGGCGTTCACCAGTATGCGCCCCAGCCCCTCGGGCGTGAAGCGGGAGACCTGTTGGTCGCGCGTGGCGATGAGGAACAGTGCCGCGTCCATCGTCATCCGTCCCTCGAGGAGCGTCAGGTGGGTGCCCACCTCGTAGTTGAGGCTCCACTCGGGGTCGTAGTTTATCTGTTGCCTCACCTGCTCGTCGGTCAGCGCCTCCGAGCGGAAGCTCTGCTGGATTATCTCGCTGAACATCTGCATGTTGTATCCCCCCGAGCGCAGTCCCTTGCTCATCGAGGCATAGATGCGTCCGGCCCCCGTCGCGTAGCTGAGGGCCAGGCGGGGCAGCAGGTGGGTCTGCCGCTTGTGGAAGTCGCCCGTGTAGCTGACCGTCTTATGCCCCGGTTGGGCCACCAGTCCCATGCCGGTGAAGAGGGTGTTCACCGTCGTGCGCGTGGCGTAGTCGATGGCCTGCCGCTCATGGTCGAGGCGGAGTCCCGCCGTCAGTGTCAGCCTGTCGCTCAGGCGGATGTCGCTCTGATGGAACAGGGCGATGCTCCTCACTGGCGTGTGGAACAGGCCGGGGATGTGGAGCCGCTCGTCGGTGAGCTGCACGCGCACGGGGGCATCCTTCATCCCCTCGTCCATGGCGCGCTGAATCATGGCCACCCCGTCGGTGTAGAAGTCCACCGGCGCATCCGCCCTCGTCCACTGCATCATGCCGCTCAGCCCGGCAACCCATTGCCACCGCCGGTGGGTGGGGCTCTTCAGGGTCAGCTCCTGGTTCACGGTGTGAATCCGCTGCCGCTGCCTCAGGGTGAAGATGTCGTCGGCAAGGAAGTCCTGGTCGATGCGCATGTCATCCGTCAGCCACTGGTAGCCTGTGACGCTGCTCAGCGTAAGCCCGTCGAGCCTCCACTGCAGGTGGGCAGCCGCGTTCACCAGGTCGCGCCGGTAGCCGTGGGGGCGGTTGTTGCTTATCCGCCCCACCAGGTGGTCGAATCGTCCGCCGTCATCCTCAAGCGAGCCGTTGTACTGGTAGGGATATCCCCGCTCGTCCGTCTGGTCATAGCGCAGGGTGAAGTCGGTGCGCAGGCGCTCCGAGGCCAGGTGCAGCAGGCGCAGGCTGATGCCCAGCCCCTCCTTCCGCTCGGCCCACCGGCCGGTGGTGACGTTGCGGCGCATGCCTCGCGCCTCGTTCACCTTCACCCCGAAGGAGAGGCCCGTGCGCTCCGTCAGCCTGTAGCGGGCATTCACCGAGGCATGGTAGCTCATGTCGGCCGAGGCCCCTCCGAAGGCAGCCTCCATCCCCGGCGAGCGCAAGGGGCTGCGGGTGTAGAGCATCACCAGGCCCCCCATCGTGTTGCGCCCGTAGAGCGTGCCTTGGGGACCGCGCAGCACGTCCGCCCGCTCCACGTCCATGAAGGGGAAGTCAAAGGCAGCCTTCTCGGTGTAGGGAATGTTGTCGACATAGATGCCCACGGCGGGCGAGTTGATGCGCGAGCCTATACCTCTTATATATATAGCCGAGGTGAGGCTGCTCCCATAGTTGGGGATAAAGAGGTTCGGCGTCAGGCCCGACAGCCCCTTGACCGACTCGACGCCCTGCTCCCTCAGCACCTCCGCCCCCACCAGTGTGGCGGCCAGCGGCTGTTGCCTCAGGGGCGCATGCGTCTTAGGCTGCGAAACGATGGTCACCGCCTCGATGTCCACCACCCGCACACTGTCAGCCCCCCTCGCCCCCAACGACATAATGCCCGCCAAGGCGAGCATTATGGTCAATGTTGTTCTCTTTCTATAGTCCCTATAGCCCCTATAGCCACTATAGCCACTATAGTTCCTATCTCTCTCCCCCCTCATACTCCAGCGTGAACTTCAGCGTCATCTTGGGGCTTACCACCAGGTCGATGTTCATGGTCAGGTCGGCCACCTTCGGCTCGCCGCTGATGGTGCCCGCCACCTTCAGTGTGGCAGGGTAGCCCACGCCCGCCTTGTAGAGGCTGTCGGTGCACTCGCCGCTGACGACAACCCCCTCTTCCGTAGCCACCGTCTCCAAGGGCAGGATGCGGAAGTCGCCATAGCTCATGCCCGTGTGGTCAGTCCAGTTGTGGTAGGTCAGCACCAGCTCCTTCTGCTCGTTCAAGCCCAGGGTGACGGGCTGGTCATAAGTCGTGTCGATGCGCATCACCATGCCCCGGCTGTCGAGGTCGGTCAGCGTGGTGCCCACGTATTCGCCGGCAGCCCACTCGGCAGTGCCCATCACCGGGTCAATCGTCAACTTCGGTTCGTCATCGTCATCACTACAAGCCACAAAGGCAAATCCCGCACATAGTGCCATCAGCACCAAGGGAAGCATCTTCAGTCTTTTCATATCCATTTCTCTTATTGTTATATATCCTTTTCTCTTATTATTATTTCTTCCTTTCTATTCCTCTTCCCCTATAGTCCCTATAGCCCCTATGGCCACTGTAGTCCCTATAGCTCCCATCAGTCAACCCCTCTTTATTTCCGGCTGCAAAGGTACGCCCGTTCCCCGAAACGGACAATCCTTATTTATGAGGAAAAGAGGGCGGGGGAGGTGGGTTCCTCCCTTCTGGCCACAAAAAGCAGAGCGAAGTTTGCACCATCCAAAGAAATTACATACCTTTGTCCGCGGAACGGAGGAGCCACACCGGCCCCTCCACCTGAAAGTTGCAAAGAAAGGAGTATGAAACAGACCGAATTGTATCCCCTGCTCTTCCGCCCCAACCTCCACCCCGTGGTGTGGGGAGGCCGCGGCCTGAAGCCCTGGAAGGGACTGCCCGCCGACGCCGAACCCATCGGCGAGTCGTGGGAGGTGAGTGTGGTGCCCTCGGCCGTCAGCACCATCGCCAACGGCCCGCTCGAGGGCACACCGCTGGACCAGCTCATCGCCGCCCGCCCACAAGAGGTGCTGGGCCAGGAGGTGGCACGCCGCCACGGAGGAGAACTGCCCCTGCTGGTGAAGTTCATCGATGCCGAACAGGACCTCAGCATCCAAGTGCACCCCGACGACACTATGGCACGCCGCGAACACGGCAAACTGGGCAAAAGCGAGATGTGGTACGTCATCGACGCCCGGCCCGGAGCCTACCTCTATGCCGGCTTCAAAGAGACTATCACCCCCTATGAATACCGCCGCCGCGTGGAGGACGGCAGCATCACCGACGTCCTGGCACGCCACGAAGTCCGCCGCGGAGACGTCTTCTACCTCCCCGCCGGCCGCGTGCACGCCATCTGCGGGGGAATAAGGCTGGCCGAGGTGCAACAGAGCAGCGACGTCACCTACCGCATCTTCGACTACAACCGGCCGGGAATGGACGGACAGCCCCGACAGCTCCACACCGAACTGGCCGCCCAGGCACTGGACTACACCGTCGAGAGCGAATACCGCACCCAGTATGCCCTGCGGGAAAACGGGGCAAGCCTCGTGCTCGACACACCCCACTTCACCGTCCGCATCAACGAAGTCTACCGCCCCATACACCGCGACCTGGTGAAGTACGACTCCTTCATCATCTCCATGTGCCTGCAGGGAAGCTGCCGCATCCGACTGCGCACCAACGGCACCGAAGTGGCCCTCTCCGAAGGTCACACCTGCCTCATTCCCGCCTCCGTGGCCGACTACGACATCCTGCCCGATGAAAGCCGCGGCCTCTGCCGCATCCTCGATGCCTTCATCGACAACAAGGACCGCAGCCTCCTCCGCTCAGTCTCCCGCTTCCTCCACTTGACGAAGAGGTAAGCGGCATCCCTCTGCCCCTCTTCCTCCTCTTGCTTCTTTTTGCTCCTCCTTCTGCCCCCTCTCCCCTCAAAACAGAACCCACAAAAAAGGGACACCCCTCCTCGGAGTGCCCCTTCCCTTTTACTCGTGCATCACTGCTTGTCTCATCCACAAAAAAGGGACACTCCTCCTCGGAGTGCCCCTTCTCTTTTACTCATGCATCACTGCTTATCTCATAGCAAAGCCGCAAGTCTGGGCCGAAGTGGCCTGGCGGGCAGCCATCAGGCCGGCATTGTCGAGAGTCACCTGCATGTAGGTGTCGTTCTGCAAGTTCATGTTCACAGTGCCGTCACCGTTGATGCTCAACAGCTCGATAGCCTCCTGGCCGTTCATCACGCTCCAGCTCTGAGCCTCGGCATCAAACTTCAGTGTCATCTCCTGACCAGCCTCGTTGGTGATGGTGTAGCCGTCGGCGTTGGTCTTCACCAGGTAGTCACCGTTCTGACCCTTCACTGTCTTCACCTCACCGGCGTTGGCTACAGGGTTGTTGCCTGTCCAGAACTCGATGCTGTTCAACAGCACGTTGTCCACAAAGAAAGAGATTTCATACACAGGCACGATCCACATGGCCAGATACAGAAGCTCGTTCACAAACTTGCTGTCAGTCAGACCCTCGTTCCAATCCTTCACCTTGTTGAACAAGGCAAACGAACCGATACATGATGAGAACATCATGCTACCGCACAACACTGCGCACATGGCGCTAACTTTAAACTTCTTCATACTTGTAAGTCTTTAATATTACTAATAGGTTTGTTTTCCGCTGACAAAGGTAAGGCTTATTTGGGAAAACACAAACATTTTTCTATAAAACTTGCCTTTTTACTTGATATTTGCTTCCTCGAGGCCATATCCCTTACGCTTGTCCTCTCTCTTCAAAGCGAACGCAAGAGCCAGTGCCACGATGCCGAAGAGGGCAAACACGCACATGGGCAGCGTGTAGTCATACTGGATGAATGTCTGTCCGTCGACAACCCGTTCGCCGGTGATGCAGTACTCGTTGAGCAACCAGCCGATAAGCAGGGGCACAAAGCCCAGTCCGATGTTCTGCACCCAGAAGATGAGGGCATAGGCCGAACCCAAGAGCTTCTCGGGGATAATCTTGGGCACACTGGGCCACATGGCCGAGGGAACCAGCGAGAAGGCTACACCCAGCACGATGGCAATGAAGGCGGCAAACCACCAGTAGTTCAGCACAGGCAAGGCAAACAGCACGTGCACCATGATGAGCATGGCCGAACCGATAATCATGATGGTGGCACCCTTGCCATGCTTGTCATAGATGCCGCCGAAGAGGGGAGTCATAATCAGGTTGCCCATGGGGATGAGGGCAGGAATCCAGCCCGCCCACTCGTTGGCCATGCCATACTTGTTCTCCATCAGTGAAGTGGCATACTTCATGAAGGGGAAGACGGCCGAATAGAACATCAGGCACAGCAGGGCAATGAGCCAGAAGCCCTTGCTGCTGACGATGGCCTTCAGGTCGGCAATGTGGAACGTGTCGTCCTCGCCATCCTCGCCCTGCTCGGCAGTGAGCTGCTTGTCGAGGCGGGCATCCATCACGCAGAAGACCATGTAGGCCAACAGTCCTATACCTAATAATATAAGGGCAAGCAGGAGCGGAGTGGACATGCTGAAGTTCTTCACAATGAGCGGACTCACAATCATGGCCAGCGCCGTGCCAAGGCGGGCCACTGCCACCTGGGAACCCATGGCCAAGGCCATCTCTTTGCCCTTGAACCACTTGGCAATGACCTTTGTCACCGTGATGCCGCAGTTCTCGGTTCCCACTGCAAAGATGGCGTAACCAAGGCTGGCCATCACCACCTGGGTGCGGATGCCGAAGATGGTGCCCGCTTCGGGGGCGGGAGAGATGTACTCCACCGAATAGTACTTGATGAAGGCACCAATGACCATCAGGGCACAGGCCGTCAGTCCCGTGAAGCGTACGCCCATCTTGTCGAGGATGATGCCACCGAAGATGAGCATGAAGAGGAACACGTTGAACCAACAATACGACCAGTTGAAAATGCCGAAGTCCGAGCTGGACCAGTTCATCTCCACCTCCAACATGGTCATCAGGGGAGACATGGCATCCGTGAGGAAATAACCCCACATCATCGTGAACGACACGATTACGAGAGCCGTCCAACGCGCTGCATTGGAGTCTCTCAACGTTGCTTTAATCTTTTCTGTCATGTATTCTTTTACTGTTTAAAAGGTTATTGTTATAGGTTAGATTCTTCTCTCCAAAGACCCGAAGGTCCCCTTTACGGGTCGCAAAGATAATGCAGAGCCTCGGAATGACAAAGCCATTGACGCAAAATTGAGAGATTTTCCTTAAAAAACTTGCCTGTTATAAATAAAAGCCGTACCTTTGCGCCCTGAATTGACAGACCATTACACATTATTGTTACCAGCAATAGTAGTTAAGTATATAATAATTAAAAGATAAAGCATAACAATGAAAAAAGGTATTCATCCTGAAAACTATCGTCCCGTAGTGTTCAAAGACATGTCTAACGGCGATATGTTCCTGACTCGCTCTACTTGCAAGACTACCGAAACAGTAGAGTTCGAAGGCGAGACCTACCCCGTAGTGAAGGTCGAAATCTCAAGTAGCTCACACCCCTTCTTCACTGGTAAGTCTAAGTTGGTTGACACCGCCGGACGTGTGGATAAGTTCATGAGCCGCTACGGTAACGCCCGCAAGAAGTAAGAAGATTACCGCAAGGGTTTCATCGGAAACAAGAGGGTGGTTATATACGAACACCCCCTACTTTAGGCACGGATTACACGGATTTCACGGATAATTTATACACAATGAGTATAATGACCGTGTCAGTCTATGTAATCCGTGCCTAAATTTGTGTTGTAGCACACCTTGGTTATGGACTTCCATAGTCCATGTCTGCACTTCCATAATCCATGTCTGCATTTCCATAGTCAAGAGGCTGACTTCCATAGTCCGTCTCATCGTCCTTCGAGGAGGCTTATGGGGCAACTCGGTGAGGCTGCAATCTGTTTGGGTAACCGACCTGCTTTTCTTTGGTATAGAGAGTAATAGAATGATGGCTCGTGAAAGAATGTACATAGCGCTGATGGGAGTGCTGACGCTGCTCTTGTTTGTGGCAAACCTGTTTGTCGGTTCAGTGGACATACCGGTCTCCGAGGTGTGGAGTGTGCTGACGGGGGAGGCGGATGCTGTGCGCCCCTCGTGGCAGTTCATCGTCCTGGAAGCCCGACTCCCACAGGCATTGACGGCCCTGCTGTGTGGCGCGGCCCTGGCTGCGGGTGGCCTGATGCTCCAGACGGTCTTCCGCAATCCCTTGGCCGGTCCCTCCATCCTGGGCATCGACTCGGGAGCAAGCTTGGGAGTAGCCTTGGTGATGCTCCTCAGTGGGGGAAGCCTGATGGCTGGCAAGATGGCCTTGGGAGGGTTCCTCGCCGTCACGGTGGCAGCCTTTGTGGGAGCCATGGTTGTGATGGGGCTGTTGCTGTTCTTCTCCACCTTGCTACGGAGCGACATCATGCTGCTGATAGTGGGTATCATGATTGGGTACGTCGGGTCATCCGTCATTTCACTGCTCAACTTCTTCTCAACGGCCGAGGGGGTACACTCCTACATGGTGTGGGGGATGGGCAGCTTCGGCGGTGTCTCCATGGGACAGATGCCCTGGTTTGCCCTGTTGGTGCTGGTCGGGCTGATGGCTTCATTGTTGATGGCGAAACCATTGAATGCCTTGCTGTTGGGCTATCACTACGCGGGGAACTTGGGAGTCAATGTCCGTCGCACGCGCCTCTACTTGCTGTTGACGACCGGAGTCTTGTCAGCTGCCACCACCGCCTTTTGTGGCCCCGTCTCTTTCCTTGGCTTGGCCGTCCCCCACATGGCGCGTCTGTTGCTCCGCAAGGCCGACCATCGTCTGCTGATGCCCTTGTCGTTGCTGACGGGGTCAACCGTGGCATTGCTGTGTAACCTTATTTGTACATTGCCTGGCGACAAGGGGGCAATCCCGTTGAGTGCTGTCACACCATTATTGGGTGTGCCCGTCATCCTCTACGTCCTCTTGCATGGCCGGAAATGATTCTCAAGTGAATTTTTCTGAGCAAAAGTTTCGTCATAAGATGAATTCTTTATACTTTTGCCTTCTGTAATCATTACCATAAAGAGAAAAACTCGATTGTTCAGATGAAAACAACTGTCAGAATATGTCTATTGATGCTGCTTTGCCTCCTGGCTACAGTGTCTGTGCAGGCGCAAGCCCGTGATACCAAGAAGACCGTACTGGTAATCAGTTCCTACTCCTCGGATTCGGAGCGTACTGCCCGGTTCATGGAGAAGTTCGAGCAATTGATGACCGAGAAGAAGTACGACTATACCAGCACAATCGCCTACATGGGTTTCTTGGGGTTTGAGAGTAGTCACGAGTGGGTGCCAGACATGGCCAACATGCTCAAGCGGTATACCGAAGATGAACTTGCTGCGGTCGTGTTGCTTGGACACGAAGCCTGGATTTCTTATTTGGAGCAGCCGACAATCCCCGATGTGCCTTTCTATGGTTGCTACATGGATGAGTTCGGTGTGCCCATCCCTGCCAACATGCCCGACTTCCTCTATTGGTATCCCGAAAAACTGGATCTGTGTGCCATGGCCCGTACCCGCGGCCACACGGGGGGGATGATGAACCGCTACGATGTAGAGGCCAACATCGAGCTGATCAAGAAGATATACCCCAACACCGTGCGCATTGCCTTTGTCACCGACAACAGTTACGAAGGTGCAGCGTTGGGTACACTGATGCGTGAAGTTATCGTAGAGAAATACCCCGAACTGAATTTGGCTTCACTCAGAGGACTGAGCTTCTCGATGTCACAAATCAGGGTTCGTATGCGCTCATTGCCAGAGAAGTCGGTGGTGTTGCTCGGCACGTGGCGTGTGGACAAGAGCGGCCGCTATTATCAGGAAAGTTCTATTAAGGAAATCTTCCCCGAAGGTTTCGATTTGCCCGTCTTCACAATGACAGGAGTAGGCTTGGGCGAATGGGCTGTAGGCGGATACATCCCCCAACCGGAGTGGAACATCGAGCATATTGTAGAAGACATTCACCGGTATAACACGGGCGAGTCAAGCGAAAGCACCTTCAAATTCACCGAGAGCAAGTACATCTTCAGTCGTGAAAAGATGGAGGAATACGGCCTGACGGAGGACCAGTTGCCCGAGGACACAGTCTTCGTCTCCGAAGTGGACGAAGAGGTACAACGCTATCAGAAGTATCTGGGAATAGCAATAGCGCTGACCTTGATATTCCTGTTGATGACAACCTTCATCTTCCTCCTTCTGCAAAGGAACAAGCGGGTCAATCGTGTGTTGAAAATCCGTAATGATGAATTGGCGGTGGCCAAGGAACAAGCTGAGCAGAGCAACAAGCTGAAGAGTGCCTTCCTTGCAAACATGAGTCACGAGATACGCACTCCGCTGAACGCCATTGTGGGATTCAGTGAACTGTTGAAGGAGACCGATGTCCCTGAAGAGCGAGAGGAGTATTGGACAATCATACACACCAATAACGACCTGCTCCTGCGCTTGATTGGAGACATCCTTGACCTGTCAAAGATGGAGGCTGGTATGATTGACTTGCGTCCCGAACGTTTCGATGTCGCTCATTTGTTTGCTGAGATATATGCGGCAATGGAGCAGCGGATGCGCGGACGTGGTCAGGTCCAGCTGTTGTTGGATGCTCCCTACGACACCTGTCTGGTGACATTGGATCGCAACCGCATGAGTCAAGTGGTGACCAATTTTGTGACCAATGCCATGAAGTTCACCACGAAGGGACACATACGCATGGGATACCGCATGGAAGGAGAAGGAATACTGGTGTATGTGGAAGACACGGGCATCGGCATCGAGAAGGAAAAGCAAGCAATGGTGTTTGAGCGCTTCTACAAACTCAACGATTTCGCACAAGGCACAGGCTTGGGAATGAGCATCTGTCGGGCCATCATGGAAGCCATGGGTGGAAACATCGGTTTGGAGTCAGAGGTTGGCGTAGGGTCCACCTTCAAGGCATGGTTCCCCTGTCAGCAGATTGAGATTTGCCGCGAAGGTCGTGAAAATGAGGACGAAAAGGATGATGCGCCGTCGGTTAGCGAAGATTTGGGAATTTCCAATGGAATAGGTCTGAAGGTACTGGTGGCCGAGGACAACGAAAACCACTACCTGCTGTTGGAACGCATGTTGAAGAATTGTTCGCTTGTGGAGCATGCCCGCAATGGTGACGAGGCTGTGACGAAAGCCGGGAAGACGGCTTACGACTTGATATTTATGAATGTCGACATGCCGGTGATGGATGGTTTGGAGGCTACCCGTCGGATTCGTTCGTTCAATCCCGATGTGTGCATCGTGGCCACTTCTGGTCGTGTTTTTGAGTCCAATCGCAACGACGCACTCTCTGCCGGGTGCAACGACTTCCTGTCCAAGCCCATTCAGAAGGAACTTTTGGAAACAGTCTTTAAGAATCTAAAAAACGAGTGACGTGCAGCCACTGACTCTCTACGAACTGAATAGCCGGGTGCGTCAGGCCCTGTCCCGTGCCTTGCCCGATGACTGCTGGGTGCAGGCCGAACTGAGCGATGTGCGCGTGAATGCCGCAGGGCATTGCTATGTAGAGTTTGTTCAGAAGGACACCCGCAACCACTCGTTGATTGCCAAGTCCCGAGGCACAATTTGGGGCAATGTCTTCCGCTTGTTGCGCCCCTATTTCGAGCGCGAGACAGGACAGCCTTTTTCGGCTGGCATCAAGGTGTTGGTGCAGGTGAGGGTAGAGTTTCACGAATTGTATGGCTATTCGTTGACGGTGACGGACATCGACCCTTCTTATACCGTGGGCGACATGGTGCGTCGTCGGCGCGAGATTCTTCGCCAGTTGGAGGAGGAGGGCGTCCTCTCTCTTAACAAAGAACTGCCTCTGGCCATCCTGCCACAGCGTATAGCCGTCATCTCTTCCCCCACGGCTGCCGGCTACGGCGATTTTTGTAATCAACTATCTTCCAATCCCTACGGATTGCAGTTCTATCCCACACTTATTCCTGCCATCATGCAAGGCGATAGGGTAGAGGCATCAGTCTTGGATGCTCTTGACCACATTCATGCTTCCCTCGATGAGTGGGATGCAGTGGTCATCATCCGTGGCGGAGGAGCCGTCAGCGACCTTTCGGGCTTCGACACCTACCTGCTGGCTGCCGCTTGTGCCCAATTCCCCTTGCCCGTCATTACGGGCATCGGCCATGAGCGCGACGACACCGTACTCGACATGGTGGCCCACACCCGTGTGAAGACACCTACAGCTGCCGCCGAGTTCCTGATAAGTCGGGCACACGAAACAGCTTTGCGTTTGGAGGCTTTGGCCGAATCCGTTCAGGCATGGACGGCCGACCTGTTGGCCAAGCAGCGCCGACGGTTGGCCGATATGGTGTTGCGTCTGCCACAAATGGCCACCTTCAGGATTGCCCATGAGAGGGAGAGGCAGACGCGCCTGTGGGGACGGCTCACCTCGGTCACTGCATTGATGTTGCAAGCCAAGCGTCATCAGTTGCAACTTCTGGCACAGCGCACCGACGCTTGCGATGTCGGACGCATCCTTTCCAAAGGATTCAGCCTGACCACGGTGAATGGCCGTGCTGTGACCGACGCCTCAGCCCTGCACGAGGGAGATGTGATGCATACCCGGGTGGCAAAGGGGACAATCGTTTCAGAAGTAAAAGAGATAAAAGAAATAGTATGAAGGAAAACGAAAAATTGACATACGAACAGGCCATGGCCCGACTGGAGCAACTCGTGGCCGGCATGGAGAGCAACGAACTGGGAATCGACCAACTGTGCGACACCTTGGAAGAGGTGAAGGCTCTGTTGGCGCAATGCAGGGACAGACTCTATAAAACCGAAGAACAAGTAAAACACATATTGGAAGAAAACAAAGAAGAATAATATGGAAACAAACAAGCAAACAATCTGTCGGATTGAGACATCAAAAGGAAATATCACTGTGAAACTCTACGACGAAACACCGCAACATCGCGACAACTTCGTCAAGTTGGCTAAGGAGAACTTCTACGATGGCACCCTCTTTCACCGTGTCATCAAGAACTTCATGATTCAAGGCGGCGACCCCGATTCGAAGGGCGCTCCTGCAGGCAAGATGCTGGGCATGGGCGACACCGGTTACACCCTTCCCGCCGAGTTTGTCTATCCCCGCTATTTTCACAAGAAAGGAGTCCTCTCTGCTGCCCGTCAGGGCGACGAGGTGAACCCCGAGCGTCGCTCTTCGGGATGTCAGTTCTACATCGTGACCGGACAAGTCCTTACCCCCGCTCAGATAGCAGGGATGGAAAACCAACTGAACCAGATGAAGCTGAAGACCGCCTTTGACCTTCTGGCTCGCCAACACATGAAGGAAATCTATAAGCTGCGCAAGAACAACGATATGAATGGTTTGCAGCAATTGCAGGAGCAACTGGTGGCCGAGGCGCAGGCACAGGTGGCGGACGAACCCATCTTCAAGTTTACTCCCGAGCAGATTGAGGCCTACACCACCGTGGGTGGCACTCCGCATCTCGACAATCAGTACACCGTCTTTGGCGAGGTAGTCGAGGGCATGGAGGTGATTGATGCCATCCAGCAGGTGAAGACCAACCGCTCCGACCGCCCCGAGCAGGATGTTGTTATCCGTAAAGTCGTGGTGGTTGAATGATTGCAATAAACCGACACACACTGACCAATGGTCTGCGCATCGTACACCACGAGGACACCACCACTCAGATGGTGGCCATCAACGTGGTGTACGACGTTGGCGCTCGTGATGAAGATCCTTCCCGGACGGGCTTTGCCCATCTGTTTGAACACCTGATGTTCGGAGGCTCGGTGCACATCCCCGACTACGATGCCCCCGTGCAGTGCGCCGGTGGTGAAAACAATGCCTGGACGACCAACGACCTCACCAACTACTACCTGACCCTTCCCAAGCAGAATGTCGAAGTAGGCTTCTGGCTCGAGTCGGACCGTATGCTCGGCTTGGCCTTCTCCCCCGAAAGTTTGGACGTGCAGCGCGGCGTGGTGATGGAGGAGTTCAAGCAACGCCATCTGAACCAGCCCTACGGCGATGCCAGCCATCTGATGCGCAGCATGGCTTATAAGGTGCACCCTTACCGTTGGCCGACGATAGGGTTGGAGCTGAGCCACATTGCCGAAGCCACGCTCGACGAGGTAAAGGAGTTTTACTATCGCTTTTATGCCCCCAACAATGCCGTGATGGCCGTCACGGGAAATATTCCGTTCAACGAAGTGGTGCGCTTGGCCGAAAAGTGGTTTGCCCCCATTCCCACAAGAGATGTGCTGCCGCGCCGTCTGCCCGAGGAACCCGTGCAGACCGCCATCCGCCGCATGGAGGTCGAGCGCCCCGTGCCATTGGATGCTTTGTACATGGCCTTTCACACTTGTCCCCGTCTTCACCCCGACTACTATGCCGTGGACATGTTGAGCGACCTTTTGGCCAATGGCACCTCCAGCCGTCTTATCAGCCATCTGGTAAAGGTGCGTCAAGTATTCACCCACGTGGACGCCTACATCACGGGCAGCACCGATGCGGGCCTCCTGCAGATAACCGGCAAGCCCGCGCCCGGCGTCTCCCTTTCCCAAGCCGAAGAGGCTGTGTGGGCTGAACTGGAAGTTCTCAGCCACACTCTGCCCGACGAGAAAGAACTGGAAAAGGTGAAAAACCGTTTCGAGGCCGAGCAGACCTTCAAGGGGACCAACTTCTTGAACAATGCCGTCAACTTGGCCTACTTCGAACTTCTCAGCCGTGCTGAAGATGTGAACACCGAAGTGTCGGCCTACCGTGCCGTCTCGGCCGAAGACATCCGTCGCGTAGCCGCCCACATGTTCCGTCCCGAGAACTGTTCGGTACTTTATTATAAAAAGAGGTAATGAGGGTGTGTCATAACTGATTTTTTAGACGCGGATAACGCGGATGACGCGGATTTTCTTGATTATTATACCCGATAGGTTATAATTTATCTGCGTTATCCGTGTTATCCGTGTCTAAAAAATGAAATGAGTGCATTTTGACAACCCTCGTTACATGTTTTTCTGCCAATGAAGGTGGGTTATAATTCATTTCTTTTTTTTGATGCAGATGATTAAACTTGCTCGTGGTTTGTAGCTTTGCTCTCTTTCCTTTGGGAAAGTTAGTGTGGCCTTTTAAAACGGATACCCCACGGCGAGGTGGAGGCCGAGCCCGTCCTTGAAGCGTGGGATGTTGTAGTAGCCGCTTTTGCCCGTGTCATAGGGTACGTGGATGGCGATGCCGAGGTCGAGGCGCAGGACGAGGAACTCAAGGTCGTAGCGCAAGCCAAGGCCGGTACCAAGGGCGATGTCGTTCCAAAGGTCGTTCAGTGTGAGTGTGCCGCCGGGGCGGTCGGCTTGGGGGTGGAGGAGCCAGACGTTTCCCGCATCGAGGAAAGTGGCGCCATAGAGGTTGCCCACGATGGGGAAGCGCAACTCCACGTTAGCCTCCAGCTTGACGTCGCCCGTCTCGTCGAGGTAGGAATAGGTGCTCTCTTCGGGATGGAAACTGCCGGGGCCGATGGTGCGGGCCGTGAAGGCACGGATGCTGTTGGCTCCGCCGATGTAGAACTGTTCGCTGTAGGGAGCATACTGGGAGTTGCCGTAGGGAATGATGACACCGGCCATCAGGCGGGTGGCCACGTGGGTGCGGCCGCGCACCTTGAAGAGGTTGCGCAGTTCGGTAGTGGCTTTGAAGAACTGGGCGAAGGGGTTGCCAAGGAGCGACTTGTCGCGCTTGCTGAAGGGGCTGCCACACAGGGCGTAGAGGGCCGAGGTGACGTTGCCTGCCGAGGTCACTGTCGTACTCCACCAAGTGTGGTGGCGGCGCGAGGTGATGCTGGCGTCGTCGAACGTGTAGGTGTAGCTCATGGCGGGGATGAACTGGTCGCGGAAGCTGATAGCCAGGGCACGGTTCTGCTCCATGATGGAGTCGAACTTGGCCGTGTGGCTCTGCAGCATGTTGAAGGTCAGGCGGAAGGGGGTGAAGGTGTGCTTCGATGTGCGCGTCGGTTGGAAGGAGTAGACGGCGTTACCCCCGAACGACAGCAGGCGGAAGAATCCCGCGCGGTTCAACTGGTTGGCGTAGAGCTTGAACTCCGTCTGTGCAGGGAAGCGGAATCGGCGGGTGTTCAACCCGGGAAACATCAGGCGCGGGTAGGTGAGGGCGGTGGAGAGGCCCAGCTCCCACGAGTTGATTTCGGCACTCTTGCCCGTGGCCGTCCCACCCGTCTGCCACTCGTAGGAGGCATCCAGTTTCACCGAGAAGGTCTCGCCCCCGCGGAAAACGTTCTTTTTGGCCACGCCGAAGGAGAGTCCGGGGCCTATCTGGTCGTTGCTCTTGCTGGTGGCGTTCACCTCCAACTCCACATCCAAGGGCTTGTCGAAGGTGGCGCTGACCACGACATCGAGCGTATCGCACGTGGCGGTGGTGTCGCGTGGCACAAACTGCATGTCCACCGAGCTGAACACCCCCATACGTGCCATGTTCTCTTGGCTCAGCCGCTGCTTCTCTTGCGAATAGAGGTCACCGTGGCGGAAGCGGAAGTTGTGGAACAGCACACCGGGACGCAGGGGCGGCTTCTTACCCGTGTAGTTGACGGTCAGGTGGCGGATTTGCAGCGTGTCCTCCAGCTGGCGGCGGTTGTTGTTGTGCAGGTTCACCACGGTTTTGCCAATATACCATTGGCGGTTTACCACGGAGGGGAGTCCTTCGCGCGGTTGCACCTGCAACCACACATGGCCCGGCCGCTGGATGGTGTCGGCGCGGAAGGTGATGTAGTCGCCCCGATAGTAGTAGTAGCCGTTGTTGCGGAAAAGGGTAGAGAGGCG
The DNA here is from genome assembly GCA_017464815.1 of Bacteroidaceae bacterium. Classification (GTDB taxonomy): domain Bacteria; phylum Bacteroidota; class Bacteroidia; order Bacteroidales; family Bacteroidaceae; genus Phocaeicola_A. Next base: position 84,133 of record JAFTYI010000008.1, on the reverse strand, counting down.
GTTGCGTTCGCTCTCGAGTTGGACAACGCTGAAGGGGTCGCCCGCATGCAACAACTTCTCCTTTGCCGTGAAACGTATCAGCGTGTCGGCCACGTAGGGAAAGCGGCGGTACTGGATGGAGTCGAGGGTGAAGAGGTGTCCGGCATTCACGCGGTAGGCCACCTTCTCCTTGCGGGGGTTCTTCTGGGGAATGACCTCGCTCGCCACCCGCCCACGGAAGAAACCGTAGTCGCGGAGCAGATTGGTGGCCACCTTGCTGCGCACCTCGGGATTGACGGCTGACATATAGACCGGCTCGGCGGCAAAGTTGTTGAACACCCATTTGCCCACACCCCGCTGGTGGTTGACAAAGGCGTTGTAGACCCACAGGCCGAAGGGGAGCGGGAAGCGGTAGGACGAGCTGCCAAAGATGGCGTTGTTGGGCGGATAAGCCAAGGCGGCCTCCACCTCGTCAAGGGCGGCTTCGGTGTGTCGCAGGGCGCTGTCGTTGACATACTCAATGCGCTTGATGCCCGTGTAAAGCGTCTCCTCCTCGGGCAGGTTGCGTGTAGTGCTGCAGGCGGTGAGGATTATTATTAAAGGAGTTATCAGCCCTTTGGGCTTAGGAGTTAAAGGAGTTATCGCAGGCTTTGCCAGCTTAGCCAAATGTTTTGTAATCATGCAAGCAATTATGCAAGCAAAACGATTGGCTTTAACTCCTAACGAGCAAAGCGAAGCGATATCTCCTCTAACTCCTCTAACTCCTTTAACTCCATTAACTCCTTTCATAATATCTCCTTTCATAACCCTCATTCCTTTCTTCTGAAAATAAACAATTCTCCCAACTTGTTCACCTTGCGGCGGAGCACCAGACCGACACCCGTCTCGATGATTTCCCCTTCGAGGATGCTCTCGTAGTTGCGGGTGTGGAATAGTTTAACGTAGCGTGTGCCGCTGTCGTCGAGCCTCCATTCAAGCGAAATGTCGTCGATGAAGGAGTTCCCCTCCCCCTCGGCCACAGCCTCGTTGCCCGTTGAGATGCGTCCGCCGATGATGACACTCAGGCGGTTGTTCCAAAATCGCTTGGCAAAGCGGAACGAGTAGTCGGTGCCGCCTTGCGTGGTGCCGTCGGCTGCGTAGTTGCCCTCCACGCCGATGCTGACGTCCACCGTCTTCAGTGCACTGCCGGCGATGCTGGATATTTCGCTCTGCAGGAAGGAGTTGAGGGCGTTGCCCGTGTTGAACCCGCCGCCGGAGCCTTGTCCGCCGGCGTACATGCCTGTCACCAGCATCGTCACGGCCAGCTTGCCGCGCTCTTCGGCCGACATGGCGGCCAACTGGTTTTGCAGGCTCACGTCCTCGGGTGCTTCCAGGGTGAAGGCCACTCCCATGTTGTCTAGGCTGTTGGTGATGGAGACGCCCACGTCGAAGTTGACGTAGCGCGAGCTGTTCTCCTCGGTCACCGAGGTGCGCACCCGTTCGGTGGCAGCAATGTTCAGGTAGGGGTTGGTCGGGTTGCCGGTGAACTCCACGTAGCTGCCGCTGGCAATCTTGAAGGTCTTCAGGGGGATGACGGGCAGGGAGTACTTCATCTCGCCGTTGGTGAGTGTGTAGCGCCCTGTCAGCAGTAGGTCGCCTTGCGGGGTGTATTGCATCGCCAGGTCGCCGCCGCCCTGCACCTCCACGTAGTTGTCGCTTCCGAGGTTGACCTCCACCTGTGCCCCTTGGTCAATGTGGACGTCGAGCAACATGTCCACTCCGCCCAGTGTCACCTCTTTCTCCTTCTTGGGGGTGACCAGTGTGTCGTTGAAGTTGGTAAAGGTGACCATGCTTCCCAAGCGGTCTTCCACCGTCAGGGGCGACTCCTTCAGCACGTAGGTCGCGTCGGTGTTGCCCAATACCTCCATGCGGCCGCGGATGACGGGGCTTGTCAGCTCGCCTTTGATGGTGGAGAAGAGGGAGACGAACACCCGCCCGTGAAGCACCGAGTTGCGGTTCTTCTTGGCATTGAGCAGTTCGTATTCGACGGCTCTCATCTGCAGGTCGGCCCTCATGTGGGAAAAGTCGCCCAAGTCGACGCTACCCGTCAGTGTGAAGGGATTTTTCCCTTTGGCATAGATGGGGAAGTTGTCGAATGTCAGGTGGTTGTCGGTCACGTTTATGGGAGTCTTGTCAACGCGCAAGTCAAGAGCGTAGAGGGGCGAGTGCACCTGCACTGAGTCGAAGCGCACCTCGCCGTTGATGCGTGGCGCCGATGGCTCCCCTTTGACGGATAGTTCGCCGCTGAGCCATCCGTCCAGGGTCACGATGTCGCGCGGCATGAAGGCGTTTGCCATCTCCACGGGAAACTGTTCGAGGTGGATGTCGGCCGTGAGCGGTTCGTCGCTTGCTCCGTCCGAGCGGTACTTGCCATCCAAGGTGGCTATCATGGTGTCGTCGTGTGTCAGTTGCACGCTCACCAGGTGCTCTTGACGCGAGGTGGGCAGATAGGCCGCCTCCATCCCCACGGTGCCCAGTGCATAGCCTCCGTACGCCAAGTCGTTCACCTGCATGCTGCCCGAGAAGGTGGAGGCCGCAATGCTCTTCACGTAGTGCAGTTCGGTGTTCAGCACGCCGGCAATGTCGGGTGCGTAGGGGAGCACCGTCAATATCTCTTCAATATGGAGGCGGGTGAGGTCGACGGTGAGGTCTTGCAACGCCTCCTCGTTGGGCGACGAGTAGAGGCGGAGGCCAGTGCCGGCATTGTCGAGCACCCTGACGTTGGCCGCAATGCGACCCGAGTCGCTGAGGAAAACATAGTTGCTGTCGTTCAACGTGAATTGGCGGAAACCGATGGTGGGCCGTTCGGGGAAGAAGGTCAGGCGCATGCCCTCCTCCTCCAAGCGGGCGCGGGCACCCAACTCCAATCCCAGCTCGCCCTTGCCGTTGTGGAAGTGTACTTGCACACTGCTCGTCTTCTTGCCCACCACTCCGCCAAGGTTGGCGGTGAACACGGGTTTGCGCTTGCCGGGCGCATTGCTCACGGCAAGGTTGGCAACGAGGGTGGTGTCCTTCATTGTGGTCATTTCAAGCCTGATGGTGTCGAGCTCAAGGCTGTCGGTGCGCAGGCGGTGCACGTTGCCGTTGACTGAGAGTCCCGAGGCGGGCGAGGCGAGAATCTCCACATCGGCCTCCTCCATGCTGATGCCGCTCGTGTGGCGCAGGTAGTGGGCGATGGGGTTCTCTTTCCCCGTGTTCAGTGTCAGATTCATGTCGGGCAGCAGGCGCTTAGCCTGGCCGATGTCCACGCTCCGCTCCGCCAGTTGAGCCTGCAGGGTTTGCACAAAGGAGGTGATGCCTCCGATGAGCGAGTCGAGGCCGTTCGCGCTGTTCAGCTTCAGTAGGAAGTCGCCCGTCGTCACCTGTGCATGGAGGGAGTGGGGGCGCATATCCACCTGTGCCGTAGCCTTCAGCGGTGTCTCCATCATCTGCAAGGGAGGGAGTTGTGTGCTCTCCACCTCCACCGTGGCTTTGGCTTTCAGCGAGTCGCGATGCAGAAGACCGTCGACGCGTGCCGCCATCTCTAGCAACGGGTTGCGGCTGTCCAGTGCCACGTGTGCCCGATGCTCCTCCAATGAAGCCTTCAAGTCGATGTGTGAAATCAGTTGTGTGCCGTATTGCAGGCTGTCGACATGGACGTTGGCCGCCAAGTGGGTCGCGGGAGCATACGGGTCGGTGCCCCTTCCCACGGCACGGATGCGGGCGGTGAGGTGGCCGATTGAATCCTTTGGCAGGAAGCGGTGCAAGGGCAGGCTGTCGGCACGCACGCCCAAGGCATACTCCAGTGAGCGGGTGTCGTAGTGTCCTCTGGCAGCCAGCCATCCCTCCTGCTCATGCAGGTGCAGGCGGGCTTCGTAGCGTGTCTTGTTCGCCTCCACGGTGCCCTTGGCTCTCAATCCTTGGGGAATGGCCACCGACGCCCTGTCCGTGGTCGTCATCAGTGGAGCCAGGGTGTTGAGGTCGTGTGCCACGGCTTTCCACGTGAGGCTGCCCGTGCGGCGCTCGTCGTCGGTCAGGTGGCTTGCTTCGCCGCTTGCGCTCATTGTGGCCACGCTGTCCATTCTGATGGCCAAGGTGTCCAGTCGCAAGCGCCTCATGTTGCCCTGTAGGCCGATGCGGAAGTGCAAGGGCGAGTGGTGGCCGATGTCCAGCGGATAGAGTTTGTCCACGTCCGCCAGACTCACCTCTCCTTCGACCGAAGCCTTCATCCGCTCCATCCCATTTCCCCTCAGTGCCTCCCATGGTAAGCTGATGTCGGCTTGGGCGTAGGATGATGCAGCCTTTGTCCTGAGGTGATGTAGCCTTATTCCTGAACTGTCCATCTGGAAGTCTCCTTCGGTGTGTGTCAGGCGGAACCCCGAGCGTTCGTTGAGTGCCAGCTGGTGGACGATGGCCCTCATCTCTTCACCTTGGTAGAGAATCGAATCGGCCGCCACCTCCATCTCCGATGCAGACAGGTGGCGAGGGTCAAATCCCTTTGCCGGCAGTTGTGCATTGGCGTCGTAGGTCACAAATCCGTCGTTCAAAGCCAAGTGGCTCGCACCGTATGCCGAGGTGCCCAAGTCGACGGCCGCCTCCCTCACCTGTGCCTGCTTCCATCCGGCCGTCAGCCTCATGGTGTCGGCAGGCATCTGCAAGCTGAAGTTCACCCGCTCGATTTTTGCCCTACGGAGAAAAAATTTCCACCTCACGGGGGAAGAAATCGTGTCGCGTGAAGTCGTGTCGGCGTGGAGGGTCAGTGCCACATCAGTTTCGTGCCACGTCAGACTTTTTACCTCCACCGTCTCTGTTGCCAAGTCGACGTCGGCACCCCTCAGATGCAATTGTCCGATTTGCCCGTCCACCTCCACCGAGGGAATCAGCCCTTCCGTGTGGGCCATCACCCGTGTGAGCGAAATGCCGCTCACCTCCACCTGTCCGCGCAGCAGAGGCCACACGGCCACGCCCGTGCGCAGTTCACCGATGGCAGCCAACGTGTCGGCACGCAATCCGTCGCTGGTGACCGACGAGTCGGCGTGTCGCCCCTCGCTCACCACCACATTCTCCACCGCCAAATCGAGCGGAAAGGCCAAGCGGATGCGCCCCACGCGGATGTCCATACCCGTAGCGTCCGAAGCCACACGCGCCGCCTTCTCCACCGCCCAGTGTTGCACTGGAGGCAGATAGAGCAAGGTCAGCAGTGCCACAAACACCACGATGGGAGCCGCCATGAGCAGCGCCACAATCCGTCCTATATATGTCCGTTTACGAATGTCCATTCCTACGCACGTCCATGCTCGAAGGGAACCCCTTCTTTTCAGGGAGCAAAGATAATGCAATCCCGTCAGTGTAAAGACAGAAAAGCAAAGTATTTACATTTCTTTATAAATAAACGCACGATTTGCCGATTTGTTGTTGGTGAATGGTAAGATGTCAGTAACGCACGACTCGTAACATCTTCATTGCAAATTTACTCCCATCCACTGCTGTAGTCAATACTTTGGAACGAGAAAGTGAAAAAATAGTTTTGTTTTGCATGTTTTTTCGCGAAGAAGAGTTATCTTTGCAATCAGATATAACAATATTAGCTATATGACAGAGCAGCAAACCGATATATATCGAAAAGTGCATTTTGCGGTAATGGCCATCGAAGCTAGTGCGAAAAAGCAAAGCATGAGTGGCCAAATGATGCACAAGCGCTTGAAAGCGCAAGGGTTGATTCATGGTCGTTTGTTCCGTCATTACGATATGTTGCACACTCAAAGTCTGGATTGGGTCGTAGAAGACACAATTGAAACTCTGAATAATTGGGAAAAAGAGAGCAAAGAAGTAGTACAATAATGAAAACACTTTATCATGGGTCATATATCGCCGTTGTAGAACCTTTGGCTAGAGCGGGACGAAAAAACTTGGATTTCGGTCAGGGATTCTATCTCACTAGTATCATGGAGCAAGCTCAAGCATGGGCTACAATCATAGCAAGCAGGAGAGGAAGAAATAGAAAACCTGTGGTAACTTCATACGTGTTCAATGAAAGCGCAGCAAAGGCTGATGGTATTCGCTTTAAAATATTTGACGCATACAATCTTGAATGGTTGAATTACGTGGTAGATTGCCGGAATGGGAAAGACGTTTCATCTGATTTTGATGTAATAGAAGGTGGTGTGGCCAATGATAATGTCATCGACACGGTGGAAGATTATGAAAAAGGAATTATCACAGCTGAACAAGCGTTAGGACAATTGCGTTATAAAAAAGTCAATCATCAAATTTGCATACTAAATCAATCCGTGATTGACAAATACTTGAAATATGTTGAAAGTCAAACTCTAAATATAGAGGAGATACAATAATGAGAGACACCGTATTATGGCGCAAACAGAGCCATGTAATAATGATGCTTGCCGAAGTGCTTCAGATAGAAGCAGAACGTGCTTTGGACTTATATTACTCAACAGAAACTAGTTTGCAATTGGCAGACTCAACCTCCGGACTCCAATTGATGAGCGACCAGTATATTGTAGACAATATATTGGAGGAACTGAGACAAACGGCATATTAATCAGTTCCTCCATTCATTGTTTTCACCTCACTGCATTCATCCCATCTATCAAGTCCTGATAAGTCGCCACTTTGTGATACTTCACTTTAGCTGTAGAGATGGAATTGAAGAGTTTCTCGGCACATTCAATCTTTGCTTTTTCAATGGCGGACAAATTCCGTGTCGGGTAATATGGCTTGTGCCCATTTAGGCACATCGGTTACATACATTTTACCCATAACACCATTCACTAAACGGAATTGCAGTTTTGCTTCTTCTCCATCCACGGAGTTGTCATAGACATAGAGACGGTCAACGAAACTGGAAATCTTTATGCAATTATAGATAGACTTTCTGTATCTCGAAACGATTTTGGTAATAGGCACATCATGTCCACCTTTCATTACACGACCCGCTATTCGAGCTGCATTGATTGTTGGATTTGCAGTAGCAATGAAGAAGATTCTTACAAAGAAGCCTGCTTCTTTCGCACGCAAGATGAAATCGACTTTATCGTCAGCAGACATCACTGTTTCAAAGATAAGACTTTTCTTCTCTGCCAAGCATCTTTCTCTCCATTCGGCACAATAGTTTGCGGCACTAAGCACAGCTTCCTTGGAGTTCCAATCTCCAAACAGATCTTTTGCTACATTGTCAGGATTTATATATGCCGAATCTTCTACCCATTCGTGTTTAAGAAGTCGTGAAGTCACAGAAGTCTTACCCGACCCGTTAGGCCCGGCAATGACTATCAGTAACGGGCGATGTTCTAAGTTACCCATTGATGACTCTGGTTTGACGGTTCGACCATTCCCTTTTTATCGCTCTTGCTTCGCGATTCAAAGAATCGAAGAATTCACCCATAGCCTTCGCGTTGCTTTCGCGAGCCTCTTGGGCAACCTCTTTCATTATCTGCTCCAGCATTTCATCGGTTGGCTCTTCACCAACTCCGAATCTGTACGCATTCATCTCCTTCTCTGACATGATCGTCTCTTTTTATTTTAATCTGTGGCAAAAGTAGTGAAACCCAACAGAAAAACAAAATAAAAGCCCAGTTTTTGCCTTTATTTTCGTTCATTTAGGGTATTTGTCGTATCTTTGCCGACAAGAAGTCATTCATTAAAGATTCAAACAAAATGGTATCACATTTTTTCTTTACGGCCTTGTAATGTATAACCGAGTGGCACGACGAGACGTTGTGACCTCTCATAAACATTCAAGGCAATATGAGCAGAAGTAGAAAACGGACACCCGTTTCTTGCTACGTTTGTTGCAAGTCGCAGAAGCGGGGCAAGCAAGTGTGTAACCGCAAATTCCGTCGCCGGGAGCATCGGCTTATTAGTGTAGGAGATTACGAAAAACTTCCCGTCTTCACCATTGAGGTTATGAGTCCTTGGGACTTGGGTGGCGATGGAAAAGGCTATTTCCACGCTGATGACCCACAAGAAGAGTGGTTCATCAGGTTGATGAGGAAGTAGAAAAAGAATGGAGGAACTGATTATGCGTTCAGTTCCTCCATTCTTTGTTTTCACCCTACTGCATTCATCCCATCTATCAAGTCCTGATAAGTCGCCACTTTGTGATACTTCACATTAGCTGTAGAGATGGAATTGAAGAGTTTCTCGGCACATTCAATCTTTGCCTTTTCGATGGCGGACAAGTCCATGGACGACATCGAGCCTTTCGTTTCGGCAATGAAGAAGATATGTTTCACATCATTCTTTTTCATGGCTATAGCCCAGTCGGGGGCATAGTTCCCTACGGGTGTAGGTATTTGGAAAGTGCGTGGAAGTTTTGCATACACCACCACTTCATTGGCTTCGTCCAGGTCGTGGGCAAACTGGCGTTCGCCCTTACTGTCGCTGAACACATAGTCGGTCACATGCTTCTTCGCTTCGTAAGCGCGGTCAAAGTCCATCTTGCTTTTTACGGTGAAGATGTCGCTATCGTACTTTCCTTCGGTGATGTTGTAGTGAATGTGCTCTACAATCATCGTCGATTTCTGTTCTTTGATGATGCTCACCACCTTGCGGATAAACTCTTCGGGGTTGTTTTTGAACAGATAGAGTTTGTTCGGCCTTATGCCTTGCAATATCTTCACCACCGTGCGCCGCGTCAGGTTTGCCCCTTTGGCAATGTCTCCCACAAGGTCGTACTTGACGGTCGAGGTGCACACATCGGTCAGCTCGCGCGATTGCGAACGGGTGTCTCCAAACTCTGCCACTTGGCTTTCGTCTTGCGTGCCCTCCACCATCACGTAGCGGAGTTGCTTCACCTCCAGTTCGGCATTGATGTGCAGGATAGCTTTCTCTATCAGTTCGTTGCTATCATAGCTCACCGTATAGACATATTGGTGATTGATTTCCTTCCAAAGAGCCTGAAACTCTGCTTTGTCGAAATTCTCGTTCAACTTGTTATCCGGTGTAGAGGTTTTCTCCTCCACTACCATGTCGTCGAGTGCCTTCGGGTCGAAGATGGAGTTGATAAGGCGTGTTACCCCCTCGGCTATCGGTTGTAATTTCTGAGGCAAGGGAGCAACCTGTCCGTTAGCTACCGCCTCGCGGTATTCGGGCGTTATGTTCTTGTTGTCGTCAATATACCCGTTGTCTTCCAGATAGATGATGATACGGCTTGCCTCCGTTTCGCTGATGGTGTATATCTCCTCGCCCAGCTTGATTTGTTTGCCGGTGAAGTAAGAGACCGTGGCTTTGGCCGAACGTTCGCGGAGCACTTCGCGTGTCTCGCGTTGCAGTGCCGTGGTGAAGTCGGCATAACTTTCGTTGGCTATCACCGTCAGTTTGTTCACCTCGTGCACGTCTTCGCCAAGTAACTCTGCATCCATGCGCGTGCCGTGTTTATCCACACAAAGGCGCAATCCTCGTCCCACTTCCTGACGCTTGGCCGTAGTGGAGTTGGAGTGGCGGAGTGTACAGATTTGGAAGACATTCGGATTGTCCCAACCTTCGCGAAGTGCCGAGTGCGAGAAGATGAAGCGGGTCGGCTCTTCAAAGCTCAATAGCCTTTCTTTGTTCTTCAAGATGAGTTCGTAGGCGGAGATGTCGTCCGAAAGTCCCGTCTTCTTCTCTATCTTGCTATCCACCATGCGGTTGGTCTTCTTGTCGATGGAGAAATATCCGCGGTGCACATCTTTGGGCATAAAGCGGCGCAAGTATTCGTTGTACTCTTCGTCCCAAATATGGAACTCATTGCTCACCAGGCGTGAATACTCTTCCTCAAACATCCGTTGAAAGATGCCCTTCACCTCATTGCCCTCTTCATCGTAGCTCTTGTATTTCGCCACTTCATCGATGAAGAAGAGCGACAGACACTTGATGCCCCGTTTGAACAATTGGCGTTCCTTCTCAAAGTGCGACATGATGGTCTCCCTTATCTGCACCCGTTGCATGTTCAGTTCGTTGGTGTCGCCTATCACTTCGCCTCGGCGAATGGTCGTGCCATTGAGGAAGGTCACATACCCGTTCACATTGATTTCCGACACGGTAAACCCTTCGTATTCGGCCAATCCTGACTCTTCACGCAAGCTATCACCCACGCCGAAGGTCTTTATTTTGCGCACAATGGTGCCCGATGCCGTCTTTGTCTCTATCTCTATGCGGGCTTCGGGCGGACGTTTGGGCGATAGTACAATGTTGTCCAGATAGAGGTAACTGCTCGTGCCTCGCAGGTTCTTCACCTCAAAGCCTTTCACGTGGATACGCTTCACCAACTTCTGCCGGTAAGCATCCAGTGCGTCCAGTGCATAGATGGTGTCGTGCTTCGTCTTGTGTGTAGCCGAGTAGTTGAGCACAAAGAGCGGATTGAACCGTTTGATACCCGCTTGTGTGGCATCGCCCTCCATCTTTTGTGGCTCGTCCATGATGACGATGGGATGGTTGGCAGCTATCACGTCGATGGGTCTCCGGCTTCCGAACTCATCACGCTTGGAGTAGATGATGCGGCTCTCCTTGCTCTTGCCACCCTCCTTCATCGAGGCGGCAAAGGCTTGCGTGTTGATAATCATCACGCTCAATCCCGAGTCGGACGAGAAGCTGTCCAGTTGTTGCAGGTTTCCGCTATTGTAGATAAACCATCGGGCTTTCCTTCCGTAGTGCTCCATAAAGTGCTCTTCCAGCATCTTGAAACTCTTGGCCACCCCTTCGCGGATGGCAATGCTGGGCACCACAATGATGAACTTGCTCCACCCGTATTGCTTGTTCAGCTCAAACATCGTCTTGATATAGACGTAGGTCTTACCCGTGCCCGTCTCCATCTCGATGTCGAGGTTCACCGCACCTACTCCTTTGGCCAGTGTGGGTGAGGGAGTGATGTCATAGAGGTTCTGTATGGCATGGATATTCTTGAGCAACTCCCGCCCCTCCAACTCTATGCGGTGGTTGCGGAATCCTGTCTCCCCTTCATACTCTATCTGTTGTTGTTGGCGTCGGCCCAAGTCACGCCGGTATTCAGCCATCCTGTGCGAGGGTTGGCCTCTGAATACGGCCACGGTGTTCTCCACCGCCTCCGTCTGGTACTGTTGGATTTTAAATTTGAATTTCATGACGAATGTATGGTTTCACTTTTACCATCCACTTGTCACTGAAAGAATCGTTACCTGAAGTCTATTCGTCCTTCAACAATGACACGATTTGCCTTTTCAATACAGGCAAATCCTCCTGCACCGTTTCCCATACTTTTTCCGGGGAAATAGTGTAATATCCATGTACAAGGACGTGGCGCATCTTTTCGATAACTTGCCAAGGAATTGACGAATGGGATTGTTTGAATTCCTTTGTCAGCATATAGGTTGCTTCGCCCACAATTTCTATGTTCTTGACTACGGCAAAAAACAAGAGTTTACTCTTCACAAAGTCCTCCTCATGGATATCCTTTGTAAACTCCTCCACATTTTCTATGGCGGTCAACATGTGTTCGAGTCGTCCTCTGTCTTTAATTACCTCTCTCATAAATCAAGACCTTATCATTGTTTGCCGTCTGTTGTGCAAAAGGGAGCAAGGTACCTTCCTCCACCAAATCAACTTTCTGCTTCAGCAACTCTTCTAACTGACAAATAATGTTTGCGTATTTGAACAGGCTTATTTTCGCATTTTTATCAAACGCAACTAAGATGTCCACATCGCTTTCGGGCCTTTCTTCACCGCGCGAATAGGAGCCGAACAACCATGCTTTGGCTACAGGTTGAGTGGCAAAGTACCCTTGAAGTGCAGGGATAATGTTGTTTCTTGTGGCACTGTTCATAACTACAAACATCTATAATTTCTGCAAAGGTAACAATTTTCTTTCAGTCAGTGTTATGGTTTACTCTTTTTTTCTCTCTTTTCTCTCTATTTATATCATTCTGCACGTTGTCTCGGATGAGTAGTGACGGAATATCTGCTCGAAGTTGTCTATCACATTGTCGTTCGTGGCCGAGGCGTCGCGCATCACGAAGTAGATAGGCTTCCGCTTGGCTATCTCGGTGATGGTCGATTCGTTCACATCGCGGTCGAAGCAAGCCACCAAATAGTTGTCATCTACCACGTGGACGCTCTTTCCGGCAATCCGCTCGGTCTCAATCTTGGCGGATAGTTCAATGCCCAGGTCGAGCATCACTTGGAAGAGCAGGTCTTCGCTCGTGCGGTCAGCCTTCACGTTTTCGGCAAAGAGTGAACCCATCTCAAACTCTGCGGGCGTATAATAGACATCTTCCATGTTCGACGAGTCGAGTTTCAATACGCGGAAACCAGTGTCGAGGTGTTGACCTTGCAAACCAGCCTCTTCCTTCACCTTTTTTCCTGCACGGCGGATGCGCTCTTTCCCTATCTCGCAAATGTTCTTATATCCCGCCTTATAGGCTTCGCTCTTCTCGTCCGTCTTTTCAGGAAGTTGCACCATAATGAACTTTCGGTTTCCTCCATCTTCGGCATTGAGTTTCATTACAGCGTGAGCTGTTGTTGCAGAGCCAGAGAAGAAGTCGAGGATAATAGAATCTGATGAGAATTTAGTTATCATCCTTAATGTTCGTAATAGCAAATTCACACTTTTAGGATTATCAAAGTATTTACCACCCATCAAGGTGGCAAAATCCTTTGTTGCAGTTGATGTTAGAAAGTCTGCATCCCACCAAGTTGTAACTGTTTGTCGAGTCTGTTTTGCTTGCTCAAGATAATACTTTTGCTGTAAACCATTAGGCGTTCTTACTATCAATCCCGCATCATACTTCTGCTGCATCGTCTCTTTGGAATATCGCCAATAGCCTTCTACCCCCAAAAACTCATAATGAGGATTACCTTTCTTGGCTCCACCGGGACCATCTACGGGAGTCAGTTTGTAATCACCTTTTTCGTCTGAATATTTGAATCCTTCAAGTTTTGGGTCTTCTCCAATTAACTTTTGGTTAGCAAACATCACTGATATATCTCTCGCATAAAACACTAAATGATTGTGATTCTCAGATATTATCCTGTCATTGGAAACAGATGCCCTGTGTTTATGGCATATACTTGCTATGAAATTATGTTCACCAAAAACCTCATCGCATATTTTGATAAGGTTAGCCTCTTCATCATCTCCAATAGATATGAATATGGCACCATCATTCGCTAATAGGTCTTTTGCGACCTTAAGGCGAGGGTAAATCATATTCAGCCAATCTGTGTGGAAACGACCGTTGCTCTCGGTATTGCGTTGCATCGACTCAATGGTTTGGTTGCCCTCTTCATCAAAGAGTCCGCTTGCTTGCTCGAAATGACCTTTGCTTTGAGCAAAATCATCATTATACACAAAGTCATTGCCCGTATTGTAAGGCGGGTCAATATAAATCATCTTTACCTTGCCAAGATAGGTTTCGCGAAGCACCTTCAACACCTCAAGGTTATCCCCTTCGATATAGAGGTTTTGTGTGTTGTCGAAATCCACACTCTCTTCGCGACAAGGGCGAAGGGTGGATGTAGTGCTTACATTCGCCTCCCTCACGGCCTTCCGCTTGTCCGGCCAAGTGAATTGGTATCGCTCTTCGCCTTCGCCAATGAGTTCGTTGCTCAATTCTGCTTGCAGCTTTTCAAAGTCAATCGCAAGTTCAAGCGTGCCATCCTTTCCCCTCCGTTCAGTGACGCAATGAGGGAAGAGTTCAGCAATCTTCCGTGTGTTCGAGCCAATTACATCGTGGCTCTGCATGGTTAGTTTTTCCATAATTATAGTTGCTTTTTCAATTCCTTAATCTGTTCAAATAATTCGCGCTTCCTTCGTGGCTGTTTCTCACTCGCCATTTTGCGCTCAAGAGTGGCTATTTGCTTGAGCGTTTTTTCTCTCAGGTCTGAAAAAAATATTTGCTCCGTGAGGGAGAAATTTTCTTCAGGTAATATCCCCCCGATGCCCCGCACAAGGTTTTCCCATACGGTGTCAAGATTGAGGAGACCCCTCCCAACCTCCCCTATAGGGAAGGAGTCTGCATCACGAGACATCCATTCAGAGCATATCAACTTGGTGTGGTAGATGGCAAACTGTACTTCCTCCTCGTATTGCAGGGCAAACACCATCCGTTGGGGGATGAGACGGGTGAGTAGCGTGATGTTCTTCGCGTCGTACTCCTTGCGCTTCATCTGCAAGGCCAGCACATAGATTTCTTTCACATCCATTCCCTCAGCGATGGCGGGCACGGTGCGAGGCGACACTATACCTATTATATATAGTGTGCTCACGTCGGCATCGAAACTTTCGCGTTGCGAGGCGGACATGTCGAACTTCGCATAGATGGCACGCTTCGGAAGTTGCTTCTTTACTTCGGTGCTTTGTGGTAGGCCGTACATTTATTAAATTAAAAATTAAAAGTTAAAAATTAAAAGAAGATGGTTATGTCTGGGGATGTTGAATTACGAGGAAACATATCAATTCAAAATCATCCAATCCTCGTATCTCTTCGGTGAAGAGCGAACCTTGTGCACCACTGAGGAAGGAGTCGATGTCGCTCTCTGCCTTTACGTGGATGATGGAGGAGATGGCATCGCCCAACAGTTCAGAATAGTGTTGCATGTTCTTTCCGTCACGAGTAATGCGGTTGAACTCCCGGCAGATGTCCATATTGGGAGTATTTTTACCTTTACAGAGAAGGCGCATACAATCCAACAGTTCCTTCGGTTGAAGGTGGTTGATGAATATCTGAGAATGATTATTATTGCTAACGTTCACAGATGCTTCGCTTTGCTCAGCATGACAAACCGCGGAGATGTACACCATATAAAACGGATGCAAACGGTTCTTACGGTCGATGTTCACTCCGTTGTTTCGGTTCTTCAATACATATACTACCCCTGGAGGGCAAGCCTCAGAAGCAGGAACTACGGCATGAAGACCAAAGGGGGTGTGCTCGATATTGGGATTGTCTTGCATATAGGCAAGCAGGTCGAGGCGGAACTCGTTCAACCCCAAGTCCATGATGCTGATGCCGGTGTTCATCTCTTCGATATCCACCACTTCGCTTTGCAGGCGCTTGAGTTGCTCACGACGATACTCCAAATCTCCCTTTTCTTCAGGAGAAATGGGGTTGTCATCGCCCGTACTGGTCATTACCGACACTTTCATGCGGGCTTCCACACGCCCTTTGAGGTCGATGTATTCGTCCAAGTCCATATCGGGCCAGTAGTTGACGAGTTGGATAACATCGTTCTTGCTTCCTATACGGTCAATTCGCCCAAAGCGCTGGATAATGCGCACGGGGTTCCAATGGATATCGTAGTTGATGAGATAGTCGCAATCTTGCAGGTTTTGACCTTCACTGATGCAATCGGTGGCGATGAGAACGTCAATCGAGAATTTTTCAGACGCGGATGACGCGGATGACGCGGATTTAATTCTACCATGCGGATGAGAAAAAGAATAATCTGCGCAATCTGTGTCATCTGCGGATGAAAAATGAGTTTTGAATAAGTGGGGATAAACCGTATGCCCCTCTTTGGAGATGGGCGAAAAGAGGGTGAGCACTTTGTTGAAGTCGAGCTTCTCACCCCGAGGAAGGTTCAAGGTGGTACGAGCCTCCACCTGACCGGTGACAAGGGCGGTGTGCAAACCATGTTTCTCCCTGATGCGCTCGGCCAGGCAATCGTAAAGGTATTCGGCCGTGTCGCTAAAAGCAGTGAAGATGATGACCTTCTTGTTATTACCATTTATGGGGTTGGCAAACTTATGGCGGAGGTCGTCAATGAGTTGCAAGAGTTTGCTATCGTGCTCGGGAGTGATGTCGGCAAGCATGAGGAGCAGCAGATTCAAATTCTCCAAATCCTCCTTCAAATAGCTGCGCCAAGCAATGTAATCGAGGTCTTGCAGGGCTATCTTCGTCTTCTTGCCACCGATGAACATATCTGTCTCCCGGTCGTCGAAGTCGAAGTCGGTGTCTAATTCCTCTACTTCAATGAATAATTTTTCAGACGCGGATGACGCGGATGACGCGGATTTAATCTTACCATGCGGATGGGATAAAGAATAATCTGTGTTATCCGCGTCGTCTGCGTCTAAAGAATTAATTCTGTCTATCGTCGAAGCAATCAAGCCTTTGATGCGTTCGAGCGTCAATCGGAAGGAGTTGACCGAACTTTCGAGGCGTTTGAGCAGGTTGATGCTCATCAACTTGCGGATACCCCGTTCGCGCCCTTTCATGGTAAGGCCGGAGTACTCCTCTTCACTCGTGATGTTTACATATTTAGACAACCTGCTTGGCAGGATGAAGTCCGACGGGGTGTATATGGCCAGATTCAAGTGGCTGACTATCCCGTATATCTCATTGTAATTGATGGCACTATCCAAGTCGGTTAGGTGTGGACGGCGAGCAATGGGTGTCAGTCGTGTAGGGAACTTACCGATGTCGGTGGTGTCGTAGTATTGTTCGATGTGCTTACGGCTACGGGCAATGGTGACGCTATCGAGCACTTCGAAGAAGTCGAAACTCAGGCGATTCAGAAGTTCTTTGGTGGTGCGTCCTTCGGGCGGAAGCTTTGACCAACGGTTATATTCCGCTTGTGCCTGACGGAAGATGTCGTCGATGCTATGGCTCGTGTTGAGCAGGCCATCGATGTTTTCAGAGTCTCCCTCGTAAGCGAGTGCAATCTGATTCTTCAAATCATTGAAGCGGTTGTTCACGGGTGTGGCCGAGAGCATCAGCACCTTGGTCTTCACCCCCTTGCGGATGACCTTGTTGAGCAATTGCAGGTAGCGGTTTTCACGCGGATTCTCGTCATTCTCATCCGTCGTCACCTTTCCTCCGTTGCGGAAGTTGTGCGACTCGTCGATGACAATGAGGTCGTAGGTGCTCCACTCGAAGAGTTCAAGGTTGAGACCGTTCGACTCGCCACTCATGCGCGAGAGGTCGGTATGAAACAATACATCGTAGCGCAATCGGTCCTTTATCAAAGGGTTGTTGCGATAGTTGCTCCGATAGGTCATCCAGTTCTCGTTGAGTTTCTTGGGGCAAAGCACCAGGATGTTCTTGTTTCGTTGCTGATAGTATTTGATCACGGAAAGGGCGGTGAAGGTCTTACCCAAACCTACGGAGTCGGCCAGGATGCAACCGTTGTACTTCTCCAACTTGTTGATGATGGCCAGACAGGCATCCTTCTGGAAGTTATAGAGTTTTCCCCAAATGACGCTGTCCTTGAAACCGGTGGCTTCGTTGGGCAAGGTGTCTTCGGAAAGGTCGTCCAAGAACTCACGAAAGATGTTGTAGAGGGTGACGAAGTAGATGAAGTCGGGGGCATTCTCCTTGTAGGCATTGGTGATGTTGTCGAGCACCTCGTCGGTAACTACCTGCATCTTGGCCGTGTCGTTCCAAATCTGGTCGAAGAGCGAAAGGTAAGATTGCGAGAAGGGAGCCTCGAACTTGTTGATCATGGTGTAGGCATTGTCTCCGCGCTCACATCCCAGCTCTACGGTGGTGAAGCCCGTGATGGGCATATAGGCCTTGTCGTCCACGGTGGCGAAGCCTTGCATCTGCTCGCCCGTGCGGTTGCTCTTGAAGCAGGCCTTTTGCCGTATCCACTCGGCACACTCGCGGGCAATGGCTCGTTGGGAGAGTTCGTTGCGAAGCTTGACTTCAAACTCCGAGCCATAGAGGTTGCGTTCGCGGTTGAGGCGGGGGATGTAGAACTCGCGCTTCTGCTTGTTGGCCTTCTCAGTGACAAAGGTGGGCGAGGTGAAGATGAAGCGCAACTCGTCGATGCCGGCCAACTGGCTCTTCAACTCCTCAAAAGCGTAGATAGAGAAGCACGAGGCAGCAATGGCCACGCGGCTACCCGAGCGAATCTCGGTGGCGAGGTCGTCCTTCAACCGGTCGTGTATGTTGTCTATCAGCTTCATGCCGTTTCCTGACGGCCAGGGCTAACCGATGTTGGTAATCGTGTGGATGATTAAGTTTTTCCCTTTGGTACAGATATAAAAAAGACGTGAAGCCCTGCATCGTCGCTCGCTTCACGGTTAGAGGCTCCTGAGAATTGCCCGAATGTCGAAACGAGCAACTTCAGAAAACCCCACGCCGAATGTATAGATATAACACTCGGCCTATACCAAAAGTTGGCCTTTGGCATACGGATACACCAAGGGCCGCTAAGCGGTAAAGCGCGGGAGTGCATACAACACATCCAAGGGGCATCTACCGTTGCTTTGCTTCTGACATTCATTTGAAATTTTCTCAGGATTTCCAACCGTCAAAACCAAAGCGTCGTAAACGCCTTTTCATATATGTCCGCCACCCCATCCTTTGCTCTTATGAAAGGCATTGGGTGAAGTAGCGGGACAAAGATACAAAATATAAATGAAGAGTGAGGAGTGAAGAATGAAGAATTTTTGGAAATGTGTTGAAGAACATGTTTTACCCCCTCCGCCTGAAGGCTCGTCCCCCTAAAACAGTGGGACTGCTTAGAATGTTTTGCTTGCACTTTTCCTTTACACCCCCTAGTAATAAATCACGCACTTCTATTTCGTTCCTATTTCGTTGAAGCAACGCACTACGAAACGGGCAGACTTCCGCATAAATATGCATAAGGAAGGGAAGAGGAAGGCTTGGAGAGCTGGCCTCAAACGGGCGTTTCCACTCATCCGCTCCTAAACATGCGCGGAAATTTAGGAGTGGTTGCATCCGTGCGCAGTTGCGCACCGTTGGAAATTCAGGAGTTCTTCGACGGACGTTTAGGAGCGAAAGAGCGGATGTTTAGGATAGGTACTGCCGAAAGGCGTCGTCGAATAGAGTTTGCCATTGTTTTTATAACGCACTCGAATGCATAATTATACACCCCTCACTGCATAATTATGCAAAACTGGCCGCGTGAGAATCGCCTGTATGCACACGAGTTTTCTTCCGCACGAAAAATGGGCAGAATTTTAATCGGGTCATAAATGGCTGATGCTCAGCCCATGGATAAGGCAACCTCAGCCTTGGGTTAAGGTGGGCTTAGCCTTGGGATGATGCCGATGGAGAAGCGCATTTTTTTCGTTTCCTTACATTGCAATCGGCGAAATGTTTACAATGTAAAGGATGTGAAAAAATAGAAATATTTTTGATGAACGGTAGCGAACTGATTCTAAATGCTGAATTGTTTTGCAGAAAGCTTTTCGAAAGGGCAAAAAAAGCGCGGATTACACGGCGTTGAATGAAGACAACACCGTGTAATCCGCGCAATGGAGTCCGTAATCTTGTGCCTTTATCGGATGTTACATGCCGAAAGCATAGTTGCCGATGGTTTCGTACACACTGCTGGCAATGCTGAACAGGATGATGCCAAGGGTGCAGATGATGAGGGCGGCACGGGTGTAGTTATCGGAGCGGAAGGGGGCTATCGGCTCGTCGCTCTTGCAGATGTACATGGCCTTGACGATGCGCAGGTAGTAGTAGAGCGAAAGCACGGTGTTGACCAAGGCGATGAACACCAGCATGTGCCAACCTCCCTCGAAAGCGGCAGCGAAGATGAAGAACTTCGAGAAGAAGCCTGCAAACGGGGGAATGCCGGCCAACGAGAAGAGGGCCAACGTGAGCAGGAAGGCTATCTTGGGGTTGGTGTTGTAGAGGCCGTTGTAGTCTTCAACCGTGAACTTGTGGCTGCGTAGTGCCACGATGGTGATGACGGTGAACACCGAGAGGTTGGCAAAAAGGTAGATGAGCACGTAGTAGATGAGTGCGGTCATACCTTGTGCCGTGCCTGCAATGACGCCGAGCATGATGTAACCGGCTTGTGAGATGCTGCTGAATGCCATCAAGCGCTTGATGTTCTCCTGGCGCAGGGCAAAGAGGTTGGCCAGCGTGATGGAGGCGATGATGACCCAGTAGAGCACTGTCTGCCAATCGTCGACCATAGGGGTGAACACCTTGTAGAGGAGGCTCATCAGCACGAAGGCGGCGGCTCCCTTGGAAACGACGCTCAAGTAGGCTGTCACCGTAGAGGGGGCACCCTGGTAAACGTCGGCTGTCCAGAGGTGGAAGGGCACGAGGGAGATTTTGAAGCCCAAGCCTGAGAAGAGGAAGACGAAGGCTACAATCTGCATGGGGCTGCCGTCGATGTGGGCGGGCAGGTCGGCAAAGTAGAGTGTGCCCGTGGTGCCATAGAGCAGCGAGAGGCCATAGAGCAACAGGCCGCTGGAGAAGAGTGCCGTGAGGATGTACTTGGCACCTGCCTCGGCCGAGTGGTGGCGATACTTGTCGAAGGCCACGAGAGCTGCCATGGGGATGGAGGCGGTCTCCAATCCGATGAAGAACATCAGGAAGTGGCCAGCTGAAATCATGAAATACATACCTAACAGGGTGCAGAGGGTGAGGAAGTAGAACTCGCCCTGCTTGTGTGCCGTGTCGGGCAACTTCATCCACTCGTGAGCCATCAGGAAGACGATGAGTGTGCCCACGCTGAGGATGGACTTGACGATGCTCTGCACGGGGGCATTCTGATACATGCCTCCAAAGGCTTCGGCTTCGGGGCCCGGCACGATGGTGATGAGCGTGTGTATCAACAACAGTGCGACGGGGATGATGGTGTTCAACACCGGCTTGCCTCCGTGCTTGTGGGCATCGGGGCTAAGGAAGAGCAGGTCGGCCACAAACAAGATGACGATGACGGCTATCAGCGACAGCTCTTCTTTCAGTATGAGGAATTGTGAGTAATCCATGTAATAAATCTTATCAGACCCTCCCCCCATCCCCTCCCTCTATGGAGGGGAGAAGGAATAGTCTTGTTAATCATTTATATTATTTGTCTCTATTCATTATTAATTATATTATTGCTGTAGTATCCTTCTCTCCCCTCCATAGAGGGAGGGGATGGGGGAGGGTCTGTTATCTGAACAGGTCGGTCACCGGCACTACACTTTCACTAATCATATCACTGATCCACCAAGGTGCAATACCGAGGGCGGCCACGCAGGCGATGAGGATGATGACGGCGGTGCGCTCGTCCCATGTGGCATCGGTCAGGGCAAGGTGGTGCTTGTTGGTGCAGGTGCCATAGAGGATTTTGCCTACCAGGCGGAGGATATAGACGGCCGTGATGACGATGGAGCAGCAGGCGATGATTGTCCACGTGCGGTGGAAGGGGTCATCGAGCTGGAAGGCTCCGTTGAAAATGGTCATCTCGGCAATGAATCCGCTGAGGCCGGGGAGTCCCAAGTTGGCAAGTCCGGCAATCACGTAACAAACGGCGAGGAAGGGCATTACCTTCATCAAACCCGAAAGCTCGCGCACGTCGCGGGTGTGTGTCCGTCCGTAAATCATACCGATGAGAGCAAAGAAGAGGGCGGTCATGAGTCCGTGGCTGAGCATCTGGAGCACGGCACCCGTGCAGGCCGTCTGATTCATCATCAGGATGGCAAAGAGCACCAGGCCGCAGTGGCTCACCGAACTGTAGGCGTTGATGTACTTCAAATCGGTCTGTACGCAAGCTGAGAAGGCTCCATAAACAACCGAGATGCCGGTGAGCACAAGGAATATCCATCCCAACTCGTCGGCTGCCTGGGGCATCAGATACATGGCAATGCGGAAGCATCCGTAGCCTCCGAGCTTCATCAACACACCGGCGTGAAGCATACTCACGGCCGTGGGAGCTGAGGCGTGACCGTCGGGGCTCCATGTGTGGAAGGGGAAGAGGGCACCCAACACTCCGAATCCGAGGAAGGTGAGGGGGAACCAGATGAGCTGCTGTTCCACGGGGATGTTGCCCTTGGCGGCAATCTCAAGAAGGTTCATCGTGTCGGCACCACTGCCGTAGTAGATGCCCAAGATGCCTATCAGCAGGAAGGCCGAACCTCCCATCAGCATCAGGGTCAGCTTCATGGCCGAATACTCCTTCTTGCCGCTTCCCCACACGCCGATGAGCAGGTACATGGGGATGAGCGCCACTTCATAGAACATGAACATGGTGAAGAGGTCGGTGCAGATGAAGAAGCCGAACACACCCATTGACAGGAGGGTGAACCAGAGGAAATACTCCTTCGTCAGCGGTTGCAGACGCCATGAGGCGAACACACCGGTGAAGACAATGATGGCCGAGAGCAGAAGCATGGCCACTGAAATGCCGTCGACACCTACCGAATAGCAGATGTTGAGAGAGGGATACCAGGCAATGGAACTGGTGAAGAGCATCTCGGCCGTATCGCCGGCAGAGCGGGCTTGCAGATACATCACCGTCAGTGCCACGGATGCTGCGAGCAGTGCCGAAGCACCGGTCACCATCACCGCACGTATTTGCTTGATGCCACGTGCCAGCCACAGGCCGCCGAGCATCAACAAGGGGATGAGTACGAATATACTTAATAGGTTCATAATACTTAATTATCAGACCCTCCTCCTTCCCCTCCCTCTATGGAGGGGAGAGCAGATGGTCTTGTTAATCACTTCTGTTATTTATCTCTATTCATTTTATACAATTACGATGATTCTCTTTATACTCCCCTCCATAGAGGGAGGGGAAGGGGGTGGGTCTATAGTAGCAGTAATAATATCAACGCCAATGTGCCGAGCAGGAAGACGAAGACATATTGCTGTACACGTCCGCTCTGCAAGCCACGGATGCTGTCGCTGGCGGCATTGGCACTCCAGGCAAGGAAGTCGAAGGTGCCATCCACCACATGGCGGTCGAACCACGCAATGGGGCGGCTGACGCATCCGAAGATAATCTTGTGGGTGACGAACTGATACACCTCGTCGAGATAGAAACGATGGTAGGCGGCTGTCCACAAGCCTTTGAAGCGGCGTTGCATGGCATCGGCCACGGGTTGCTTTTCACCTTTATATATATAGGTGGCCAACAGGATGGCCGCTACGGCTACGGCAATGCTGGTGGCGGCCACTGTCCAGTCGAGGTGGATGTCGTAAGCCGTGCCGTTGGAACTGGTGAAGTGTCCGAAGGGGATGAAACCGGCCACGCAAGTGACTGCGGCCAAGAACATCAAGGGGAAACTCATGCTCAAGGGACTCTCATGGGGAGTGTGGTGAGCGTGCAGTTCCTTGTTCTCGGTGCCCCAGAAGATGCCGAAGTAGAGACGGAACATGTAGAAAGCCGTCATGCCGGCAATGGCGGTCATCATCCAACCCACTACAGGGCTGAACTGGAAGCAGGCAGCCAATATCTCGTCCTTCGAGAAGAAGCCCGAGAAGGGAGGAATACCCGCGATAGCCAAGCAGGCGATGAGGAATGTCCAATGGGTGATGGGCATATACTTGCGCAGTCCGCCCATGGCTGACATCTCGTTGCTGTGTACGGCATGGATGATGCTACCGGCACCAAGGAAGAGCAATGCCTTGAACATGGCGTGGGTGAAGAGGTGGAACATGGAGGCCATGTAACCCAAACCGCCGTGGTGAGGATCGCTGGCGGTGCAGACACCCAAGGCTACCATCATGAAACCAATCTGTGAGATGGTGGAGAAGGCAAGCACACGCTTGATGTCGCTCTGTACACAAGCCACTGAGGCGGCATAAAAAGCGGTGAAGAGACCCACGTAAGCTACCATGTGGAGCACGTCGGGCGCATAGCCGATGAAGAGGGGGAACATGCGGGCTACCAAGTAGACACCGGCCACCACCATGGTGGCGGCATGGATGAGGGCACTCACGGGGGTGGGGCCTTCCATGGCATCGGGCAGCCAGATGTGTAGGGGGAACATGGCACTCTTACCGGCACCGCCGATGAACATCAGTCCCAATGCGAGGGGGACCATCTTCACGGCCATACCTGTCAGCTCGGCGCCTTCACCAAAGAAACCGTAAGTGCCGGTGTAGTAGCCATAGATGAGGATTCCGATAAGGAAGCCCAGGTCGGCAAAGCGTGTTACGATGAATGCTTTCTTTGAAGCGGCTACAGCCTCGGGCTTGGTGTAGTAGAAGCCGATGAGCAGATAGCTGGACACACCCACCAATTCCCAGAAAAGATACATCTGGAAAATGTTCGTTGCCACCACCAGGCCGAGCATCGACATGGTGAAGAGGCTGAGGAAGGCATAGTAGCGCTGGAAACCGCGTTCGCCCTTCATGTAACCCATTGAGTAGATGTGTACCATCAGGCTGACGGTGGAGATGACTACCAGCATCATCACTGAGATGGGGTCGAGCAAGATGCCCATGTCGATGCTCAGTGTCTCGGTGAAGGGAAGCCAGCGGAAATTGTAGGGGATGAGGGTCTCAAACGTGCCGTCGGCCAAGCGGGGCGCGGTGAAGTAGAGACCGGCCGTCAGCCACGAAAGCACGGTGACGGCTCCCAACGATGTCGTACCGATGAGGCCTGCCATGCGGTGGCTCATCCATTTGCCCCCCAATCCCAGTGTAAGGAAG
Organism: Bacteroidaceae bacterium; assembly: GCA_017464815.1. Taxonomy (GTDB): domain Bacteria; phylum Bacteroidota; class Bacteroidia; order Bacteroidales; family Bacteroidaceae; genus Phocaeicola_A. Next base: position 59,807 of record JAFTYI010000008.1, on the reverse strand, counting down.
GAGAGGAGTGGCAACAAAAGTATTAGAATCGTATATTCCATAATTGTTCTTGTCTTATCTTAAAATTACCATTTCAAGTCGTCCAAGCGGTTTACCTGGATGCTTCGTATGTTGCGGTAGATGTTAATCATGATGGCAATAGCCACAGCTGTCTCAGCCGCCGAGATGGCGATGGAGAAGAGTGCAAAGAAGTAACCCTCCATGCTCTCTGGGAAGAGGAAGCGGTTGAACACGGCAAAGTTGATGTCCGTCGCATTCAATATCAGCTCGATGCTGATGAGGATGGTCAGTGTGCTTCTGCGTGTGAAGAAACCATAGATGCCGGCAAAGAACATGATGGCCGACACGATGAGGTAATATTCCATGTGTATCATATCATTTTCTCCTCTCTTTTTTATCGTTTACGTGCAATCAGGATGCCTCCTACAATACAAGCGAGCAGTAGGACACTGACGGCTTCGAAGGGAAGCAGGTAACCATATTTGTCGCCGGAGAGCATTTGCTGACCGATGAGCTTGATGTTTATCTCGGTGGGGAGAAGTTCGGTGGGAGCCAGAAATTTGTGCTTCAACGTGATGAATACCACGATGCCTGCACCCGCTATGGCTGCGGCCAATCCGGCCAGGAACTTGTCGCGCTTCAATCCCTCGGCCACGTCGCCCTGTCCGCTGGTGAGCAGGATGGAGAAGACGTAGAGCACCACAATGCCTCCGGCATAGACCATAATCTGTACCGAACCAAGGAAGGTGTATCCCAACAGGAAATAGATGCCCGCCGTGCCAAAGAGCACGAGCAGCAGACAGGTGGCCGCGCGCATGATGCGGTTGGTGGTCACCGTCAGCACCGAGCATACGGCGATGAATGCTGCCAGGAAATAAAATACTACTGTTTCAAGAGTCATGTCTTTTAATACTGAATGATTAATGATGAATTATGATTTCTTTGCCGCCACTTTGCTGCCGGGCTTGTTCAGTGTGAGGATGAGTTTGCTGCGGTCGAACACTGCGTTTTCAAACTCGTTGCTGAAGGCGATGGCGTCGTGAGGACAGGCGTTGGTACACAGCTGGCAGAAGATGCACGAGCCGAGATTGTACTCGTAGCGCACCAATTGCTTTTTCTTCTTGCCGTCCTCAGTTTCCACCATTTCGCTCACTACACGGATGGTGCCGTTGGGGCAAGCGTTTTGGCAAAGACCACAGGCTATGCACTGGTGCTCGTTTGCTTCGTTGTGTGGCATGGTCAGTGTGCCACGGAAGCGTTCGGAGATGTGCAGCTCCTTGCGGTTTTCGGGATATTGCTCGGTTATCTTCTTTGTGAAGAACTCCTTCATGGTGGTCTTCAAGCCTGTGCCCAGGCTGCGAAGTCCATCGAAGAGCGTGCCGAAATAGTTATTGTTGTTCATATTCGTTATTCAGACCCACCCCCAAACCCCTCCCTCTATGGAGGGGAGAAAGGATAGTCCTGTCAATCATTTATGTTAATTGTCACTATTCATTTTATTTATTATTGGAGTCTTACCTCCCCCCTCCATAGAGGGAGGGGGCGGGGGAGGGTCTCCTTCCTTTAGAAGTGCCATCCCAGTGTCACGATGACGGCCATCAGCAACAGGTTCACCATGGAGATGGGCACCAGGTACTTCCATTCGAGAGCCAGAATCTGGTCGATTCGCAGACGGGGGAAACTCCAGCGCATCCACATCATAAGGAAGACAACGAAAAAGGCTTTGCCAAAGTACCACACGAAGCCGGGAATGTAGTCCATCACCGTGTTGAAACCGTCCAATCCGGGGATGTGCAGGGGCATCCATCCACCCAAGAATACGGTGGCAGCGATGGCGGCTACGATGAAAAGGTTGAGGTACTCGGCCAGATAGAAGAAGCCGAAGCCCATGCCTGAGTACTCGGTGTGGTAGCCGGCTGTCAGCTCGCTCTCTGCCTCGGGCAGGTCGAAGGGGCCGCGGTTACACTCGGCGTTGCCAGCAATCAGGTAGATGACGAAGGCAATGAGTGCCGGAATGTGCCCCGTGAAGATGAGCCAGCCACTGGCTTGTCCGCTCACCATTTCGGAAATCTGCATGGTGCCGGCCAACACCACCATAGTGAGGATGGCCATACCGGCAGACAGTTCGTAGCTGATAATCTGTGCACCACTTCGCATGGCGCCGATGATGGAGAATTTGTTGTTAGAACTCCAACCCGCCAACAGGATGCCCACTACGCCGATGCTTGATGCGGCCAGCAGGAAGAAGATGCCTACGTTGAAGTCGAGCACCTCCAATCCCTTGCTTACCGGCAGGCAGGCAAAGGTCAGGAACGAGGCAAGCAATATCATATACGGCGCCAGGTTGTAGAGCTTTTTGTCTACACCCTTGGGAGTGAAGATTTCTTTGGTAAGCATCTTCAGTACGTCGCAGATGACCTGTATGGTGCCCCAAGGCCCCACGCGGGTGGGGCCGAGACGGCATTGGAATGCAGCGCACACCTTGCGCTCCATAAAGATGAGTATGATGGCCAGCAGGGCATACAGCAGGATGATGCCTATGCCCACTGCCACGCACTCCACGAAGATGGCCCAGCCCTCGGGCATGAGGGAGAGCAGCCACTCGTGTATCCAGTTTGTTACAATACTAAAGTCAAACATAATCTTTAAACAATCAGACTCTCCCTCCATCCCCTCCCTCTATGGAGGGGAGAGAGGATAGTCCTGTCAATCATTTATGTTAATTATCACTATTCATTTTATTCTATTACTCAAGGTCTCTTTCCTCCCCTCCATAGAGGGAGGGGTTAGGGGGAGGGACCCTTACCTGTCAATATCCGGCACGATGTAGTCCAGTGTGCCACCAATGGCGATAAGGTCGGCAATCTTTGCACCGCGTGTCAGCGAGTCCACCACGGCTACCAAGGGGAGACCTGTCGAACGGTAGTGCAGGCGGTAGGGGCTCTTGTCACCACGGCTTTCGAGGTAGACACCGAACTCTCCGCGGCTGCTCTCCACGGCCGTGTACCAGCTTCCCTCCGGCAGGCGGATGATGGGTTTCATCTTCTCCTGAATGCTTCCTTCGGGGATGTTGTCGATGAGCTGTTCGATGATGCGGAGGCTCTGTTCGATTTCGTCCAAGCGCACCATGTAGCGGGCAAAGCAGTCGCCTTCGGTGTAGACAATCTCCTTGAAATCCACACGGTCGTAGGCGGCATAGGGCAGACGCTTACGCACGTCGCACGCCCATCCGCTGGCACGTCCGGTACCACCCGTGGCACCAAAGGCAATGGCATCCTCGCGACTCAGCACACCCGTACCCTTCAATCGTTGCTGGGCAATGATGTTGCCGGTGAAGATGTCGTGATACTCCTGGATGTTCTTACGCAGGTAGGGAATAAGTTCCTTCACACGTTTCACGAAGTTGGGGTGCAGGTCGGCCTGCACGCCACCGATGGTGTTGTAGTTGATGATGAGGCGTCCGCCGCAGGTCTCTTCGAGAATGTCGAGTATCTTCTCGCGGTCGCGGAAGCCATAGAGGAAGGCTGTGGTGGCACCCATGTCCTGACAGAGGCAGGCGAAGAACAGAATGTGTGAGTCGATACGCTGCAACTCGTCCATGATGGTGCGGATGACCTTCACGCGGTCGCTCACCTCCACACCCATTGCCTGCTCGATGCACATGCACAGTGCATGGCGGCTCTGCATGGCGCTCAGGTAATCCAGTCGGTCGGTCAAGGCCAGTGTCTGGGGGTAGGTGAGGCTTTCGTTCATCTTCTCGATGCCTCGGTGAATGTAGCCGCAATGGACGTCAATCTTGTTGATTTCCTCGCCCACCAATGAGGCACGGAAGCGCAATACACCGTGGGTGGCAGGGTGCTGGGGACCGATGTTGATGACGTATTCATCGTCTTCAAACAGTTTCCTCTCCGTGCGGCTGAGTGTGCCGTTGGCCTCTTCCTTATATATATAGGTAGTGTCGATGGTCTCTTCGTTGGTCATGCGCAGGGGGTTCTCCGCTTCGGGATTGTTGTCCTTCCTGAACGGGAAACCTACCCAGTCTTCGCGCAGGAAGAGGCGTCGCATGTCGGGGTGTCCGGTGAAGATGATGCCAAAGAAGTCGTACACCTCGCGTTCGGGCAGCTCGGCACCTTTCCACAGGTGGCATACGCTGGGCAGGTGGGGATGTTCGCGGTCGAGGGTCGAAGTCTTCACACAGATGCGCTTGCCTGTGGAGGTTGACTCCAGGTGGTAGACAACGCCCAATCCGCGCATGGTCTCTTGTGTGTCATTCTCTTCGGGAGTGCCCCAGTCCATACCGGTGAGGCTGCGCAGATAGTCCATCTTCTCCACCTCCTTGAGCTGCTTCATCTTGGCGAGCAGTTCGGCAGAGGCTATGTGCAATGTCTCTTGATTCATGCTTGTTCCTCCTTTCCTTCTTTCTTGGTTTTGTTCACTCCGCCGAAGAACTTCTCCACCTTCACCTTGCGTTGCAGTTGCATCATGCCGTAGAGGAAGGCTTCGGGGCGAGGTGGGCAGCCGGGGATGTAGACATCTACGGGAAGGATTTCGTCCACACCCTGTACCACGTGGTACGACTTGCGGAAGGGGCCTCCGCTGACGGCGCATCCGCCCACGGCGATAACGTACTTCGGGTCGGCCATCTGCTCATAGAGGCGGCGCAGTACGGGGGCCATCTTGTGAGTGATGGTTCCGCTCACCAGGATGACGTCGGCCTGTCGGGGGCTGTTGCGGGTAATCTCGAAGCCGAAGCGTGCAATGTCGTAGCGGGCGGCACACACGGCCATGAATTCAATACCGCAACAACTGGTAGCAAAGGTCAGTGGCCACAGGGAGTTGCTGCGTCCCCAGTCGATGAGGTCGTCCAGCACACCCACCACCACATTGGTGCCGCCCTCGTTGAGCTGCTTCACCAGCTGCTCCAGGGTCTCATTGTCCTTGAACTCCTCGTAGGGGATTGATTTGATTTTGGGTTTCTTCGTTACTTCCATCTCAGCGCTCCTTTCCTCCAGGCGTAGGCGAGGCCCAGAATTAAGATGAACAGGAAGAACAGTACGCCCATCAGACCTGCCACACCCAGGTCACGTGTCACCACGGCCCAGGGGAACAGGAACACTGTCTCCACCTCGAACATCAGGAAGAGGATGGCAAACAGGTAGTAGCCCACGCGGAACTTCATCCACGAGCCTCCGCGTGTGGGGATGCCGCACTCATAGGGCTCCATCTTCTGCTCGTTGTATGAGCGGGGCGAGATGAGCCACGACAGCAGCACCACGATGGCTACAAAAGCAATAGCCGTCAGGACGACGGTCACAAGCATTGTAAAGTTCATGTTTCCTTTCTATATGTGTAGTATAATTCGATTGATTTTCTGTCAGTCTTTTGCTGATGGTGCAGGGTGGTGGGGTGAATCCCTACAAACAGGTGTGGCAGTAGAGTGGGGTGAGCCATTCTACTGCTTCCAGTGATAAATAGGTGTATGACAGGCTAAATGATGAGGTGATGCAGGCGGATGACCATGCTTCGTCCGTCCGACGAGGGGGGCAGTGACAGGGAGGCCTGTGCTGTGCCTGCGAGTTGGTCAAGTGTGAATCCTTCGACAGGCGGGGTGCCTGCTATCGTGCCTTCCCACTTGTAGGTGTGAGTGGCGTATGCGCCGGCCGAGAGGGCACACAACAGTGTGTTTTCGGCATACTGCCGTTCGTCCTCCAACGGTTGTTGGCTCAGTGGCACCGTGGCTTGTGTCAGCACGGCGTTGGTCTTCACGTCGACCTGCCAAGCCTGCCACCCTTGCATGCAGATGCATAGCAGGGACAGCGCAACGACGGTTATCAGGAAAAAACGGCTTCTTTTCATTGGTTTTTCTCTTAGAAGCCGCAAAGTTACAACATTTCTTTTGAATGAGCGTGCAATTGCCCCACTTTTTTTCCTTTGGGAAGCTGTCTTTGTGCTCAGTGGGGGGAGATGGCTCCTGTCACTCATTCTTTACTTGGCTCCGTAGGTCTGCAGGGGAAGCTCGCCATTCAGTGCTCCCAATGCGTTGGCAGCCAAGGCTCCCATCTCGTCTTCGCCGGGCATGAGGATGACGGGGGCAAGGTAGTCGACCCGTCGTTGGAGCTCTTTCGAGCAGTAGCGGCTGTGCATGATGCCGCCGGTGAGGATGATGGCGTCGGTCTTTCCCTCGAGGGCTACGTGCATGGCGCCGATGTGCTTGGCCACGTTGTAGAGCATGGCGTCGAGCACGAGTTTGTCGGGGGCGGTTCCCTGCTCGGCGTTGGCGGCGATGGAAATCATGTCGTTGTTGCCGAGGTGGGCCACCAGTCCGCCTTGTCCGCAGAGCATCTTCTTCACTTGGCGCTCGTCGTAGCGGCCGCTGAAGCAGAGTTCCACCAGTTGGTTGGCAGGCACGGTGCCGGCCCGTTCGGGGGTGAAGGGTCCGTCGCCATTGAGGGCATTGTTGGTGTCGATGACCTGTCCCCTCTGGTGGGCGCTCACTGAGATGCCTCCGCCCAGGTGTGCCACGATGATGTTCAGCTCTTCGTAGCGCTTGCCCAGTGTGGCGGCATAGCGGCGCGACACGGCTTTGCTGTTCAGCGCGTGGAAGATGGAGATGCGCTGTATCTCGGGTATGCCGGTGAGGCGTGCCACGGGTTGCAGCTCGTCCACCACTTCGGGGTCGGCGATGAAGGCGGGGCAGCCACAGAGGGCGGCAATGTCCTCGGCAATGAGGGCGCCCAGGTTGCAGGCATGTTCGTGTTCGCTGTGGAGCAGGTCGTGCTTCATCTGTTCGTTCACGGGATAGACGCCTCCGGGGGTGGGCTTGAGCAGGCCGCCGCGGGCAATGACGGCGTCGAACTCAATCTCTATCTCGGCCTTGTGCAGCAGGTTCAGGATGAACTCGCGGCGGTAGGCATACTGTTCGTTCACGTGGTGAAACAGGGCCAAGTCTTTGGCCGGATGGTGGGCTCCTGTCATCCAGGCGCAGGCGGTGTCTTCATACACGGCCAGCTTGGTGGAGGTGGAGCCGGGGTTGATTACGAGGATTCGCATAGGGCTTTCTTCTTTTGGGTTTGTTGGGGCGGGGTGGGGGGCGTAGTGGCTATAGTGGCTATAGTTTCTATAGAGCCTATAGTTCCTATAGAGTTTATAGTTCTTATAGGGGGGAGGGGGTTATCCACCTGCCATGGTGCAGGCCAGTACGAGGCTGTAGTACTTTGAGTCATCGGAATCGGCCCGCGAGGGGAGTACCACGGGGGCGGTGGTGCCGGTGAGCATGCCTGCCATGCAGGCTTGGCCGAAGAGTGAGATGGCCTTGTAGAAGGTGTTGCTCGACTCGATGTTGGGGAAGATGAGCAGGTCGGCATCGCCCACCACCTCGGACTCCAGCCCCTTCACTTCGGCGCTGTGGGGGTCACAGGCGGTCTTGGCATCCATGGGGCCGTCTATCATCACGGGGCCGTAGGCTCCTTTCCGGGCGCGTTCCTTCAAGATGACGTATCCCAGTGTGTGGGGGAACTTGCCGTTGATCTTCTCGGTGCAATGGATGAGGGCCACGCGCGGCTCGCCGATGCCCAGCCGGTGGCACACCTCGAGGTCGTAGCGCAGCATGGCTTCGAAGTGCGACACGCGCGGACGTGGCACCACGGCGGCGTCGGAGAAGAGCAGCAGCTTGTGGTAGGTGGGCAGTTGGGCCACGGTCACGTGGCTCAGCACATTGCCCGGTGGCAGCAGGCCTTGCTCCTTGTTGAGCACGGCACGCAGCAGCACGTCGGTGTTCAGCGTGCCCTTCATCAACACGTCGGCCTCTCCCCTGTGGACCAAGGCGACGGCTTGGCGGGCTGCCTCCACGGTGTCGTCGGCGATGTGGAGGGTCACCCGTTGTGGGTGTTGCCCGTGCAAGACTTCGGCCTCGCGGCAGTGCTCTTTGTCGGTCACCAGTGCAAAGTCGGCAATGCCTTCGTTGAGGCTGCGGCGCACGACGTTCAGCGTGTGTTCGTCGTGGGGACAGGCCACGGCGATGCGCCTGCGGCTGTGTTGGCCGTGCAGGCGTCCTATCAGTTGGTCAAATGTGAGACTCATCGGTCGTTGGATTCTTCCTTAGTGATTTAATCGGGTACAAAGGTCGGCATTTTTTTTGGATTCACCGCACATTTGTATAGCAACATCTATATCTTTTAACATTCCGCTGCCCCATATTGCTTGCAGAGTGTCACGGAAGGGGGCTTTGATGACATCAAGATGTCCCGCCCGACGACATCAAGATGTCTCACTCAACGACATCAAGTTCCCTCCGCAGGTGACATCAAGTTCCCTCCGCAGGTGACATCAAGTTCCCTTCGCAGGTGACATCAAGTTCCCTCCACAGGTGACATCAAGTTCCCTCCACAGGTGACATCTTGATGTCGTTTGAGAGGGGGTTGGGAGGGGGTGAAAAAGGACCCCGCAGAGTGCCCTCCAGAGACCCACCTGTGTCTTGCTCAGAGACCCACCTGTGTCTCGGGCGGAGACCCACCTGTGTCTCTGAGGGTGTCCCGCCTGTGTCTCTGAGAGGCCCTTTTCGGGGTGGAAAAATGGGAGTTTTCGAGGGGGAAAATGGGTCTTCGGCGCTTCGGAAGAAAAAAAGAAGGGATTCTTTTTGTTCTTCTCTCAGCTTGCACTATCTTTGCTCCCAAAATAGAAAAACGACATGGGACAACCATTGGCAGAGCGCCTGCGACCGCGGACGCTGGACGAATACATAGGGCAGAAGCACCTGGTGGGACAGGGAGCCGTGTTGCGCAAAATGATTGATGCCGGACGCATCTCATCCTTCATCCTGTGGGGACCTCCCGGGGTGGGGAAGACCACCTTGGCACAGATTATCGCCAACAAGCTGGAGACGCCGTTCTACACACTGAGTGCGGTGACCTCGGGCGTGAAGGACGTGCGCGAGGTCATCGAGCGGGCACAGAGCAACCGCTTCTTCTCACAGGCAAGCCCCATCCTGTTCATCGACGAAATCCACCGCTTCAGCAAGTCGCAGCAAGACTCGCTGCTGGGCGCCGTGGAGAAGGGAGTGGTCACCCTCATCGGTGCCACCACCGAGAATCCCTCGTTCGAGGTCATCCGCCCCCTGTTGTCCAGGTGTCAGCTCTACGTGCTCAAGTCGCTCGAGAAGGACGACCTCTTGGAACTGCTCCACCGCGCCGTCACCACCGACGAGCAGATGAAGAGCCGCCACATCACCCTGGCCGAGACCGACGCCCTGCTGCGCTACTCGGGAGGCGACGCCCGCAAACTGCTCAACATCCTTGAGCTGGTAGTTGAGGCCGATGCCGACAAGGAGGTGACCATCACCGACGACAAGGTGGTGGAGCGCCTGCAACAGAATCCCCTGGCCTACGACAAGGACGGCGAGATGCACTACGACATCATCTCGGCCTTCATCAAGAGCATCCGTGGAAGCGACCCCGACGCTGCCCTCTACTGGCTGGCACGCATGATTGAGGGAGGCGAAGACCCCGCCTTCATCGCCCGCCGCCTGCTCATCTCGGCCGCCGAGGACATCGGGCTGGCCAACCCCAATGCCCTGCTTCTAGCCAACGCCGCCTTCGAAGCCGTGATGAAAATCGGATGGCCCGAGGGACGCATTCCCCTGGCCGAAGTCACCGTCTACCTGGCCACCAGCCCCAAGAGCAACTCGGCCTACATGGGCATAGGCGCGGCACTCGAGACCGTGCGCGCCACGGGCAACTGCCCCGTCCCCCTGCACCTGCGCAACGCACCCACCAAGCTGATGAAGCAGCTCGGCTATGGCAAGGACTACAAGTATGCCCACGCCTATAAGGACCACTTCGTGGAGCAGCAGTTCCTGCCCGACGAAGTGAAGGACGCCCGCTTCTGGCAACCCCAGGAGAACCCCGCCGAAGCCAAGCTCAGGGAGCGCATGCAACAACTCTGGGGAGAACGGTTCAAATAAGTGAAGGACAAGCAATATAATAAGGAGAAACAGACTATGAAAATCATCGTCCTCGACGGCCTTGCCGCCAATCCCGGTGACCTCTCGTGGGAGGCACTGCACAAGTTAGGAGAGTGTACGGTGCACGACCGCACAACCCCCGAGGAACTGATACAACGGGCCACCGGTGCCGACGCCTTGCTGACCAACAAGACGGTGCTCACCGAGGCACACATGGAACAACTGCCAACGCTGAAGTACATCGGTGTGTTGGCCACGGGATACAACGTGGTGGACATTGCCGCCGCCCGACGCCGCGGCATCGTGGTGACAAACATTCCGGCCTACAGCACCGCCTCGGTGGCACAGATGGTGTTTGCCCACCTGCTGCACATCACACAGAGGGTGGGACACTATGCCAGAGAGAATGCCCGAGGCAGATGGACGGCCTGCTCCGACTTCTGCTACTGGGACACCCCCCTCATCGAACTGGCCGGCAAGCGCATGGGCATCGTCGGCCTTGGCAACACGGGCATGGCCACGGCACGCATAGCTCTGGCTTTCGGCATGGAAGTGGTGGCCTACACCTCCAAACCGGCGAGCGGACTGCCCGCAGGCATCACCCCCTGTCCGATGGACGAACTCTTCCGCACGGCCGACGTCGTGAGCCTGCACTGTCCGCTCACCGACGACACACTGGGCCTGGTGAACGCTGCACGATTGGCCCTCATGAAGCCATCGGCCATCCTCATCAACACCGGACGAGGCCCCTTGGTGAACGAGGCGGACTTGGCCGAAGCACTTAACCAGAAACGCCTGTGGGCGGCCGGACTCGATGTCCTCTCGCAAGAGCCGCCACGGGCCGACAACCCCCTGTTGACGGCACGCAACTGCTTCACCACGCCCCACATCGCATGGGCAACCGTGGAGGCACGCACCCGACTGATGCAGGTGGCCGTGGAGAACTTGCGCCAGTACGTGGCCGGCACACCGGTCAATAATGTGGCACAGTAAAGTACAACCAATCAGGAAACAGTAATTTCAATAACTTCTATTGCTATGGGATTCCCCAGTTTCATGGAGGTGCTCGACTTCATCGGCACCTTTGCCTTTGCCATCAGTGGCATACGCCTGGCTTCGGCCAAGCGGTTCGATTTGTTTGGAGCCTACGTTGTGGGGGTGGTGACGGCCATTGGCGGTGGTACGTTGCGCGACCTCATGCTGGGTGTCACCCCCATTTGGATGACCAACCCCATGTACCTCATCTGTTCGGGCATAGCCCTGCTGTGGGTCATCGTGTTTGGCAAGCGCCTCATTCACCAACAGAACACCTTCTTTATCTTCGACACCATCGGCCTGGCCCTCTTTACCGTGGTGGGTGTGGAGAAGGCACTCGCATTGGGCTTCCCCCTGTGGGTGGCCGTCATCATGGGCACCATCACGGGCGCGGCCGGAGGGGTCTTCCGCGACGTGTTCATCAACGAGATTCCCCTCATCTTCCGTAAGGAAATCTACGCCTTGGCCTGCATCATTGGCGGCCTCTTCTATGGCCTCTTTGATTGGTTGGGGGTTGACCTGGTGCTGACCCAGTGCCTCAGTGGACTCAGCGTCTTCCTCGTGCGTGTCCTGGCCGTGAAGTACCATCTGGGCCTGCCCATCCTGAAGGGAGAAGGCGAGGAGGGATAACCCACAGGAAATCTGTAAGAGTCTGAGGGGGATATCAGTCAAAGTCAGAAGGAATCATCTGTCAGAGTCGGAAGGAAACCTATCAGCTGGACGGGCGAATGCTGCCTGTTGGATGACAAGAACACTGCCATCTGGACGGGAGGATGCAGCCGGTTGGACGGGAGAATGCAGCCGGTTGGCACAAAAAGAATCTGTCAGTTGACGGACTTGCTCCGGACAACTGACAGATTCTTTTTGTATCTGAGTCGCGCCTCTTTCCCTCTACTCCTTGAAGCTTCCCATCACACCGCCAAAGGTGATGGTCTCGGCACTGACGCTCATGTGCCTGCAATGGGGGCTGTTGAAGAAGGTGACGCTGGCCTCTCCCTGTTTGTCGGTGGTCACGTAAGGTGCCCAGAAGAGGGTGCGGCGGAAGTCCTTCTCGTCGGGAAGGTCGGCATAACTGTAGTCGGGCTGATAGAATTGCAAGGCCGGGGTGAATCCCTGAAACTTGGTGCGGCGCATCCCTTTGTACTCCTTGTGGCGGAAGTAGTCGTTGCGCACGAAGAGTGAGATGACAACCGTGTTGTCCTTGCTGCTGATGGAGTCGAGCCCATAGCGGGCCAAGGCCATCTCCACGTTGGGCTTGTCGCTGATGGCAATGGCTTCCACATCGTGGATGGTGAGGTCTTCCACGTTGATGCTGACGTTCTGCTCCACCAACCATCCGCCAGTGCCGACGCGGCTGATAAAGAAGCGCACGGGGCGTCCCTTGTAGCGGGCGGTCAGTTGGCTGGTGTCGATGTCAAACTGGAAGTAGGGGTTGGTCTGCTCCAACCAGCGGTAGAACTCAACCAGGTAGTCTTCACCCGTCTCGTCCATGCGCATGCGCTCGTCTTCCATCTCATAGATGACGTTGTGCCACTTGCGCACCAGGTCGGAGTGCCACTCTCTGTCCTCCTCCACCTCCACCGTGGGAAGCAGGTTTTCCCAGCGGGTCCTTCCCTTTTCGTCGTACAGCTTCATCGAGTCCTCCACCTCTACAAACTCCTTTGGAGCGTCTTTGGGGGCATAGAACAGATTCTTCTCCACGTCGGCAAACGGGCGTCCTTGGGGAGAGGCCGTCTTGGTCAGGTTCACGTTCATCTCCTTCAACTTGTCGTTCTCATAGGTCTGGATGTTCATGACCCACCGTCCGTTGAAGTCCTCGGCCAAGAAGGCAAACCGCCCGTCCTTGTCGGTGAGGCATGAGCCCTTCAGCGAACGGCCCGCTCCGTTGTAGAGGAATACCTTGATGTCGACCCCCTCCTTTGCCCTATTGCGGAAAGTCGAGGTCAGGTCGCCTCGGATGAGGATTCCCTCTTCGGCCGGATAGTTCACCACGAACTCCTCGGGACGGGTCATCTTCTCCCAGTCATAGCGTCGCCATCCTTGGGTGCAGAGGAGCAGGTCCAAAGCTTGGCGGTGAGGCTCGTCGTCGGCCTCGAAGTAGTAGTCGATGTTGTGGATGTAGCCCTTCAACTCCGAGCCGAGCAGCAGGTTGGCAGCAATGCTTCCTCCTCCGTTGGCTTCGTTGGTGGGGGTGTCGGTGTCGGCATCACGCACGGCCAGTGAGAACATCGTCCTCACGGGGTTTCCCTCCGTGTCGGTCAGTTTGAAGTTCATCTCCACCTTTTCGCGTGGCTGGTAGGTGTTCTTTCTTCCGCTCAAGGCAAAGCGGACGGATTGTGTGGGAGGGATGAAGAAGAGCCGGTCGGCATAGACGCGTCCTTCGGTGTCGAACAAGGTGACTTGGTTGATGCCCTCGGGCAGTGTCTCCTTCGGTATTGTCAGTGTGGTGGTTGCGAGGTCATTCCACTTGATTTGCTCGAAGCGTATCACCCGTCCGCGACACATGACGGTCAATCCCAGTGCCCGCGTGGTGTCCATGCGTCCGTTGTGCGACAGGTGGATGTCCAGGTGTTGGTCGTGCAGGTTGTCTACCGTCATGGCAAATCCCTTTGCATCGGCCATCGGCAGGTTGAACAGGTGGGGCTTGCCATCTTCGCCGGTTGTCTCCAAGTGGTAGGTTTCTCCCTCGGCCGGAGTCAGGGTGAAGCGTCCCATGCCCTGGTGGGTCGTCTGTGTGGTGGCCACCTGCTCGTGCAGGCTGTTATAGATGGTGCCACTGATGGTGATTGGGTTGCCCCGCTTGTCCGTTGCCTTGAAGGCCACTTGGTTGGCCACGCCCGCTATCAGGTTTCCGCCTTCGGGGAAGAATTGGATGTTCGCCTTTTCCGCTTTGGGGTGTTGGGCGCGCATGTCCGGCCGGCGTTCGCTTTGTGGGATGGGGGTCATGAAGGGGTCTTTGTACATCTCCTTCCCCTCTGACTGAGGTGCGTGGAAGATGGGAAACACGCGGGAGAAGATGGGGGCATCCGGCCAGTTGAGCATCACAGCCGTGTAGGCGCGCACTTCGTAGAAGCCCGGGTGCAGGAGGTCCTTCAGCGAGAGTTGTCCGTTGCATTGTCCGTTTTCAATCTTCAGCTTGTGGGTTTGCAACACTCGTCCCTCGGGGGTGAGCAGCTCCACATAGAGCAGGCGACTGAGGATGTTCGGACGGTTGGTCATGGGATTCACCACGTATGCCTTGAACCAGATGGTTTCGCCCATGAAGTAGCCGGTGTTGTCAAAGTGTAGGTATACTTTCTCTTGACCAAACATGCTGTTGTAGGTCACTATGTTGCGCACGAAGTGTGCCAAACTGTCGGTTTGTGGGGATAGGGTTTGTTGTGGCTTTTTGTCTGATTGGGCATGTAAGCTCAATCCGCTGGAGGCGAGGAGTAAACAGCCTATAAGCAGGCGGCATGTTTGTGTGAATGTTTTCATGTCTGATACGTTTGGTTTGATAAATTGCTTAGTCGGGGGCAAAGGTAATGAAAATAATCCTTTTGCCGTGTATCTTTGGTAAGAAATTTTATGTTTGGCGAGGAAGAAGGGGGGCAATCCCTCACTTTGCGTCACCGTTGCGTCACCGTTGCGTCATCTTTGTGTCACCTTCTCGTTGCCTTTGCATAGCCTTTGTGTCATCTTTGGCCATATCTTTGCGTCATCTTTGTGTCACGGCCAGTGTGGCTATGCTTATGCGGCAATTGGGCACTGCCTCCTTGATGGTTGTTGCACAAGCCGACAGGGTGGCGCCGGTGGTGCTCACGTCGTCCACCAACAGGATGTGTCTGCCCTCTATCCGATGCGCCTCCTGGTGGTTTACGGCAAAGATGCCCTTCACGTTTTCCCATCGTTGCATGTTGTCCTTGAGGCGGGTTTGCGAGGGGTTGTCCACCGTGCGCACCAGCGAGTCGTTTCCCAAGGGGATGCCTGTTGCTTCGCTGATGCCTTTTGCAATCATGGCCGATTGGTTGTAGCCGCGTTGCCTTGTGCGCTTGGCGGACAGGGGGACGGCCACTATCAGGTCAATCCCTTCGAAAAAGTCTGCATCTCCGATTTGGAAGTGGGTGGCCATGCAGCGCCCCATCTCTACTCCCATCAAGGCATTGCCATAGTACTTCAGCTCGTGGATGATTTTGTGGGCGTGGCTTTGGGGGGTGTAGTAGAAGTAGCTGGCTGCCCGTTCGATGGGGACAATGCCATAGAAGCGTTGCTCCAAGGGGTTGCCTGGCCACGAGTGGTATCGGGTGTGAGGCAATGTGCTCAGGCAATCCATGCAGATGGTGCCGTTTTCCAACTTCAACCGGCGACCGCATATCGGACACTTGCGGGGAAACAACAGGTCGATGACGGAGGTGAGCAACGGGTGCATCCTTCTTTTTATTTTTTCTCCTCCTCGGAGTGCATCAGCAACTTGCGGAAGTTCATCGGGTAGGGGATTTCAAACGTCATCGGCTCGCCCGTCACCGGGTGGATGAGGCCCAGGCGGAAGCCGTGCAGGGCCATTCGTCTGAGAGGGTTCTCCCGGGTGCAATCCGGGTCGCCCACAATGGGGTGGTTCAGTGCTTGCATGTGGGTGCGTGTCTGCTCTTTGCGTCCGTGGGCCAACTCCAGCTCCACGAGTGAATATCCGTTGGCCCGCTTGATGGTGGCGTAGTGTGTCACCGCCTTGTCGGGTGAGTAGTTGCTCAGGGCTTCGGCCACATACACTTGTCCGTCGACCAACCACGAGGAGACGACGCCGTGCTCCTTCTCCATTTCGCCCTCGACGATGGCCACGAAGGTGCGCTCCCTTACCAGTCTTTCCCAGTTGTCCTGCAGGTTCTTCTTGGTGCGCTCGTCCTTGGCGAATATCATGAGGCCCGAGGCTTCGCGGTCGAGCCGGTGGATGCCATAGACGCGGCGTTGCTTGCCTGTGCGCTTGACGTATTCGTCGAGGATGGAGAGGACGGTGCGTTCGCGCTTCTTCTCGTTGCCCACGGCCGGCACTCCCTCGTGTTTCTCCACGACGATGAGGTAGGCATCCTCGTAGAGGAGCTTGATTTGAGAGCTTTTGAAATCCTTCTGATTGTGGCTTCTGCTCATCTGCACCACCATGCCCGGTCGCAATTCGAAGTTGTATTGGGTGGTAATCTTCTTGTCGACCATGATGGCGCGGTGGGTCAGCAGGGCCTTCACCTTGTTGCGGCTCATGCATCCCTTGGTGACGAGAAAGTCCATCAGCTCGATGGGCTCCTTCACCGTGGGGAAGTTGGTGTATTGGTCGGCTCTTCTCGCCCTCGGACGGTCGGATGTGTTATTTCTGTTTCGCATAATTCGATGTTTTTTTGTTAACAAACCTTAGCCTTGGGTTCATCTTGCCTTACCTCAGGGTTAAGGTGGCCTTAGCCTTGGGTTAAGGTGGCTTCATCTTTTGGCCAGTGATGTCTTGTCTTATGGCCAGTGATGTTGCCTCTTTTACTCTTTGTCCTCTCCTCTTTTTTCCAGCAACACGACGTTTTCCACATGATGCGTGTGGGGAAACATGTCTACGGGTTGCACGGCCATCACCTTGTAATCCTTGTCCAGAAGTTGGAGGTCGCGTGCCTGTGTGGCGGGGTTGCAACTCACATAGACGATGCGGCGTGGCGAGGCAAACAGGATGGCGTCAATCACATCGTTGTGCATACCTGCGCGTGGTGGGTCGGTGATGATGACGTCGGGGCGTCCGTGTTCCTCGATGAAGTCGCGGGTGAGGATGTCCTTCATGTCGCCGGCGTAGAAGAGGGTGTTCTCGATGCCGTTGATGGCCGAGTTCACCTTGGCGTCTTCAATGGCTTCGGGCACATACTCGATGCCCACCACCTTGCGCGCCTGTCGGCTGACGAAGTTGGCGATGGTGCCTGTGCCGGTGTAGAGGTCGTAGACGAGCTCGTTGCCGGTAAGTCCTGCATACGTGCGCGCGATTTTATATAAATTATAGGCCTGTTCGCTATTTGTCTGGTAGAACGACTTTGGCCCCACCTTGAAGCGCAAGCCCTCCATCTCCTCGAAGATGTGGTCGTTGCCACGGAAGACGTGTACGTCGAGGTCGCCGATGGTGTCGTTGCACTTGTTGTTGATGACGTAGAGGAGCGAGGTGATTTCGGGAAATTCGTCGGCTACATATTGTAGCAACCCCTTCATCTGCTCCTCCTCCTCGGCGCAGGTGGCGTTGCATTGCAGGAGCACCATCAGTTCGCCCGTTGACGAGGTGCGCACCATCAGGTTTCGGAGCAACCCTTCTTGTGTGCGCAGGTTGAAGAAGGTGAGACCTTTGTCGTAGGCATAGTCGCGCATGGCGTTGCGGATGCGGTTGCTGATGTCGTCCTGAAGCCAACACTTCTCGATGGCCAACACCTTGTCGAAGGCGCCGGGGATGTGGAAGCCTACGGCGTTCATCTGGTCATACTTCACCTCTTGCGCCACCTCCTCCTCGGTGAGCCAACGCTTGTTGCTGAAGGTGAACTCCAGCTTGTTGCGGTAGAACCGGGTCTTCTCCGAGCCGAGGATGGGAGTAATCTCCGGCAACTCTATCTTTCCGATGCGGCGCAGGTTTGCCTCCACCTGCTTCTGCTTGTATTTGATTTGCTCTTCGTAAGGCAACACTTGCCACTTGCATCCGCCACACACGCCATAGTGTTGGCAGAAGGGCACTGCGCGGACGGGTGAATACTCGTGGAAATGCACCGCTACGGCTTCTGCATAGCTGTGCTTCTTGCGCTTCACCTGCAAGTCCACCACGTCGCCGGGCACTACGTAGGGCACAAACACGACCAAATCGTTCACACGTGCCAACGCCATTCCTTCGGCAGCCACGTCGGTTATCGTTACCTTCTCAAGCAAAGGGAGTTGTTTCTTTTTTCGGGCCATTCTTAGTCAAGATAATAAAAACTTTGCAAAAGTACGCCTTTTTATCCGATTTTTTTCGCTCCTACAGGGAAAAAATTTCTTTCAGATAGGGAAAAAATAATTTGCAGGGCAATGTGTGCAAAATTTCTTCTCCAATGTTTGGGTTTTCCACCTTTTTTATGTAGCTTTGCAGGCTGAATTGAGAACTATGAACTAACATATTAATTAATTTCTTAACCGATAAACAAAACAGTATGGACAAAAAAAGAGTCTACACCTTCGGTAACGGACAAGCCGAGGGAAAAGCAGACATGAGAAATCTGTTGGGTGGTAAGGGTGCTAACCTTGCCGAGATGAATCTCATCGGTGTACCCGTACCTCCGGGTTTCACCATCACTACCGACGTGTGCAACGAGTACTTTGCTGAAGGCAAGGACAAGGTGGTTGCCCTCTTGAAGGACGATGTGTTGAAGGCTGTGGCCAACATCGAGGCCCTCATGAACTCAAAGTTCGGCGACACTGAGAACCCCCTGTTGGTGTCAGTTCGTTCAGGTGCCCGTGCCTCAATGCCCGGTATGATGGACACCATCCTCAACCTCGGTCTTAACGACGAAGTGGTGGAAGGTATGATCCGCAAGACTGGCAATGCCCGTTTCGCATGGGATTCTTACCGTCGTTTCGTGCAGATGTACGGCGACGTAGTACTCGGCATGAAGCCCGTTAACAAGGAAGATATCGATCCGTTCGAAGCCATCATCGAAGAGGTGAAGGAAGCTAAGGGCGTGAAACTGGATAACGAACTCGAAGTGGAAGACCTGAAGGAACTCGTTGCCAAGTTCAAGGCAGCCGTGAAGGCTCAGACTGGCAAGGACTTCCCCACAGACTCTTACGAACAGTTGTGGGGCGCCATCTGCGCTGTATTCGATAGCTGGATGAACGAACGCGCCATCCTCTACCGTAAGATGGAAGGTATTCCCGCTGAGTGGGGTACAGCCGTCAACGTACAGGCCATGGTATTCGGTAACATGGGCGAGACTTCGGCTACCGGTGTATGCTTCAGCCGCGACGCAGGTAACGGTGAAGACCTCTTCAACGGTGAGTACCTCATCAACGCTCAGGGCGAGGACGTGGTAGCCGGTATCCGCACACCCCAGCAGATTACCAAGATTGGTTCTCAGCGTTGGGCCGAGCGTGCAGGCATCAGCGAAGAAGAGCGCGTAGCCAAGTATCCCTCAATGGAAGAGGCTATGCCCGAAATCTATGCTGAGTTGGATGCTCTCCAGACTAAGCTCGAAAATCACTACAAGGATATGCAGGACATGGAGTTCACCGTACAGGAAGGCAAACTCTGGTTCCTCCAGACTCGTAACGGTAAGCGTACAGGTGCCGCTATGGTGAAGATTGCTATGGACCTCCTCCGTCAGGGAATGATTGACGAGAAGACCGCCCTCCAGCGTTGCGAGCCCAACAAGCTCGACGAACTTCTCCACCCCGTATTCGACAAGAAGGCTCTTTCAAGCGCTAAGGTGTTGACCCGTGGTCTGCCCGCATCTCCGGGTGCCGCTTGTGGTCAGATTGTATTCTTCGCCGACGACGCTGCCAAGTGGGCAGAAGATGGCAAGAAGGTCGTTATGGTCCGCATCGAGACTTCTCCCGAAGACCTCGCCGGTATGGCCGTAGCAGAAGGTATCCTCACCGCTCGTGGTGGTATGACCTCTCACGCTGCCGTAGTTGCCCGTGGTATGGGTAAGTGCTGCGTATCAGGTGCCGGTGCCCTCAATATCGACTACAAGGCTCGCACCGTTGAGGTGGATGGCGTTCTCCTGAAGGAGGGTGACTTCATCTCATTGAACGGTACCACAGGTGAAATCTACGCCGGCCAGGTTGAGACCAAGGCTGCCGAGGTTTCTGGCGACTTCGCCGACCTGATGGCTCTCTGCGAGAAATATACCAAGCTCGTTGTACGTACCAACGCCGATACTCCCCACGATGCACAGGTTGCACGCAACTTCGGTGCCGTAGGTATCGGCCTCTGCCGTACAGAGCACATGTTCTTCGAAGCCGAGAAGATTGTTGCCATGCGCGAAATGATTCTTTCTCCCGACGCAGAAGGCCGCAAGAAGGCTCTTGCCAAGTTGTTGCCCTATCAGAAGGCCGACTTCTACGGTATCTTCAAGGCTATGGACGGATGCCCCGTAAACGTACGTCTGCTCGATCCTCCTTTGCACGAGTTCGTACCCCACGATCTCAAGGGTCAGGAAGAGATGGCCAAGGCTATGGGCGTAACAGTTCAGTACATCCAGCAGCGTGTTGAAAGCCTTTGCGAAGCTAACCCGATGCTCGGTCACCGTGGTTGCCGCTTGGGTAACACCTATCCCGAAATCACTGAAATGCAGACTCGTGCCATCCTCGGTGCATGCGTTCAGTTGAAGAAGGAAGGATGCGATCCTCATCCCGAAATCATGGTGCCTCTGACAGGTATCCTTTATGAGTTCGAGGCTCAGGAGAAGGTAATCCGTGAGACTGCTGCCGCCCTCTTCGCAGAGGAAGGTGTTGAGGTTGAGTTCAAGGTAGGTACTATGATTGAGATTCCTCGTGCCGCCCTGACTGCTAACCGCATCGCCAGCCGTGCCGAGTACTTCTCATTCGGTACCAACGACTTGACTCAGATGACCTTCGGTTACTCACGCGACGACATCGCCAGCTTCCTCCCCGTTTACCTCGAGAAGAAGATCTTGAAGGTTGACCCCTTCCAGGTGCTCGACCAGAACGGTGTAGGTCAGCTCGTTGAGATGGCCGTTGAGAAGGGTCGCTCAGTACGTCCCGAGTTGAAGTGCGGTATCTGTGGTGAGCACGGAGGTGAGCCCAGCTCAGTGAAGTTCTGCCACAAGGTAGGTTTGAACTACGTTTCATGTTCACCCTTCCGTGTGCCCATCGCACGCCTCGCCGCTGCACAGGCTGCTGTAGAAGCATAAGGTGACAAACCTATATTAATAATAAAAGGTGTACTCCCGTTCGTGGGGTACACCTTTTTTAATGTGTGCATTTTAGTTGGATTTAGAAAGAAAGTATCTTAAGATAAATCCCCCGAGAAGTTAAGATAAAGTGGAAAGTATCTTAAGATACTTGGCCGATGAACCTATAATGCTGAAGACAGACAATTTTTCAACTGTCTTTTCCTGATTTCAGTAGACGGTTTGACTAAATTGCAGAAGAGCCACTGAAATCAGGAAAAGACCAACTCGCTATTTTACTTGCAGGGTGCTGCCGGAGGTGTGGCCCACAAATTCGGGGGCATAGGCGCATTGCACGGTGGCAAGTCCGGCTTGGTAGTGGCCGGTGCGGTCGATGCGGAAGGTTTGTTCAAGGGTGTAGGTGCCCTTGGGCAGATGGTCGATGAAGTAGAGCGTGGCGGCATCCTTTACTGAGCGGTAAAGGCCGACGCCTCCCTCGTAATGATAGCCCGAGGCCACGCTGACGGGTTCGGTGCAGGCGGCACGGCTATCCTTCACTTGCACAAAGTCCATGGCGCGGTCGGCGCGGATGGTCAGTTGCGACATCACCCGGTCGCCCACGTGTAACACCATCCCTTCAGTTAGAGGTATCCATGTCGCTCTTTCCGATTTTTCCGAAAGGGGACGACTTTGTGACGAGGTGTTATCAGTTCCCTCTCCTTCGGGGAGGGGGAGGGAGGGGCTTGGTCGCTCCACCATCCACGTGCGCTCGATGCTGAGCGGTTGGTCGAGGGCTTGCCCATGTTCCGTAGCCGTGCGGCCGGTGTAGGTGGAGGTCGTGCGGTCCATTTCCTCCAAGTATTGGGCATAGACGGCTCCCCAAGCAAGGCCCGGGCGGTTCTTCTCTATGCTGGCTTCGCGGGGGAGGCGCTTCAGTTCGTCGGTGGTGTAGCTGCGTTTCAAGTAGTCCAGTCCCGGAGTGGGAAGAACGGCAGAAGTCACCGCCTTTTCGTCCAGTTTCAGTGTGGTGCTTTGTTCGGTGCTCAGCAGGTCGGCTCCCCTCATCAGCAGGGCGTGCACTGCATCCACGGTGCTCAGCGGATTGCCCCAGTGCTGTGTCTGTTTCTGGACGAGCAGCCATTGTTTCATCTCTTCCACAGTGAGGCTGTCGCCTCCGGCAAAGGTCAATGCTTCGATGGTGGCCACTTGGGTGGGGATGCGTTGGTTGCGCCAGCCGAAGATGGCGGAGGGATTGTCGAAGAAACGTCCCATCTGCGGAGTGTAGGAGGTGTATTCCTTCAGCGACGTGAGGAATCTGTCGGCCTCCTCCGTCAGGCCGTATTGCTTCAGCAGGATAGAGGCTTTGGCTTTGCCGTAAGGCGTCAGGGTGTGCAACTGCTTGGGCAGAAGTCTCACCATGTATTCGGCCATCTTCTCTATCTCCTTGTCGGGCTTCTTGCCATTCAGCGCTTGGCTGCACAGGTAGGTCAGTGCAAGGTCCGACGGGCAAACCTCTTGCCCCTCCTTCTCCCTTTTCAGCAGTCGTTCGTATTCCTCCGTCAGTTCCTGGTTGAGGAAGTTTGCCGCCCGTTCCATCATGCGGTGTGACTCAACGCCTTGCTCGTCCCCCGTCAGGTAGACGGCCCGCTCCATCAGCTCCAGTATGTAGGTGGTCACGTAGCGGCTGCTCTTCATCCCTTTGTACCAGCTCCATCCGCCCTCTTCCTTTTGGAGGGAGGCTAACTTTTGCAGATACCCTTCGATACGTTGCCGGGTGTTGGCCTTGTCGAACAGCAGGGCCAATTGCCGCTTCTGTGCCGCCTCGTTCGTGGCTTCGGCCACCCACGGTGTTTCCTCTAATAAAATGGTTTTCAACTCCTCGTTCTTTTGCAGGTTGCTCCACAGAGCCTTTTCGTTGCTGCCATCGGCCAACCAACTGTCGAACACAGCCTTGATTTTCGGTTGCGATTGGGCAATGTGCGAGGCCACGCTGTGGGCATACCATGCTGCCGCCCACGAGAAAGCATCTTCCTCGGTGGGAGTAGCCACGGTGGGCAGGGCTTGTATGGCCAGCCAAGCGGGATTACCCGTCAGCTCCACGGTCAGCCGATGGTTCGTGGCCGTCGGGCTGTGGTGGTTGAAGAGGTGGTCGAGCTGTTCCGTCACCTTTCCCGGTCCGTTCACCATCAGGGGTTGGCTTTCGGTAATCCACACTTTGTCGGTCAGCACGGGCAGGTAGCGTTGCTCGCCGTCGCTGAACTTGCCTCCGTCGGCCACGATGCGGCAGACGGGTAGGGGAGTGTCGGTGTTCTTCACCGTGAAGGCGAAAGTCACTGTGGTGGTCTTTCCCGCCTGTGTGTCGAACTTGGCCTTGCGGGTCAGTATCACCTGTTCCGTCACGGGGTCAATCAGTTCCATTCGGGCGGTGCCCTTGATGCGCTTCTCCGACAGGTTGCTGAGGGTGGCGCTCACGGTCGTCTCGTCGCCTACGCGGACAAAGCGCGGCAGGTTGGGCTGCACCATGAACTCGCGTTGTGCCGTGGCATAGTCTTCCAACGTGCCATAGTCCATCTGCTTGGTGTGCGCCAATGCGCGGAAGTGCCAGCGCGTCAGGTTGTCGGGCAGTGTGAAGCTCACCTTCACCCGTCCCGCCGAGTCGGTGCGCAGGTGGGGTTGGAAGAAGGCCGTCTCGGTGAAGTCTTCGCGCAGCTTCATTCCTTCGGGCAGGGATTCGGGTGTAGTCGTTGCGGCTTGAAAATTCTCCATGGCGGCGGTAATAGTCTCCTCTTCCAAGCTCGCGGTCTCTATGCCGTTTGTCTGTCCGATGGCCTTGGACCTTGTGGCAACGTCCAGTCCCGCTATTCGTCCTTGCAAACTGTGATCTACGCCTGTAAAGGCAAAGACTCCGTTGTCTCCGCTTGCCATGGCTTGCTCTTTTTCGGCATACTTGAGGAAGAGTGCCAGATTGAAGTTGTAGTATCGTTCCGCCACATCGTCGTATTTCCATTGGCCGGGTACATTCTTCGTCAGCAGGTCGAAGGTGATTCGGGTTGAAACATAGCGGTGTCCGAGGTCGTTCCACCAAAGCGGGGCATACACTCCGCGGAGGAAACTGAATCCGAATCCCCACGGCCGTTGCCGGCCCAGTTGGTCGAGCGAAGTGTCGTACATCGAGGCCAACAGTTCGGCATCGGCCGGCGTGCCGTCGGGGTGGTTCACCGTCAGGGTCCATTCCTCTTGGGTGCCTAGTGTCAGGCGGTCGCGGAAGGTCGCCCACTTCAGTTCCAGTTTCTTTTGGGGCAGTTTCTTCCGGATGTTTCTGGAGTAGCTTTGTATCTCTCCATCCTTCACGTACATCACGCTGACGTGCATCGCATCGCCATACTTGGGCAGGTAGTCGAAGGTAAAAGTCTGCACCGTGTCGCTCATGTAGATGCGGCGGCTGTCGATGCGCTTGTATGCCGAGAAGATGTCCATCAGTATGTAGGCATCTCTCTCCCTTGTGCCGAATTGCAGGCGCAGGGGTTGGTCGGTGCTCACCTCTTCGCTGAAGCAGTGGAACCAGTCGGTGGTCCCCAAGGGCACCTTTGTCTCCTCTTCGGAGTAGAGGATGAAATTGTCGTAGCACATCACACTGTCTTTCTTTCCGTCCAATCGGGTGGTGGCCTCAATCTGGTAGTAGGCTGACGGGAATTTGTCCAAGAATTCGAACGTTAGTTCCCGGTTCGAGGCGGTAGTCCCTTCGTGCACCAGTGTCTTTTTCTCTCTGTCCCACGTCTTGTCCGTCCGGTAGATGCGGAAATTCACCTTCGTCTCCACGGGTTCGCCGCTCAGGTTCGTCACCTTGAAGGTCACCGGGTGGGGTTTTCCCTTCAGCCAGTGTTCGCCAATCTGTTGGAGGCTTATCTCCAGTGGGATGCTGCTCAGCGTCAGCGATGTGCGTGCGTCGTGACTCTCCCCGGTGGGTGAAGTCACGGTACCTGTAATCTCATATCGGTGGCGCCACCAACTGAGTTTTTCTTTCATCTCGGTCACTTCATTCAGGGGAACACTGATGCGGAAGCGTCCGTCGCTGTCGGTGGTGGTTTGGCCGTCCGTCATCTCTTCGTTGTTCCAAAAGTCGCGCCATCCGTCTAACCATCCGTTGTAAGTCTTGTGCACGCGGTAGCTCACCCGTCCGTCGGCCACGGGCACACCGCTGTAGGTCACGGCATGGCCTGTCAGCACCACCGTGTCGCCAATGGCGTAGGCCGCTGTCACCTTGTCAAAGGTCACTTCGAAGGTTGGCAACTTGTACTCCTCCACCTGCAGGTGAAGCGGGTTCCCTGTCTTCTGTTCTACCCGGTACGTGCCGTTCAGTCCGCCGGTGGGCAACACAAACTCCGTGTCAAACGAGCCGAACTCATTGCTCCTGACCCTTTTCGTCTCAACGACTTGCCCTTTGGGATTCTTCAACGTCAGTTCAATCTCTTCCTCCTTGGCCGTCCACACACTGTCGTTCGGCATCTGCCAGTGGCTTATACCTTTTATATAGATAGTCTGTCCCGGGCGGAAATGGGTGCGGTCGCTCATCAGTCGGGTGATGAGCCGCTTCTGTTCATGGGGGCGTGGCCATGCCGAATAGTGATTTTTGGATACGTAGGGCATGGAGTTGTCCGCCTCCGTGCTCACGCGCACTAGGTCGCCCTCAAAGCCCGACAGGATGGTGATGCATCCGTCCTTGTCCATCCGTTTCGCCTCGGTGGGGACGATTCGCTTCTGCTTGTGGTCATATCGGGCCATGTGCAGGGTGGCATCTTTTATGGGATGTCCGCTCCGGGCGTCCACCACAACGTATTCGATGAGCCCTCCCGGCAGGCTGCGCGACACCAGCTTGTAGGGCGTCACATAGAACCAGTTCAGGTTCGACCCCTTCCCGTTGGCAATGGCCTCTATCAGGTAAATGCCCGCCTCTTTGGGCAGAGGCAGATGCACGACGGTGTCCTGCGTCAGGTAGTTCGTGTCGCGTTGCAGGGCAAACTTCTGTTCGCCGTAGAAGGTGCTGTACCTCTTCAGCCCCTCGGCATTGCCGCTGTAGGCCTGAAGGGTGTCCAAGGGACACTGTACACGGCGAAGCCAGACGGTGCAACTCGTCAGGTTGCGGTGGCGGATGTGCAGCGTGGCCGTGTCGCTCGGGTAGTGGTGTTGCGAGGTGTTCCGCATAAACAGCGAGGGCTGCTGAATCTCCTTCACCATGTTGCTCAACAGGTTGATGACGCCATATTGGGGGTACTTCTTTATTCCCTCGTGCAGGATGGTCAGTGCCTCGGTGTTCTTCTGTTGGCGTCTGAGGATGGTGGCAATGTCGTAGCAGATGCTTGCGCAGAGGTCGCTTGCACTATATTTCTCCTTCAATCCTTGCAGCAGGCGCAGACACTCCTCTTCGTCGCGGGCATGCCAGGGGATGATGAACAGTCGGTTCTGCTCCATGCTGAGCCAGCCGTCGCTCATCCTGTTCTTCTCAAGTAGCCGCAGCATCCGCTGGAAGGTGCGCATCACGAAGGCAGGACAGTCGTAGGCCGAGGCCGACGTGAGCGTGTCGAGGCGGAAGCGGTCATAGTCGAGGGTGAACTCCCTCCACGGCGTTTGCTCATAGGCACGGCTCAGTTGGCGCTCCAATCCATTTATGCCGAACACGGCGCGTCGGCCGATGAGGTGCATCAGGTCGTGTTGGTACATGTCGCTCCATCGTCCCGTGTAGGTGATGGGCGTGTAGTTGAGGGTGGAATACCCCTGCAGCTCCTCCAACCGACTGACGGATGCCGCGAAGTGGTCGAATGCCCGCTGGTGATACATCAGCCGTGTCCACTGGCTCATATCCTCGGGCAGCGGGTTCACCACCTTGTTGCTGTATCCTCCTTGTGCCGAGTAGGCATAGATGCTGCCCAACAGAGAGTGCAGCATGGCCGCGTCGCTCACGGGCGTGATGGGGTCGGCCACCCACTCTTCAAGGGCAGCAAGGTCCACATACAGGCTGTCCGTGCTCAGGTGCTTCCTGTGCCCCATGGCCACCAGGAAGGCCTGCATCATCCGTGTCGTCCTCCGCTCGCTCTGTGCCTTGCGGAACTCCTCCTGTGCGGCGGCGATGACCTCCCGAGGCCGTCCCTCCTGCTCAAGTTGTTTGATACTCTTTTTTTGTTGCCCACGGCTCTGTGCCGACAAGGAAAAAGCGCCTGTCATCAAGAGGCTTAACACAATAAACGCAACTCGTCTCATACGCATAAATCGTTTCTCATTGGATTTGTGCCCCAAATGTACGCAATATATCGGTAGGTTGTATTTTATTTATAGATTTTTAGCAGAGAAGGGGAGGAGAACATAAGAATATAAAGTTATTTTAGACATAAGGACCAAAGATTAAAAGAGATCCCTTATGTCCTTTTGTCCTTATGTCTAAAAACTCTCTTTTGTTCTTTAGTCTAAAGGAAAAAGAATGAACATGATGCGGTAACAAATCCGTCATCTTCTCCTTTCCCCTATTTTATCAAAGCGTGTACCATTGCAGTAAGTTGCTTTCCGCATAAATATGCAAGATTCGCCTCGCGCCGGCAACCCATGTGTGACGGGTTTATAAGCACCCTCCTGACCATCCGTTCCTAAACATCCGCTGACGTTTAGGAGTGCTCCCACCCATGCGCACCTGCGCACCGACGAATTTTTAGGAGTTCTTCAGCGGACGTTTAGGAGCGCTTCGCCCACTGTTTAGGAGTGCATCCCCAAAAGTCGGCCACTGAAGCGACCTCAGTGGCTCAATGTAGATGCTGGCAAAACGCATATTTATACCTTCACTCTGCATATTTATGCAAAACCGGCCGCCTGAGAATCGCGTATATGCACACCGTTTCTTCTTCAGACGAAAATCGGCGAAATTTTTAATCGGTGCGTAAGTGGTTGAATGTCAAACTGTGAACAGGGATTTCTCTTCCCATCCTCACCCCCGCCTTCTCCCAACCCCAAGAGCCTTGCACCATCCCCCAATTCCCGTTTGTTGACAACCCGATTTGATGAATGTTGACAAACCGACGAACGGCGTGCCTCAAAAGGGACAAATGGACCGCCTTGGAAAGGAAAGAAAAAATCCCCGTTTTAACGAAGTTTAACAACGGGGGGGGGTAGAATGAACTTTTTTTTGCATCTTTGCACGGAAAAATACGTTTGTTAACCATCCCTGCAACCATGAGCGGGGGGAGGTGATTATGTATGGATGGAGGTCTGCGTGTCAACTTCTTTTCCGTTAACCTCATGAGGGAAACATCGTTTGACTTAATGATTTAACAATGAAAAACTTATTAAAAACTAAATAATCATGAAAAATTTAAGAAAACTTTTCGCAATGCTTTTTGCGGTGTTGGGAGTGGGGACGCTTTCGGCACAGACAGATGTGACAAGTACATATCTGACAAATGCGGATTTGTCATCATTGGATGGATGGATTCGTAGTGACTACACGGATTGGAAAACTGATGGTGATGCAAATGTAATCGAATTCTATCATACATGGAGTGCAAATGCTGGTGCAGCTATTGGAAGCACTAAGGATTTTCATTTTAAACAAACGGTAACTTTACCTGCTGGTGAATATCGTCTTTCAGTCAATGCATTTTATCGCGAAGGTAATGGAAATGGCACTAATACAAAGGCTTACATCCATGCTGGTGAACAACAACAGTATGTGGCCGCATTTTCTCCTGGAGATTTGGACTCGTATACAGGAAGTAACGATCTTTACAAGGCTGCAAATGCTTTCTCAAAAGGGGCATTTGCTAATGCATTTGACTTTACGGTTGAGAACGAGACCACAATGGAAATAGGTTTTAAGGGATACATTGATACGTACTGCTCTTGGTGTATTTTAGGTCCTGTAAAGTTGTATCAATATAGTATGGACGACTTTAATAACGAACTATTGGCTGCCAGAACCAAGTTGCAAGGTTTGACAGGTTTGAATACCGTCATGCAAGCCAGATTAGACGCTGTGTTGTCTGAAACAGCGAATGTAACTCAGACCAAAGCTGCAATATTGGAGGCTACCGCAAAAGTAAATGCTCTGTATGACGAACTTGTTGAATGTCCTGAACTGCTTGCTTCTATTAATAATCTTATTACCATATGTGATAATTATTCAAAAGAGACCTATTCGGTTGCTAAGGATGCAAGCACACGTACAACATTTACTGGTGCTATATCTTCGGCTAACACCAATAAAGATAATGCTACCACAGTGGAAGAGTTGACCACTGTATACAACACACTTGAAACGGCTCGCCAATCGTATGTCGTTGCTGCTTATCCCACAGAAGGCAATAGCTTTGATATGACATTCAAGATTAAGAATGCAGAGGTTGCATCAAAAGATGGTTGGACAACCAATGCAGATCTTGCAAGTAATGTGGAATATGATGGTGCTCCTGATGTTTTTGCTTTAGATAAGTGGCATTGGGGTGCTACAGCTGTGTATGCTAATCAGACTATCAGTAACTTGCCGAGTGGAATGTATACTCTTACTGCAATGGCCAGAACGAGTGGTACAAACATGTGCTATGTGTATGCAACAAGTAACGATGTTGAATCTAAAGAAGTCGTTATTGGAGGTGGAGATACAGGTAATCCTTGGGGATTGGTGTCGGTGCCTAGTTTCTTTGTAAATAATGGTGCCTCTATGACACTTGGCCTTAAAGGAGATATTAATAACACATGGTTCTCTGTTGATAACTTCAAACTCTCTCGCACATACGATGTCACAAGTATTCAGCGTGTCATTACAGCCTTGCTTGAAGAAGCAAACGCTTTAACAGTCAAGCCGATGAATGCTACTATAAAGCAGGCGTTGGACGCAGTCATCGCTGCGACTGATGTAACAGCTACCAACCCTATTGAGTTGGATGACATGATTGCTGCATTGAACAAGGCTATTGCCGATGCTGAGGCTTCTGTTGCAGAATATGAGAAAGTGGCTTCATACATTGCTAAGGCTAATGCCATCGACGAATCAATAGCAAGTGCTTATGATTATCAAGATAAATACGATAATAGAACAATTAATGGCGATGTTGAAGTAGAGACAATTCGCCAGACATTGAATGTGGCTACCGCCAATTATGTAGCCGCCAATTTCAAGAATGAGATTATACTTGACGAATGGGGAGCTGAAAGTAATGCCATGTGGTCAGACAGTACTGAACATTGGGACGGTACTACGGGTGATGGTTGCACTACGTACTATGATGCTAATGGTACTAATACCACACATACTCTCTCAAAGACCGTAAAATTGGGTGCGGGTACATATGTGTTCAGAGGTGCAGGACGTTCTAACGCTAACACGAAACTGACGTTGTCTATCAACCTTGAAGGTTTCGCCCCTGTGACATTCAATGCTAAGGGAAATACAGGCTTTGGTATTGACACAGAAGGTAATGCCACCTTCTCAGAAACCGCTACTTATGCTAAGAGAGGTGACCAGAATGCAGGTCAAGGTTGGGAATGGGAGTTCATCAAGTTTACTTTGACTGAAGCTACTGAAGTTACCTTGACTGCTACTTGCAAGACTTCAGGTTGGGGTTGGGCCAGCTTCGCCAACAACAGCCTTTGGATGGACGATGCTACGTTTGAAGCCAATGTGGTGATACTTGGCGAATACGTAGATGCAGCTCAAGCTTTGGTTGATGAGGATAAGCCAATGAATGCATATAAGAAAACAGCATTGGAAGATGCTATTGCTGATGCAAAGAGCAAACTTAATAAGGCGAATGGTGAGAAAATAACTCCTACAGAACTGAATAACGCTAACAATCAGTTGGATGCTGCCATCGCTGCTGTCAAGGCTTCGATTGCACAATATGAACTCATCAATACCTATATTGCTAAAGCCAAACTGTTTGATGAAGACGATGCCGATGTGCTTGCTCTTGAAACCCAATACAACGAAGGAAGTTTCACTGATGCAGAACCGGTACGTCAGGCCTTGAACGTATGGACTGCCAACTATGTGGCAACGAATTTCAAGAATGAAATTGCATTGACCGGATGGGGCTCAGAAGGCAATGCCATGTGGTTAGGAAGCGGTGAGCATTGGGACGGCACTACAGGTACATACTATGATGCCAATGGTACTAACACCACACACTCTCTCTCAAAAACCATCGAATTGAGTGCAGGTACATACGTTTTCAGAGGTGCAGGACGCTCTTCAGCTAGTGCAAAGTTAACGTTGTCTGTCAATCTTGAAGGTGTTGCCCCTGTAGTGTTCAATGCCAAGGATAATACGGGTCGTGGTATTGACACTGGAGGAAATGCTATCTTCGCAGATAAAGATGCAAATGATGTTGATGTTACTTATGCCAACGAGAACAAAGGCCGTGGTTGGGAATGGGATTTCGTCAAGTTTACGTTGACTGAAACAACCGAAGTGACCCTGACTGCTACTAGCAAGACTTCTGGTTGGGGTTGGGCCAGCCTCTCCAATATCGGCCTTTGGATGGACAACAACACTCTGATTTCGGTCGCTAAGATATTGGCTGAGAAACCGATGGATACAGAAAAGAAGGGAGAGCTGAAAGAACTCATCACCCTGGTTGAGGGTGCAACTAGTGACGTCTTGGAGGACTATATTGATGCCTTGTGTGGCGCTATCATTGTAGCAGAGGCTTCTGCCGCTGAATACAAGGAGATTGCATCATACATTGCCAAAGCCGACGCCATCGATGAATCCATTGCTGCCGATTATCAGACGAAATACGACGAAGGAGCTATTGAAGAAGATGTTGTAACGGTGTTCCAAAACTTAGAAGTTGCAACCTATGAGTACGTAACTGGAAACTTCACGTTTGCAGTTCCCCTGGAAGCTGACGGATGGATTTCAGAAGGCCCGGTTGGGGGAATGACAAGCCAGCATTACGATGGAACTTCAACATCAAGCTATTTGGAACAGTCAACTGCTGCATGGTCTTCAAGTGCTTGGGAAATATCATACAAGTATGAAAAGACATTGCCTGCCGGTAAATATGTATTTAAGGTAGCAGGTCGCCGTGCTGCTGGTGCGGGAACTACCATGAGTCTGGTGGTGACCGACATGAATGACGCTGAGAATCCGATTGAAATCGGCTCTGTAAATGATTTCCCAGAAGGTGATACAGGTCTAGGTGTAAACAAAGAAGGTGTTGCCAGTTTCGACGCCAACGACAAGGCGGGTTTCGCCAACGATAACAACGGTCGTGGATGGCAATGGCGTTATGTGATGTTTGAATTGGACGGTGAAACAACAGTGCAAGTTGCAGTAAATGCCGCAGCGACAACTAATCATCAGTGGATGAGTTTCTGTGATGCAACGGTGCAAATGGACGAAGCACTCTATTTTGTCGCAAACCAAGAAGGCTTGGCTGAAATTACTGCTGAAGCCGATTCATTGGTGGCTGAGACAATTATGGGTGACGCAGAGAGAAAGGCTCTTACTGATGCACTCAATATAGCAGAACCAACAACAGGTGGTGAATTGTATAGTAAGATTACAGCGCTTGAAAATGCCGTCGCAGATGCCAACGCATGGGTGAAAGCTTACAACGATGCTAAGAAACCGTTGGTTGATGCCCTTGAACGCTTTGAGAGTGACTACAACGATGGTGAGAACGGTGCTCTCAACCACATGGCCAATAGCCGTTGGGAGACTGTGCTCGAAAAGGTGCAGGAAGCCGTTACTGCCAAGGACGTGACCAACAGCTACGCAGGCTTTGCTGATGCAGCTAAGAACTTGACCGAGGCTCTCAATGCTGCTGATGTGTCCATTAAAGAGTACGCTGCACTGGATAGAGCCATCAAGAAAGCCAATGCCAACTGGGGACGTATGCCATTCCAGAAGCCTACTGAAGCAAAGACGGAAGCCATAGAAACTCTTGTGGCGGATGCACAGGGCGTGTATGATGCTGCTGAGGCTGATGGCGAAGGTGTGACCTCTGTTACAGCTGAGCTTACAGCTGCTATCAAGAGCATCACATTGAATGCTCCCGCTGAGGGATATGCATTCTACGTGACTGTGGCAACTGCCGGACATCCTTATGAAGGCTACCCCATTGTGGCTACTAAGGTGGTGGTTGAAAACAACAATCCTACAGGATATGGATTGACATCCGTTGCACCTTCGGCTGACGCTCCTAAATTGTTTACCTTTACACAAGTTGAAGGAAACAAGTACAATATCAGCTTCGAGATGAATGGCATGACTGTTTACCTGACATACGGTTCACTGAATGGTAGCGCAGCAGGATGGAAGAATATGCAAATCCAAGCTACTACTGATGCAACGAAGAAGGGTGAATTCGA
This sequence comes from Bacteroidaceae bacterium, assembly GCA_017464815.1. Classification (GTDB taxonomy): domain Bacteria; phylum Bacteroidota; class Bacteroidia; order Bacteroidales; family Bacteroidaceae; genus Phocaeicola_A. The sequence continues at coordinate 26,600 of JAFTYI010000008.1, read as the reverse complement.
AATAGAGCCTTCGGCTACAACAATGGGAGGTATCCAGATTTGCAACACTGTGACTGGTACTTATCTCGATTGTCAGGGTGGTGGTTCTATCTATACGGATGACGATATCATATGCGATGAATTTGCCTTGATAAGAGAAGACACTGAAATTGCAGCAATGATTAAGATTTCTTCAGCGAACAAGATTTCAACCTGTGTGCTTAAGTTCGATGCAGAGTTGCCCGAAGGATTGAAGGCATACGTATGCGGTGCATTGGTAGACGGAAAATTGATGTTGGAAGAGGTTGAAGGTACATTGCCTGCTTATACTCCCTGTCTGCTGTATGCTGAGAATGGATTCACTGGATTGTTGAGCGGTATCATCGTGATGGATGGCTATGCAGCTAAGGTGACAAACGATGATATCCTCTTTGGAGCCATCAGAGAACAGAAGGTTACCGAGGGATATGTGTTGCAGAATAAGTCAGAAGGACCGAAGTTCTACATCGTAACTGAAGAAAAGGCAGCAACCATCCCCGCTGGTAAGTGTTGGTTGGAAGCAAATGAGTCTACACGTGGCTTTGACATCGTGTTCCCCGATGGCACAACCGCCATTGATAAGGTGAGAGTGGAACTCACTGCCGACGGTCCTATCTACACCATCGACGGTAAGCAAGTAGAGGAGATGAAGAGCGGACAAATCTACATCGTGGGTGGAAAGAAAGTGTTGAAACGATAAGCTGAGAGAAAAAAGTAATAATAAACATAAATCGATAAATAAGGAAATAACTATGAATAAAAAGAATTTTGTTGAAGTTTACGAGGCTCCCCGTGTGGAGACGGTGGAAGTCGCTGTTGAGAAAGGTTTTGCCAGTTCTGGTACTTTTATGTGGGAAGGACAAGTCCTTAGCGAAGAGGAATGGGATCCGAATCTCGACATCCTGTAATGGCATAGATTGTTTTTCGGTGGTATAGCTTCCCGGAAGCTTTTATCTGCTGAAAAAGGTTATAAACAAATAGGAGGGTGACCCTGCGGGGCACTCTCCTATGTTTTTTGTTATTTGGGCGGATGCTTGTATCTGCCTCTTTCCGGGCAGTTATGCATCATTGTCCATGAAACCTTGTTTCTTCAGCACTTCAATGAGTGAGGCTGACATGGCTACATTGGCTTCTCGGGTATAGCGGATGTCGGTGAATATCTGTGCCAGCGTCTCTTTCTTGTTTATCTCCACGAAGTGCTGGTTCTCGGGCAGTGCCTCCTTGGGACAGTAGTGAAGGTCGATGTCGGCAGGGGTATAGTCGTGGTAGGTCTCTTCGTGGACGAACGATGCCAAGGGCAACCGGTCGGTTTGTGGCGGACATTCGTCGGGCCAACCTACGGTGATGGTGGCCACGGGCACCACCAGTTTGGGCAGTTCCAACGCGTCAATAATGGAGCCGGCGTTGTAAATGGTGGTTCCCAGGTAACAGAGGCCCAGCCCCTTCTCCTCGGCCAGATTGCAGAAGTTTTGGCAAAGGAGGAGTGCGTCGCTTGCTGCATTCATGAACGAGAGGAAATTGTTGTATCCCGGATTGGCTTTGCGGTTGAGACACCATTGGGTCGTGCGGTTGAAGTCGGCACAGAAGGTCAGCACCACCGGTGCCCCCTTTACCATTGGTTGGTTGAAGTGTGCGGGTGCGAGGCGTTCTTTCATTGCCGCATCGCGTGTCACCACTACACTGTACAGTTGCAGGTTTCCCATTGTCTGTGCCCGTGCTGCCGTTTCCAGCAACTCGTTCAACAGGGTGGTTGGTATCTCTTCCTTCTTATATTTACGGATGCTCCGTCGGTTCTTGATTGTTTCCATCTTCTATTCTTATTATGTTATAGCTTGGTTTCTTGCCTTTTTGCCTCGGGCGGAAAAAGGTTTGTTTGCCTCTTTTTGATTGCCCGTCTGCAAAAGTACGTTTTTTCTTCGACACGCCCAAGACTGTTGATGGATTTTATTCTGTGGTTGTTGTTGATTGTCCCAACAGATAATCCCCGCAAGCCATCCCGATGGGGCGGGGTGATGCTTGTGGGGATTTCCGTATAATAAGATGAATGTTTGTGCGCTTATCTGATAATCAGCTTAGAGCTTTCCACCTTCTTGCCGCGGTTGAGCAAATAAATCATCGGATTTTTTATGTTAGAGTGATTTTGCGATGAATAAAAGCAGATTCTTGCTCTTCTTTTTCTCTCATGCAAGGTGGCATTTGGGCGTTTGCCTCATCCTCCGTCGGCTTATTTGTTTGTCCGAGCACCTTTACCGATTTGCCCGAGCGCCTTCACTTGTTTCTCCACCGACCTTTACCTGTTTCTCCGTCGTCCTTCTGTTAATCAGTTGGGGTGCAGTGCCGCATTGCACTGAAGTGTAGTGCGGCACTATGCAGTTGTGCAGTGCGGCACTGCACTTTTTATCTTCTTCGTTTCGTAAATGGAAAAATAGCTGTACCTTTGTGGCTGAATAACTAAACACTCACAGCAGATATGAAAAAGGAAACTGGAAAAATAGAAAAGGCAGAACTCTCGTTGGAGATTGTCCGCCAACCCGTTTCTCACTTCACCTTCACCTCTATCACACCGCCATTGGGGTTGAAGGGGATGAGGGCTTTGCCATCTCTGAGGGTGACGGTGAGGCGTTTGCCGTCCTGCTTGGCGGTGAGCTTGCGGATGGGAGTGTCACCTTGAATGACGAGGGTGAGCGGCTCGACGAAGAGCGAGGAGTCGAGCCGCATAGTGGGGGTGACGAGCAGCAGGTTCTCCTTCGGGCGGGCGATGCCGAGCGAGGTGGCACGGCGTTCGGCGGTGTAGGCAGAGACTTCGTAGAAGGTGCCCACCCAGATGCTGTCCTTCAGCGAGGCCACCATGTCGAGGTGGTTCCACAGGCGTTGCGGCGTTCGACCGAAGTTGTCGTAGCCGTAGTTGATGCCGTGGGTCATTGTTACGCCCCAGTCGCGCGTGGCTATCATGCGACGCGTCCACTCGGCCAGCTCTTTGTCGTTCGACTTGCTTCCCAACGAGCGTTGGAAGGTGCGGGTGCCCACGCGGCCTTTATCCGAGATGCGTCGTCCCTCGGCCTTCTTGTTGTTGTTCGGGTAGCAGAAGGTCAGTGCCGGTTTGCCCGTGCAAGCCAGGATGGCACTGTCGTTCTTCTCGATGTCCTCGCGTATCTCCTCAATGGGGAAGCGGGCGAAGTTCTTATGTGCCCACCCGTGGTTGGAGATTTCATGCCCACGGTCGGAAAGTTCACGCAGTTGTGCCCACGTCATGCGTGTGGTGTCGGTGACATGTTCATCGTCTTGGTTAATTTTGGCGCCATTGATGAAGAAGGTGGCTCTCATGCCACGTTTCTCGAACTCGGGGCCTACGAGGGTGTAGTGTTCCTTCAATCCATCGTCGAAGGTGTAGCTGATGGCGCATGCCTTGTCGTCCTTGTACTTGGCGACAGAGACCTGCCACCCTTCGGCCGCACAACTGGTGGCGACCATTATTCCTGCTAGAAGTGTTGTCAGTTTCTTCATGATAATTGTATATAAGTTTACTCATTCCCATATTCCTCCTTGATGCGGTCGAAGATGCAGAACAGTTCCTCCACCGTGTCGGCACGGAGCATGGCGATGCGCGTGTCGCGGAAGTTGGGAAGACCTTTGAAGAGAGGGGTGGCGGCCAGGTGGCGGCGGATGTGCAGGATACCGCGGTACTCGTCCAGTCGGGCAACGCTTTGGAGCACCTCTTGGCGGAGCACGTCCATCTTCCATTCGAAGGAGGGTGGGGGCAGTTCCTCGCCCGTCTGTAGGTAGTGCGTCACCTCCTTGAATATCCAGGGGCGGCCGAAGCTGGCGCGGCCTATCATGACGGCATCCACGCCGTAGCGGTCGAAGCACTCTTTGGCACGCTGGGGGGTGGTGACGTCGCCGTTTCCGATGATGGGGATGTGCATGCGCGGATTGTTCTTCACCTCGCCGATGAGTGTCCAGTCGGCCTCGCCGGTGTACATCTGGCTACGGGTGCGTCCATGGATGGTCAGCGCCTCGATGCCACAGTCCTGAAGTTGTTCGGCAAGGTCAACAATGATGCGGTGGTCGTTGTCCCATCCAAGGCGTGTCTTCACCGTCACGGGGATATCCACCGCATCCACCACGGCACGGGTGATGGCAAGCATCTGCGGCACATTCTGCAGCATACCTGCACCTGCCCCTTTGCCTGCCACGCGCTTCACGGGGCATCCGAAGTTGAGGTCGAGCACATCGGGATGAGCCTGCTCCACCACAATGCGGGCAGCCTCCACCATCGGCTCCACCTCCTTGCCGTATATCTGTATGGCCACGGGGCGCTCGTCGGGGCTGATGGCGAGTTTCTGCATCGTCTTGTTCACCAACCGCACGAGGGCGTCGGCACTGGCAAACTCGGAATATACCATGGCCGCGCCGAATTCTTTGCACATCAGGCGGAAGCCGAGGTCGGTGACATCCTCCATCGGGGCCAACACCACGGGGCGTTCGCCCAAGTCTATATTGCGTATTTTCATTCCTTCAGTATATTTGAGGGGCAAAAGTAGGCAAAATATTCCGATTATGCGCCTGATAGATGAAGATTATCTGATATTTTTCCTAACTTTGCGGCCGTTATCATGTAGTAACTTGAATCTCGCATGTAGATTTCTGTGCCGTCTCTGTCATTCTGAACGAAGTGAAGAATCTGTATGCACAAGCAAGAGTAGTTATGCTAACGTTGTCAGATTCTTCACTTCGTTCAGAATGACAGAGACCGTCAAAGTATAGAAATACAGATGAATTTACTTGCGAATGTTGTATAATAATAAGGTATATTATGCTTACACTGAAAGATTTTGAAATAATGGCTCCGGCCGGTAGCCGCGAATCACTGATGGCAGCCATTCATGCCGGTGCCGACTCTATCTACTTTGGTATCGAGAACCTGAACATGCGTGCCCGTTCGGCCAGTGCGTTCACCATTCACGACCTTCGCGAAATTGCGGCCATCTGTCGCGAACATGAGGTGAAGAGTTACCTGACGGTGAACACCATCATCTACGATGAGGACATCTGTCTGATGCAGAAGATTGTAGATGCGGCCAAGGAGGCTGGCATTTCGGCCGTGATAGCCGCCGATGTGGCGGTGTTGGAGTATTGCAACCGCATTGGGCAAGAAGTGCATTTGAGCACCCAACTCAACATCAGCAATGCCGAGGCGCTGAAATTTTATGCCCGCTTTGCCGACGTGGTGGTGTTGGCGCGCGAATTGAACCTCGATCAGGTGTCCGAAATCTACCGCACCATCCAGCGCGAGAACATCTGTGGCCCTCGTGGCGAGCAGGTGCGCATCGAAATGTTCTGCCACGGTGCCCTCTGCATGGCGGTGAGCGGCAAGTGCTACTTGAGTCTTGACAACCTTAACCACTCGGCAAACCGCGGTGCTTGTATGCAAGTGTGTCGCCGTTCGTACATCGTACACGACAAGGAGAGCGACATCGAACTGGAAGTGGATAACAAATACATCATGTCGCCCAAAGACCTGAAGACCATCCGCTTTATGGACAAAATGATGGAAGCCGGTGTGCGTGTGTTCAAGATTGAAGGACGTGCCCGAGGTCCCGAGTATGTACACACCGTGGTGAGTTGCTACAAGGAGGCTATCAAGAGTTACCTCGATGGCACGCTGACCGAAGAGAAGAAGGACGCATGGGACGAGCGGCTGAAGACCGTCTTCAACCGTGGCTTTTGGGATGGCTATTACCTGGGCCAACGCCTCGGCGAATGGAGCAAAACATACGGCTCGGAAGCTACCGAGCGCAAAGTCTATGTGGGCAAAGGCATCAAGTACTTCAGCAACATCGGTGTGGCCGAGTTCCTGATTGAAGCTTCCGAAATCTCTGTGGGCGACCGCTTGCTCATCACCGGCCCTACAACAGGCGCCGTGTTTATCGACCTCGACGAAATCCGCTACGAACTGAAGCCTGTGCAGACGGCACACAAGGGCGAGCACATCTCCATCAAAGTGCCGGGCAAAGTGCGTCCGAGCGACAAATTATATAAGTTGGAAAAGAAGGGGAACTGACTTATGGACATAAAAAAAGGGTCAACGCTTTGACCCAACCTTTGTAACCTTAAATCTAATACTATGAAAAACACGATGCAAAGATAAGGGCAGTTTGTGATATGTGCAAGAAAAGCCATGAAAAAAGTCGTTTTTATAACACTTTTTAAGTAAATGACCTCGTTTTGCTTTCTTTTTGGATAAATATGCAAGTTTGTTGTGTGCGTTTACATCTTATTGCTTTATTTGCTCATCTGCTTGAAAAGGTGTATCTTTGCACCAAGATACAGTAATTATATAAAGGAATAGCATTTTGATTTCGATAGAGAACCTTCAGGTGGAGTTTGCCGCCAAGCCGTTGTTTGCGGATGTGACGTTTGTGGTCAACAAGAAAGACCGCATTGCTCTGGTGGGCAAGAATGGTGCGGGCAAGAGCACCTTGTTGAAGATATTGGCTGGTCTTCAATCGCCCACGGGCGGAAATGTGGCCATCCCCAAGGACATTTCGGTGGGATACCTGCCTCAGGTGATGGTGCTCAGCGATTCGCGTACGGTGATGGAGGAGGCCGAGCAGGCTTTCGAGCACATCAGTGAGTTGCAGGCAAGCATTGAGCTGATGAACAACCAGTTGGCCGAGCGCACCGATTATGAGAGTGAGGAGTATCAGGCACTGATTGAGAAGTTCACCCATGCCAACGAGCATTACCAGATGATGGGGGGCAACAACTACCATGCCGAGATTGAGCGCACGTTGCAAGGCTTGGGCTTTGTGAGGAGCGATTTCGACCGGCCCACCTCGGAGTTCTCGGGTGGATGGCGCATGCGTATTGAGTTGGCCAAGCTCCTGCTCCGTCGTCCGGATGTGCTTCTGCTCGACGAGCCGACCAACCACCTCGATATTGAGAGCATCCAATGGTTGGAGAACTTCCTAGCCACGCGGTGCAATGCTGTGGTGTTGGTGAGCCACGACCGCGCCTTTATAAATAATGTAACCACCCGCACCATCGAGATTTCCTGCGGACGCATCTACGACTACCGTGTGAAGTACGACGAGTTCATGCAACTGCGTGCCGAGCGTCGCGAACAGCAACTCCGTGCCTATGAGAACCAGCAGAAGGAGATTCAGGAGACGAAGGACTTTATCGAACGCTTCCGCTACAAGCCCACCAAGGCCGTGCAGGTGCAGAGCCGCATCAAGCAACTGGAGAAGATTATCCCCATCGAGGTGGATGAGGTGGATAACTCCGCTCTCCGATTGAAGTTCCCTCCCGCCCAGCGTAGCGGCGACTATCCGGTGATTTGCGAGGAGGTGGGAAAAACGTATTATATCTCCCCTAATGAAAGACTCGTCTTCTCCCACGTCAACCTCACCATCAAGCGGGGCGAAAAAGTGGCCTTCGTGGGCAAGAATGGCGAGGGAAAGAGTACCCTTGTGAAATGCATCATGGGTGAGATTCCCTTTGACGGAAACCTGAAGATAGGGCACAACATACAGATAGGATACTTTGCCCAAAACCAAGCGCAACTCCTCGACGAAAACCTCACCGTGTTCGACACCATCGACCGTGTGGCCGTGGGCGACATCCGCACCCGCATCAAGGACATCCTGGGTGCCTTCATGTTCGGTGGCGAGGCGATAGAGAAGAAGGTGAAGGTGCTCTCCGGTGGCGAGCGTAGTCGGTTGGCCATGATACGCCTCCTGCTCGAGCCGGTGAACCTGCTCATCCTCGACGAGCCGACCAACCACCTCGACATGCGTTCGAAGGATGTGCTGAAGGAGGCTATCCGCGAGTTCGACGGCACGGTCATCGTCGTTAGCCACGACCGCGAGTTTCTCGACGGGCTTGTCACCAAGGTATATGAGTTCGGTGGCGGACAGGTGCGCGAACACCTCGGCGGCATCTACGACTTCCTGCAGAAGAAGCGCATTGACTCGCTCGACAAACTTTCCTCACCTACAAATAATTTTTCCCCTACGGGAGAGAAAAAACTTTCAGGTAGGGAAGAAAATACCTCCGTATCCAAGCTCTCCTACGAGCAGCAGAAGGAGCAACAGAAACTCATCCGCCGCCTGGAGAAGGCGGTGGCCGATTGTGAAGCCCGCATTGAGAAACTGGAGGCCGACATTGCCGCCCTTGAGGAGCAGATGGCCACGCCCGAAGGTGCTGCCGACATGTCTCTCTACGAGAAGCATACGACCTTGAAGAAACAGCTCGACACCGTGGTGGAGGAGTGGGAAACCGCCTCTCTGGAGTTGGAGGAGGCGAAGGGATGAAAGATTAAACTTTTTACAGCAATCCGATGAACACCGTCCTTTTAGCTTTCGATTCCTTCAAAGGGTCGCTCACTTCGCGCGAGGTGGCCGATGCCTTCGAGGAGGGCGTGCGTTCCGTCGAACCCGATTGCCAGGTGAGGAAAGTGTGCCTGGCCGATGGGGGTGAAGGCACGGCCGCGGCACTGGTCGATTCCCTTCATGGCGAGTGGGTGGAGGTGGAAGTGCTCGACCCCCTGATGCGCCCCATCCGTGCCCGCTACGGACTGATTGACAAGGGGCAGACAGCCATCATCGATATGGCCTCGGCCAGTGGGCTCACCCTCTTGACGGAGGATGAACGCAATCCCCTGAAGACTTCCACCTATGGCACCGGGCAACTGATGGCCGATGCCCTTGCCCGCGGATGCCGCAAACTGCTCGTCGGCATAGGCGGCAGTGCCACCAACGATGCCGGCACGGGTATGCTCAGTGCCCTCGGCTTCCGCTTCCTCGATACGGAGGGAGACATACTTGAAGGGTGTGGTGCCTCCCTTGAACGGATTGCCTCTATTGACGCCTCTTATGCTCTTCCTTCCCTCGAAGCGTGCGAAATCCGTGTGGCTTGCGACGTTACCAACCCCTTCTGTGGCCCCATGGGAGCCGCTCGCGTCTTTGCCCCTCAGAAGGGAGCCGATGAGGCCATGGTCGAGCGCCTCGACAGGGGGATGGCCCATTTCGCAAAAGTTCTCCTATTATATAATAAGGTAGATGTGACGAACATCCCCGGAGCCGGTGCCGCCGGAGGGCTGGGCGGAGCATTCAGTGCTCTGTTGGGTGCCCGTCTTTGTCGGGGAGTGGAGATGGTGCTCGATGCCCTCCGCTTCGACGAACTCCTCAAAGGTTGCGACCTTGTGGTGACGGGCGAAGGCCGCATCGACCGTCAGACACTGATGGGCAAAGCCCCCATGGGCGTGCTCGAAGCCGCTTCCCACCGTGGCATCCCCGTCGTTGCCATCGGCGGCTCTGTGGAGTGGTGCAAGGAGTTGGAGGATAGTGCCTTCGCCTCCATTCTCTCCATCAACGAAGCAGGTCTTCCCCTTCACCTTGCCATGCGGCCCGACGTGGCGCGCGAGAACCTCAGGCGCATGGGTCGGAAGGTGGGAGAACGTTTTCCCTGAATACTTTTGCTTGGCGTGTTGCAAGTGGCAGGCGAAATAGAGTCCGCCTCCATTCATCTGATTATCACGCTACTCCCTCGGTTATCATCTGATTATCCAGCTACTCCCTCGGTTATCATCTGATTATCCACGCTACTCCCTCGGTTATTCCTGCGGGAAGCAGTGGGCTTGTCGTCTCCACAATGGGGGTTGTGGCAAAGGTCGTGCGCTGTCCTTCGGGCAGGGTTGTGTCTCCAATCATGCGGTTGGTCAATTGGTTGGCGACTTCAATGCACACGCGGTTTTCCCCAGCTTGCAGGTAATCGGTCACGTCCACTTCCCAGGGGGCACACCACAGATGTCCGGCATCCTCGTCATTTACCCTCACTCGGGCCACTGTATGTAATCCGTTGATGCGCAGATAGACACGTTTGACCGAATCTGCAACCGACGGTTTCACAAACAACCGGCTATAACGAGCCGTACCCGAGTGGTGCTTTATCCTCTCCAACATTGCCGGTGATGCACCTTTGATTGCCAATGTGTCAACAGACCGCCAGTCTGTCAGCGTGGGCATATTGATTTGTATGGTGTCGTTGGGGGATATGAACTTGACCTGCCAGCCGTGATTCATCGGGATAATCTGTTCCTCATCTCCCCATGTGCGGGAATGGGCTGGCTCGTCCATTGCTCCTGCCGGATATGTCACCACAAAGCCCGCTTCGTAGGGGGCCAATGCAAGCCACACGTCCAAATTGCCATCCGGAAGGGTGCGATGCTTCAGCGAATACCGATGGCCATCATCCGGATTCCAATATTCTGCAACCTTCCCTTTGGACTGGCGAAGGGAAACGGACTGTTTGAAAGGCGTCCCGCTATGGTTGCAGAAGAAATAGATGTCGGCATCCCCACATGTGCGATGGGCAAAGAGTAGCCGGTTGTCCGGGGCATTGCCGCTATCCGACGTCACGTCCGGCATGATGCCGTTCTCGTCCAGGAAGGTGTCCAATCCGTCATCACCGGCCATGCGGGCATCGTACACCGGCACACCCTGTTCCTTCAGCCTGGCAATCTTGGCTTCTGCCTCATCGGTCAAGCGGGCCAGCCGCTCTACCACCAACGCCTGGTACTCCATTCCTGCCCGTGCTTCCAACCGGCCATTGTCGGCTGAAAGGATGTGCAACAAGGCATCGTCAGTGCAGATGTCCCAATCGTACCCTTCGGGGATATGGGGCAGGCGGTGCGACAACAGTTTCATGGGGAGTTCGCTTCCTGCATAGATGCACAAATCCACCACGGGAGTGCCTTGCCGCATCAGGTAGGCACAGCGTGACTGATAGTCCCAAAAGCCACGGCTCAAAGGCCATTGGGTGTTGTTGCGATTGAGGCAATACTCACGCCCGTTGGCCGTGTTGCCCGGCCGCTTGTCCAACCAGGGCTGGTAGGCACTGGCACACACCATAAACTCGTTCAAGTGAAAGGCATAAGCGTAATCGGCCAATGACTTCAGATAGGCCAGCGACTGGCTGTACTTGGCGTCGGTATATGCCTCGGCAGAGGCTATCTGCTTGCCGTAGAGATGGGCGGCGGAGGAGACTTCCTTGATGTCGTAGCTGCCATGATTGTGCTTGGCCCAAAACTCTCCTTGCGGACGGCGCACGCTGCCCTTGGCCGCTATGTTGTCGCACACCATGTGTTGGGCATTGCCCATCGCTTGGGCGGTGAGGTTCACCCCTGCCTGCATGGCCATGGAGTCGAGGGTGGCAAAGTAGCGGTGGTTTACAAGGTGGGCCAATGTCTGACGGTGATGCAGCAGCACCTCTTCGCTCTTCTCCCTTGTGCCGACCACGTATCCCAACAAGGCTGGCAAGTAGGCTGTAAGGTCGTAGCCCTGCAAACGGGCAAACTCCTGTTCATAGCCGTGTGTCCAGTTCTGACTGCCCACTTCGTGACTGTCCATCACCACACCGGCGGGTTTCAGGTCGTGCTTGGCCAACGTGTCAATAATCGCTTGTGCAAAACTGTTCCACTGCAGCCGGGCGGCTTGGGCCGACAACTTGTCGCACTCCAGCCCCATCTGCCCTGGGCGGCCGTGTTTGGTGCGTCCGCGGGTAGAGGTCTGTGCCACCCGCAGGATGACCCACTTGTTTCCATCAGCGGGTGCTGTCCATGTGAGTCGTCCGTCGGGTTGCAGCCTTTCTGTCAGGTCAATGATTCGTTCCGGGTCGATGACCTCTTGGCGGGTGTAGGGCGGTGTGTGATTCTCGCCGATGTATTCGCTCACCACGCCCGAGCGGCTTTCCCATGCCTCCGTCATTGCCTGAGCCGAGAGGACGGCGCTGCGCAAGTCCAGCCGGCGGGGGCTTCCGGGCAGGTCCCAATCATGCAGGTTCAGGCGGAAATAGCGGGCTGTGACGGGTGGAAAGGAGAGGGTCTTCACCCGATGGTGCATCCGATAGAGCGTTGGCAGGTCGCACACCTTGCGATAGTGCACTCCATCGTCCGAAGCCTCCAGTTGTCCCACGGGCGGATATTGGGCATAGCCGTCGCCATAGAAGGTGTCGCTGGGACTTCCCGGCCAATTCATGCACAAGGTGGGGTGCTTGGCCGGATTGTATTCGCTGTAGGTGAACGAGCGGGCTGTAAAGGGGGCCTTCAGGTCATAGACAAGCTTGGTGGGAGCATCGAATCTTTCCCTTCGGTCAATCAGCACATGCGTCTTCCACTCCACCTCTTCGGGGACGGGGAAGGCCAGTGTCCTGACATCCCAGAACTCGTCGGCCGAAGGGGGTGGCAACACGCCGTCGTAGACACTTCCGCCCTTCACCACCACTTCGCTTCGGCAGAGGCGCTTCATGCTCTGTGCCTTTGTTATCCAAGGGCCGCCGGCCACATATCCGTTGGAGAGGCTGATTTCAAACGTCAGCCCCAACCGCCGGGCCTCGGAAGCGGCAAACTTCAGGGCATCCCACCATGCGGTGGAGAACACGGTGTCGGCCCCCTCGGCCTTGCCATGCACCTGGTCGTAATAGACCACTCCGCCCACGCCGGCCTGGCGGAATGCCTCCAGGTCGGCCGTGATGCCTTCATGCGTGGTGGCCGTCTCGCCATGAAACCACCATACTTTGGTGCGCGTGGAGTCGGGCACGCGTTGAAACTCGGCATACACGTCGCTGACGGCCGGGGCCGATGACTGCTGACAACTGCCCATCAGGCACAGGGCCAACGCCCACATGGGCAGGTGGCGCTGCATCCGTGCTCTCCGCACAGCCTTCCTGTTGTTACCGTAAGTGTCTGCCCTCATCTCTGCTCCTCCTTTGCTTTCACATACACCTTGGCCGTGCCGTACCCCCGGGTGGTGATGCCCGAGGTGGGGTCGTCCCTCAGCGCCCTCAGCTCGCGTCCCGCCGTGGTGGCCGACAGCTTGGTCAGGGCGGCATAGTCATAGACGTGCATGAAGCCCTCGCGCTCGATGAACCTCAGGGCCAGCTGCCGCCGCTCCTCAGGCGTGTAGGGCGAGCGGTGGAGCCGCCTCACGCCGCCGCGCTCCAGTTGGCACCTCTGGTTGATTTCCCTCACCAGCTCCTTGTCGGCCCGGAAGAGCACCCCGTTGACACACAGGCTCGAGGCGTTGCGCTTCTGCCCGTCGCCCTCCAGCGTGTCCATCTCCTTGCCCTTCTTCACCCCGATGGTGGCCCTGAACGAGCCGAACCCCTCGATGTCCACCGAGATGCCCATTGCCAGCAGCTCTGCCATTGCCTCCGACGCCTTCATCAGCACCCTCATCGCGTCGCCGCGCCCGATGCCGCCGTTGCGCGTCATCCACTTGACAAACTGCGTCGCATCAAAGTGCCGCTCCGTCTTCATGCGGTAGTAGGCCTTCCGCTCTCCCGTGCCCGCCATGTCGGGCATCTCCTGTTTGATGTACTTTGCCATAGGTATATGTTTGATAATGATTTTGTTCCGTAACTCTCCGATTTGCCCGCGGGCACATCCTCCTTCCCCTCCTCGGGCAGGGCGTGGCCGCAACATCCGCAAGGTGCCTCTGTCACCCTCCCGTAGGGAACATTCCTCTCCACGGGGACAAAAGTACAAAGATGTCGGCATATAAACAAGCATAAGGGCGGATTATTTTATTTACCCCATGATTTTGTTTACTTGACCCAAGGTTTGAACTTCTTGATTCCAACTTTGAATTTCTTAAACCAAGCTTTGGTTTTAATCTAGGGGCACAATGTCGCCACAGTTTCCTCACATATGTGATACCTGTTTATTCCCCTGTGGGATGATGGTTTGCTTCCCTATGTGATGATGGTTTGCTTCCCTGTGGGATGATGGCTTGTTCCCCTGTGGGATGATGGCTTGCTCCCCTATGGGACGGTAGCCCTCTCCCCGACGTAGGGGCGTGGGGCATCCGTTTGTGTGAACGAATGGCTTCGATAATTTGGATTTCTCCCCAAGAATGCCTACTTTTGCACCCGTAATATTAACCCGTAAAGATAACACAGTAAGATTATGGACACCGTAGAAATCGTATTGGCAAAGATGAAGGAGCTGGATGCTCCCGTGAACGCCACCACACTGGCCAAGGAGACCGGCCTCGACAAGAAGGACGTGGACAAGGCTATGGCCACGCTGAAGAAGGAGGAGAAGATTTTCTCACCCGTGCGCTGCAAGTGGCAGGCGAAGTGAAAAGAAGAGGGTGTGGCACAGGCCACACCTCTTGTGTTTTAGGCACGGATCTCACGGATTAACACGGAAGGAATGTACTCTTCAGGTATAAAAGCCGTGTTAATCCGTGTAATCCGTGCCTGTTTTATAATGATTGTCCGATAGTGATTCTCCCCTCCGTCTTGTCATAGGGGGCACCGATGGTGCCGCCGAGGGATTGCTCGATGTAGGTGGAGAGGATTTCCACGTCCAGCCCCAGGTCGTCCTCCTTCAGCACGGTGTGGCGGAAGATGCCCTCGTTTCCCAGCTCCTTCAGCTGGTAGTCGAAGCTGGCGAGGGTGTACCTCCTTTCCGGCTCAAGGGGGAGGTATTCGCCGCTCTCCCTATTCCTTATATATATATGGCTCACGCGGCGGGGCAAGTCGGGGCTGAGGTGGGAGAAGAGGCCTTCTTCATCGAGGACAACGGGCGAGGGCAGGGAACTGTCCACCTCGAAGCGGAGGCCGCTCACCTGCATGAAGCTGCCGTTCTCCTGGGGCAGGAGTCGGACGGAGACCTCCAGCGCGTCGGCCAGTTGTTGCCCCGTGAGGGTGGCTGTGCAGAGGGTGTTGCCGAAGGGGAAGAGGGTTATCAGGTCGTTGAAAGTCACCTCCCCCGTGGGCAGGTCGGCCCGGATGCCTCCGCCATTGACCATGGCCACGTCGGTGTTCAGTGTGTGGCAGAAGGCATCGGCGCACAGGTTGCCCAGCGGCATCTCCCGGAGGCGCACCAGCCGGTTGCCAGCCTCGTCGGTGGCGATGAGGGGCACGGTGTTCAGGCCCACCACCCGCTGGCCTCCTTCCGTGACTTTCTCCTTTATCTCTTCTACAAAGGCTTGCACGCCGGCGTCGGCCGTAATCTCCTCCGTGGGGACGAGGCGGGTGCTGAGCGACCCGTCGGTGGCGATGGTGAGCAGGCCGATGTGTTGGAACTTGGTGCCTGTGGAAGAGAGCAGCACGGGCTTCCCCTCTTTGTCATACAGCGTAGTGTCGGGGATGGTGCTGTGGCTGTGCCCGTCGAGCACGACGTCGATGCCCGTGGTGTGGGCTACGAGGCTGAGCGAGGTCGGGTGCTCCTCGCTGGGATAGTCGCCCAGGTGGGAGAGCACCACCACATAGTCGGCCCCCTCGGCGCGTGCCTCGTCGATGCACCGTTGGGCGTGGGTGTAGAACTCCTCCTTCATGAAGTCGTAGATGAGGTTGCCCGCCTCGTCGCGATAGGTGAGGGGCGAGGTGCTGGTGGACGTCTCGGTGGTGAGCAGGCCGATGAAGGCCACGTCCGCCTGTCCGTAGCTGATGAGGCGATAGGGGGCGAAGACCGGCTTCCCGGTGCGCAGGTCGCGCAGGTTGGCACACACCGTAGTGGCCTCCAGCCGCTTCGCCAAGGCAAACAACTGCTCCATGCCGAAGTCGAACTCGTGGTTACCCGGTGCCACCGCGTCGTATCCCACCCGGTTCATGATGTCCGCAATGTATTCGCCACGCGACACCGACCCCACCAGGTCGCCCTGCACGAAGTCGCCACACGACACGGTGCTGACGTAGGGTGTCACAGCCTCCTGCTCGCTCTTCAAAGTCGCCAACCGCGCATAGCCGTCGACGGCGCAGTGCACATCGTTTTCATAAAGTATCACCACCGGCCTCTCGGGCACATCGGGTAGGGCAGTCCCCTGGCTGTTCTCCTCGCATCCGGTGCAGCACACCGTCAGCCACAGCAGGCAACAGATTGATATCCATTTGTTCATCTTCATTCTCTCTCTCTCTTTGTTATATTGTGCTAAACAATGCGGCAAAGGTAACCATTTATTCGATAAAAATGAGTACCTTCGCGCCCAAATTGTGAAAATCACTAATATAATTAACGATAAACAGAGAGAGAAAATGAAAAAGTATGTATTGGCCCTTGCCGCCATGGGCATGTTGGCAACGGGCTGTAATCAGAAAGGAGAAAAGGCAATGACATCAGGCATCGACGTGGCCAACATGGACACCACCGTGGCACCGGGCACCGACTTCTACCGCTACGCCTGTGGCGGATGGATAGACTCTCACCCCTTGCGCGACGAGTATGCACGCTTCGGCAGCTTCGAGGCGTTGGACGAACTGAGTGTGGAGCAGGTGAAGAGCCTGCTGAACGAACTGGCTGCCCAGACGCATGAGGCAGGCAGCGTGGGTCAGAAGATTGGCACCCTCTACAACGTGGTGATGGACAGCACCAAGCAGAATACCCAGGGCATCGAGCCGCTGAAGGCCGACCTCGACAAGGTGAGAGCCGTCCAGACGCGCGACGAGTTGCAGGCATTGCTCTTCGACATGCACCTCAAGGGCATGGGCCGCATGTTCAGCTTCTACGTGGGCGCCGATGCCAAGGACAGCAAGAACAACCTCGTCAGCATCGGTCAGGGCGGACTCTCGCTCGGACAGCGCGACTACTACATCGACAGCGATGAGAAGACCGTGGATATCCGCACCAAGTTTCAGGCTCACCTCGTACGCATGTTCCAACTCTTCGGCAACACCGAGGCCGAGGCCCAGCGCAAGATGAACGATGTGATGACCATCGAGACCCGCTTGGCCACAAGCTTCAAGAGCGCTACCGAGATGCGCGACCCCGAGGCCAACTACAAGAAGATGACGCTCGACGAGGTGAAGACCCTCTGCCCCGACATCCAGTGGGACAACTTCTTTGCCACCATGGGCATCACTGACTTGAAGCAGCTCGACTTCGGACACCCCGACCAGCTGAAGGCCATCAACGACGTCTTGGCCACCGTGCCCGTTGCGCAGTTGAAGTCGCTCCTCGAGTGGAAGACCATCAATTCGGCCGCCAACTACCTGAGCGATGAGGTGCGCGATGCACAGTTCGACTTCTTCGGCAAGGTCATCTCCGGCCGCAAGGAGCAGCAGCCCCGCTGGAAGCGTGCCATCGGCGTGGTGAACGGCTCACTCGGCGAGGCCGTGGGCGAAATGTACGTGAAGAAATACTTCCCCGCCGAGGCCAAGGAGCGCATGGTGAACCTCGTGAAGAACCTGCAAGTGGCACTGGGCGAGCGCATCATGGCACAGGACTGGATGAGCGACAGCACCAAGGCCGCAGCCATCGAGAAACTGAATACCTTCTACGTGAAGGTGGGCTATCCCGACAAGTGGAAGGACTACTCGTCGCTGGAGATTGCCGACGACTCTTACCTGGCCAACGTGCGCCGCATCAGCGAGTGGGAGATGCGCGACATGGTGGCTCGCAACTACAACAAGCCCGTTGACCGCGACGAGTGGTTCATCACTCCCCAGACGGTGAACGCCTACTACAACCCCACGACCAACGAAATCTGTTTCCCCGCTGCCATCCTGCAACCGCCCTTCTTCGACATGGCGGCCGACGATGCCTTCAACTACGGCGGTATCGGTGTAGTGATTGGTCATGAGATGACTCACGGATTCGACGACTCAGGCCGCCGCTTCGACAAGGAGGGTAACCTGCGCGACTGGTGGACTGCCGAGGATGCCGAGCGCTTCATGGCCCGTGCTCAGGTGATGGACGACTTCTTCAGCAACATCGAGATTCTCCCCGGCCTCATGGGTAACGGCAAACTCACCCTCGGCGAGAACCTGGCCGACCACGGAGGTCTGATGGTGGCCTTCCAAGCCCTGAAGAATGCCACGGCCGACGCTCCCCTTGCCGACAAGGACGGCTTCACCCCCGAGCAGCGCTTCTTCATCGCTTATGCCAACCTGTGGGCCGGCAACATCCGCGAGGCCGAGATGCACCGCCGCACGAAGAGCGACCCCCACTCCTTGGGCGAGTGGCGCGTAAACGGTGCCCTGCCCCACATCGATGCCTGGTACGAAGCCTTCGGCATCACCGAGCAGGACAGCCTCTTTGTCCCCAAGGCCGAGCGCGTGACCATCTGGTAAATCGCTAAAATCAGTGGTAAAAAATGAGACCTCGGTCTCTTCATACATGACACCGAGGTCTCATCATACGTGAGGCCTCGGTCTCATTATACATGAGGTCTCGGTCTCATTACACGTGAGGTCTCGGTCTCATCACACGTGACAGCCCGCCCTCATTATACAAGACATCCCGACGTCATTTCTCGTGACGCCGGGATGTCTTCCAAAAAAGCTGTCATTCAATTTCTTATCCGCAGATAACGCAGATAATCTCTTCCCTTTTCGAAGTATATATTTACTCAAATGCCTTCATGACAGCCGATGGGCGTCCGTCCATGTTGAAGGCTCCCATGTTGTAGGCGTCCCATCCGAGTTTGGTGTAGATTTCGGGCTTCCACCAGCCATGCTCCTGAGGCTCCCAGTAGAAAACGCCCAAGCATTCGTCCAACGTCTTGACACGAGTCATGAAGTCGGTCAGCACGGTGGCCGCCAGTGTTTCGTCGGCTTCGGTCTTCACACCCACCTCACACACCATCACCGGCTTGGCATATGCCTTGGCCCATTTGGCGATGTGCGCCAGTGCCAGGTCGTTTATCTCCTTCCAACCCTTGGAGGTTGTCTGCGGATAGTGTGAGAGGCCGATGATGTCCATCTTTCCACCCAACTTGATGAATTGGTTGAACCACCAGTCGTTGTTGTCCCACGCGTTGTCGATGTGGACAATGACCTGTGTCTCGGGCAACACGGCCTTTACGGCGTCGTATCCGGCGTTGCTCAGGGCCACGTAGTTAGGCCAGCCGTTTTCCGTGTTGCCGGCATTGTCCCACAATTGGCCGTAGGGGTGCAACATGCCGTTGCGCGTCTCGTTGCCCACCTGCACCCAGCGGGGGATGATGTCTTCAGCCTTCAGGGCGTTCAACACCTTTTTTGTGTGCTCCGTCAAGGCCTGCTTCACCTCGGCCAGGCTCTTGCCAACCCATGCCGATGGGGTTGTCTGGTGGCTGGGGTCGGCAAACCAGTCGCTATAGTGGAAATCAATCATCACGTCCATGCCCAGTGCCTTGGCGCGTCGGGCTTTTACCAACACGTCGGGCAGGTTGCAATAGTTGGCATACTCCTTTTCGGGATTGACCCACACTCGCAGGCGTACGGCGTTCATTCCCAACTGTTTCATCAGCTCAAAGCAGTCGGTGGCTTTCCCCTCGCTGTTGTAGAAGACGATGCCATCGTCCTCCATCTCGGTCACCCATCCGAGGTCGGCACCTTTGGCAAAGGCGGTCGTTGCGGTGGTGGTAGTGTCCGAGGGCACGTTGCCTGAGCCCGTGGTGTCCGAAGGCTCTTCTTGAGGGGGGATGCTGTCGGCGGGTACTTCCGTTTGCGGTTTCTTTACGGGGGAGTCCTCTTGGCTACAGCTGTTGCATGAGCAAAGCAACATGAGGCTGATGGCAATTGTTGCCACGAAATGGTAGTTTTTCATAACTGTTTTATCTCTTATAGGGTTATTCAGCCGCAAAAATAACAATAAACATTGAACTTTACGCATCCTCCCTCCCTTTTTTCCTCAGACGGATGTTTTTGCAAACGTTTGCATTCTTTTTATTCCAGTTTATGTTCGCGTGCGTTAACCTTATCAGTCGGAGAAGATTAACTTTGCTTTCGCTTTTTATAGCCGCTTCACCAATATTAATCTTTTTCTATAACGACTATGGGCAAGGAGCCAATCACCATCAAGGATATAGCCAAGGCATTGGGAGTCTCGGTCTCCACCGTGTCGCGTGCCTTGAAGGATAGTCCCGACATCAGTGAAACCCGTCGGAAGGCCATTCAGGAGTATGCCCGCGCCAACCGCTATCAGCCAAACACCTTGGCCACCACGCTGAGGTCGACGCGAGGTGCCCGCTCGAAGCTCATCGGAGTGGTGCTGCCGCAGTTTACCCACTACTACTTCTCCTGCATCCTGACGGGTATCGAGGAGACATGCAGCAAGCATGGTTACCACATCGTGGTGGCTCAGACGGGCGACAGCTACGAGCGCGAGAAGGAGATTATCGAGTCGTTGCGCCAGACGAGGGTGTGTGGCTTCATCGTGTCGCAAGCCAAGGACACTACCCGTTACGAGCATTTCCACGAAGTGGTGAAGGATGGGACGCCCATTGTCTTCTTCGACCGCATCTGCACGGACATCATCACCAGCCGCGTCGTAGTGGACGACTATGCCGGCGCCTACGCCGCCACCGAGTATCTGATAAAGACCGGTTGCCGTCGCATCTGTTTCTTCGGTGCCACCATGAATCTGGAAATCTCAAAGAACCGCTACAATGGCTATCGCGACGCCCTGCTGAAGCATAAGTTGCCGGTGGACAAGGAGCTGTTCCGCATCTGCGACAATCGCGATGAGGCCGAGCGGCTGACGCCCGAGCTGATGGCGATGGCCGACCGTCCTGACGGATTCTTCACCATCAACGACGACACAGCCTTAGGCGTGCTCTACACCTGCAAGCGACTGGGCTTCCGCATCCCCGAAGATGTCAGCATCTGTGGCTTCACCGACGGCATACGTGCCAAGAGCTGCGACCCTCAGCTGACCACCGTCGAGCAGAGGGGGTACGACGTGGGTGTGGCCGCCGCCACCTCGCTCATCGAGGAGTATGAGGCCGAGGGAGAGGAGAAACCCAAGTTCCGCAACCGCATCATCAAGACCAAACTGATAGTGCGAGGCACAACCAAAGAGCTGAAGGAGTAAGACCTCCCCCCTCTTCCCGACACACCGCCCCACAGGTAAGCCCACCTTATCCCAAGGCTAAGGTAGGACCATCCCAAGGCTGAGGTTGCCTTACCCAAGGCTAAGGTTTGTTAACTACTGGCCGACGGAAGAAAAGGCATGAATTAAGAACATTAACAATAAAAGAACATAACTCATAATCATGAAAACAAAGCCTGACCTAAGTTTTTGGAAACTATGGAACCTGAGTTTCGGGTTCTTCGGCGTGCAGATAGCTTATGCCCTGCAGAGTGCCAACATCAGTCGCATCTTCGCCACCCTTGGTGCCGACCCCCACAATCTCAGCTACTTCTGGATTCTGCCTCCGTTGATGGGCATCCTTGTGCAACCCATCATCGGTGCCGCCAGTGACAAGACGTGGTGCCGCTTCGGACGCCGCATTCCCTATCTGTTCGTCGGAGCCGCCATGTCCGTCTTGGTCATGTGTCTGCTCCCCAACGCCGGCAGCTTCGGTATGACGGTGAGCACAGCCATGATCTTCGGCCTCATAGCCCTGATGTTCCTCGACACCAGCATTAACATGGCCATGCAACCCTTCAAAATGTTGGTGGGCGACATGGTGAACGAGCGGCAAAAGGGGCTTGCCTACTCCATCCAGAGCTTCCTCTGCAACGCCGGTTCATTGGCCGGTTATCTCTTCCCCTTCATCTTTGCCCTCATCGGCATCAGCAACGTCGCACCCGAGGGAGTCATCCCCGACTCGGTCATCTACTCCTTCTACATCGGAGCCGCCATCCTCATCCTTTGCGTCATCTACACCACCGTGAAGGTGAAGGAAATGCCACCGAAGGAATACGCCGAGTATCACGGCATCAGCCAAGCGGAGGAAAAGGGGGAGAAGACCAATATGCTGAAGCTCCTCATCAAGGCGCCCACGGCCTTCTGGACGGTGGGCCTTGTGCAGTTCTTCTGCTGGGCAGCCTTCATGTTCATGTGGACCTACACCAACGGCACCGTAGCTGCCAACGTCTTCGATGCCCCCGTAGTAGAACGTGCCGGCAAGTGGCTGCTCGACACCACCTCCACCCAATATCAGGAGGGAGCCAACTGGGTGGGCGTACTCTTTGCCGTGCAAGCCATCGGTTCCGTTTTGTGGGCCGTGGTGATACCCCGCTTCCGCAATCTGAAGGTCATCTATGCCCTCAGCCTCGTCTTAGGTGGCGTGGGATTCATCAGTACCCACTTCATCCACGACCCCTATCTCATCTTCGTCTCCTTCCTGCTTATCGGTTGCGCATGGGCAGCCATGTTGGCATTGCCCTTCACCATCCTCACTAATGCACTGACGGGCGGACACATGGGCACCTATCTCGGCCTTTTCAACGGCACCATCTGTCTGCCGCAAATCGTTGCCGCTTCGCTCGGAGGTCTCATCCTCGGCCTTTTCCCCACCACCGCAGGTGAAGCCGCTCCCGAGTCCTACATGCTCATTCTGGCCGGCCTCCTCCTCTTTGCCGGAGCCGCCAGTGTGTTCATCATCAAGGAGAAGAAGTAAAGAGACTCCTCCCGCTTTGGGAAGTAGCCAAGTCTCATCTGTCAGCTGATGGAAATGCTTCCGTCAGCTGATAGTTTTTTTTATCTACACCTGCTTGGCTGATAACAGATTCCCTATTGTCTGTCAGTGTGCTAAATCGGAGATAAACTGGTGACAAACTGGTGACACTACCGCCAAAATTACCGTCATTTTCGAGTATCACGGTCATCTTCAGATATTCATCACGCCAACTTTCTTTGAATCTATGTTTTGAGATTCTTTGGTCATAGTTCGCCTGTTTATGTAATCATTACTCCTCCTGTTCGTAATAATAGGAATAGTCAATACCCTTCATAAAGGTTTCGCGGTCGTTGATTTTATCGGTCAATGCCTCTTTCAGAAGTGCGCGGATGCGACTACTATCTGTATGGCTTTCAATCATGGCATCAAGGTATTCTTTCTTGTTTATCCTGCTCCAATCCACACACACCATCATACGCTTCTTGAAAATCATATCAAGCCAAATGCGGGTACTGCGCCCGTTACCCTCCATAAACGGGTGGGCAGCATTCATCTCCACATACTTATCGACAATTTCGTCAAAAGTCGTTTCCGGCATTGCTTCTACAATCTTCAGGTAGTTATGCAGATGCTCTGCCAGACAAAACAGCGTATTACCCTTGGCTATCGTCTTTGTACGTATTTTGCCTGCAAAGTCATAAAGGCCACCGAAAAGATAAGCATGAATTTGTTGTAGCGACTTCATCTTACCCACATCTTTATCTGCCACAAGGTCGCTTTCCCACAGGGTATATGCCTTCTTTCGGCTTTGGCCATCTATGGTGTTGTCGCTATAGGTGAACCAATCGAGAAAAGCATTAGCCCTATTGTTGGGATAGTGTTTGGCTAATGTTTGTACACACTCATTGTCGAGAGCGTCAGCTGCACGTTTCTTGCCATCAGGAGCCTCAAATTTGAACTCGTGAGTGACGCTCACGAGTTGAACTCCATCGGCTGTCAGTTTCTTTTTTAGCCAACGCCAGTAGTTACCCGCCTTGACATAATCCGACTCATCATTGATTGCCCGAATGATATCAATCGCCGAGAACCACCATTTGGATTTCTCCTCGTCCCATAGCGCTCTCACCTTATGGTCTTTATAAAATCTAATGGATACTTTTGACATATATCTGATTATTTTTTGCAAAGATACAACTATTAATCCATATCCCTCGTACTTACGGTACGTTCAATTCTTGACGTTTCCGTACTGTGGAGCAGTTTGTGTATTTCGTCTTGGGCCATCATCTGTTTTCTTTTTTTCTAAGGTTCATTGAAAATTCGTTCGCCATGGCGACCGAATTTCTAATTTGACTTTTTGCTCGCCATTGGCGAGCGATTTATAATCAGTGAATGTCTCATTTCCAACTCGGTTTCTATTTCTGTTTTTGGAAATGAGAATTACGAGTCCTTTATCAAATGATATTATTCATCGATAACGTATTATTAAATTATTTTGCAACTGGCATTTCCTGAATAATCCTCCCATTCAATAATTTGCCATTCTTGCATTTATTCCTTTTCACTCCATCACTGCCCCACGTTCCCCATTGTTTGAAAAAGAATGCAGCATCTTGTTTTTCAACTTGCTCTTTTATGTTGAGCACCCACTCTTCTTTCATTGGTCTCGCTTTGGGTCCGCTTTCACCTCCGACAATTACCCAATCAATTTTATGTAAATTCAACTCTTCCAAATCCTCTAACAAAGGTTCGCATGAGAGGAATTTCACCGAGGCTTTCAAATCTCTCAGATAATCAATTCTATACTTGGTATCTCTACATTCCACCGTTACTCCCAACCAGACATTAGCTGGTATTGGTTTGTTTTTAAAGTATTCAGCCATACGTTCTGCACGTTTTGTCAGTATCTGATAACGGTGCTGTGGAGTTTTACCGATTACCTCTATTATTTTATTTATGAATTCAAAAGGAACACTTTCATGAAAAATATCACTCATGGAGCATACGAATATATTGTGTGTACCTCTCCATTTCAGAGGTTGTTCCAATTCATCTTCATGCAACGTCAATTCAAATCCATTTTTATATTTAGCCAGACGCATAGCCTTTAGGCGGCGCGTCATTACTTCTGCATAACAATGAGTACATCCTGCCGACTTCTTGGTACATCCGGTTATGGGATTCCAAGTTTTATCTGTCCATTCTATTTTAGTGGTTTTCATTTTATCATGTATGAAATAATGTTTTGTTTTTTATACACTTGTTCATAGTTTATCATGGGAGATATATTGAAATCAACCAATCCTTCTTTCTTCATCCTTTTAACCTCTTCTTTGGCATGTAATGGAATATGTCCTTGTTCCAATGTGTAATCATATACATCTTTATTGGTAACAAGTACTCTCGATATTATTTTTTCGCGTAAATCCTGTTTAAATCTCTCTACTTTTGTAGGCTTCTGAAGACCAAACAAGTCTAATTGTTTTTTACCCAAATCATCATCAATATCAAAATTAGCCTCTCCATTGATATTGTTTTCTTTCCAGGCAGTAGCCAAAAACTTATCAACAGCGCGAGGATGGCTTGCCCCAAAAACTATCCCATAGACATTTGCATTCTTTTTTATCGTGAACGGGTATAGTTTAGTATCACAGCCTTGTGGTATGCGTTTCCTCAATTCTTCTAAAATATTGCGATGAATCCAAGTTGCTGGTTCGTTTTCTGCACGTTCAGAATCATAAGAGATTGCCTTTGCGAATTCTTCGGTCTTCCCAAATCTCTTCACATAAGATGATGAAATGAAATATAGGAAGTCTGTATTGTGGGAGTTGACCAAAGGCATAAAATATTCGTCAGATGTAAATTTAACTCCATTCTGATCCAAAAACACTAAAGAAGGAAATTGGTTAATGCATTTCATCCATTTAGGGAACAATGTTTTGAAATCTTCCTGAAAGACTTTATAATTTAGTATTTTATTATCTCTAGCTCTTTTGAGTTCTACATTCTCATTAATATAGTTATCACAGGCCAACTTTAACTGGTTACATTTAGTTCTATCGTACTCATTGAAAATTAGATAAATCTTCGTTCCTCTCTGAAATACATTACCAATCTGACCTTTTATTTGTCTTAGAATGCGAATCGGACTTCCAGGTACATTATTCATATCAAATCCTGTCCCTGCAAAAAAATCAAATATACATATACACTCTACTTTAGACATAATAAATGTAGGCAACCATTCTTTGGTATAGAGTTCGAATATCTCTAACTTTTTTAGAGTACCTTCGTCAAATGGCTTATCGTGCAAATTTTTACTTCCCATAGTTATCTATTTTCATATTCCTCACTTGTTTTTCAAGATCTTCACTTAACGAAAGTCCTTCTTTACGCAATGTTTCCATTGCTTTATATAGATTACTTAGTCGTGACATAACTGTAAATTTGCACAAATTTAATAAATAGCAATCATATTCCATTCAAATTAAACAACTTTTTTATGATTTACGGATATATTAGAGTCAGTAGTGACAAACAGACAGTTGAAAATCAACGTTTTGAGATTAACAATTTCTGTAAGAGGGAAAATTTAAAAATTGATGGTTGGATAGAAGAAACCATCAGTGGGACCAAATCCTATGATAAACGTCAACTCGGATTATTATTAAAACGAATACAAAAAGATGATTTAATAATTTGTGCGGAATTATCAAGATTGGGACGTAACTTATTTATGATAATGGAGATATTAAATATTTGTATGTCGAAAGAATGCAAAGTGTGGACAATAAAAGACAACTATCGTCTAGGAGAAGATATACAAAGTAAAGTGTTAGCTTTTGCCTTTGGCTTATCAGCCGAAATAGAACGAAACCTCATTAGTCAACGAACCAAAGAAGCTTTAGCACGCAAAAAAGCAGAAGGGATTATTCTTGGTCGTCCCAAAGGACGAATAAGCGATATAGAAAAATGCAAACTGAACGGCAAACAAATTCTCATTGTAGAATTATTAAAAAATGGAATTTCAAAACGGGAAATAGCAAAAATCTGTAAGGTAGATCGTAACACATTGGCTAGATTTATCAAGAGAGAGAAATTGGATTTACGAATTTGAGCCTTTTTGTGCAGCAACAGCATACCATTTGCGACTTCTCTTCATCCGATAGCTGGGTGATTCTTTCTCCCATAGAGCAAAGCATCAAACGAAAGATTGAAGCCGTAGGGACTCCACTAAAGGATTGGGATATT
>JAFTYI010000007.1 GCA_017464815.1 Bacteroidaceae bacterium | reverse complement strand
CGGCCACTTCGGGCAAACTCCTGTGGGAAGAGAAAACGACCAACACCTTTGAGGCTTACTATCCCGCCACGCTGGACTACACCCTGCCCACCGACCAGAGCACGTCCGACAAACTCGCTGCTGCCGACCGGATGGAGGCACGAGCTGAAGCCGATTTCGACACCGAGGTGCAGTTTGAGTTTGAACACGTGATGGCTAAAGTGACCTTCAGAATTACCGTTATCGGCACCGAGTTCGATACAACTGAAGGCGAGATAAAGACCCTGAAGGTCGTGACCAATGACGGCATCGAAGTGATAACCTGTGCCAATGGTAACAGTTACACCGCCATTATTACTCCCTATTGGTACACAACCGCCGATGAAACCTTTGTAAAGGTATATATGAATAACGATGAAGAGCCGCTGACCGTAAAGGTGCCTGCCGATTTCGTAGGCGAAGAGGATGGCGGTTTTCTTCCCGGCACCCACTACACCTTCACCCTCAAGGTGGGTAAGAATAAGCTGACACTGACACCTGTGGGTACAGACACGGACTTCCCCGGTGGATGGAATAATGATTCAGAAGTGGAATTAAAGTAATAGGAGGAAAAGAATTATGCGTAAGATATTTCAATACATACTGATGGCTGTTGCCGTGGTAGCGACAGCATCGTGCAGCAATGAGTTAGATGAAGCATTGCAGCCAGTCGGTAATGGCACGTTGCAATTTGTGGTGAGTGATTTCCCTGCCTTTGGAGAAGGGCCTGAGACCCGTGTCATCGGTACACAAGATGAGGGAAAGACCGCGTGGGCGAATGGAGATCAGATTCTTGTACTCCTGTATTCTCAAAAGTACGGGAACCAAGCGGTGACACTGACTTATAATGCTGATACTTGGGAACCCGGTAAAGACACATTGAGTTATCTCGAAAACGAGACTCCGACGATTACTGCCGTATATGCTCCGGGATGTAAAATTTCCGAGAACAATATTGTACTTAATGACAACCAAGTGTACGGAATGTCAGAATATATCCATGCTACCACTAAGATAGAAGGTAATACGCTGCGCATTAGTTTCGAGGGTGTAGATCGTAACTACAGCCGCTTGCGTATTGCTACGATGCCAGAAGCAACACTCACTGTCACCACCACGGGCTTTACTCCCGCCGGAGCGACCTCTGAAGCAACAGCGGCATATACCCTCACCACTGATAACAACGGCAATGCCTTCCTTTATGGCGTGTTTTCGGAAGGGGCAACGGTAAGTGTGAATCATGGCGATGTGGTTCTTAAAGACTATGCCTTTACTGCAGATGCAGAAAAGCACCCCAACGGCACAGAACAGGGCAAGAGCTACGCGCTGGATGCAAGACCTATCATCGACGGTGCATTTGGCGGCAAGGACACAGCTTCCGAAGAAGAAGTCGCCGCCTTGGTGGAACAGATCAAAACTTATGTGGATAACGGAATCACCACGATTATCGTAACGGGAGAAGAACCTGCTATGATAACAATTACGGGAACATATTCCTCCTACACCATTACTGCTATTGGCGAAGCAATTTATCGCTTGTCGGGTTCGGGTTATAAAGATAATAGCACTTATCTCGGCAAGATTGATTTGATTCTTCCCGATGTAACAGAAATCGTAGATTATGAGTTTGAGAAGGCATATGCCCTTAACAGCATTACACTTCCCAAAGTCACGAAGTTAGGCTATTCGGCATTTTATGATTGCCAGTATCTACAAAAAATTACATTTGGGTCTGTAGTTACGGAAGGTACTCCTAACGTGAAAGATTTTCAGTACGTCGGAGAAGCAGTTGGTGGCTGCCACCTTGTTCTGAATAGCGGACAAGCGAATGCCGCAACAGAATATCTACCGGAGCCCAATGACAAACGATGGTGGGCTGGTACCCAATGGAATTACATTGAACTTATATAATACTATCTAGGGTTAGTGAGTTTGACCGCTCACTAACTCACCAAAACAATAAAACCAATGGAACCTGTCACGGCGGATATGTTATCCGCCGTTTTTTGAGTATCAGGGTCTGTGACCCGAAAATGTGACAGGGGTCAGAGACCCCTACCTCTACTCCCTCGGAGAACATATCCGAAGGGACGAACGGCTCGGCATAGCACAAGCGAGGGAGGCTCTGCTCTCGCTCGCAGCATCGGTTGGCAAACCCGAGGGGGGACATGGACTATGGAAGTCCATCGCTTGACTATGGAACCGTATGCGTGGGCTATGGAAGTCCGTCCCTCCGCTTTTGAAGGTTCCTTGAGGTTTTCCGAAAAATGCGGAGGTCCCGAGCTGCGCGTTTGCAGTGCGCATCATGGCACGTATGAAGCGCATCGCAGATGCTCTCATACTCATGACTTCCGCGTTCGGAAACTTAGAGCATTTGCAGTTGGCGAACGGAGTTAATCGTGTCCTTTCTTTGTTATTGCTTTATCAGCCATTCGTAAGCAGGGAGGATTTTTATCAGTTTGTCATTGATGGTGATTTCTTCACGATGAAAATCGGTGATGAGAAAAAGATTGGTGCACCGTGTTTCTTGCGATGCGGCAATCAGCCCTCTTAGCTCTCGTTTGCGAGTTTTCTCTTTGCTGATGTCGTAGGAAACCTGATAGATTTCTTCCACAATGTTGTTTCTGCACACCACAAAGTCGGCTTCATAGCCGTCGGCACTTTTGTAATAATATACATCGCGATTCATCGGACGGTTGCGACGGAGCAATTCAATACAGACGATGGTCTCTAAACGCCAACCTACATTTTCTCCCGCGAAAGCGTCGGGGCGATTGTCCATTAGAGCCACATCAACGGGATATATTTTCTCGGCTCTCACCCGCTGACGGCTCTTGGTGGAGAATCGTTTTACACCAAGCAGAAGGTATGCCTCTTTCAAGAATCCTATATAATTATTTATGGTATGATTGGACTTTAATCCTACGATTGAGGCAAGTTCGCTCTCAACTATGGTTACTGGGGCTATGTTCATCAGATGATGTGCCAACTGCTCAAATGCGTCTGCATATTTTATTTTGTGGCGTTGCTCGATATCTCGTTTAAGGATATTGCTGACCAAGTTCCCTACATAACGCATTTGGTTTTTCTTGTGCAATAGTTCGGGAAATCCTCCCTGTTTCAAGTATTCATCGAATGCCGCTCGTCTTAATGCTTCGGCTTTTGTTGTCACAGATTCTACATCTAATTCTTTGCACATACACCATTCGGCGAATGAGAAAGGGTATAGTTCTATTTGGTCATTACGACCGGTGAGATGTGTTGCAAGTTCGCCGCTCAAGAGTTTGGCATTCGAACCTGTGACTATGACGTGCATACGCTGACGTAGCAGACGGTTTACAAACAGGTACCAACCATCAATGTTTTGGATTTCGTCGAGAAATAGATATCTGAAATCTCCGTAAATCTTATACAACACTTCGAGTACTGTGTTCAAATCGCTCGTCTGTAGTGTTGCGAATCGTTCGTCGTCAAAGTTGACATAAGCAAACTTTTCTCCATGGGTTTTCAGCACATTATAACACAATGTCGATTTGCCACTTCGTCTCACACCTATTATCACCTGTGCCAAGTTGCTGTCCAGTTCTACCAACTCTTCTTCTTTTCGGGGACAGAGTGCAACATCCTGTAGTGCTATTACTTCCTCGTGTTGCTCCAATAGTACCTGTTCAATTATTCGCTTATCTATCATACTACTAATGATTTATAACGTCGCAAAGATAACTCTTTTTTTTGTTCTAACGCCATAATTCGGAAGTTTTTTTAGTTTTCAACGCCATAACTCGGAGATTTTTTTCTGCTTTCAACGCCATAACTAGGGGATTTTTCCTGTTTCCAACGCCATAACTAGGAAGTTTTCCCTGCTTCTAACATTATAAATTTGCTACATTTTTACCAAGTCTCCGCAAATGGGGGGAAGGGGGCATCGCATCTCACCCCTTAGGGGCGATGAAGCGATAGAGGTTGCACCCGATGAAGTTGCCGATGACCAGGCAGGGGTAGAGGATGGCGACTTCGGCCAGGCGGCTCATGGTGAAGCTGAAGGGGACGGCCAGGTAGTAGAATGCATCGGCCACACAGTGGGGGAAACCGCAATTGATGAACAGGGGCACTCCGAAGAGCAGGGGCAGCATCTTGCCCTCGCGGGCAAAGGTGACGGCGGTGGTCATGATGAAACCGCAACCGATGGCAAGCAGGCCTGCACGCACGGGGCCTATGGCCAGACGACCCTCCAGTATGCGTTGCGCCGTGCCTCCCAAATCCATGGGCGACAATCGGGCCAACAATGCCACCAACAGGCATCCGACGATATTTCCCAAGAGGACGAGCAACAGGCGTCCTGCGGATGAACTCAGGCAACTTTTCCCCTCTTCATCGCGGAAGGGTACGAATCCGGCCGTGCCCGTGTAGAGCGACAATTTGTAGCAGACCACCGTCAACAATCCAAAGGCGAACAACACGGCTCCCACAATGTCGGGGTAAGCCAGATAACCCCATCCTGCTATGCCTATGGCGATGCCTGCCAGCAAGGCCAATCTGAATGTCTTCATCATGTGTGTTTTCATTACTTGTTTTTCAAATGTGGAGCCAAAGGTATGGAAAAAATTTGTATTTGTGGCGCTTTCTGTCGTTCTTTTCTGCTAAAATCCGTATATTTGCACCCAATTAGGTGAAATCAGAAGAAAGATATGAAATTCATAGGAATAATCCCTGCAAGATATGCTTCCACGCGTTTCCCGGCCAAGCCGTTGGCCATGTTGGGCGGGAAGACGGTGATTCAGCGCGTGTATGAACAAGTGGATGGTGTGCTCGACGAGGCTTGTGTGGCCACGGATGACGAGCGCATCGAGGCGGCCGTGAAGGCTTTTGGTGGCAAGGTGGTGATGACCTCGACCAGCCACAAGAGTGGCACCGACCGTGTGCAAGAGGCTTTCGAGAAGGTGGGCCGTGGCTACGACGTGGTGGTGAACATCCAGGGCGACGAGCCCTTTATCCAGCCTTCGCAACTGGAGGCGGTGAAGGCTTGTTTCGAGGATGAGGCTACGCAGATTGCGACCCTTGTGAAGCCCTTTACGGAGGCCGACGGATGGGAGGCTCTGCACAACCCCAACTCGCCCAAGGTGGTGGTGGACGGGCGGATGAATGCCCTCTACTTCAGCCGTTCGGTGATTCCCTATCTGCGTGGTGTGGAGAAGGAGGAGTGGCTGAAGCGGCACACCTATTACAAGCACATTGGCCTCTATGCCTACCGTGCCGAGGTGTTGGGGGAGATTACCCGCTTGCCTCAGTCGGCGCTGGAGTTGGCCGAGTCGCTCGAACAGCTTCGTTGGCTGGAGAGTGGCTACCGCATCAAGGTGGGCATCACGCACACCGAGACGATTGGCATCGACACGCCCGAGGACTTGGAGAGGGCGGAGAAGTTCCTGCAAACCCGTAAGTTGTAATCCCCCCTTTTTTCCCCTCTCTCTCTCTTGCTATGCTTGACCGAACGAAGCAGCCGGCCATGATGCCTATGACCGACTTTGACATACAGGCGCCCGAGCGGACGATGCTCCCCAATGGTGTGCCGATGAATGTCCTGCGTGCAGGCAATGCCGATGTGGTGCGCATGGATATCCTCATCGGTGCGGGCATCTGGCATCAGGAGTTGCCTTTGCAGGCTTTGTTCACCAACCGGATGTTGCGCGAAGGCACCAGCGGGATGACGTCGGCCGAGATTTCCGAGCAACTCGACTTCTATGGTGCTTGGGTGGAGCTGAGCACGTCGATGAACTGCAACTTCCTCACCCTCTATTCGCTGAACAAGCATTTCCCCCACACCCTGTCGGTGGTGGCCGACATGTTGGGCAATCCCACCTTCCCCGAGGAGGAGATGAGGGTGGTGGTGGAGAACAATCGCCAACAATTCCTGGTGAACAGTGCAAAGGTGGACGTGATGGCACGAAAGGAGTTCAGCCGTGCACTCTTCGGCGACCAACACCCCTGTGGACGCCATGCGGTGCTGGAGGATTACGACCGGTTGACGACGGACGACTTGAGGAGATTCTACCATCAGCACTACCGTCCGGGAAACTGCTCGGTTTACCTCTCGGGAAACATCTCAGAGATGATGTTGGCTCAAGCCCAGGATAAGGTAGGCTCAGCCTTGGGATCATGTAGGCTCAGCCCTGAACCCTTGTCGCCCCTCCCTATACCTATATATAAAGGGCGCCGCATCTTCATCGGACATCCGTCGGCCGTGCAGAGCAGTTTGCGCATGGGATGTCCGCTGGTGGACAGGGTGCATCCCGACTTTGCCGCCCTGAAGGTACTCGTCACCGTGCTTGGCGGTTACTTTGGAAGCCGCCTGATGAGCAACATCCGCGAGGAGAAGGGATATACCTACGGCATCAGTGCCGCCATCGCATCCTATCCCTTTCAAGGGTACTTGGTCATCGGCACCGAGACGGCCAATGAATACGTGGGGGCCTGCATCAGCGAAGTGAAGCGCGAGATGCGCCGCTTGCAGGACGAACTGATTCCCGAGCAGGAGCTGGCCATGGTGAAGAGCTACATGTTGGGCGAGATGTGTCGGAGCTACGAAGGACCCCTCTCGCTCTCCGATGCTTGGATATTCGTGGAAACTGCCGGGTTGGAAAAAACTTTTTTCCAGACGATGGCGGAAAAAATTGCCCACGTGACACCCTCCGAGTTGCAGGAATTGGCCATCCGCTACTTCCGTCCGGACGACATGGTGGAGGTGGTGGCCGGCAAGAGGGTGTAGCGCGGATGTTCACCATCAGGATGCAGAAAAAACAAAAGAAAACTTAACGGAAGGGCAATGTCCGAAAAAGATGTTGTACCTTTGTCAAAAGTTTCGATAAAGAGAATAGTTGGAGACATCATGAAAAGAAAGTTACTATACATACTGTTAATGATGACATTTGCCTGTGCAACATCGGTGCAGGCGCAAAGCAAGAAGGTGGGTACCTACACCTTCAAGAACGGCGACGTCTACACCGGCGAGTTGAAGGGCTATCCCGTGTTGGGATACAGGCCTCACGGAAAGGGAAAGACCGTCTGCAAGAATGGCGACGTCTACGAAGGTGAATACGTGAAAGGCAAGCGCGAGGGATACGGCATCTACATCTTCCCCGATGGCGAGCGCTACGAAGGCCAGTGGAAGGACGACATGCAACACGGAAAAGGTTCTCTGCTCATGGCCAACAACAATCGCTACGATGGCGAGTGGTACACCGACTATCAGCAAGGGCAAGGCACCATGAGCTACTTCAATGGCGATGAATATGTCGGACAATGGGTGGCCGACATGCGCGAGGGAGAAGGCACCTACACGTGGGCCAACGGAGCCAAATACACCGGTGGATGGGCTGCCGACAAACGCGAAGGCGAAGGCACCTGCACGTGGGGAAATGGCGAACGCTACGAAGGCCAATGGAAAAATGGCATGATGCACGGGAAAGGCACCTACCAATATGCCAACGGTGACACCTACACCGGGGAATGGCAGAGAGACCTGATGCATGGCGTCGGCCTCTTTGTGGCGGCAGATGGTGAGCGCTACGAAGGCGAATACCGCCAAGGCGAACGCACGGGAAAGGGCGTGGCCACCTATGAAAACGGCGATGTCTACACCGGACAGATGCTGAATGGCGAAGCACATGGCAAAGGCACCTACACGTGGAAAAACGGACCCGTGTACACCGGCGAATGGAGAAACGACCAGCGCAACGGACATGGGAAATACACCTGGGCAAATGGCGATGAATACGAGGGCGAGTGGAAAGACAACAAAGAGAATGGCCAGGGCATCCTCCGACAGACGAATGGCATGAAGTACAAAGGCGGATTCGTCAACGGAAAGAAGGAGGGACAAGGCATTCAGGAGAATGCAGAAGGCATCCGCTATAGCGGTGGGTTCAAGAACGGATTGAAACACGGCGACTTTGTGGAAACCGATGCCGATGGCAAGGAGATCCGACGAGGCACCTACAGGGAAGGAAGACTCGTGAGCGAAACAAAGAAATAAGGAATCTGACCTTTGCAAGCTCAACTTAAAAATAGTAAAGGAACCTATGATGAATCTGGAAGAACTGACCGCCCAAGTGAGAGCATTGGCCATTGAGACAGGCTCGTTCCTCAGGGAAGAGAGCCGCCATTTCCAACGCGAAAAGGTGCAGGAGAAGAATGCTCACGACTACGTGTCGTACGTCGACAAGGAATCCGAACGACGCATCGTTGCCCGCTTGCACGAGTTGCTCCCTGAGGCCGGCTTCATTGCCGAGGAGGGAAGTGGAAGCCTCACGACCGAGGAGCTTTGTTGGGTGGTCGACCCACTGGACGGCACAACCAACTTCATCCATCAGAATGCCCCCTTCTGTGTCAGCATTGCCTTGCGCAACCGCGAAGAGATTCTTTTGGGAGTGGTGTACGAGGTGTGTCGCGACGAATGCTTCTGGGCATGGAAGGGCAGTGCCGCCTACCTGAATGGCAAGGAGATACACGCAACCTCCATTGACAATCTCGACCAGGCATTCATCGAACTCGGCTTCCCCTACGATGCCGAACGCTTCCGCCTCATCGTCACCCGCTTGATTGAGCGCCTCTATGGTCGGGTAGGAGGATTGCGCCTGCTGGGTTCGGCAGCCGTGGAGCTTTGCTACATTGCCGCCGGCAGGTTCGAGGCACGCTTTGAAGGACTGCTCGGCCCTTGGGATATAGCTGCCGGTACAATAATCCTGACACAGGCAGGAGGAAAAGTGACCGATTTCAGTGGTGGAGATTCCTTCTATTCAGGACACGAAGTGTTGGCATCGAACGGCTTCATTCACCAACAATTGGTTGAAATTATTGCAGAAATACAAAAATAAAGGGGGAAAACGTTGTTTTTCCCTTTTTTCTTTCTATATTTGTGGACGTTTTGAAAATACTATTATTTATTAACTAATTCTAAAAATAACATCATGGTACTTGACACTCTTGACAATCTGGAGAAGTATGCTTCCCTGAACCCCCTGTTTACACAAGCTATTGACTATCTGAAAAACACCGACTTGAACGCGTTGGAAGTTGGCAAGGTGAAATTGCAAGGTGACGACCTTGTGGTGAACGTGGCTCAAACCTCTCCCAAGGGAAAAGAGGCGGCAAAGCTGGAAACCCACAACAAGTTCATTGACATACAGATTCCCCTCTCAGGAAACGAAGTGATGGGCTACACCGCCGGTAGCGACCTGCCCGCCGCTGAATACAATGCTGAAAAGGACATCACCTTCTTTGAAGGATTGGCCGAAAGCTATTTCACCGTCAAGCCCGGTATGTTTGCCATTTTCTTCCCGCAGGACGGACATGCCCCTGGCATTACCGAAACGGGTGTAAAGAAAATAATCGTGAAAGTATTGGCATAAATGACTCTAACTTTATAAATCTTCACCCCACCAACATCTATGGATACTCAGTTGACACTCATCAAGAATGACCCTTGGCTTGCACCTTATGAAGAAGCCATCAATGGTCGCTATCAGTTCGTGAAGGACAAACTGAAGGAGTTTACGAACAATGGAAAGAGATTGTTGTCAGACGTTGCCGACAGGCACCTCTATTTCGGCTTGCATCACACCAAGGACGGTTGGATTTTCAGAGAATGGGCACCCAATGCAACGGAAATTTACCTGATTGGAGATTTCAACGATTGGCAAGAAGACCCCAAATACAAGTTGCGTCGGAAAAACGTGGTGAATTGGGAACTGAAACTTCCAGAAGATGCCATCAAGCATGGCGACCTCTATAAACTGAAGGTCCGCTGGGAAGGTGGCGAGGGTGAGCGCATCCCCTCATGTGCACGTCGGGTCATACAGGATCCTGTCACCAAGATTTTCAGCGCACAAGTGTGGGCTCCCGAGACTCCCTATAAGTTCAAGAACCGCACTTTCCGTCCGAAGGCAGGGCCGTTGCTCATCTATGAATGCCACATTGGTATGGCGGCTCAGGAGGAGAAGGTGGGCACCTACTCCGAATTTCGCGAACTGATACTCCCGCGCATTGCCGCCGATGGTTACAATTGCATTCAGATAATGGCCATTCAGGAGCATCCCTACTATGGAAGTTTCGGCTATCATGTGAGCAGCTTCTTTGCCGCATCCTCCCGCTTCGGCACACCCGAAGAGCTGAAACAGCTCATCGATGAAGCGCATGGCATGGGCATTGCCGTCATCATGGACATCGTGCACTCACATGCCGTGAAAAATGAGGTGGAGGGACTTGGCAACTTTGCCGGCGACCCCAACCAATACTTCTATCCTGGCGACCGCCACGAACATCCGGCATGGGACTCGCTCTGCTTCGACTACGGCAAGAATGAGGTGCTTCACTTCCTGCTCTCCAATTGCAAGTATTGGATGGATGAGTTCAAGTTCGACGGCTTCCGCTTCGATGGTGTCACCTCGATGCTCTACTATAGCCACGGATTGGGCGAAGCCTTCTGCAACTATGGCGACTACTACAATGGCGGACAGGATGGTAATGCCATCTGCTACCTGACGTTGGCCAACTTGCTGATCCACGAAGTGAACCCGCGTGCCATCACCATTGCCGAAGAGGTTTCGGGTATGCCCGGCTTGGCGGCTCCCTTCATTGCCGGTGGCTATGGATTTGATTACCGCATGGCCATGAATATCCCCGACTATTGGATCAAGACCATCAAGGAGAAGAAGGACGAGGACTGGAAACCCAGCAGCCTCTTCTGGGAAGTGACCAACCGGCGCGAAGATGAGAAAACCATCTCGTATGCCGAAAGTCACGACCAGGCGTTGGTGGGCGACAAGACCATCATCTTCCGTCTCATTGATGCCGACATGTATTGGCACTTCAAGAAGGGCGACGAAAACTATATGGCTACCCGCGGTATAGCTCTGCATAAGATGATTCGCTTGTTGACTGCTACAACCATCAATGGTGGTTATCTCAACTTTATGGGCAACGAGTTCGGACATCCCGAATGGATTGATTTCCCGCGCGAAGGAAACGGGTGGTCACACAAATATGCCCGTCGTCAGTGGAACTTGGTGGACGATAAAGAACTTTGCTACCACTACTTGGGTGACTTTGACAAGGAGATGATTCATCTTATCCGCAGTGACCGCAATTTCCACAAAACCGAGGTGGTGGAGATTTGGCACAACGATGGTGACCAGGTGCTTGCCTACAAGCGTGGTGAAATGATATTTGTCTTCAACTTCAGCCCCAACCGTTCGTACACCGATTACGGATTCTTGGTGCCTGCCGGAGCTTACGACGTAGTGTTGAACTCCGATTCACCGGCCTTTGGAGGATTTGGTCTGACGGACGACTCTCTCCGCCACTTTACCAACCACGATCCCTTGTACAAGAAAGCGCGTAAGGAGTGGCTGAAACTCTACATTCCTGCACGCTCGGCTATGGTGCTCAAGAGGGTGAAGAACTGATAATGTGAAATGAAAAGAGACCCGACGGGGATGGTGCTTCAAGTTTTCCCTTGTGCCCGATGCCCGTCGGTTCTTTCTTTTTTTCCTTTTGTGCAAAAAAAACGACTTCCATGCGAACGACTCGAAAATACTCCCCTCAGTCTCAGTACCGACTGGCTACGGCTATCGTGTGTAGCGCTGTCTTTTTAGCCTTCAGCTTTGTTTATCTCTACGCGATGCAAGGCGGACTCATGCGTTGCCTCTGTTGCGATTGGTTAGGGATGACCACCTATTCACCTTTGTGGGGAGCATTGGTTGTCACCCTCGTTTTATGGGGTGTGCAGTGGTTGCTCGAGAAGGTCATCCGCATGGGGCGCACCTGGCAGGCACTTTCCTATTTCCCCGCTTATTGGTCACTGGCTTTCCTCAC
Source organism: Bacteroidaceae bacterium (assembly GCA_017464815.1). GTDB lineage: Bacteria > Bacteroidota > Bacteroidia > Bacteroidales > Bacteroidaceae > Phocaeicola_A. The sequence continues at coordinate 19,525 of JAFTYI010000007.1, read as the reverse complement.
GTGTGTCTCTCCCATAGAGTCGGGTGATGGCTTTTCTTTGGGATGGACAGGGATGTGGTGGTTGTTTCCCATTGCCCTGTTTCTCTATGTTGTGGCAGGCTTTGTATGCAGATTCCGCAAAAGCGTCGTTGACAGAAGGAAAAAGTCGTTGGTCGAAGTGCTGATTCCCAATCTGATAATCCTCATCCTCTTTTCGTGGGCGACCGGTGCCTTGGGGAACTGCAATGAAGTGCTTCATAGCAAGTTGCTTGTGACACAATGCATTTCATGTGACCTTTTCAACGTGTAATCATGTGACCTTTCCATGTAACCTTTCCAACGTGTAATCCGTAGTTTGATGAAGATGAAGGAATTGACTGAGCGCGAGGCGTTCAATAAAGCAGCAGTGTATTGTTCGCGTAGCGAGCATTGTATTTCGGAAGTGTGTGAGAAGTTGAGGCAATGGGGCGTGTCCGATGCAGAGGTGCAACAGCGCATTGTGCATCAGTTGCAAGATGAGTCCTACATTGACGAAAGCCGTTTCTGCCGCGCCTTTGCACACGACAAGTTTCATTTCAACCGTTGGGGGCGTCAGAAAATTGCCATGTATCTGTCACAAAAACGTCTGCCATCGGCATTCATTGAGGAGGCTTTGCAAGAGATTGGTGCCGACGAGTCTCTGCAAGCGGCCAAAGAGTTGTTGGCGGCCAAGTTGCCATCCGTTAAGGCCGGTAACGGTTATGAGCTGTATGTCAAACTGATGCGCTTTGCCGCGGGGCGTGGCATAGAGGTGGATGTGGCCCGTCAGGCCATCCGTCAGTTGGTGGACGAACTCCCCGATGAGTAATCTTATCTCGAACTCATCTTATCTTAACGGATGCGAGAATACAAACCGTGCGCCGGAGGTGTAATCTTCGTCTGTCCAGATGCGGCCTCCCAAGGATTCAACAATCGTTTGGCTGATGGTAAGTTCCATTCCTGAATCCTGTACGAACTCTTCCCGTTTCTCGAAGCGGTCAAACATCACGTTTCTGATTTCTTTTGGTATCTCTCCACCCGTGTCAGTCACAGAAATAAGTGCCATTGTATTGGCCGGGTCTTTTTCCACCGCAACAATGATGTCGCCGTTTTCGGTGTGTTTCATGGAGTACTGTATCAGGTTCATCAGCACCTGTATCAGGCGGTTGACATCCGTCTCCATGTCCAGCGAAGTGTAGGGCGAGGCAAAGCTCAGGGTCACTCCTGCCTTCATGTTCTGCTTCATGTTGTCCACCATGCTGGCTATGAATGATATGATGTTTACCGGTTCTTTGTTAATGCGTTTGTTGCCCGATTGTATGTCGGCCACTTCCAGCAGACCGTCTATCAGTTTGATGAGTTTCTCCGAGTCGTGTTGGATGATTTTGGCAAACTCTGTCACCTCGGGTTGGTCTTTTACCATTTCAGTCATCACCTGTGAGAATCCCACGATGGAGTTCAGCGGGGTGCGTATCTCGTGACTCATGTTGGAGATGAACAGGCTCTTGGCTTTTCCGGCCTCTTCGGCCCGTTCCTTGGCTACGCGCAGCTTGTGTTCCGACTTTTGCAGGTTCTCCTTCTCTTTGCGGAGCTGTTCTTCTGAAGCCAACAGGGTGTTGCGCAAGCGCGAGATGCGGAAAGAGTAGGCCACCGCCACAAAGGCAATGACGGCTAACAGGACGATGATGCCAATGCCGAGTATGGCGTACCACATGTATTCCTTCAGAAACTCGCTACCGGTCATTTCCCCGTTCAGGAACACACTCTCCTCAGGTATCTCGCTCTTGCTGATTTCCATGGAATTCAACATCGCCTCGTCAAACACGTATGCCTGGGGGAGAATGTGGATTTCGGCAGGTTGGTCCATGCCGGTGGCCAGGTCCTTGTGGAAGAATTCGCTCAGGTGTTTTCGCTCCTCCGGCTCCCATGGGATATATCCTCCAATGGCCCAGTAGCCCACGCCTGCACCTGAGAAGCTGAAGACGGGGAGCAACACGTAGGAACGCACATTCTTGAACGCATACACAGCATTGCTCAGATAGGTCGATTCGTTTTTGTCGATGTTCCATCCTCCCAACAGCAACACCGTGCGGCTGGGCAACTTGCGGATGCGGTCGAGCGCCTGTCCCATGTCCAAGCGGCGTCCGTCCAAGTAGTGGAAATTGCATTTCGGGAATCGTCCTTCAATCTCCTTCACTGCATATTGCATGCAGAGTCCGGTGTAAGAGTTGTCGGTCAACACGGCGATGTCGCGCGTGTGCCCATAGAGGCGTTGGATGAGTTCAAGATTGGCATTCACGTCATACTCCTGCAACTCGGCATACCGCACGTTGTACTCCTGCATGATTTCGCTGATTTTGCGGATGAACCCCTGTTTTCCGGCTTGCACCGAAGTGATTCCATAGGGGACCGACAGGCAGGCCAGCGAATTGTTGCATTGCAACACGTACAGGGGGATTTTCCGATACTTCTCCTCCGACATGGAGAAGTAGGTGATGGCCGCTTCATTTCCGAGCAGGACGATGATGTCGGGGTTCTCATGCCTCGTCAGGATGTTCCGCATCGACTCCTGCCAGGATGAGACATTGTTCAACGACCGGCAATCCATCAGCTCAAAGATGGGCATGAACGAGGTGTCATCCCGTCCGGCATCGCGGACGAAGTGCAGCAACTCTTCTTGAAGATATTGATTGTCAGAACCAAAGGAGCTGATACAAAGAATTTTCTTAATGAGTCCATCCTTGTCAAGGGCTTGCAAAGGGCTGGCTATGAATATAATCAGTACAAGTCCGATAAGATGGCGAATATATGATGATTTTGTTTTCACTGCTTATATCGGTTTGAATTCAGTTGCAAATATAAGCATAAAAAACAAGAACAGATACGATTCTTATAAAAATAACTGTATTTTTATGCGGAAACGTATCTGTTCTGCGATATCCGCCACAAGTGGAGGCCGTCCTATTCAATCCGTCGTGTCACCTCGTCCCAGTCGATGATTTCCCACAGGCGTCCGATGTGGTCGGCCCGTCGGTTCTGGTAATCCAGGTAGTAGGCATGTTCCCACACGTCGAACCCCAGCACGGGCAGCTTCCCGTAGCGCAGTGGAGTGTCACCGTTGGAGTAGGAGTCAACCTCCAGTCGGGCACTGTCGTTCAGGCACAGCCATACCCATCCCGAACCGAACAACTTCGTGGAGGCCTCGTTCATCTTCTTCTGCAACTCCTCAAAGCTGCCAAAGTCGCGCACAATCAAAGTCGCCAGTTTGCCCTCCGGCCTGCTGATGCGGGGGGCGGGGGTGAACTGAAGGAAATACAGCTGGTGGTTCATCACCTGGCCCGCATTGTTGTATATGGCTCCTTCTGGAGCATCCACCACTATCTCCTCAATGCTTTTGCCCTCTAACGCAGTCCCCCTTGTCAGTTTGCTCAAGTTGTCCGCATAGGTTTTCAAATGCTTCCCATAGTGATATTCTATGGTCTCTTTGCTGATGACAGGTTCCAACGCATCGGCGTCATAGGGCAGGGTGGGCATAAAATCACTCATAACACTTACAATTAAAGCAGTTAAACAATTCATATGATTATTCATTATATTATTTTCTCCTACCAACAAGTTTTTCTCCCATAATGTTCGGCATTCGCAAAGAATCACGTATCTTTGCACACGATTACCCCGAGCATGGCCCTCATCGGCTTCGCAATCACAATTAGTTCGAGCGCAGCTCTCATCAGCTTCGCAGTCATAATTCATAATTACCAAACCATGTCCTACCGCATGATCGTGCTCGACCTCGACGGCACACTCACCAATAGCAAGAAACAGATTACCCCCCACACCCGCGAGACTCTTATCCGTGTCCAACAACAAGGGGTGAAAGTGGTGTTGGCATCCGGCCGACCCACCTACGGCATAGCCCCCATTGCCGAACAGTTGGAACTGGCAACCTATGGCGGCTACATCCTGGCCTACAATGGTGGCGAAATCATCGATTGGCGGACACGCGAGGTGCTTCATGCCCAAGTGCTCGACCCCGAAGTGATTCCCTACATGTACCACTGTGCCAAGGAGAACGGCTTTGCCATCGTCACCTACCGCGATAACCACGTCATCACCGAAACCCCCGATGACGAGTACGTGCAGAAAGAGGCCATCCTCAACGTCATGCAGACCCTGAAGGTCGACAACTTCCTCGACTTCCTTGACTTCCCCGTCCCCAAGTGCCTCATTGTCGGCGAAGCCGAACGTCTGCACCAGCTCGAGCTGCAGATGCACGAACAGTTGGAGGCAACCAACGAAGTCTACCGCTCCGAGCCCTATTTCCTCGAACTCGTCCCCAAGGGCATTGACAAGGCCCAATCCCTCGCCGTCCTATTAGATAAGGTAGGCATCCGCCGCGAAGAGGTCATTGCCTGTGGCGACGGTTTCAACGACCTCTCCATGATTCGTTTCGCCGGCCTCGGAGTAGCCATGCAGAATGCCCAACCCGTGGTGCGCGAAGCCGCCGACTTCATCACCCTTTCCAACGACCAGGACGGTGTTGCCCACGTGGTGGAGCGCTTCATGCTGTGACACCCCCCTTATATATAAAGTACGTGCGTAACTTATGCATATAAGCAATTATATGTTGCTCTCTTTATTATCAACTCTGCCAATACCCTTTTCTTAACATCTTGCAGTAAAAAATCCTGCATATCTAAAATTTCCTGTTCCGCAAATCCGAAAGCCTGCGGAACGGGGCATTTTCTGTATATTCATGCAAAAAGCAAGGGTGGGTACGGGGTGTATCGCAAAGTGGTTAGCCGCTAACCTCTCAAGTGGTCAGCAGCTAAGGTGTTTTGCGATTAGCCCGTGTCCTCTCAAGTGGTTAGCGGCTAACCTCTCGAGAGGTTAGCCGCTAAAGTGTCAGAAAGAACCTGTTTTTCTCAAGATTTATTACCTTTAAAATGTATAAATATACAACCACCGTATATTTATGCAAAACAGAGCCTCTGAGAATGCGTTATTTGGGACGGACTCCTTATTTGAATGAAAATACGCGATTTTTGATTCACTGTTTATATTACACAGAATATCAATCAGATACACCCGTGTATAGTCCTATAATAACCATCACAAAAGTTCTCCGTAAACAACTTGAAAAGCGATATATAATTTATAATTATTTACAAATCGAATCGAGGAATATATACAAATATTATTTTTCCCCGAATCTTAGAGGCTTATCCTCTATTTCAAATCTTCACTCTTCGTTCTTCACTCACAACAGCTTTGTTTTCAAAGCCTTTTCAGGCGTTCTTCAATCATTGACTTATAAACATTTTGAAGAGATTGTGACAAAAAGGATGATTCAATGATAGAAAACCACTTCAGCCTGAACTTTGAAAATTTGCGAATGATGTTTTCTGCCACACCCTTTAATACTCCACTTTGCGACATCGCTTCGAGAAAATCATCTCCATCAAATCCTGCAATTAAAGAATCACCATCCACTCCATTTCCTACAAGTGGCATTGCCAATTCGTCTTTGTCATCAATGCCGGTCAAAAGCACGGCAAGCAGGTCGTATGCCGGAGCCAGCCCGTACCCTTTTTCTTGATTTTCAATCAATGAGAAATTCTTACAATGCATATCGGAGTTTCCCGTTATCCACGAAAAGATGACAATCTCCCAGAAACGTTGGACATCCAGTAGTGGTGCTGACGAATATTTGCGGATAACCTCGGCCAACTGAACATACGAACCACGGTATTTGTGTTCGGTCAGACGATTGGTCAACTGACACATATCCAACAAAGCATGTTTGCTCCCATCTTCTTCACGGTCTATTCTTCGTGTGATGTAGGCCAATTCCCCATCACTCATCCTTATCAACCCATGCGGGACAGTGGAGATACCTGCGGCTTCGGCCATTCTCATTGTCACATCCTCCAATTCAGGCATAGCACTGTATTTCGGACTTTGTGGTTTCAGAATATAATTTCCCCACAATCCCACGATGGTGAGCCTGTCAGCTTCGTTCTTTCCCCCTCTATTAAGTTCCAATGAAAGTTTGGCCTGCACACCTGTGACTGATGAATTGGATTTCAACACATCCAAAGCCAGATTGTCTATATTGTCCCTTGAATAAGGCAATAGGGGAGCATGTTTGCTACCAAACAACTTGCGTGCACATGCAGCGTGGTAGTGCACTTCACCATCTTTCAACGGTTGGTAACAACAAAGGCATTTACTCTTGTTCATCTTCTCCATAATTTCTGACACTGATATTACCAATGCAATCTTTGCAGCAAGCCAACAATAGGGACATCCTGTCACGTGGATCTATTTTCCATGTATTACGAACGATATCCAACATCCATCCTTCAGGGATAAGGCCGTCGAAAACAGGAAACATCACCTCTTTCTCATAACTCTCGTTTTGCAAAGGCATGGTCGGACTCAACGCCTTGGCATCATCACGCAACAGATAAGTGGCATCATAAGTAAAATGAAAACCTTCGACATCTTCGGTCAAAATGCCACAAAACAAATCGTCAATATAGATTTTAGCCCGTTTCATCTACCTTTAGAGTTTAATTTTTACCGGTTGCAATTCTTCACCAAAAAGTGCAAGCACTTGATTCACCTTGTCCATCTGTACGGTTGGTTTGTTCTGTTCCAATTCACGTACAAATCTGACTCCAACTCCAGCCCTTTCAGCCAATTCAATTTGGCTGATATGATAGAGTTTCCGTTTTTCCCGAAGATATTCTCCTATGTTCATACTTTCAAGCCATTTTCAACCCTTACGGGTATAATGTTAGAAGGAATAGACCGAAATCATCCCTTTCGGGTACAAAATTACTACTTTTATCTGAATTTAAGCCCGTAAGGGATGATTTTTATCATTTATTTGCTATTTCAACCCCTCAAAGCTTCAACATCGAACGAATAAACGACTCTTGAACCTTGAACTTGGAACTCAACGCATCAACTCTTCAACGAATATTCGTCTCACCCCCTTCTGCCCCATTACAGTTCTTCCACCCTTTGGGGGGATTGAGGGGGGGTGCCCAATATCCGTTGATTATGAAGCAACAAACAATTTCCGATACGGTCATCAAGGATTTGTTCGGTGTCAGCGGTAGAGAACTGCAAGAAATTCGCTCAGAAATAGCAGGTTTACAAAAAGGAGAACTCATCATCAAAGACCAAATGGCATTTGCGCTTGATTTAGGCAAGAAATACAAGAAAATCAAAGTGACACACTTAATTTGATGAGACGGTTTATGGATTCTCCGTTCCCGAACCGAACAAACACGGTTCGCGAACGGAGTTAATTCTATTCAGCCGAACACTATATAGTGCGAGGGCGCAACGAATATAGTGCAAAGCCGGAAGCTGTATAGTATGGAAACGAAAGTTATGGATTATGGAAGTCCATGCTTACAGTATGGAAGTCCACGCGTGGAGTATGGAAGTGAAGAAGCAAGATGTTTTGAAAGAAAGACAAAAGAACAGAAAAGCGAATGTATGATTACATTATTTCTGTTCTTTTGCCTTTTATTACTAAAAAAGTAGTGATTTACCACGACGTGGTTCCTTCGAAGATGGTGGCTTCGTCGTAGGGCACGAGGTTGCCGTTCATTGTCAGGTTGTTGCCGTTGAAATTGGGGCTGATGTAGATGCTGGCCTGGTTGGTGCCGCCCGTCAGGGTGAGGTTCAGTGTGGCCGAGATGGCGCCACCGAAGATGGAGAAATTCATGAAGATGTTTCCATCCTTATCCTGACTGATTTTCTGGTCGGAGACTTGGCCTTGCACCGTCACTCCGCCCAGTCCGTTGGGGCTGTAGACAAAGTTGTTGAAGGCTGTCTGCACGGTGCCTTCACCGCTCTGAACGGCCACGTAGTTGGTGTTGGACGACACGTAGCGGAGCATGCCGTTGCGGAAGACTACGTTGTCGGCTTCGAGCACCCAGTTGCCGCTCTTCAGGGCTTCCACGGCTTTGATGAAGGCCACGGAGTCCTGCACGGCTTCCAGTTGTTTCGCTTCGGCACGGCGTTGGGCGCGTGCCTCTTTCCATGCTTCACGACGCTCTTGGCGGGTCGTCTGAGCCATTGCTACTTCGCCACAAAGCAGACTCAGCAGTGCGGCTACGAATAAGATTCTTTTCATAATCTGCTGTTTTATGGGTTATCAATCTATTCCCCAAAACAACAGAAGGGATGGGAAAGTTCAAATAAGTGAAAAATGAAAAATGAAGAGTGAAGAATCCAATAGTCTGTACATTATGATTCTTCGTTCTTCACTCTTCATTCTTCACTTTAATCAATGAACCGTTTGGCAAGTGCGTCGAACTCATCGATGCGGCGGTCGCGCAGGAAGGGCCACCAGCGGCGCACGTTCTCTGAGCGGGTCATGTCGACTTCGACGACGAGGTTCTGCTCCTTGTGGTTGTCGGCCACGGCAAGAAGTTCGCCTTGCGGGCCGGCCACGAAGCTGTTTCCCCAAAACTGGATGCCGTTGGTCTGTCCCGATGGGTCGGGCTCGTGTCCCACGCGGTTCACCGCCACCACGGGCAATCCGTTGGCTACGGCATGGCCGCGTTGCACGGTGACCCAAGCGCCCAGCTGGCGGGCTTTCTCCTCGTCGGTGTCGGTGCTTTCCCATCCGATGGCGGTGGGGTAGATGAGTATCTCAGCTCCACGGAGTGCCATCAGGCGTGCTCCCTCGGGATACCATTGATCCCAACAGACCTGTACGCCCAGCTTGCCCATCGAGGTCTGTATCGGCTCAAAGCCAAGGTCGCCCGGGGTGAAGTAGAATTTCTCGTAATAGGCAGGGTCGTCGGGGATGTGCATCTTGCGGTATTTGCCGGCAATGGAGCCGTCTTTGTCGAATACCACGGCGGTGTTGTGATAGAGGCCCGGCGCACGCTTCTCGAAGAGCGACGTCACCAGCACCACGCGGTGCATGGCGGCCAGTTCGCTGTAGAATCCTGTGGAGGGGCCGGGGATGGGCTCGGCCAAGTCGAACAGGCGGGTGTCTTCCGTCTGGCAGAAGTAGAGGCTGTTGTGCAACTCCTGCAACACCACCAGCTCGGCACCGTGGGAGGCTACGGCGGCAATGTTTTCACTCAGTTTCTTCAGATTGTATCTCAGGTCTGCGGTGTTGGCCTGTTGGATGAGGCCTATTTTCAATGTCTTCAACTTTTAATATTTGATTCTTAACTTTTAACTTTTAATTTTTAACTCACCTCGGATACTGCATCGTCACACAATGTAGCGAGCCGTGTTGGCGGATGAGTGCGCGGCAATCGATGCCCACAACCTTGCGGTCGGGGAAGATGCGTTGCAGTTGTCGGCCGGCCAAGGCATCCTTCTCGGGCTGGTTGTAGGTGGGGTAGAGCACTGCCCCGTTCATGATGAGGAAGTTGGCGTAGGTGGCCGGCAGGCGTTCGCCCTCTTCGACGATGGCGTCCGTCATAGGTAAGGGCACCAAACGGTAAGGCCGTCCGTCAAGTGTGCGGAAGGTTTTCAGTTGCTCCTCCATCAGGTGGAGTTCGTGGTAGTGCTCATCCGCTTCGTCGGTGCATTGCACATAGGCGATGGTGTCGTTCGGACAGAGGCGGGCAAGTGTGTCCACATGACTGTCCGTGTCGTCGCCTGCCAAGTAACCATGGTCAAGCCATAGTATCTGACGAGTGCCGAAACATTCGCTGAACTTACGCTCCAATGCCTCTTTCGTGGTATGGCGCGGGTTACGGTTAGGGGCAAGCAAGCAATGGCTGGTGGTGAGCAGGGTGCCTTTGCCGTCGCTCTCGATAGAGCCTCCTTCGAGCACAAAGTCGAGGCAATCCACGTAGTCGCCTTCGACCACTTCTGCCTTGTGCAGGCGGCGGTTTATCTGGTTGTCCAGATGGGCGGCAAACTTCATGCCCCATCCGTTGAAGCAGAAGTCGAGGTGGATTAGGAGACCCTCCCTCTGCCCCTCTACAAGGGAGGGGAGTGAGATGCCTTCTTCACTTGAGTATTCACTCCTTCCCCTTGGGGAAGGTTGGGATGGGGACTGCTTTACTTTACTTCTCACTGTAATGAACCCATGGTCGCGTGCCCACGTGTCGTTGGTGTCACATGCAAAGAGGGTGACGTGCTCCATCCTCACGCCCGCTTGGCGAAGCTGGCTTTCCACGCGGGCAGGGTGGGGGGTGACGACGAGCAAAGGTTCGCGCTCGGCCACCTCGCGGGCGATGTGGAGGAAGCAGTCGTAAACCTTGTCCAGCATCTCCGCCCAATCCGTCTCCTCGTGAGGCCACGTCAGCTGCACCATGCTCTGCGGCTCCCATTCGGCAGGGAGGGAGTAGGGGGGATGAAGCTTTTCAGTATGCTGATTCATTATCATTCTTCACTTTTCACTTTTCTTTCTCCTCCTCCTTCGGCTTGCGGTCAAAGAAGGGATTCTTCGACGATGCACTCACGGGGATGGCCATCACCGTGTGGCACCCTTCGGGCCAACCGAGGCGTTGGGCAGCCTGTCCGGCCGAGAACATCACGCGGGTGTCTACTCTCAAGTCGGCTGCCATGGCACAGGCCGAGCCGATGGCAATGCCCACATCTACTGTGTTGAGAGCACAGGGCACATCGGGCAGGCGGTCGGCACAGAGGTTGAATCCGCAATGGCCGCAATTGAGTCCTTGCGACTGTTCGCGCGTACCTATTAATACTATCACCTCTGCACTGAGGATGTTGTCCGCGTCGCGCAGGAAGAATTTGAAGCCGTTCTCCTCGTGCATCTGTCGCATGGTGTCGCTCAGCAGCCGGATGTCGGCTCCCGTCACCGCAATGGTTTCAATCACGTCGATGCCCTTTCCCTTCGGCGCCGTGCGTGCGGCGGTCATCATTTGTCGGGCCACCCACAGGAGGTGTTCGTGTCGCTCTTCTCGTTCGTTCAGAATCATGTCATTTGGTTTTTAGGGATAAACAACGCGCGAAGATAAAACCTTTTCCTCAAATCCTTGTTATATTCCCAAAGAAATTTGCCAAACCCATAAAGAAAAACTTTTAGACCCATGGACAGAATGACCATTTGCCGCAATGCTCGCCTTGTGCTCACCACCCTTGGTAACAATCGCGAGTGGAGTTATCAGGAACTGAAACAGGCCACCGGCCTTGCCGACCGCGACCTGAATGCCGCCATCGGTTGGCTGGCTCACGACGGCTCCATCTGCTTCGGCCGCTATTGTGGCGAGAATCGTGTTTCGCTTGGCTACAATGTGTACATCTGAAGTGTCGTGTCTGTCCCCTACTGCCACGGTGGTTGTAGGACGCTGCCACGGTGATTGTAGGACACTGCCACGGTGATTGTAGAATACTGCCACGGGGGATGTAGTGCACTGCCAAGCACGGTTGGCAGACGTCTTCTGCTTGAAACTTATCGGGCAAATCCCTTGTGCAGGTTAAAAATAATGGCTACTTTTGCAGGAGACAAACTGAAAAAGCGATAACACCTATGAATTGGATCATCCTCATCATTGCCAGCTTGTGCGAAGTTGGCTTCACATTCTGCCTGGGAAAGGCAAAGGCAGCCACCGGCCTGCTCTATTGGGAGTGGATGGGCGGATTTCTGCTCTTCACCGTAGCCAGCATGTGGTTGTTGGCAAAGGCCACGCAGACGCTTCCCATTGGCACGGCCTACCCCGTGTGGACGGGTATCGGCGCCGTGGGCACGGTGGTGGTGGGCATCCTTTTCTTCCGCGAGCCGGCCACCTTCTGGCGACTCTTTTTCATCACCACCCTGATAGCCTCCATCATCGGATTGAAGATGTTGTAGAATGTAAAAAACACCCCTCAGGCGTTTAACGGGTGTTAATCCGACGGCCTCCATTGTTAAAAGTGAACAAAAAGAATAGAAAAGCATTCGACTATACGTTTTTTGTTCATACATTTGCGGTTGTAAATGTTAAACCTCAACGTGAAATTAACAATTAAAACGATATTAAGTTATGAAACAAACAACTAAAAACGTAGGTAAGTTCTTTGCGGTGGCCATGTTGAGTGCCGCCGTTGCTGGAGTGACAACGTATGCATTGATGCCGGAGGAGAGAGAGGAGATGACCTCATTCGCCGAGCTGTTCCCCCAAAGTGTGCAGGCAATGCCCACCATGTTTGGCAGTTCGCCGGCCGGAGCCATGGACCTCACCAAGGCTGCCGAGGCATCTGTCAATGCCGTGGTACACATCAAATCTACCCAATTGGGAAAGGTGCAGACGGTGCAACAACCAATGGACCTCTTTGACTTCTTCTTCGGCAATCCACAAGGCGGACGCCAACGCCAAGTGCAGACACAACCCCGCGTGGGATTCGGCTCGGGAGTCATCATCTCGGCCGACGGATACATCGTCACCAATAACCACGTCATCGAGGGAGCCGACGAAATCAGTGTCAAACTGAACGATAGCCGCGAGTACGTGGGACGCATCATCGGCACCGACCCCAACACCGATTTAGCACTTGTTAAAATCGAAGCCGAAGACGAACTCCCCACCATCCCCGTGGGCGACTCTGATGCCTTGAAAATCGGCGAATGGGTGTTGGCCGTGGGCAACCCCTTCAACCTCACTTCAACCGTTACAGCAGGTATCGTCAGCGCCAAGGCACGCAAGTTGCATGTGTATGGCAATAGTGGCATCGAATCGTTTATCCAGACGGATGCCGCCATCAACCAAGGAAACAGTGGTGGCGCCCTCGTGAATGCCAAAGGCGAACTGGTAGGTATCAACTCCGTGCTTTCGTCTCCTACAGGCGCTTATGCCGGCTATGGATTTGCCATTCCTACAACGATTATGACCAAGGTGGTGACCGACCTCAAGGAGTATGGCACCGTGCAACGCGCCCTTTTGGGCATCAGCGGACGCGACTTGAACATCCATTTCGATGATGAGATGAAGAAGAAGGCCGAAGAGCTGGGCGTGAACGAAGGCGTGTGGGTAGCTGAAGTGGTTGAAGGAAGCGCCGCCTCTGCCGCAGGCATACAAGCCGACGACGTCATCACCGGCATCGACAACAAGACCATCAAGACGATGGCCGAACTTCAGGAGGAACTGGCCAAGCACCGTCCGGGCGACAAGGTGAAGGTGAAGCTCATCCGCGACAAGAAGGAGAAGACCGTGACCGTGGAGCTGAAAAACGCCCAAGGCAACACCAAGGTTGTGAAGAATGTGGATATGGATCTCCTCGGTGCCGCTTTCAAAGAGTTGCCCGACGACCTGAAGCGCCAGCTCAACCTCGGCTATGGCCTCCAAGTGACAGGCGTCACCGATGGCAAGATGAAGGATGCCGGCATCCGCAAGGGCGTCATCCTGCTGAAGGCCAATAACCAGCCTCTCCGCAAGGTGGCCGACTTGGAAGATGTCCTCAAGAGCGCTTCGCAATCGCCCGAACAGGTACTCTTCATCACCGGCATCATGCCTTCGGGCAAGCGTGTCAACTTCGCCGTTGACCTCAGCCAGGAGGATTGATTAAAAAGTTAAGGCGTGGATTACGCTGATTATTACGGATAAAATCAAATCTTGAAATATAAATATCCGTGTAATCCGCGTAATCCGCGCCTAATTTTTGTTTTTATGATACCCCTTTTGTCAGAGTATCAGTGTCTCACTTTCCCCTCTTCATTTTTCACTCTCCATTCTCCATTCTTCATCCTTCATCCTTCATTTTTATTCTCCATTTTCCATTCTTCATTTGCAGGGGAGTCGGAGGGATGCTAATACACCCGATTGCCGAAGATGCGGCTACCGACGCGGACGAGGGTACTGCCCTCTTCGATGGCGATGGGATAGTCGTCGCTCATGCCCATGGACAGTTCGCAAAATTCTGGCCGGTTGGAAAAATATTTTTTCCTCACCTGAGAAAAAAAACTCCCCAACGAGGCAAATTCGCGGCGCACTTGCTCCATGTCATCGGTGTTGCTGGCCATGCCCATGATGCCACGGATGCTGACGTAGGGAAGGGTGCTCCATTCGCCTTCGGAAAGCATCTCGAGGCATTCGTCGGGTGAGAAACCGAACTTGGTTTCCTCTTGTGCTACATGAAGTTGGAGGAGGCAGGGGATGGTGCGTCCTACGCGCAGGCCTTGGCGGTTGATTTCGAGCAGCAGTTTGTAGCTGTCCACGCCATGGATGAGGGCGACGTAGGGGGCGATGTACTTCACCTTGTTGGTTTGCAGATGGCCGATGAAGTGCCACTCGATGTCGGCAGGCAATTGTTCGTGCTTGGCCGTCATCTCCTGCACCTTGCTTTCGCCAAAGATGCGCTGGCCACCGTCGTAAGCCTCTTGCAGGGCCTCTACGGGATGAAACTTCGACACGGCCACCAGCCGCACGCCGGTGGGGAGGGTGGCGAGCACCTCGCGGATGTTTTCTTGTATGGTCATTATTGATTTTATTTTTTTGGCATAAGAACATAAGAACAAAAGAGTGTTAAGTAGTCACTTCTGTTCTTTTGTTCTTATGTCGAAAAAGTTTATATATCCTTAATGTCTGAAAACCTTTCTGTATCATTGTTGTCCTGCCTCGGGGAACTCGGGCTTCACGTCAGGCTCCACTTCGTAGCGATAGACGTCCATGATGGGAGTCTCGGCCATGGAGGCAATCTCGTAGTCGGCCATCGAACCCTTCATGCCTTCGTCCAGCTTCTTTACCGCATCGCGCAGGTCGGAAGCCTGGATGAGTACGTTGGTGGCCACCTTCTTTTCGTTGCCACTCTTTTCGTCGAGGGTGATGAAGAGCAACTTCGACTTGAACCAGCGGTCGGCCGCCTCTTCGTCGCTGAAAAACAGTTCGCTATAGTTGGCCCTCTTGATGTCGCTCACGGTGAATTCACCGCTGATGAAGGGCTTCATCTCTTCGATGATGCGTGCTTCGGCTTCGGTGAAGCTGAGGGCGTCAACCAAGTAGGGTTCGGTAACTTTCTTTACCATTCCGTTCTCCAATGTCTTTTCGTAACGGATTTTGCATTCAAACCAAGTCATGTTATTTACGTTTTTTTATTTGTAATGTTAATTATTCGTTTCTCAATTCATTCATTCGTTGCCGGGTCAGCTCCTCAATCACGTCGGCGGCCACTTTGGAGGTAGAGATTGGGTCGAGTTCGTATTGGCGGGCCAGTTCCTCTTGCACCTCTTTCAACTCCTGCATCCCTCGGTTGGTGACGCTGGTGAAGGTGCCCGTCTCGCTATCCATGTGCTTTTTGGAGTAGATGTTTCCGATGATGGGAGAGGCCTTTTCGCGAAAACTCTTTCTGAAGATGTCGTTCAACTTGCGGTCATACTCCTTCATCAGCTCCCCCTTTTCGCGTTCGATGGCGGCTTCGCGTGCGGCCATGGCCGAGTCGCTCAGGTAGTACTCTTGTCCGCTGATTGAGTCGTAGACGTAGGTGTTGTTGGCGGTGGGTTCAACAAAGTGGATGTCCTCTTCGCCACTCGATGTGGTGAGCCAGAAGAGTATGCCCACGGCCAACAGGGTGGCCGCTGTCCAAGCAATGCCTTTGCAGATGGTTTGCTTCATCTGTCCGCCAGCCACCAACTTGCGGAAGTCGGCAATGCTTGCCGGGCGTTGGCCGGGCGTGGCCGATGTGGCCAGTTGCACGGCTTGGCGGTAGGGGTAGGGCAGGGTGGCCATGTCGTAGAGGTAGGTGATGAATGCGCCCAAGGCGTAGATGTCGCACGCAACGAGGTCGGTTGTCGGAGTCTTCTCGAACAGCTCGGGGGCTACGAATCCGTTTGGCTTCAATCCCAATGGGTATGTCAAGTGGCTGTAGGTGAACAGGGAGTTCACCACCTTCACCTTCCTTTCTCCCTTGGTGAGCAGGATGTTGCG
The DNA here is from genome assembly GCA_017464815.1 of Bacteroidaceae bacterium. GTDB lineage: Bacteria > Bacteroidota > Bacteroidia > Bacteroidales > Bacteroidaceae > Phocaeicola_A. Next base: position 3,671 of record JAFTYI010000007.1, on the reverse strand, counting down.
TGGGTGAAGGTCCAGTTGGCTGATGCCCCGTTCGTGGAGGTACTCCAAGGCGTCAATCACCTCGCCGACGATGCGCTCAAGCTCTTTCCTCTCGGCGGCGAACGACGGATTTTCGCGCAGATACTCTTCCAACGTCACACCGTTGAATGGCTCCATCACCACTTCGCTCTTCTCCTTGGTGGGGGGCACTTGGCCGACACGCAGAAGGTTAGGGTGCTTCAGCTCGCGCCAAAGTACCGCCGCTTCGTAAAACGACTCCACACACTCGTCGTCAGTGCCAAACTCCGGCTTCAAGCGATGGGTCAACGTGCGCCTTCCCTCCTCAATTGACAGGCAGGTCTCGGTCAAGTAGGCTTCTGTCACCATCTTGCCTTTGTCATTGTTCATGTCGGTCTTCATCACTCTCAGGTTTTCCTTTGTGGGAGATTCTTCCCATACAAGCCGCAAAAGTAACCAAATTATTCGGTTGGTGTGCAAAAATGAAGCAAAGAATTACCTGTTGAGGCATAAAAATGAGAAATAAACGGTCGGATAGGCAATTTTGCTGACATTATTTTTGCGAGGGTAAAACATTCGCGTTATCTTTGCACCTTGATTGTACAATATTAGAAACAAGAAAAAAGCAACAAGAGCAACTATGCCCACTATATCGGTTCGCGGACAAGAGATGCCCGCATCACCCATCAGAAAGTTAGCCCCCCTTGCCGATGCCGCCAAGGCACGCGGCACGCATGTGTATCACTTGAACATCGGTCAGCCCGACCTGCCCACTCCTCAGGTGGCGCTTGAGGCCATTCGCAATGTCGACCGCAAGGTGCTTGAGTACAGCCCCAGCCAAGGTTATCGCAGCTATCGCGAGAAGCTGACGGGATACTACAAGAAGTTCGACATCAACCTGTCGGCCGATGACATCATCATCACCACGGGAGGTTCCGAGGCAGTGCTCTTTGCCTTCCTGTCGTGCCTCAATCCAGGCGACGAAATCATTGTGCCCGAGCCCGCTTACGCTAACTACATGGCCTTTGCCATCTCGGCCGGTGCCGTCATCCGCACCATTACGACCACCATCGAGGAGGGATTCTCGCTCCCCAAGGTGGAGAAGTTCGAGGAACTCATCAACGAGCGCACCAAGGCTATCCTCATCTGCAATCCTAACAACCCCACGGGTTACCTCTATACCCGTCGCGAAATGAACCAGATTCGCGACCTGGTGAAGAAGTACGACCTCTACCTCTTCTCCGACGAAGTGTACCGCGAGTTCATCTACACCGGTTCGCCCTACATCTCGGCCTGCCACTTGGAGGGAATCGAGAACAACGTGGTGCTCATCGACTCCGTGTCGAAGCGCTATAGCGAATGCGGTATCCGCATCGGTGCCCTCATTACCAAAAATGAAGAGGTGCGCAAGGCCGTGATGAAGTTCTGCCAGGCACGCCTCAGCCCCCCGCTCATCGGACAGATTGCCGCCGAGGCTTCGCTGGATGCGTCGGACGAATATCTGCGTGAGACCTACGACGAGTATGTGGAGCGACGCAAATGCCTGATCGACGGACTCAACCGCATCCCCGGTGTCTATTCACCCATCCCCATGGGAGCCTTCTACACCGTGGCCAAGTTGCCTGTGGACGATTCGGAGAAATTCTGTGCCTGGTGCTTGGCCGAGTTTGACTACGAGGGTGAAACCGTGATGATGGCCCCTGCCAGCGGCTTCTACACTACACCCGGTGCCGGACGCGACGAGGTGCGCATAGCCTACGTTCTGAAGAAGGACGACCTTGTGCGTGCACTCTTCGTACTCCGCAAGGCGCTCGAGGCTTATCCGGGAAGAACCCTATAAGAGAGTAAACCTGATTGTTGGTTTACTGACGGTTTCATGTCATTCTAAAAAAAATGTCTCTCCCACTGTTCATCGCCCGCCGTATTTATGGAGACAACGGTGTCCCGGGGGACGCGCGTGTATCGCGTCCGGCCATCACTATTGCCATGATAGGGATTGCCGTAGGCCTGGTGGTGATGATGCTCTCCGTGGCTATTGCCATGGGCTTCAAGCAAGAGATAAGGGATAAGGTCATCGGCTTCGGCTCACACATCCAAGTGGCCAATTTCAGCCGGACGGATGTCTACGAAACGCGCCCCGTGGTGGGTAACGACAGCATCTGCCAAGTCATCCGCCAGGCCTCCGCTGGGGTGGAGCATATCCAACGTTTTACTGTCAAGCCGGGCATGTTGAAGACCGAAGACAACTTCCAAGGAATCATTCTCAAAGGCATCGGGCAGGAGTACGATACCACCTTTTTGGCACGTCACTTGGTGGAAGGGCGAATCCCCCTCTTTACCGACACGGTGGCCTCGGGCGAAGTGTTGGTGTCGCGACAAGTGGCCGACAAGATGGGCCTGCAGGTGGGAGACAAAATCAACACCTATTATATAGAGAAAAGCGTACGCGCCCGCCGATTCACCATCAGTGGCATTTATCAGACGAATTTTGCCGAGTACGACGACCGTTTCTTCATCACCGACCTCTACACCGCTTCGCGCCTGAACAACTGGAAGGATCGCGACTTGGTGAGCGGACTGGAAATCCGCATCTCTCCCGATGCATCATTGGAGCAATGTGCGGATGAGGTGGCCTCCGTCATCAACCGCCAGACCGACCGCTACGGAAATGCCTATTTGACGCAGAGCATCGAGCAGCTCTATCCCTCCATCTTCGCTTGGCTGGAGGTGCTCGACACCAATGTGGTGGTCATCCTTGTACTGATGTTGGGCGTGGCCGGTTTCACCATGATTTCGGGATTGCTCATCCTTATTCTTGAGCGCACCAACATGATTGGCATCCTCAAGGCACTGGGGGCGCCCGACATCACCATCCGTCGCATTTTCCTCTACTTCTCGGCCTTCCTTATCCTGAAAGGCATGTTTTGGGGCAATCTCATAGGCATTTCGCTCTGTTTGGCTCAGAAGTATGGAGGCATTGTCCACCTCGACCCTCAGACGTATTACGTCGAAGTGGTGCCGATGCTGATTGATCTGCCCATTTGGCTTCTGCTCAACGCGTGTACACTCATTGTGTCGGTGTTGATGCTTGTCGGCCCCTCGTTGCTCATTTCGCGCATCAAGCCGGTGAAAGCCATCCGGTTTGAGTGAGAATTTGTTCAAGGTTTAAGGCCTTATTAGCTGAATAAATAGACAATTCAAATCACACCGTCATTATTGACGGTTCTCCATCTCGCGGGTAAATTCATCAGCTACATAGAGGTTGTAGGAACGAAGAGAATTCAGCATCCTGATTTTTGACTTAAAAATAGATTTTGGACTTCCATACTCCACGCATGGATTTTCATACTGCACGCGTGGACTTCCATACTATACAGCTTTCGGCTTTGCACTATATTCGTTGTGCCCTCGCACTATATAGTCTTCGGCTGAATCAAATTAACTCCGTTCGCGAACCGTGTTTGTTCGGTTCGGGAACGGAGTTAACGGTTTACAATTGCCAATTGAGCAAAAAAAGTATCCTAAGATACTTGCCTGGAAAAGCCGCGTGCGTTTGACCCCCGATGGCGAAGTTGCGTTGACCCCCTAAAACGTTTTTATTTTAACCCCTAAAGAGCCCTGGCCGGTGGGGTCATTTTTATTTCGTCTTACTTGCTTGCTTTAGCTGCATTAAT
>JAFTYI010000006.1 GCA_017464815.1 Bacteroidaceae bacterium | reverse complement strand
CCTCATAGGGGGACTCGCGTTCCTCTTGAAGGAAACGGAAGTTTCTTACTGGGGAAAAACTTTTCCCCTTTGAGAGAGAACTTTGTACCCCTTTACGGGAAACACAGTTTCTCTTGCAGAGACCTGTTTTTCCCTTAAGGGGGCACCGTTTCCTCTTGGAAGAGATGCGGAAACGCTCCGTTTCTCCTTACAAAGTTATTGAATTGACAAAATATAAACCGTTAAAACTTTGTTAAAACGTATTTTCAAGGTGAAAAATGTATGATTTTTAGACACTCGATTTTGGGGAAGAGGAGAAAATGCTATATTTGCACCGTATTTTGATAAAACAAATTTCTAAAAAAACAAAGAACTGTTATGAAACTGAAGAAAATGCTTGTGGGATGCTTGTGCCTGATGGCAATGGCATCGTGTGGAGAAGGTAACCAGAGTGCAAACAATCAGGCAACAGCAGACCCTGCTGTGGAGGAGGGAAAGAATGCGGTGATTGAAAACATCATGGCTCGCCGCAGCATCCGTAAGTACAAGAGCGAAGCGGTGAGCCGCGAGGTGCTCGACCAGATTATGCTGTGTGGCATCAATGCCCCCAACGGGCAGAACAAGCAGTCGTGGGAGGTGCGCGTGGTGGACACTCCTCAGGTGATGGAGGAGATTCGGAGTGCCCTCAACGCGGCTTATCCTAAGATGGAGAACGCGGCCGGATGTTTCCGCGGTGCTCCGGTGATGGTGTTCATTGCCCGCGACAAGGGCTATGACTTCTCGGCCTACGATTGTGGCTTGATGGCCGAGAATATGATGCTCTCTGCCTGGTCGCTCGGCGTGGGTTCCATCTGCCTGGGCAGCCCCGTGCGCATGATTAACGACAATCCTGCTTGCGCCCCCATCCTCGAGCGTTTGGGCTTTAGCGAAGGCTACGAGCTTTGCCTCTGCGTGGGCCTCGGCTATGCCGATGAAGCACCGGCCGCCAAGCCACGCGATATGGGCAAAGTGAAGTTTGTGGAGTAATCCCCGCCCTTCGCCTCACCCCTTTGCAATCTCTTCCGCCGGGCGGGTGCGGGCCACTTGCAGAATGCGCCAAAGGATGGTGAGCACCACCAGCAGGGCAACGCCAAAGAAAATGCCTGCCCAGAAGAGGAAGCCGTAATCGATGAACACCGTGTACTCCTCGCTCAGGATGTTGAGAATCCAGCCTACAATGGGGAAAGCCAATGCGGCGGGGATGACCAGCAGGTAGAAGTACCTGCGTCCGAAGAGCCAGAGAATGTCGCCGAAGCGGGCACCGTGCACTTTGCGTAGTGCCACTTCGCGGCGGCGGCGCTCGGTGTCGAGCGTGATGGCCGAATAGACTCCCAACAGCGTGATGCTGAGGCTGACGAGGGCGAAGAAGAGGATGATGTCTTGCAGGATGATTTCAAATCCCTGCTCCTCTTCGATGTCCTTCATCAGCGTCTTCACCACTGGCTCGGTGCTGGCGGACAACACTTTCCTTAGCTCTTCAAGCGCATGTTGGCGGACGGCCTCCACCTGTCCGGGGTGGCATTTCAGATAGACGTGCCCGATGTAGGGCTGTGCCTGTCTGCGCTGGTTCTCCATCAGGAAAATCCATCCGTTCTTGTTCCGGGCTATCAATCCTCTGTGGTCTGCTGCGCGTGGCACATGCTTCACGATGGCCGTCACCGTGTAGGGGGTATCATTTCCACGGAGGTAGAACGAGCGTCCCAAGATGTCCTCGTCGAAGAGTGCGGCAAAGTCTGTGTCAACAGCTATCTGGTTTTCCGCCTCGGGCAATACGCCACGGATTACTTCGATGTGCATGAAGTCGTAGTACTGGCGGGACACTTCCTCAAGCAGTGCATCTATCATGCTGTCGGGGTTTCCCTTTTCGGTAAGTATTCCGTTTCCCGAAAGACTCCTCAGCATATCTCCCTCCTTCGTCATTGTCTCTTTCACTCCGGCGTGTGCCTTCAGACGGTCTATCAGTGCCAGTTTCTCATTGGGATGCATGATGGCCAAGCTTCCATTCATCGGGATGGAGAGGATTTCTTCCTTCTCAGTGCGTGACAAGGTGTTCAACACCGTGCCCGTGGTGAGCCTTCCTTGCAGATAGAAGGCCACCGTGAGGCTGACGAACACCCAGCAGATGAAGAACTGCAGGCCCATCATCAGGTCGCGCCCCACGTGGCGGCGGATGCGTGGCGCACTGCTCACGCCCGCCACTCCCTGTTGGATGGTGATGCGTTGGACATAGAGGCTCACCCCAAAGCAGATGAGTGTGCAGAGGAGGAAGAGCCAACCGATGTATTCCAACGACTCGCCCATCAGGCGGCTGGCATCCAGTTCAAAGAAGGTGCCTATCTGTACCGGCAATGTGATGTGGGCGGCCGTCAGTTCCACCAGGAAGCGGCACAGCCAACCGGCGGCCAGCAACATCAGCACCACTTGGGTGAGCAGCATGAAGAAGAGGGCGCGCAAGCGACACCCGAACATGCGGCGCAGGCTGTATTCGTGTGTGCGGTTCAGGATGCTTCCCACCAGGAAGTGCAGGAAGTTAAGCAGACCCACCAACAGGATGAGGGTGGCAAAGGTGATGATGACACCGTTGACCATGGCCATGTTGTCGGCCGCACCCTCGCCCATACGGATGGCCACCAATGTCCTTTCGCCGCGCTCTTCTCCATAGAAGTGGGTGAAGTTCGGAAGGATGGAGGTGTTCAACTCGTGGTTGACATCGTCCAAGTCAATCCCTTCGGGCATCAGGCCATAGATGTAGCCCGTGTAGTTGTAGGCGTATTGGCTCTTTCGGGCAGAGCCTTCGTCATTCAGCACCAAGGCTTCTATCCCCAATTCAAAGAAACTGATGTTCTTTGGCAAGTCGGCCATCACCGCTTGCACCGTGTAGGGTGTTCCATTCCGGCGGTAGCCGTTGAACACACGGCCTACGGCCTCTGTTTCCGAACCGAACAGGCGACGGGCCACCGAAGCTGCGAGCACCAGCGAGTTGGGCGTGTGGCTGGCATGTTCCCAACTGCCTGCAACCACCTTCACGCTGAACACCTTGGCAAAGGACGCATCCGTGTCTATGCTCTGCAAGGATGCCGGAGTGAGCTTTCCCGATGCGTCCTCGTAGCTGCATACGAAGGGCATACCTCCCAAGAGGGTGCAGACATCCTCCAAGGTGTTCATGGACAGTGTTTTCAGTTTCTCTGCCTCCATGGCAGAGGCTGGGTGGAGATTGCCGTTGACTTCTTTCATGGCCACCTCCGCAATGCGGTCGTAGTTCGGGAAATGTTTGTCCGTGCCCATGATGTAGCGGCTGAAGTGCATACACAGGCTGAAGCAGACGAGGCTGGCCGAGAGGCCGACCACACTGATGATGTTTTGCGAAAGATACTTGCGTATGTTCCGCCACGCGATGGTTAGGTTATGTTCGAGCATAATGAAGAGAAGAGGGGACCCTCCCCCTTGCCCCTCCCAGGGGAGGGGAGTGGATAGAGTCTGTTGCTAATGTTTTTTGGTTTATAGTTTCTATAGGATTTGTAGTATTCACTCCCTCCCCTTGGGGAGGGTAAGGGGGAGGGGGCTGATGGTTTTGGGTGGGGCTCTTTACAAGTGCATCTCCTCCACCACCTGTCCGTCGAAGAGGTTGACGATGCGGTCGGCATAGCCGGCATCGTGGCGCGAGTGGGTCACCATCACCACGGTGCATCCCTCCTTGTGGAACTGGCTCAGGAGGGTCATCACCTCGTGGCCGTTCTTCGAGTCGAGGTTACCCGTCGGCTCGTCGGCCAGGATGAGCTTCGGTCCTCCCACCACGGCACGGGCTATGGCCACGCGCTGTTGCTGACCACCGGAAAGCTGCTTGGGGAAGTGCTTTTCGCGGTGGGCAATGTCCATGCGCTTCATCACCTCCTGGATGCGCTGCTTGCGCTCGGCCTTCGGCACACCCCTGTAGAGCAGGGGCAGTTCGATGTTCTCATATACGCTCAGCTCCTCGATGAGGTTGAAACTCTGAAACACAAAGCCGATGACGCCCTTGCGCAACTCCGTGCGGCGACCTTCGTTGAACTCCTCTACGTTGGTGCCCAAGAGTTCATACGTGCCGTTCGTGGGATTGTCCAGCAGGCCCAATATATTTAATAAGGTGGACTTGCCACAACCCGAAGGACCCATGATGGCCACGAACTCACCCTCCTTCACTTCCAGGCTCACATTGTGCAAAGCCCAAGTTTCCACTTCTTCCGTGCGGAAGACTTTCTGCAAACTGTTTGTCTTAATCATATTTTCTTGTCTTTTTATGGGTTAAAATCATGCGTAGTTAGCTTTTTGCCTCACAAAGTTATTGAATCGTGCAAGAAGAAGAGTGCTAAATTCTGTTAAATCGTATTTTGAGCCCCAAAATTGTCTAATTTCTAGACACTCGTTTGGGGGAAAGCATGTAAATTTGCAAAAAATTGCCGATATGTACGATTACAGAATAGCCATCATCGACGACAATCAGGCGGTGCTGAAGACACTGAAGCTGGTGTTGAAGGGGGTGTTTGCCTCGGTCGTCACCTTGCCCCATCCCAGCTCATTGCCGGCCCTGCTGGCCAGCGAACGGGTGGACGCGGTGTTGCTGGACATGAACTTCAGCGCCCAGCGGCTCGACGGTGAAGAGGGGCTCAACTGGCTGAAATATATCAAAGGCCAGCCCGACCCGCCGGCGGTGGTGCTGATAACCGCCTTTGGCGACATCGGTTTGGCCGTGACCTCGCTGAAGGAGGGAGCAGAGGACTTTGTCACCAAGCCGTGGGACAACGATGAACTGATTGAGAAACTGCTGAAAGCCATCGAACGGCGCGACAATCAGCGCCACATCGACAGCACCCTGCACGAGGCCAGCCAACTGAGGGACCGCCACGAATCGACCCTTCAAATGACGCTGGACGAACTTGAGCGGCAACACATCATGGAGGTGTTGGACGAGTGTCGGGGCAACCTGACGGAGGCCACCGCCCGACTGGGCATCAGCCGTCAGACACTGTACACCCGACTGAAGAAATATGGAATCTGCCTATGAAGTTCCCCTATAGACACGGATTGTTCTTTGCGCTTATGGCCCTGCTCTTCATGGCGATAGGCGGGCTGGTGGTGTGGGGGCACTTCGAGAAGTGGCTGCCCTCGCAAATCGAGGGCATCGCTCTGGTGGCTCTGTTGCTGATGGTGTGGATGGTGAGGCGGGTCTACTTCATCCCCAAGCAGGTGGACTACTTCCTGAAATCGCTGCTGAACAAGAACTATACCATGAACTACCCCTCCGTCAAAGACTCCAAGTTGGATGACATGTACGAAGGGATGAACAACATCACCCGAATCTATCAGGACAGCCTGGCCGACCTGGAGTACAAACAGTTGTACTACGACCGCCTGCTGCGCATCATGACACACGAACTGCGCAACAGCATCACCCCCGTCATCAGCCTGTCGAGCGACATGTTGAAGCGCCCCGAAAACTATTCGGCCGAGGAGATGCACGAGGGGATGGAGGTGATACACGACCAGTGTGTGAGCGTGAAAGCCTTCCTTGACTCATATCGTCAGTTGACCCACTTGCCGGCGCCGGTGAAGCAGGAGGTGGATGTGGAAAAACTGTTTGCACAATTGCAACGGCTGATGGCGCACCCGTCGTTGCACTTCACGTGGGGAAACGGCATGAAGGTGATGGCCGATGCCGACCAGCTGACTCTGGTGCTGACCAATCTGATAAAGAACGCGCGCGAGGCTACGGAGGGGCAGCCCGATGCCTGCATCCGCATCGTGGCCAGCGAAGCCGATGGTTCGCCCTACATCAGCGTGAGCGACAATGGCCCGGGCATTCCCGATAAAATGGCCGAAGAGGTCTTCCTCCCCTTCTACACCACCAAGCGGAATGGCACAGGCATCGGCCTCTGTCTGAGCCGCCAAATCATGCGCCTGCACGGCGGCGACCTGAAGCTGAACAGCCACTACGGACAAGGAGCCACCTTCATGGTGACGCTGTAAAGTTAAGGATTTTTCTCCCTTTAGTAATTCAAATAGACCAGATAGTCTCCCATGCACCGGATGGTGAAGTGGGGGGCATCGGCTGTGTTGAGCGTGCCTTGCCACCAGGTGGAGAAGTCGCGCAGGGGGTAGCGCAATCCCTCGGCTTCCATCCCTTGGGTGCCAAAGCTGAAGATGGAGACGGCTGTGCCCGTGGGGCATTCGAAGGTGCAGGTGTCGTGGCAGGGGATAAAGACACCGTAGTCGGTGTAGATGCGCACCTCCAGCCCCTGGCACATGTATTCAATGAGCAGGCTGATGTTGCCCAATGTGTGATCCTCGCGCCGTCCTGTAGCCGCCACGATGGCTATGTGGCGTATGCCTTTGCTTGTCAGATAATGGATGGCCTTCGTCTGGTCGTTCGTCTCTTGGTCGGGATTGCGGCGCACAATATTGCTGAATGCCTCGGCCGCTTCGGGAGAGAGTGAGTCGCAATCGCCCACCACGCGCCACGGACGCAGGCCGCGGGCAAGAAATTCGTTGGCCGCCCCGTCGCAACACACCGTGCGCTCGCTCTCCTGCATCAGTTTGAGGGGCAGGGGATGAGTGGGAAAGTCGCCTCCGCCCACAACCACGGCTTCGGGGTGGTAGTCGTAGCCTGTCGTCGGCTTCAAGCCGCTTGTTGTTGCATCAATCGTTTCCATTCTTTGTATCCGAAGTAAGCAATCACCGTGTAGAGGGCATAGAGTCCGGCGGTGAAGTAAAGTTCCTTATATACGTACAGGCCTGCGCTGACGGCATCCACCACTATCCACACCAGCCATTGCTCGACATACTTGCGGGCCAGCATCCACATGGCCACAATGCTGAGTGCCGTGGTGAAACTGTCCATCCAAGGCACGGTGCTGTCGGTGTATTGGATAAGGATGAAGGCGATGAGCACCAGTAAGCCTGCACTGATGACGCCCAGCCGTGCCCACATCTGCCGGGGTGTGTGGCCGATGGGCAGTTCCTTTGTCTCCTTTGTCGGTTGCGCGTGGCTCCCCTTTCTCCCTTTCCACCACCAGAAGATTCCGTAGAAGGAGATAATCAGATAATAGATGTTGATTCCGAAGTCGGCGTACAGTCCTGCCTCGTAGTACACCACCACGTAGATGGCCGGCATCACCACATTGGCCACCCACAACCAGATGCTGGCCTTGTACTCCAGCCACAAGTAGATGAGTCCTACGATTGTACCTATGATTTCCAAATAGTTCATAATGCTAACGTATGATGTAAACGAGCCGCAAATATAACACATTCTTTATATTACACAAAGTAAAATGAAGGGAATCAGCGATTGTAGGGTGGAAAACGTGGCTCAAGGCTTTCAGTAAGATGGTGAGAAGAAAGAAAACAAAAAGCGGTAACCAACTTTTGCTGATTACCGCTTGTGTCGGAAAGAGGCGACTCGAACGCCCGACCCCTACGTCCCGAACGTAGTGCGCTACCAACTGCGCTACTTTCCGCCGTTTTGCGGGTGCAAAGATACGCACTTTCCTAAGAAACGCCAAACATTTTGTGAAAAAAATCCCAAGGATGTTAGGATTTTCCGAAAAAAGCAGTATCTTTGCACCCGCATTTGGAAAAGCGATGGTGCCATAGCTCAGTTGGTAGAGCAAAGGACTGAAAATCCTTGTGTCCCCGGTTCGATTCCTGGTGGCACCACGAAGAGGAAAGAAGGGTGTGTCGAATGTTCGGCACACCTTTTTCTTTTTTAGGCACGTCTCCTTTATTCACACCACCTTGTACACGCCACCGGCAAGGGCTTTCACCACTCCCTTCATTTCCAACTCGAACAGCAGGGCGCTGGCACGGTTGATGGGTATGTCGGCTTCCACCACCAATGTGTTGATTTGCAAACCGTCGCGATGGGGACGAAGGGCGGCAATGAGGGCTTCTTCATCGGGCGAAAGGTCGAGGAAGAGCTGTCGTTGGATGGCCTGTGGCGCCTGATGGTTGGTGGGGGCGATGTCCCACGACATGGCTTTCACAAAGTCTTCGGCCGAGAGGATGAGTGATGCTTTGTTGTCGCGCACCAGGGCGTTGCATCCTTGTGAGTAGGGGTCGCCCACGCGGCCGGGGAAGGCAAAGCAGTCGCGGAAGTAGTCGGTGGCCAAGCCGGCGGTGATGAGTGCTCCACCCTTGGCGGCACTTTCGACCACGATGGTGGCATCGGCCATGCCGGCCACGATGCGGTTGCGTTGCACGAAGTTCTGCCGGTCGGGGTTCGTCTCGCTCATGTATTCGGTGAGCAATCCGCCCATTTTCAGCATTTCGATGGCGGTGTTGCGGTGTACGGGCGGATAGATGCGGTCGAGCCCATGAGCCAACACGCCTACGGTGGGCAGTCCGTTGTCCAGTGCGGCACGGTGGGCAGCAATGTCGATGCCGTAGGCCAATCCGCTGACGATGAGCACCTCGGGACACAGGGCCTTGAGGTCGCGGACGAAGTCGTTGCAGAGTTGGCGCCCGTAGTCGGTGGCCTTGCGGGTGCCCACCATGCTGACTACGCGCAGGGCATTGAGGTTGGTGTCTCCCTTGAAAAAGAGCACCAGTGGGGCGTCGGGGCATTCGCGGAGGCGCGACGGATAGCGGCGGTCGCCGATGCAGATGGCGTCGATGCCATTCTTCTGTGCAAACTCCAGTTCGCGCTCGGCGCGGCGGAGGGCTTCGGGGTTGTCCAGGTGGTTCAGCAGGCGTCGTTGGGCGGGTTGGGTGTAGTGAACCAGCTCGGCGCGGCGGGTGAACACATCGGTGGCGTTGCCAAACACGTCGTACAACACGCGGGCGCTGACGAGGCCCACGCCGGGTGTCTGTTGCAAGGCCAGGCAATGGAGGATTTCTTCGGGTTTCATGGGTGGGTTATTCATGGAAGGTGAGTTTTTCGTCGAGTTCGTCGCAGGTGCCCAGGCGGCCGTTCACGAGGCAGACGGTCTCCACCACGGCCTTCATGGCACATTTCATGTCGGGCAGGCGGAAGATGTCCTGATGGAAGACATACTTGATGCCATCGCGCTTGAGGTAGAGCTTGGAGACAAACTCGTCGCCGCTGGTGAGCGGGGTCTTGAACGACATGGTGAGGCGGGCCACCACGGCATCAATCCCGTCGGCGTGCATCTGTGCAAAGCTGATGCCTCGCGAGGTGAGGTACTCGTGGCGGGTGTGCTCGATGTAGTGCTGATAGTTGGCATTGTTGACGATGCCCTGCAGGTCGCATTCATAGTCGCGCACCTTCATTTTCAGTTCGAATGTATAATACATGTTTTATTCTTTTTCTTTTCTCTTTAAGTATTCATATCCAAAGCGGCAATGAAGGCACTTCTTCACGTCGCAATATTCGCGTTTCAGTTGGATGAGGGCTTGCGAGTCGGCCGCGCTCTCCACCTTGAGGCCACACTCGCGCCAGATGCGGATGATGCGGTTGTCCTCGGCTTTCAGCTCTTCCAGAAGGCTGACGGCGCGTTGGCACAGGGCCTCGTTGCCCTGGTGTTGGCCGTAGGCGTAGAGGAAGGGGCTGATGGTGTTGATGATGAGCAGCAGGCGGGTGGATTGGCTCAGCTGCTTGGTGCGGCGCGGCGATGGGTGGCCGAAGGTGTAGTGGGTCTGCCAATACTCCGATGTGTCGGCCACGAGCAGTTTCCCTATCTCCTCCACCGATGGGGCGTCGAGCAGGCGGCTGAGCAGCCCTTCACCTTTGTAATAGAGGTAGGCCAGTTGGGCCAGCCGCACGTGGGGGAAATTGCCGGGCCTCATGCGCAGGAAGCGCCAACGCACGGCGTCCATCGGCTTCAGCTCGAACTTGTTGGCCAGGAAGGCATACTCGCGTTGCAGGTGGCGGAGGTATTCGTCGGCCTCGTTGCCCTCGTTGGTTGCCTCGCTTTGCAACAGGCCGGCTTGTCCGAAGAAGATGGCTTCGATGCGGGCGAGGTCGTCGCGATGCTTGTTCACCGCCCGCAGGGGGATGTGTGCCGCCCACTCCTCGAAGGCCTCGCCGTTGACTCCGAAGCCGAAGTTGCGGGCCAGGGTCATGAAGAAGGCATTCTCCCAGTTGAGCTCGTTTTTCAGCCGGTATTGCCCGATGCGCTCGGCCTTGTGGGTGAGGCGCTCGGTGTGCAAGGCGCTGAGGTAGCTGTGCACCGTCAGTCGGGGCAGGGTGGGGATGATGCGGTGGCAACGGGGGTACTCCTCGGTGCGCATCAGCTCGTGGTAGTTGTCCTTCACGCGCTGGGGCACGGGCAGTGCCAGGGTGGGGATGGGGCGTCCGGTGGTGTCGGCCACGGGCGGTTCGCCATCGGGGTGCTCCACCACGTGCAGCACCACGTTGTCGTAGGCCCTGTCGCCCTGATGCCCATGTGCATACCAGTCGCGCAGGTGGGTGTGAATCTCCACATTTCCCACCCACAGGGTGCCGCCAATCTTCACCTTGGCATTGAAGAAGTCGGGGCCGGCATTGGTGTTGCGAAGGCCCGGGTCGACGACCTCCACGGATTGCCCGTCGGTGGTCGTCAGCTCCTCCAGCGGAAAGAGGCGGTGCTTCCATGTGTAGTGCAACAAGTATTCCATCATCGTGTCAGCTTTTTGAGGGTTGTAATGGGTGATTTTTAGGCCGATTTCCCCTTTTCGTGGGGAGAGTTCTTTTAAAAAATCCTACAAATGTAGGAATATCCGCGATAATTGCCTACATTTGCACCATTTAATTGACGATTTACAATGAAAATAGCATTAATTGGATACGGCAAGATGGGTAAAATGATAGAGCAGATAGCCCTGAGCCGTGGTCATGAGATAGTGAGCATTATCGACATTGACAATCAGGAGGAGTTTGAATCTGCCGCATTCAAGAGTGCCGACGTGGCCATCGAATTCACCGCCCCCACCGTGGCTTATCAGAACTATATGAAGGCCTTTGCCGCCGGAGTGAAAGTGGTGTCGGGCAGCACCGGGTGGCTCGACGAGCACCTGGATGAGATGAAACAGCTCTGCACCACGGGTGGGAAGACGCTCTTCTGGAGCAGCAACTTCAGCCTTGGCGTGGCCATTTTCTCGGCCGTGAACAAATATTTGGCCGGCATCATGAACAAGTTTCCCGAGTACGAGGTGAGCATGGAGGAGACCCACCACATCCACAAGCTGGACGCCCCCAGCGGCACGGCCATCACACTGGCCGAGGGAATCATGGAGAACCTCGAGCGCAAGAGCAAGTGGGTGATGGGCACACTGACTGCCCCCGACGGCACCGTGAGCGGAAGCACCGAGTGCCGGGCGAACGAGCTGCCCATCTCGGCCATCCGTCGCGACGAAGTGCCGGGCATCCACTCCATCAGCTACGACTCCGAGGCCGATTGCATCACCATCACCCACGATGCACACAGCCGCAAGGGCTTTGCCTTGGGCGCCGTGTTGGCCGCTGAGTACACGGCCGGCCACGAGGGATTCCTTGGGATGGACGACCTGTTCAAGTTCTAATCGCCCCTTCATTCGCTTCTTTCATCAGTAAGATGCGTACAATCAGCTACTGCCAACGGCGTTGGCAGACGTCTGCCATTACTGTGGCAGAGTACTGCCACCATAGAGGCAGGACACTGCCACAGGCTTGGCAGTAACTAAGATAATATAGAGAAAAGACATGGAGAATAAAGAAAAGACAGACAAAGATACGGAAAAGAGAGTTGACCCTCGCGTGCAATGGGTCAAGTTTGCGATAGTCACGGCCCTCTACCTGCTCTTCCTCTACTGGGTGGGCAGCTGGTGGGGCTTGCTGGTCGTACCTTTTATATATGATGCCTACATCAGCAAGAAGATACCCTGGACGTGGTGGAAGCGGTCGAAGAACAAAACCTTCCTGTGGGTGATGGGGTGGGTGGACGCCATCGTGTTTGCCCTGGTGGCCGTCTACTTCGTCAACCAGTTCTTCTTCCAGAACTACGTGATACCCACCTCGTCGTTGGAGAAGTCGCTGCTCGTGGGTGACTACCTGGCCGTGAGCAAGGTGAGCTATGGCCCCCGCATCCCGCAGACGCCCCTCACCATGCCGCTGACCCAACACACGTTGCCCATCCTCAACTGCAAGAGCTACCTTGAGTGGCCCCAATGGGAATACCGCCGTGTGAAGGGATTGGGACAGGTGCAGCTGAACGACATCGTGGTGTTCAACTACCCCTCGGGCGACACCGTGGCACTGAATGCCCAGAATGCCGACTTCTACACCTTGGCCTATGCCTATGGCGCCCAGCTGAACCCCGACAAGCCGGTGCTCGACTCGCTCACCACCCTTGAGCAACGCGCCTACTATGCCAAGAACTATGCCTACGGCTCGCGCTACATCAGGCAGAATCCCCAGCAGTTTGGCGAGGTGACCTCGCGCCCCACCGACCGACGCGAGAACTACGTGAAGCGCTGCATCGGCCTGCCGGGACAGACGCTTCAGATAAAGGACCGCATCATCTACCTCGATGGCGTGGCCAACAAGGAGCCCGACAATGTGCAGTACAACTACCTGGTGACCACCAACCGCCCCATCCCTGCCGACCTGTCGCGCCAACTGGGCATCAGCAACGAGGACTTGCTGAACCACAATCCGCAAGGCACACTCTACTGCCTGCCCTTGACCGAGGCTGCCAAGCAGGGATTGCTGGCACGCAAGGATGTGGTGCGCGACATAAAGCCCTACCCCGACGAGCAGCAGGGCGACCTCTACCCGCTGAACATGCACAAGGATTGGACGTGTGACAACTACGGCCCCGTGTGGATTCCCAAGAGGGGCGAGAGCATCCGTCTGACCCTGGAGAACCTGCCCATCTACGAGCGCCCCATTGCCGTCTACGAGGGTAACAAGCTGGAGGTGACGCCCGACGGACGCATCCTCATCAACGGCACAGAGGCCGACTCCTACACCTTCAAGCAGGACTACTACTGGATGCAGGGCGACAATCGCCACAACTCGGCCGACTCGCGCTACTGGGGCTTTGTGCCCGAAGACCACATCGTGGGCAAGCCGCTCTTCATCTGGCTCTCGCTCGACAAAGACCGCAGCCTCTTCGACGGAGGCATCCGATGGAAGCGCCTCTTCAAGTGGGTGGATGATATTAAATAGTAAATAGTGAACAGCTACGAGTGGCCACACAATACTGACAGATTTTGTAGCTTGTAGCTCATAACTTGTAACTGAAAAAAACATGAAACGTACCCTACTGACCTTGTTGATAGCCGTGGCCCTTGTCCTGCTTGTGCGGACACTGGCCTTCACCTCGTGCACCATCCCGTCCGACGGCATGGAGAACACCCTCTATCGGGGCGACCGTGTGATGGTGAACAAGTGGAGCTACGGCCTGCGCCTGCCCTTCACCTCGCTCATCGGCTATCACCGCTGGGCGCCCGACGGTGTAAGGCGGGGCGACGTGGTGCTGTTCAACAATCCCGCACCCGCCGACCCCTCGACGCCCATCGACCGGCGCGAGGTGTACATCAGCCGTTGCGTGGGCCAGCCGGGCGACACGCTGATGCTCAACGGCGAGCGCGTGGTGACGGGCGACAGCATCGTGAGCCCCGATGACAAGTTCCTCTACGCCTACCCTGGCGAGCAGGAGGAGATGATGCTGGCGGCGCTGAAAAACGCGGGCCTCACCGACAATCAGCTGTTGGGGTACGACAAAGGGGACTATGTGCGCAGCTTCAGCCACTATGAACTCTACCTGTTGAAGCAGGAGTTGCAGGATGCCGTCGCCATCAAGCCCCTGCAGACGGCGGCCACCGATGGCGTACACCCCTTTGTGGTGCCTGCCCGCGGCATGTTGGTGAGGGCCTATCCGTGGAATGTCAAGCTGCTGTGCAACACCATCAATCTGCACGAAGGGCGCCGCGCCACCATCAAGGGCAACACGCTGGTCATCGACGGTACACCCGTCAAGGGATTCCGCTTCACCAAGAACTACTGCTGGGTGGCGGCAAGCAACTCCATCAATGTCACCGACTCGCGCCTCTTCGGCTTCGTGCCCGAAGACCACCTCATCGGACGCGCCTCGTTCATCTGGTTCTCCCACGACCCCGAACAGCCTTGGGACAAGGGATACCGATGGGAGAGGGTAGGAAACAAATTGTAGATACTCATCAACCATGCACCACTTCTCCACCGCCTACTTGGCCCCCGTTTCATACTACGCACAGCTCTATGCCGCCACCGAAGGCGCATGCATCGAGCAATGGGAGCACTATGTGAAGCAGACCTACCGCAACCGGTGCATCATTGCCACCGCGCAAGGCCCCTTGCCACTGACCATCCCCACCGAGAGCAACGGTGGCGAGAAGTGCCTGATGCGCGACGTGCGCATCAGCGACCACGGCAACTGGCGCCACCTCCACTGGAATGCCCTGGAGGCTGCCTACCGCCAAAGCCCTTTCTTTGAATACTATGCCGACGACTTCCGCCCCTTCTACGAGAGGAAGATTACCTTCCTGCTCGACTTCAACGAGCGGTTGCGTGAGTTGGTATGTAACCTTATCGGCTTCGAACCACGCGTCGGGCTGAGCACCGAATACCTTCATGAGGTGCCCGCTGGCGACACCGACCTGCGCACCCTCATCCATCCCAAGCGCCCCTGCACCGAGGCGCTCCCCGGCTATGCGCCGCGCCCCTACTACCAGGTGTTCAAGGAGCGCCACGGCTTCCTGCCCGACCTCAGCATCGTCGACCTCCTCTTCAACATGGGGCCGGAGAGTCTGCTGGTCATTGCCGCCTCTACATCCGATGCTGTGTTGTAGAAGATTTTCAATATCCTTGCTACTCCTGCAAGATGTTTTCTTTGAATTTTTGTAATGCGCCTATTATCAACCTGTTAGGCTCTATACATGGGCACCTTTGCACCTCATGCATGCCCTATCTCGATACCCCTTGCAAGAGGTATGATGGTACCCCTTGCAAGGGGTGCGATTGCCATGCATGAATAAGGGCCTGAAACAGGTGTTTCAAGCCCTTAAACTGTAAGATGTTATTAATGTGTATTACTTCAACGCATCCAAGTTCTGTTGGTTGAGCAATTGCTTGCCCTCGGGGGTGTACATGTAGGCAATGCGGTCGGCGTAGGCCTTTTCAATCTTGCCGCGAACCATCTTCATGGTGCTGTTGATCATCTGGTTCTGCTCGGTGAACGGCTCGGCCAACACGGCGAAGCAGCTGGGCAGCCAACGCTCGGGGAACATACCTTCGAACTCGCCACCCTTCTTATACTTGTTCAGCTCGCTTTCCAGTTTCTGCAAGGCGGCGGTGCGTCCCTCCTCGGTGTCGAGGCTGAGGCCCTGCTCCTTCAACTTGCGGATGAGCTGGTCGCGGTTGGGCACGATGACGGCCGTGGTGTAGGCCGACTGGTTGTTGTAGAGCATCACCTGGTCGATGTAGCGCGACTTCTCCACGAGTGCCTCCTCGATGCCTTCGGGGCTGTACTTCTCGCCATCGCTGCCGATGAGCAGGCTCTTGAAGCGACCCTTCACGTAGAGCAGTCCCTCCTTGGTCATGTAACCCAAGTCGCCCGTGTAGAGGTAGCCGTCGCGCACGGTCTCGGCGGTGGATTCGGGATTCTTCCAATATCCGGCCATCACGTTCTCGCCCTTCACCACGATTTCTCCCATCTCGCCAACGGGCAGTTCCTTACCCTCGTTGTCGCAAATCTTCAGTTCGATGGGTTTCACCAGCTTACCGCTTGAGCCGAAGCGGTAGAGGGTGGGGCCGTTGCTGGAGATGACGGGGGTGGCTTCGCTCAAGCCGTAGCCCTGATACATGGGCATACCCACGCCGACGTAGAACTTCTGCAAGTCCTTGTCGAGCAACGCGCCGCCTCCGATGAAGAAGCGGAGCTCGCCACCGAAGTTCTCGCGCACCTTGGAGAAGAGCACCTTGTCGAACAACCACACGAGGGGCTTCAGCAGGTAACGCCATCCCTTGAAGTCTTGGTTGCTCTCGCCGAAGTAAATCTGGCGCACCTTCAGTCCCATGTTGAAGAGCTTCACCGTCGTGGGGCCCTTGGCGCGGATGCCCTGCTCGATGTTCTTCTTGAACGTCTTGGCCAAGGCAGGCACACTGAGGATGAAGTGGGGACGCACCTCCTTAATATTAAGAGGTATGTTCTTGAGGGTCTCCAGCGGCGTGCGGCCCACTTGGGTGGTAGCGGCCGTAGCACCCACGGACATCATGATGTAGAATCCCACCACGTGGGCAAAGCAGTGGTCGAGGGGCAGGATGATGAGCGTGCGCCAATGTTCGTCAATGTCCACCAGCGTGAGCGACTGCTCCACGTTGGCCGTGTAGTTGCGGTGGGTCAGCACCACACCCTTGGGGTCGGCGGTCGTACCGCTGGTGTAGGTGATGGTGGCATAGTCATCGTTCTGGATGGAGCGGGCCACGCTCAGGAATTCCTCCTCGGTGTGGCTCTTCAGGAACTCGTCGCCCATGGCAAACACCTCGCTGAGGGCAATCTCCTTCTCCTCATATTCCTTCTGTTCGTCGAAGACAATGACCTTCTCCACCAGCGTGAGCTGCTCCTTGATGGCGCGGATTTTCTTCAACTGGGTGCCACTGACCATCACATACTTCACATCGCCGTGCTTCAAGCGGAACAGCAGGTCGTTGCTCTCCTCGAGCTTGATGCTCAGGGGCACATTGATGGCTCCGGCATAGAACATCGCCAGCTCGCCGATGACCCACATGTTGCGTCCCTCGCTGAGCAACGCCATGGTGTCGCCTTTCTTCACGCCCAAGGCCTGAAGTCCGGCACCGAGGCGATAGACTTGATTCTTAACTTCTGTGTAAGTAGTAGGTTCAAACTGTTTGCCGGTCTTCTCCAACAAGAATGTGTTGTTGGGATACTTGCTGACCGACGCTTCAAATAAATCTACAAGTGTTTTTTTCATATTTTAGTAATTGTTAACGGCTGCAAAGATACTGCAAGAAAACCAATGCACAAAGAAAAGTCTTCATTTTCTTCTGTTTAGCCAAAGCAGATGCCCATGTGCTGCCCTTGCAGAACCAACTCGTGGTCGGGCGGCACCATGCGTGTGCAGCCTGCCACCTCGGCCAAGGGCACAGAGGTGATGCTCTCGCCACGGACGGCCACCATGCGTCCGAACTCGCCGCGTGCAATCAGCTCCACGGCATGGCTGCCCATGCGGGTGGAGAGGATGCGGTCAAAGGGGCATGGCGAGCCGCCTCGCTGGGTGTATCCCAACACCGTCTCGCGGGCTTCGATGCCCGTCATCTCGGCGATGGTGGAAGCAATGTATTCACCGGCACGTCCGGGACGGGGCGTGGGCAACCCCTCGGCCACCACCACGATGGCATAGTTCTTGCCCCGTTGCATGCGGTTCATGATGGCTTGGCAGATGTGCCCCATGTCGTAGGGGCGCTCGGGGATGAGGATGACGTCGCCCCCACCGGCCATGCCGCTGTAGAGGGCCAGCCACCCCGCCTTGTGACCCATCACCTCGATGACCATCACCCGACGGTGGGCACTGGCGGTGCTGTGCAGGCGGTCGATGGCCTCGGTGGCGATGCTGACGGCCGTGTGGAACCCGAAGCAGAGGTCGGTGCCGGCCACGTCGTTGTCAATCGTCTTGGGAATGCCTATGACGGGGATGCCCGCGCGGGCCATCTTCCCGGCCGTCTTCTGAGTACCGTTTCCACCGATGCACACTACCGCGTCCAGCCCCAGCTGCTCCACATTGGCCTTCAACAAGGCCGGCTTGTCGATGCCCGGCACGGCCTGTTTCTTGCTGTACGGCTTCTCGCGCGAGGTGCCCAGGATGGTGCCTCCCATGGTGAGCAGGCCGGTGAGCGACCGTTCGTTCATCACTTCATAGTCAAGGTCAATCAACCCCTTGAATCCACTGTGGATGCCTATGACCTCCATGCCATAGTTCAAGATGGCTGTTTTGCACACGCCACGGATGGTGGCATTGATGCCGGGACAGTCTCCGCCCGATGTCAGAATTCCGATGCGCATTTCTATATAGTATATAAATGAATAGTACGTTTATGCATTTTACGTTATTTCCGATGCCTTTTTTTCCTTAAATTGGCCTTAAAGTTCTTCTTTTACTGAAACATTCGTTAAAATCGGCGTGTAAAGATAGGTATTTTCAGAAGTTTACACTACTTTTGCGGACAAATTTTATCTTATTTTGAGAAAAGAAAGGTAAATAGATGAGTATAACAGACTTGATAAGCAAGGGTTTTATCCCACGCCAACGGGCTTTACAAGCTTATGATACACAAGCAGAATCCCTGCAGGCTGATCAATTGAAGAAGTTGGTGGCCAAGGCCGCTCACACCGAATGGGGGGTGAAACACGGATATGGCACCATACGCACCTATGAGGACTACGTCCGTCAGGTGCCTATCCAATCCTACGATGACATCAAACCCTATGTGGAGCGCATGCGGCATGGTGCACGCAACGTGTTGTGGCCCTCTCAGGTGAGGTGGTATGCCAAGTCGTCGGGCACCACAAATGACAAAAGCAAGTTTATCCCCGTGAGCAACGAGGGCTTGAAACAGATGCACTACAAGGGACCCACCGATTGCATTGCCTACTACCTGATGACACGCCCCGACTCGGCCCTCTTCAGTGGCAAGGGGCTTATCTTGGGCGGAAGCCATGCACCCAACTACAACTTGAAACACAGCTTGGTGGGCGACCTCTCGGCCATCCTCATCGAAAACGTCAATCCGTTGGTGAATTTCCTGCGTGTCCCCAGCAAGGAGATAGCCCTGTTGAGCGACTTCGAGGAGAAAATGGAGCGCATTGCCCGCAACACCATCAGCAAGAACATTACCAACATCTCCGGCGTGCCATCGTGGATGATGGCCGTCATCAAACGGGTGTTGGAAATCACTGGCGCACAATCGTTGGACGAGGTGTGGCCGAATCTGGAGGTCTTCTTCCATGGTGGAGTCAGCTTTGCCCCCTATCGCGAAACCTACCAGCAACTCATCCGCAGCCCCCGCATGCAGTATCGCGAGACCTATAATGCCAGCGAAGGCTTCTTCGGGGTGCAGAACGACCCTGCCGATCCTTCGATGATGCTGATGCTGGATTATGGCGTGTTCTACGAGTTTGTCCCATTGGAAGAGTTGAACAAACCCAATCCTGCCGTAGTGCCTCTGACAGGTATTGAAGTCGGACGCAACTATGCCGTGGTCATCAGCAATCTGTGCGGATTGTGGCGCTATCTGATAGGCGACACCGTGCGGTTTACGAGCAAAAATCCCTATAAGTTTGTTATCTCAGGGCGCACCAAGCACTTCATCAATGCTTTTGGCGAGGAGCTGGTGGTGGAAAATGCCGAGAAAGGGTTGCAGGCAGCTTGTGCCGCCACCGGCGCACAGGTGAGCGAATACACGGCTGCCCCCGTCTTCATGGGCACCGATGCCAAATGTCGCCACCAATGGCTCATTGAGTTCTCAGTAGCGCCCGACTCCATCGAACACTTTACCCAAGTGCTCGACACCACCTTGCAACAGGTGAACAGCGATTACGAGGCCAAACGCTACAAGGACATCACCCTGCAACGCTTGGAGGTAGTGCCCGCCCGCCCTGACCTGTTTCACGACTGGCTGAAGGATAAGGGCAAGTTAGGTGGCCAGCACAAAGTGCCCCGCCTGAGCAATACAAGGGACTACATCGATGAAATGTTGAATTATAACAAATGATAACTCAAAATAAGTCAGCCCCCTGAATCTCCTAGATAATCTAGATTAGTCTAGACAGTCTAGAATCTCTAGAAAATCTAGGCAATCTAGAATATCTAGAATCTCTAGCCCCCCCTAGAAAAGAACAAAAGAACCCAACAGAATATGCCCAACCAACCCACATACAACAACCGCCTGCTGAGTCCGCTGGTATGGCTGGCTCTGATGATAGTCTCGTGTGCTCGCATGGGGTCGCCCGATGGCGGCATGTACGACGAGACACCGCCCGTGATGGTGAACAGCCATCCGGCCATAGGTGCTATCAACAGCAACGAAAAACGTATTGTGCTGGAGTTTGACGAATACATCAAACTGCAGAATGCCTCGGAAAAGGTGGTCATCTCGCCCCCGCAGATTGATGTGCCCGAGATAAAGGCCAGCGGCAAGCGCGTTATTGTGGAATTGCAGGACACGATGAGGCCCAACACCACCTACTCTATCGACTTTGGCGACGCCATCACTGACAACAACGAGGGCAATCCTATGGGACAATTTGCCTTTACCTTCTCTACGGGCGAAGCCATCGACTCAATGGAAGTGGCCGGCACCATATTGGACGCCTCCAATCTGGAGCCGGTGAAAGGTATGCAGGTGGGACTCTATGCCGACCTCTCCGACACGGCTTTCACCACCAAACCCTTCGAACGCATTTCGCGCACCGATGCCAGCGGACGCTTCTCCATCAAGGGAGTGGCGCCGGGTTCCTATCGCATCTATGGATTGATGGATGGCGATCAGGACTACCGCTTCAGTCAGAAGAGCGAGATGGTGGCCTTCATGGATTCGCTCGTAGTCCCCTATAGCGAGCCGGCCGTGCGGCAGGACACCTTTTGGATTGATTCGCTCACCATCGACACCATCGTTGATGTCCCCTATACCCGCTTTTTGCCCGACGACCTGGTGTTGCGTGCCTTTAAGGAGGAAATGACCACCCAGTATCTGTTGAAGAACGAGCGGTTGACGCCCAACAAATTCTCCTTCTACTTTGCCGCTAAGGCCGACACCTTGCCGACCCTCAAGGGAATGAACTTCGACGAGAAGGACGCCTTTGTCATAGAAAAGAGTCAGCACAACGACACCATCCACTATTGGTTGAAGGACTCGGCCATCATCCGTCTGGATACGTTGGAGATGACGATAGACTACCTCTACACCGACACGCTCGGACAACTCGTGCCGCGCACCGACACCTTCTATATGGCTTCCAAGAAGACACTGGCCATGTATCAGAAGGAGAAGGACAAGGAGATGGAGGAGTTTCAAAAACAGCTGAAAAAGAAGCGCCGTCGCCTGAAGGAGGGCGAGGTGCTGACCGACACGCTTCCTCCCATCAAATTCCTGAAACCAAAGATGGGAAGCATCAAGGACGTGTACGCCACCCTCACCATCGATTTTGAAGAACCGTTGGCACGTGTCGACACACAAGCCATACATCTGCGTCTGAAGGTGGACACGTTGTGGAAGGACATCCCCTACCGCTTTGAACTGATGGACGGATTCACCCGCAAATACCGCATTCGCGCCGAATGGCGACCCGAACAGGAGTATGAACTCGTCATCGACTCAGCCGCCTTCACGGGCATCTATGGCTTGCACACCGACAAGTTGAAACAGACCCTGAAGATGCGCTCGCTCGACGACTATGGCACCTTGGCCTTCGATGTGACGAATGCACAACTCTCCCCCCATGCCTATGTGGAGTTGCTCAATGGCGACGACAAACCCATCCGGCGCGAGCCGTTGGAGAAGGGCCACGTCGAGTTCTTCTTCCTCAATCCCGGCAAATACTACGCCCGCATAGTGGACGATGCCAACGGAAATGGCAAGTGGGACACCGGCCTCTACGCCGACAAGTTGCAACCCGAGCACGTCTACTACTACCCCAAAATGCTGGAAGTACGCGCCTTGTGGGACATGCGTCAGGATTGGAATGTCTCCGCTCTGCCCATCGAGAAGCAGAAACCCCTTGACATCACCAAGCAGAAGCCCGAGGAGAAGAAAGAAAGACGGAGCAAGAACGCCGAGCGCGAAGAACGAAAGAGAAAGAATAACAGATAGAGAAAAGACTGATCACACACATATATATAGCATGAAAAGAATACTTGCCCTCATCGCCATCCTTGTGACCGGGTGGTGTGCCTATGCCCAATGCCCCGCCGAAAACTATGCTTTTCAGAGTGGCGAGAAACTGGATTACGAGATGTACTTCAACTGGAAGTTCGTGTGGATAAAAGCCGGCACAGCCGTGCTGAAGACCGACGCCATCACCACCGACGACGGACAACCCGGATATGAAACCTCGCTCGTGGCCACCAGCAGCAAGCGGGCCGACTACTTTTTCAAGATGCGCGACACGCTCATCAGCCGCATGACCACCCGGATGGAGCCCCTCTATTTCCGCAAAGGAGCCGAGGAGGGAAAACGCTACACCGTGGACGAGGCATGGTTCAGCTACCCTGACGGGAAAAGTCAGGCACGTCAGCGCCGCCTGCATCGCGATGGCAGCGTGAAGACCGCCCAAGACACCATGGACGAGTGCATCTACGACATGCTCAGCATCCTTCAACGCGCCCGCTCGTTCGATCCCACGGATTATAAGGTAGGCGACAAGATTCATTTCCAGATGGCCACCGGCCGACGTGTGGAGAAGCAGACACTCATCTACCGTGGCAAGAAGAAGTTTGAAGCCGAAGACGACAAGGAAACCACCTACCGTTGCCTCGTCTTCTCCCTTGTAGAGTACGACAAGAAGGGCAAGGAGCAGGAGGTCATCACCTTCTACGTCACCGACGACAAGAACCACCTGCCCGTCCGCCTCGACCTCTTCCTCAACTTCGGTTCAGCCAAAGCCTTCCTCAAAGGCATCAAGGGCAATCGCCACCCGCTGACCTCCGTGGTGAAGGAGTGAAGTCCGATAATTCCCCCCAATAATCCTCTTCTGCCATGAAAAACGATCAACCCACCCAGCTCGCTCAGATTAATGAGAGCTCTCAGAGTTTTCAGAGTCCTCAGAGTCCTCAGAGTCTTCAGAGTCTTCAGAGTTCTCCGATTACTCCGAATTCTCCGAACCCTCCGATTTCTCCGACCCCTCAAGCGCCCCACACCTTCCTCCCCCAACACGGCCATTACCGCAACCTGCGTGTCTATCAAGTGACAGAGATAATCTACGACATCACCTACAATTTTACCCACCAGTATCTCTCCAAAGGCGACCGCACCATTGATCAGATGGTGCAAGCCGCACGTAGCGGCAAGCAAAACATCGCCGAAGGCAACCAAGCTGCGGCCACATCCAGCGAAACAGAAATCAAACTCACCAATGTGGCCAAAGCAAGCCTTGAAGAACTGCTCGACGATTACGAAGACTATCTGCGTGTACGAAACCTTGAACAATGGGGTCCCTTGCACCCACGCTACGAAAGAATGAGGCTGTATGCCCGCAGCGGACAAATCAGCAACACCTATGCGAAAAACATACGCCGCATGAACGATGAGGAGATTGCCAACCTCTGCATCACCCTCATTCACCAAGCCATTTATATGCTACACAAACTGCTCATCACCATGCAGCAGCGTTTTGTCACCGAAGGTGGCATCAAAGAACGCATGTTCCAAGCAAGGATAAATTACAGGAACGCCCAAAAGTCCCAGATAACCCACCCCACTCCGAATCCTCAGAGCTCTCAGAGTCTTCCGAACTCTCCGAGTCTTCAGCACACTCCGAGTCTTCAGAATACTCAGAATCCTCAGATTACTCCGAGCCCTCAGAATCCTCAGAATAATTCGACTCCTCCGACTCCTCCGATTCCTCAAAATCCCCCTCACCCTGATTAATCCTCCTCCCTAAAAATGCCGATAATGCAGAGCTCCTGTAAATATGCGAGAAAACAATATGTCAGCTTTTAAGAATACATCCTCTTCCCTCTCACTTCATCCATGGGATAAGCCTGCCCCCTTCAAAGGTTAACAGAGTGTTGTTAACAATCTGAAACCTAGCTGTTTGCATTCTGATTGAAATTCTTCCCATTTTTCGCTCAAAAGAAAATTCACGCCCATATACGCGATTCTCGTGCGGTCAGTTTTGCATAAATATGCGCCCACTGTATATTTATACATTTTTCGGTCGGGAAAATCAAACAAAAACCGCCTTCTTCCCACCCTTTAGCCGCTAAGGTGTCGAGAGGTCAGCCGCTAACCTCTCGAGAGGACACGGGCTAACCGTCGGACACCTTAGCCGCTGACCACTTGAGAGGAGACGGGCTGACCACTTTGTGCCTTACCTCATCCCCTCATCTTTACATTGTATATATATGCAATCACGCACCCCTCACGCGGCATTTCATTTTGACGAAATAGGGATGAAATAGAAGCGCGAAATTTATTACTAAAAGGTGTAAAAACATGTTCTGCAACATTTTCTGTAAAATAAATAAGATTTCATAATCAATAATTCACAATTAAAACGTATCTTTGCCCCATCAATCGTTCACAGCGGTGAGTGTTGAAAACTGACATTGTGGAAAAGTATAGCGTTTGCTATTATTCTAATCGTCCATTGAAACTTAGGAACTTTCAAGAAATTACGATGAGAATAAGATGGCAGATGCCTGCGTACGCAGGTGCATCTTAATCTTTTGTAGTTTCGGGTATCCTAAGACCTCAATGGACAAAGGCATCAAAGATGTGCTTGCGTTTCTTTTTTGCCCGAGGGACTTAGGATATTTCATTTTCGCCTTGTCTGCTCTTCTTCGGAGAGAGAAAAAGAACATCAAAACTAACAAAATAAGTAACCTATGAAAAAAATGTTGTTTTTTCTAAGCATGGCCATGTTCATGAACATGCCGTGTTTCGCAGAGACATTCTCTGTTGAGAATGATGATGGAGTTTCCATCACGTATGAAATCACGTCGGAAAGTACGGTCTCCGTTGTGAGTGGAGAAAGTCCGTATGCGGGAAACATTGTCATTCCCGAAAATGTAACCAACAATGAAATCCAATATGCCGTAACAGCGATTGGGAATATGGTTTTCAACGGATGTTCAAACTTGACTTCTGTTACAATTCCTAATTCTGTGGTTAGCATTGGGAGTGCAGCCTTTCAGAATTGCACCAATCTGGCTACGGTACAATTGGGAAATTCTGTAAAGACGATAAGTGCCTATGCATTCAATCATTGTTCCGCTTTGACATCAGTGGAATTACCTAATTCTTTAGAAACTATCGAAACTCGTGCATTCCAATCATGTGACAAATTGGAATCGGTATCATTCGGAGAATCCATAAAGTCCATTCAAGAAGCTACATTTAGCTCCTGTACAAGCTTAAATAAAGTGATTTTTCCCAATATCAGCACCCTTTTCAATATTGAATTTGTCAGCTACAGTTCCAACCCCTTGCCAATAGCCAAACATATTTATGTGAAGGATGAAAATGGCGGGGAAACAGAGGTGACAAACTTGGTCATACCAGACGGTGTAACCGAAATACCTAATGAATTTTTCAAAGATGTTGCCAGCATAACTTCCATTACCATCCCCTCATCCGTCACGTCCATTGGCGATAATGCTTTCAACGGATGTACCAATCTGGCCACTGTAACTTTCCCCGAATCTTCTATCAATATGGGAAAGGATGTCTTTGCAAATACGGCATGGATAAGCAATCATCAATCCGATGACAATGTTGTCTATATCGGCTCCGTCCTTTATCAATATAAAGGTGACATGCCGGAGAATACAACCATCGCTGTAAAGGAAGGTACTACCAGTATCGCCGAAGGTGCGTTCAAGAACCAAACCAACTTGGTCGGTATCACAATTCCCGAGTCAGTAACCCACATCGGTAAGGACGCTTTCACGGGTACTACATGGTATGACGGTTTAGAAGACGGGCCTATATATATTAATAAGGTGCTCTATAAATATAAGGGTACGATGGAGGCCAACACCGCCATCGAGGTGACTGAAGGAACTGTCAACATTGCCGAGGGGGCGTTTGAGAACTTCACCCAGCTGACAAAGGTGGTTCTTCCCAACACAGTCACTACTATTGAGAAGGCTGCATTCTCGGGATGCACAGGTTTGTCAGAACTTACCATGGGCGATGCCATAGCCTCCATCGGTGACGATGCCTTTAAGAGTTGCAGCAACTTGAGCAAAATCCATGTCTCAAGCAATGACCGTATGTTTGCCATCTTGTACGGCGATGCCATCTCATGGGGCGAAGGTTCGTCCAACCCTTTCACGTTGGCCAAGCATATCTATGTGGCTGACACGGAAGTCACAGAATTGACCTTGCCGGATGGCATGACGGAAATCAACCAAGGCTTCTTTAACAACTTTGGCAAGAATGTCACTTCATTGACTATCCCCGGTTCGGTGACAACCATTGGCGATGCCGCCTTCCAAGATTGGACGAAGTTGGCCTCCGTGACTATTGGCAATTCTGTCAAAAGCATTGGAGCAAATGCCTTCAAGGGCTGTACAGCGCTGACAACAATAGAACTCCCCATTCCGGTTTCTACCATTGGCGAATATGCATTTGACGGTTGTACCAATCTGTCATCCATCACATTGGGAGATTCAGTGAAGACAATCGGCAATTGGGCGTTCAATGGTTGCAGCAGTTTGACAACAGTGGATGTGAACACACTTTTGACAATGTTCAATGTGACATGTGGGAATAGTAATAGCAACCCCTTCAAAATTGCTCCCAAACTTAGTGTGAATGGTGAAGAGATTACTACAGAACTGGTAATCCCCGAAGGTGTAACAGAGATTAAGCAAGGATTCTTCTATAATTGGGGCAGTGACATCACTTCGGTGACTATTCCCAATTCGGTGAAGAAAATCGGTAGTTCTGCTTTTTCTAATTGGACAAAATTGGCTTCTGTAGCCATTGGTGATTCAGTAAAAATCATTGGAGATAATGCTTTTAACCGTTGTTCTTCTTTGACTGCTGTTAATATTCCCAATTCCGTAATTACTATTGAGAATGCTGCTTTTTACTATTGTTCCAATTTGTCATCCGTTACATTGGGTGATTCTGTAGAGTCTATAGGACAATATGCATTTAATGGTTGTGACAATTTGCAAACGGTGAATGTGAACAAACTTGAAACCATTTTCAATTCTGTAAAATATGGTAATTCCACAAATAACAATCCATTTAAGATGGCTTCCAAGCTACATCTGAATGGGGTAGAAGTGACCAATTTGGTAATTCCCGAAAGCATCACAGAACTCAATAAGGGATTCCTCTATAACTTTGGAAACAATGTAACTTCGGTGACTATTCCTAAGTCGGTGAATGTCGGTGATTACGCCTTCCAAAATTGGCCCAAGTTGGCATCTGTTACATTGGGACGAACGGGTAAGAACGCTTTTGAGGGCTGTTCGGCATTGACATCCATCACCTTGGGCGCTTCGGTGGACACCATTGCTGCGGGAGCATTCAAGAATTGTACGGGACTGGAATCGGTCGTTATCCCCAACTCTGTTGTTGTCATTGAGAACAGAGCGTTTGAAGGTTGCTCCAAACTGGCATCTGTCACCTTCAGCGAATCTGTAGACAGTGTGGGAGAGTATGCTTTCAATGGTTGCAACAGCTTGCAACGGGTGAATGTGACCGACTTGGATGCATGGTATGCCATCAACTTTGGAAATGAAAGTGCCAACCCGCTTGTCATCGCCAAACATCTTTACTTCAATGATGAAGAGGTGACTGGCTTTACCATCCCCGAGGGTATCACTGAAATCAACGAAGGTTTCTTCAAAGGATATGAAAACATCAAATCAATAACGCTCCCCAAGTCCGTCAAGAAAATCGGCTACCGTGCCTTTTATAATTTGACGAATTTGGAGTCCGTCACCTTGAACGACTCCCTGCAGAGTATTGGAGAGGATGCATTCAGGGGCTGTACGGCCTTGACAGCTGTCGTCATTCCCAACTCCGTGAAGACATTCGCACGCAATGTGTTCTATGGTTGCACGAGTTTGTCATCTGTCACCTTGGGCGATTCGCTGCAAACAATTGGTGGAGGTTCATTCCATGATTGTACGAGCCTAGAGTCCATTGTCATTCCGAACTCTGTCAAGACCATTGAGGATCGAGTGTTTGAATCCTGCTCCAATCTGTCATACATTACAATGGGTGATTCTGTAGAGACTATCGGTGAATACACCTTCAATGGTTGTGAGAAACTGCAGACCGTAAATGTAAAGAGTCTTGTATCGCTATTCAATCTTAAAAGTAACAATCATCTTGGTAATCCGTTCACTGTTGCCACCAAACTGCATCTCAACGGTGAAGAGATCACTGATTTGGTAATCCCCGAAGGTGTTACAGAGATTAAGAACGGATTCTTCTACAATTTTTGGGAAAACATCACCTCGGTGACTATTCCCAATTCGGTGAAGACAATCGGTGGTAATGCATTCCAAAATTGGTCAAAACTGACATCCGCATCCATCGGTAATTCTGTGAAGACAATTGGATATAGAGCGTTCGAAAATTGTTCTGCTTTGGCAACGGTAATCATTGGTGATTCTGTAAAAACGATCGAATATGAGGCTTTTAAGAAAACGGGATTAACATCTGTAACATTCCCTAATTCGTTGGAGCTTATAGGGCGTAATGCTTTTGATGGATGTTCCAACTTGGAGGCTGTTACATTCGGTGACTCCATAAAGACCATTCTGCAGAATGTGTTCAACGGATGTGAGAAGTTGGCAAGAGTAAATACAACAAATATTGCCGCATTGTGTAATGTTGCATACACAGACGTTAATTCTAATCCTCTTAGAATTGCCAAACACCTCTACATGAATGACGAGGAGGTGACAGAATTGGTGATTCCTGAGGGTGTAACCCAAATCGCTCCATTTGCTTTTGTTGATGCGAAGGGTATCACATCTCTTTCCATTCCTAATTCAGTCAAAAGCATTGGAGGTACTGCATTCAATGGTTGTACGAATTTGGCATATATCACATGGGGCAATTCCGTAGAGACTATTGGTGATTGGGCATTTGATAATTGCGACAGTCTGAAGACAATGAATGTAAACAGTCTTGAAACTGTTCTGAACTCTGTGAAATACGGAAATATATCACATCGTAATCCGTTCTGCAAAGCCTCCAAACTGTACCTCAACGGTGAAGAAGTGACTAACCTTGTAATTCCTGAAAGCATCACTGAAATCAAGAAAGGATTCCTTTATAACTTTGGAAACAATGTTACTTCCGTGACTATCCCTAATTCGGTAAAAGTTGGTGATTATGCCTTCCAGAACTGGCCCAAGTTGGCATCTGTTACACTGGAACGAACGGGTAAGAACGCGTTCGAAGGTTGTTCCGCATTGACCTCTATCACCTTGGGAGCTTCGGTCGATACCATTGCTGCGGGAGCGTTCCGCTACTGTAAGGGATTGGAATCCGTTGTTATCCCCAATACGGTGGTAGCTATTGAGAAGGCAGCATTCGAAGGTTGTACCAAATTGGCATCCGTTACATTTGGTGACGCCATCGCCTCTGTCGGCAGCTATGCCTTCAATGGTTGTGACAGTTTGAAACGAGTGGATGTCACCAACTTGGATGCATGGTATGCCATCAACTTCGAGAACCAAAGTGCCAACCCGCTGACCATAGCTCAGCATCTTTATTACAATGGTGAAGAGGTGACGGGTTTGACTATCCCCGAGGGCATCACTGAAATCAACGAAGGTTTCTTCAAGGGGTATGAGAACATCAAGTCAATCGTTCTTCCCAATTCGGTAGTAAAGATTGGTGACCGCGCATTCAAGGGATTGGCAAATTTGGAATCAGTGACATTAAGCAGTTCTTTGGAAACAATTGGAACGGAAGCATTTCAGTATTGTACCTCTTTGACCGCTGTTGAAATTCCTAATTCGGTAAAAGCGCTCTCACGTAATGTATTCTTTGGATGTACTAATTTGCAATCTGTAACATTGAGCGATTCTCTTCGTACAATTGCTGGAGGTTCGTTCAAAGAATGTAAAAATTTAAAATCCATTGTCATTCCTAATTCTGTCGTCACTCTTGAGGATGGAGTCTTTGAATTCTGTACCAATTTGTCATACATTACACTAGGAGATTCTGTAAAATCTATTGGCTCTCGTTCGTTTAATGGCTGTGATAGTTTACAAACAGTAAATGTGAACACTCTTTTGACCATGTTCAACATTCAATGCGGTGGAAGCAATGCTAACCCATTCAGCAAAGCCTCTAAGTTGCATCTGAACGGCAAAGAAATCACAGAATTGGAAATTCCTGAAGGAGTAACAGAAATTAATCAAGGATTTTTTTACAATTTTGGGAATATTGTGACTTCGGTAACTATCCCCAATTCAGTAAAAAGTATAAATGGTGGAGCTTTTCAGAATTGGTCTGAATTGGAATCCATATCATTGGGAGATTCTATAAAAACAGTCGGGTTGTATCCATTTAGTGGATGTGACAAATTGACAAAAGTGAACGTTCCCAATATCAGTACTTTGTGTAACATTGAATTTGCATCCCACAATTCTGGCGGTGGTAATTCCAATCCTTTATCAATAGCAAAACACCTCTACTTGAATGGAGAGGAGGTTACAGAGTTGATTATTCCCGATGATGTAACTCATATATCCAATTATGCATTCAGTGGTGCGTCAAGCATTACTTCTGTGTTTATTCCAACTTCTGTAAAAAGTATAGGAGAATATGTATTTCATGATTGCGATGCATTGTCGTACGTTACATTAGGTGATTCTGTAAAAACCATAGGAGACCGTGCTTTTTGGTTTTGTGACAGCCTGAAAACTGTGAATATACATAGTCTTGAGACCATGTTCAATCTCACATGCAACGGCAGTGGCAGTAATCCGTTCAGCATCGCTTCTAATTTACATCTGAGTGGTGAAGAAGTTACCGATTTAGTTATACCTGAATATCTTACTGAAATAAACAAAGGCTTCTTATATAATTTCGGAAACAATGTAACTTCTGTAACTATCCCGAATTCAGTTAAAGTCGGTGATTATGCCTTCCAGAACTGGCCCAAGTTGGAATCTGTGACATTGGAAAGAACGGGAAAGAATGCATTTGAAGGCTGTTCAGCATTGACATCTATCAATTGGGGTGCTTCAGTGGACACCATTGCTGCAGGTGCATTCCGCTACTGTAAGGGATTGGAATCCGTTGTTATTCCCAATACGGTGGTAGCTATTGAGAAAGCGGCCTTTGAAGGTTGTACCAAATTGTCATCCGTTACCTTCGGTGACGCCATCTCTTCTGTCGGCAGTTATGCCTTCAATGGTTGCGATAGTCTGAAACGAGTAGATGTCACCAACTTGGATACATGGTATGCCATTAACTTTGAAAATCAAAGTGCCAATCCGCTGACCATTGCTCAGCATCTCTACTTTAATGGTGAAGAGGTAACAGGTTTGAAGATTCCTGAAGGTATCACTGAAATCAACGAAGGATTCTTCAAGGGGTATGAAAACATCAAGTCTATTGTTCTTCCTAATTCAGTAGTAAAGATTGGCGACCGCGCATTCAAGGGATTAGCAAACTTGGAGTCTGTTACATTAAGCAGTTCATTAGAGAGTATTGGTAGAGAAGCATTCAGGGGTTGTACCTCTTTGACATCTATTGAGTTTCCCGAGCCATTGACATTTATCGGTGACCATGCGTTTGATGGATGTACCAATCTGGAATCAGTGTCACTTGGAAATCAGATTAAAACAATTGAGCATAATGTATTTAATGGATGTGAAAAGCTGTCCCGAGTGGATGTGACTGATGCTGCGGCATATTTTGCGATTAATTTCGGTTCAGATTCGTCTAATCCTGCGAAAATAACAAAAGGTTTGTATTGCGATGATAAGCTTGTGACTGAATATGTTCAGCCTTATGGCGCCACAGAAGTGAGAGGAAACCTCCTTTCCGGATACGATTTCATCACCTCTTTGGTATTTGCTAATTCAGTTCAAGGAATTTATGGTTGGCATATGTTCGAAGGCAGTAAATCATTGACCAAGGTTGTACTTCCAAATTCATTGAAATATCTGAGTGAACGTGCCTTTGGTGGATGTAAGAATTTGCGTTCTGTTACTTTTGGTGATTCTTTAACAACTGTTGGATATCATGCATTCTATCAATGTGATTCGTTAGAGGATGTGCATATTGCTAAATTAGAAGACTGGTTCAACATTGAATTTGGAGACTATCATTCTAACCCTCTTACAAAAGCAAAGCATTTTTATTCAGATGGTAAAGAGATTACCGAATTGGTAGTGCCCAATACCGTCAAGGAGATTAAAGATCACCTCTTTGAAGGTAGCAAGATCACTTCACTGAAATTAGGCGATTCCGTAGAGAAAATCGGAAATTCTGCATTTGCAAGCTGTACAGCTTTGACTTCCGTTACCTTTGGTGAATCTATTGACAGCATTGAAACAAATGCCTTCGCTGGTTGTGACAGCTTGAAGCGAGTGGACGTAACCAACTTAGATGCATGGTATGCTATTTATTTTGAAAACCAAAGTGCCAACCCGCTGACCATTGCCCAGCATCTCTACTTTAATGGTGAAGAGGTGACAGGCCTGAAAATTCCCGAAGGCATCACTGAAATCAACGAAGGATTCTTCAAGGGGTATAAGAACATCAAGTCTATCGTTCTTCCCAATTCAGTAGTAAAGATTGGCGACCGTGCATTCATGGGGTTAGTAAACTTGGAATCTGTTACATTAAGCAGTTCTTTGGAAACTATTGGAACAAGCGCATTCCAAAATTGTACAGCTTTGACTGCTATCAAAATACCCAATTCGGTAAAAGCATTCCCGAATGAAGTGTTCCGCAATTGTACCAATCTTGCATCAGTTGTTTTGGGAGATTCTCTCCGGACAATAGGACAGTATGCTTTCAGAGAATGTAAAAGTTTGAAATCTGTGGTTTTCCCCAACTCCGTTGTCTCTATTGGATATGGAGCATTCGAAGATTGTACTAATCTATCTTATATTTCATTGGGAGATTCTGTAAAATCTATTGATTCTTATGCATTCAATCGCTGTGATAGTTTCCAAGTCGTAAATGTAAACAGCCTTGAAACCATGTTTAATATTCAATGCGGTCATAGCAACAGTAATCCATTCAGCATAGCCTCCAAATTGCATCTGAATGGCAAAGAAGTGACTGATTTGGTGATTCCTGAAAGTATCTCAGAAATTAAGAGCGGAATGTTCTACAAATTCGGAAAGAATATAACTTCAATAATTATCCCTAAATCAGTAAAGAAGATAAATAATTATGCTTTTAATGATTGGTCGAAGTTAGCTTCTGTATCATGGGAAAATTCGGTAGATACCATCGGTGAAGGAATTTTTCAGAATTGTGTTTCTTTGACTGCTATTGAGGTTCCCAATTCGATTAAATTTTTTCCACGTAATGTATTTTTGGGATGTACGAATTTGAAATCTGTAACGTTGGGAGATTCTCTTCGCACAATTGGTGGAGGATCTTTCCACAAATGTACGAATTTAAAATCAATTGTCATTCCTAATTCTGTTGTCACTATTGAGGACAGAGTTTTTGAGTTCTGTACCAATCTGTCGCATATCACATTGGGCGATTCAGTAAGAACGATTGGCGAATTTGCATTCAATGGTTGTGACAGCTTGCAAACAGTGAATCTAAACAAACTAGGGACTATGTTTAATATTCAATATGGTCATGCTGGCAACCCTTTCAGTATCGCCTCCAAATTGCATGTAAACGGAAAAGAAGTGACAGATTTGGTGATTCCTGAAGGAGTTACACAAATCCATAACGGATTCTTCTATAACTTTGGTAAGAATGTAACCTCAATAACCATTCCTAATTCGGTAAGAACGATTGGAGCGGATATTTTCTATGGTTGGCCGAAATTAGCAACTGTGTCTATTGGGAACTCAGTAGAGAACATTGGTTATAGGGCGTTCTATGACTGTGCGGCTTTAACCACAGTGACAATGGGTGGCCCTGTGAAAAATATCCAGTGGGGAGTATTTGAGAATTGTCCTTCTTTAACATCTGTACATGTAACCGATGTAGCAACCCTATGTAATAGTGGATTCGAAAGAGGAGATTCCAATCCGCTTTCAAAGGCCAAGCACCTTTACTTGAATGGTGAGGAAGTGACGGATTTAGTGATTCCCGAGGGTGTAACTCAAATCTCTCCATATGCTTTCTTTGGCGCGGAAGGTATTACTTCTGTAACTATCCCTAATTCGGTGAAAAGTATCGGAACAGAAACATTTAGTGGATGCAAAAACTTATCGTATATCACGCTTGGTGATTCTATAAGTAATTTTGGTTATTGTGCCTTCAATGGATGCGATTCATTAACAATTAACGTGGCAAAGTTAGAGGTTCTTTTCAACGAATTCAAATTTGATGGGTATCGGTCAAGCCCCTTCGAAACAGCTACAAACTTGTGTGTGAACAATGAAGAAATTGTTGATTTGGAAGTACCTAATACGGTAAAAAAGATACCTGGTGGAATCTTTAATGGACGTGGAATAAAATCATTGGTAATCCCTAATTCTGTAGAAACTATTGGCGACAACGCTTTTAACGGTTGTGAGAAATTAGCAACTCTTTCTTTGGGTAATTCAGTAGATACTATTGGAGCTGGTGCTTTCTATAACTGTAAGGCATTGACCTCTGTTGAGATTCCCAATTCAGTGAAGAAGATTGGCGACAACGCTTTTAACGGTTGTGAGAAATTAGCAACTCTTTCTTTGGGTAATTCAGTAGATATTATTGGAGCTGGTGCTTTCTATAACTGTAAGGCATTGACCTCTGTTGAGATTCCCAATTCAGTGAAGGTTATTTCAGATCAAGCGTTCCGCGTTTGTGACAATTTATCATCCGTTACATTAGGAGATTCCCTCCAAACCATAGGTTTCGCAGCTTTTGCTGATAATCCTTCATTGACTTCCATCGAAATGCCCAACTCTGTAACAACTCTTTCACGAGAAGCATTTTATAATTGTAACAATCTGACATCTGTCACCTTGAGTAATTCTCTTCAGACTATTGGTGAAAGAGCTTTCATGTATTGCAGGGCTTTGGAATCTATTGAGATTCCCAATTCTGTAACCACTATTCCAAGCGAAGCTTTCTACGATTGCTATGGATTGGAATCTGTCACATTAGGGAATTCTATTCAGTCCATTGGTGAAGCAGCTTTTGGATACGTAGGACTCGGGTTAGGTAATGGACGCCATACTTTAACCTATATACCAAGTCTTGACTGGCTATTTAAAGTAGAAATCAATTCCAATAACGGAAACGACTATCTCTTTAAAGAACTGTATATAGGCAAGCAACCTTTGACTGCATTGGAGATTCCTGAAAAATTCACAGAAGCACCTATATTGCCTTTACTCTACAATTCTTGCATTACCTCATTGAACACAGGTAACGGATTAAAGATTCTTCCGAAAGGACGTAGTGAAAAGATTACCAATTTGACCTTAGGAAGCAATCTTACCAAGATAGAAGGTGAGTTCCCCAATGCCTTGATTGTGGTAAGCAATGCGACTACTCCTCCGACGATTACAAAAGAAAATGACGAAGACTGGAGTCCCTTCCCCAAATGCCTGTTCGACAATGGAGCCTATGGAGTGGTGGTACTCTTGAATCCCAGTGACCAGAACAAATATTCTACTGCCAAAGGTTGGGAAGGTATGCAACTGACCAACCAAAGCAACAAGGTGGATGTACTGGTAAGTACACCCGGTGAGCTGAGTTGGGAAATTATTGACAAACATAATATGGCCCCTGCCAAAGTGGTAGGCCTGACAGTACGTGGTGAAATCAACGATGATGACTTCGAACAAATGAATTTAAATATGAAGTCGCTACTTTACCTCGATTTGTCGAATGCCAAAGTGAACAAGGTGCCCAACAATGCCTTTGACGGCAAGCAGCAGTTGCTGTCGCTGCAACTTCCCAGTACAACAAAGGTGGTGGGCAACTATGCCTTCCAAGGATGCCACGGCATTGAAGAACTGGTGTTGCCCACTGACTTGACAGAGATTGGCGACGGAGCCTTTGCTGGTACCAACATCGAGACATTGGACTTCAACTATGCCTTGCAGAAAATCGGTAACCGCGCCTTTGCCAACACGCCACTGAAAGAGATTTCCTTCCAAAACAAGGTGGAATCAATCGGTAGCGAGGCATTCCAAGGATGTAATCTGGAACAGGAACTGTACTTCTCGGAGACATTGACCAGCATCGGCGAGAGGGCCTTTGAGGGACAAAGCGGCATTACCGGCCACTTGACCATCCCTGAATCGGTGACCACAGTGGGACAACGTGCATTCAGTGGTACCAACATCTCTACGGTGTTCATCTCTGGTAAGATGACGACTCTTGAATCATCCGTATTTGCCAACTGTCCGCAGCTCAACGTGGTGTATATCCCCGACAACATTACCCGCATCAATGCATCGGCCTTCCAGGGATGTACTTCACTGAAAGATCTGCGACTCTCACAAAAGGTGGAAGAGATTGAGCGCGAAGCATTCCGTGCCATCCCCATCAGAAGTGTGAGTGTGCCGGAAAGTGTGAAGACCTTGCGCGAATATACCTTTGCCGACTGTGCCAATTTGCGCTTTGCCACATTGCCCTCAACCATCACTTCGTTGGAAGATGGCGTGTTCTACAACTGCCGTCAGTTGATGAACCTCACGGTGAAGGCGCTTACACCTCCCACAGTAGCGGACAACACGTTCCGTGGAGTGAACACCGACAGATGTATCGTTTCCATTCCTACGGAATCTAAAAAGGAGTATGCATTGGCAACTTATTGGGGACGCTTCATCCAGATGCGTAACGACATTGTCGTGCAGAAGAAGGGTAACGGCTCTATCAGCTTCGCCAGCGGTGAGACTGCCGAAGAGGGAAATACTCCTGCCCCGGTAACAAGAGCCA
Source organism: Bacteroidaceae bacterium (assembly GCA_017464815.1). Lineage (GTDB taxonomy): Bacteria > Bacteroidota > Bacteroidia > Bacteroidales > Bacteroidaceae > Phocaeicola_A. The sequence goes on along the minus strand of JAFTYI010000006.1, from coordinate 46,979 downwards.
CCCGTGCTGCAACCAACGAAACAGAAAGCACGGTGACAACCGTAGAAGATGGTTCTTCACTCTATGTGCCGAAAGATGGAACCGTACGCTTCTACATCACTCCCGAAGAGGGTGAGGAGATTGTGTCAGCCACGTTAGACGGCGAAGACATCACTTCACAGATTGTGGACGGTGTGTTTGTGACAACGGCTGACAAGCAAAGTGCTGAATTGGTAGTCAACTTCTCGGAGTTGACCAAGACCGCACAGGTGATTACTTGGGAACAAGAGTTTGAACAACCCGTAATGGTAGGCGATAAGATTACACTGAACGCTGCGGCTTCCAGTGGTCTGTCGGTAAACTTTGCGTTCGGAAATAACGAGTCAAGCCAGTTTGCCAACTTGAGTGACAACACACTGGCGATTGTGAAACCGGGAGCCATTGCCCTTATTGCCCAGCAGAAGGGTGATAACCAATACGCCTCTATCTCTACGGATGTGAAGTATATCCAAGCATACGAATATGGCGATGCCAACGGTAACAGAGAAATCAACTCGGCCGACCTTGCGACAACCATTGACTATGCCATCGGTAACGACCCGCAGGAGTTCCTGTTCAGAGCTGCCGACGTGAACAAAGACCAACGTGTGAACGTGGCCGACGTGTCGGGTGTGGTAGACATCGTACTGACTGCTCCGGCTACCATTGACGAGGCCGAACTGATGACCCGCTCAACAGGCGAAGTTCTGCGTGGTGAAATGTCGGCCAACGGATTGAACGTGATACTCTCAAGCAACATGGGTGAATACCTGACCTTCCAGTGCGACATCCGTCTGTCAGACGACTGCTTGCCCAAATTGGATGATGCAGGTAATCCGATAGTGACCCTCCGCCACAGTGAGGCGGCAGGTACACAAGTGGCCGTAGCCCGCTTCGTGGAAGAGGGATGCATCAGAATACTGCTGTACTCTACTGACAACACACCGATGGCCAACAACCAGGCAGTGACCTTGTTGCTGGAAAGTGTATCGAGAAATGGCGACATCGAAATAGAGAATGCCGGATACTCATTCCGTGAAAATGGAACGATTATATATCGTCCGTTCGAATACGGCTATGTTACAGGCATGGAGAGCATGGAAGATGTGATTTCAAGCATGAAGATAAAGACTCAGGGAGAAGAGATTTCAATCTATTCACCAGTGGATTATCAGTTGCCCGTTACATCTGTTGACGGTATCGTCCACATGCTCGATGTCAAAGCCGGCTATAACAAGTTTGCTTTGAAGCAGGGTGTATATATCATTGGTAAGAATAAAGTAATTATAAAATAAGATGAAATTATTGAGAAAAATCAGCCTGTTAGTGTCTCTGGCACTAATAGGCGTTGTTACCAAAGCTGCCGACTATGAGGTAACTGCAGCTGACATATCGGTAACAGAAGGGGAAGCGGCCACACTTGCTATAGAACTAAAGAATGCGGGTGAGGCTGTGGGCTTCCAATGCGACATAACCCTTCCCGAAGGTGTGAAGATTTCAGGCGCTATGACAATGCTCCGTCACCAAGAGGGAGTGCATACATTAGTGACAAAGGAACAGGAAGGTGGTGCCATGAGAGTGTTGGTCTATTCCAATCCTAACACGGCTTTTACTGGGAATAGCGGCGTGGTGCTGAATGTTCCATTAAGTGTGGATGTTCCCCTTGGGGATTACAGCATCAAGTTGCAAAATGCAGTGGCTACAGCCTCTGGTGCGAAGGCTTATTATATGGACGATTCGGAGATTGTTCTGACTGTGGAACCTGTGTATGTGCAAAGTGTGGTTCTGGATAATTCTACATTGGAACTTCATGTGGGCGAAAGTAGTAAATTGAATGCCACTGTTTTGCCGGAGAATGCCACAGATAAGAGCGTAACATGGACTTCGTCTAATAATAGTGTAGCTACTGTAGATACAAATGGAAATGTTACCGCTGTTTCATTAGGAACGGCTACGATAACGGCAAAAAGTGGGGATGTGACGGCCGGTTGCGAAGTGAAGGTGCTTCCTATTGCGGTGTCTTCTGTGACGTTGAACAAAACATCCTTAGAGCTTGCTGTGGGTGGCAGTGAACAACTGAGCGCCACCGTTTTGCCGGAGAATGCCACCGACAAGAGTGTGACATGGACATCGTCGGACAAAAAAGTGGCGACAGTGGACGCCAATGGAAATGTAAAGGCCATTTCGGCAGGAACAGCCACGATAATGGCAAAAAGCGGGGATGTGACAACCAGTTGTGAGGTGACGGTCTATACTGTACCTGCTTCATCTGTGACACTGAACAAGTCAACATTGGAACTCGCTATTGGTGGCAGTGAGCAACTGAGTGCCACTGTTTTGCCTGAGAATACCACTGATAAGAGTGTGACATGGGCATCGTCGGATAACAGCATCGCCACCGTTGATACCAATGGAAACGTTACAGCCGTGTCTGTTGGAAGTGCCACGATAACGGTTTCTTGTGGTGAGGTGACGGCTAATTGCGAGGTGACTGTTATTACCATTGCTGCCTCTTCCGTAACATTGGACAAATCAACATTGGAACTCATCGTGGGTAGCAGCGACAAGTTGACAGCCACCGTTTCCCCTGCGAACACGACTGACAAAAGTGTGAAATGGACTTCGTCGGATGCCAGCGTAGTGGCGGTGAATGCCAGTGGACGCATTGTTGCTAAGGCTGCAGGAACTGCCACGATAACGGCAACCTGTGGTGAGGCAACAGCCAGTTGTAAGGTGACCGTACTTCCCGTGGCCGTGACTTCCGTGACGTTGAACAAAACATCCATGTCGCTTACGATGGGGGGCAGTGGGCAATTGACTGCCACGGTATCTCCCACGAATGCTACTGACAAGAGCGTTACATGGACTTCATCAGACAAGAGCATCGCCACCGTGGATGCCAATGGAAAAGTCACCCCTGTTTCTGCAGGAACTGCAACAATAACGGCAACCTGTGGAGGTAAAACCGCCAGTTGCAAGGTGACTGTATCCAAGAAAAGTCAGACTATCACTTGGAATCAGACTTTTGCAAATATTGTCGAAGGTGATGTTGTAGAACTGAATGCGACAGCATCGTCAGGGTTGAATGTTGTTTATAAAGTGTTGGAAGGCGATGCAACCATTCAAGGAAACAAGCTCACGGTAAATGCTGCAGGCACGATTCGGGTTGAGGCATCCCAGTCAGGTGATAAAGAGTTCGATGTGGCTAAAGTGGTGGAGAAAACCATTAATGTTACAGCGGACAGAATCGACGAAATTCGAGTGGATGCAGAAAAAGCCAGATACTTTGATTTGACTGGACGTCCTGTTGAAAATCCCAAACATGGTATCTACATCAAAGTTGAAGGAGGAAAATCAGCAAAGGTAATGCTGTAAGCTATTAACCTTGCCTAATGGAGGTGTATCTAAAATAGCATCATTCTTTTTTAGGCACGGATTTCACGGATTAACACGGAATAAATTAACGATGGCTATGGCGATTCGATTCGCTACTATGGCTAAGAAAGTCAAAGGCCTACAGCCATAGCCAACAGCCTTCGTTTATAGAAGAAACCGTGTAATCCGTGTAATCCGTGCCTAAAATTATCTATGGAAGAAAAAGGCTGGAGTTTCTTTGGTCAATTCTGATGGGATTACTATCTTTGCACCCGTTTATTATAATAAGGTGTAATCACATAAAGAAACAAACGATATCCGCTATGGAATATAATTTCAGAGAAATTGAAAAGAAATGGCAACAACGGTGGGTGGAGCAGAAGACCTACAAGGTGGCCGAAGATGAGGCGAAGAAGAAATTCTATGTACTTAATATGTTCCCCTATCCGTCGGGAGCAGGATTGCACGTGGGTCATCCGCTGGGATACATCGCCAGCGATATCTACGCACGCTACAAGCGCTTGCAGGGATTCAACGTGTTGAACCCCATGGGATACGATGCCTACGGACTGCCCGCCGAGCAGTATGCCATACAGACAGGACAACACCCGGCCGTGACGACCGAGGCAAACATCAACCGCTACCGCGAGCAGTTGGACAAAATCGGATTCTGCTTCGACTGGGACCGCGAGGTGCGCACCTGTGAGCCGGGATATTACCACTGGACACAGTGGGCTTTCCAGCAGATGTATGAGCACTTCTATTGCAACACGTGCCAGAAAGCTATGCCCATCAGCAAACTGGTGGAGCGCTTTGCCGAGAAGGGCACCGAGGGACTGGACGTGGCACAGAGCGAAGAGCTGACCTTCACCGCCGAGGAATGGAAGGCCATGACGGAGAAGGAGCAGCAGGAGACATTGATGAACTACCGCATCGCCTACTTGGGCGAGACGATGGTGAACTGGTGTCCCGCACTGGGCACCGTGCTTGCCAACGACGAGGTGGTGGACGGCGTGAGCGAACGCGGCGGACACCCCGTGGTGCAGAAGAAGATGCGCCAATGGTGCTTGCGCGTGAGTGCATACGCCCAGCGCCTGCTCGACGGATTGGACAACATCGACTGGACTGACTCGCTGAAGGAGACACAGAAGAACTGGATCGGACGCTCAGAGGGTGCTGAAATTGTGTTCAAGGTGAAGGATTCGGACGTGGAGTTCACCATCTTCACCACACGTGCCGACACGATGTATGGCGTGACCTTCATGGTGTTGGCCCCCGAAAGCGAACTGGTGGCCCAGCTGACTACCCCCGAACAGAAGGCTGAAGTGGAGGCTTACCTCGACCGCACGAAGAAGCGCACCGAGCGCGAGCGCATCAGCGACCGCAAGGTGACGGGCGTGTTCAGCGGTTCGTATGCCATCAACCCCTTCACGGGCGAAGCCGTGCCGGTGTGGATCAGCGATTATGTGTTGGCCGGATATGGCACGGGAGCCATCATGGCCGTGCCTGCCCACGATAGCCGCGACTATGCCTTTGCCAAGCACTTCGGACTCCCCATCGTGCCGTTGGTGGAGGGTTGCGACGTGAGCGAAGAGAGCTTCGACGCCAAGGAGGGAATTGTCACCAACTCGCCCAAGGCGGGTGTGGAGCCTTATTGCGACCTGGTGCTCAACGGACTCACCATCAAGGAGGCGATTGCCGCCACTAAGAAATATGTGAAGGAACACGGATTGGGCCGCGTGAAGGTGAACTTCCGCCTGCGCGACGCCATCTTCAGCCGCCAGCGCTACTGGGGTGAACCCTTCCCCGTGTACTACAAGGACGGTATGCCCTACATGATTGACTCGGCCAAGTTGCCGCTGGAATTGCCGGAGGTAAGCAAGTTCCTGCCTACCGAGACGGGCGAACCTCCCCTCGGCAACGCCACCAAGTGGGCGTGGGATGTGCAGAAGGGCGAAGTGGTGGACAACGCACTCATCGACAACGTAAACGTCTTCCCCCTCGAACTGAACACCATGCCGGGCTTTGCCGGCTCAAGCGCCTACTACCTGCGCTATATGGACCCCCACAACACCGAAGCACTGGTGAGCGAGAAGGCCGATAACTATTGGCAGAATGTTGACCTCTATGTGGGTGGTACCGAGCACGCTACGGGTCACTTGATCTATAGCCGCTTTTGGAACAAGTTCCTCTATGACCTGGGCGTGAGCGTGAAGGACGAGCCCTTCCAGAAACTGGTCAACCAGGGTATGATTCAGGGACGAAGCAACTTTGTATACCGCATCAAGGACACCAACACATTCGTCAGCCTCGGACTGAAGGAGCAGTACGACGTGACTCCCCTGCACGTGGACGTGAATATCGTGAGCGCCGATGTGCTCGACGTGGAGGCCTTCAAGGCTTGGCGCCCCGAGTACAACGATGCCGAGTTCATCCTGGAAGATGGCAAGTACATCTGCGGATGGGCCGTGGAGAAGATGTCGAAGTCGATGTTCAACGTGGTGAACCCCGACATGATTGTGGAGAAATACGGTGCCGACACACTGCGCATGTATGAAATGTTCCTCGGCCCTGTGGAGCAGAGCAAGCCGTGGGACACCAACGGAATCGACGGTGTACACCGCTTCTTGAAGAAGTTGTGGAGCCTCTTCTATAGCCGCACAGGAGAATACCTGCCCACCGACATCGAGCCGACAAAGGAACAGCTGAAGAGCATCCACAAGCTCATCAAGAAGGTGACGGGCGACATCGAGACATTCTCGTACAACACCAGCATCAGTGCCTTCATGATTTGCGTGAACGAACTGACTCAGCTGAAGTGCCAGAGCAAAGAGGTGCTGCGCCTGCTGACGGTGCTCATCGCCCCCTTCGCACCACACTTGGCAGAGGAACTTTGGGAGATGCTTGGAAGCACAACGAGCGTGTGCGATGCCCAGTGGCCCGTATGCAACGAATCGTATCTGGTGGAAGACACCGTGAAGTACACCATCTCGTTCAACGGAAAGGCACGCTTCACACTGGAATTCCCCGCCGATGCCGACAATGCCACAATTGAAAGCACCGTGATGGCCAACGAGCAGAGCCAAAAATGGATTGAAGGAAAAACTCCGAAGAAGGTCATCATCGTGCCGAAGAAGATTGTGAATATAGTGCTGTAAACAAACCCTCCACTCTCAAGAGAGGGGAGTAAATAGACAGACGTATGAAAACAGATAAACAAGGCAATCCACTCCCTTCCCCTGGGAGGGGTAGGGGGGTGGGTCTCTTTTGGCGCGAGACTAAAGACTACATCACCATCACCTTGGGACTGATGGCCTACGCCCTGGGATGGTGTCTTTTCTTGCTGCCCTATCAGATAACTACAGGAGGCGTGACGGGTATCTCGGCCATCATCTACTACGCCACGGGCATCGAGATGCAAATCTCCTACTTCATCATCAATGCCGCCTTCCTGGCCGTAGCCCTCTACGTGTTGGGATTGAAGTTCTGCCTGAAGACCATCTATTCGGTGACTGTGCTGACCTTCTTCCTCGACATCTTCCAACAGATGATGAAGAATCCCGAGACGGGCGAGTTCCTGCAGATAATAGGTCCCGGACAAGACTTCATGGCTTGTGTCATAGGTGCCATCTTTTGCGGAGTGGGCATCGCGGTGGTGTTCATCGTGGGTGGAAGCACAGGAGGAACCGACATCATTGCCGCCATCGTAAACAAGTACAAAACCGTCTCCTTCGGGCGCATGATAATGGTGTGCGACATCGTCATCATCTCCTCGTGCTACTTTGTGTTCGAGGATTGGCGCCGCGTGGTGTTCGGCTTCGTCACACTCATCATCATCAGCGTGGCCATCGACTACATCGTGAACAGTGCCCGACAGAGTGTGCAATTCCTCATCTTCAGCAAGAAGTATGAGGAGATAGGCGAAGCTGTGATGACGGAAGTGAACCGCGGAGTGACGGTGTTGGACGGCACAGGATTCTATAGCAAACAACCAGTGAAGGTGCTGTGCGTGTTGGCCAAGAAGAGCGAAGCCATCCACATTTTCCGCCTGGTGAAGGACATTGACCCGGGTGCGTTCATCTCGCAAAGCAACGTGGTGGGCGTGTATGGCGAAGGATTTGACCAGATAAAAGTTAAAAGCAAGAAGAAGGTGTAGGGTTGAAGGTGTAGGGTGTAGGGAGTTAGTCCCTAAACCCTAAACCCTAAACCATAATCCCTAAACCTTCAACCCTAAACCTTATTATAATGATTTTCGTAACAAACAATCCCCACAAATTGCAAGAGGTGGGCGCTATGCTCGGCGGAAAGATGGCTCTAAAGAGCTTGCGTGACATAGGTTGCACCGACGACATTCCCGAAACGGCCAACACCCTGGAGGGAAATGCCCTGATGAAGGCACGCTACATCCACGAGCGCTACGGAGGCGACTGCTTTGCCGACGACACCGGCTTGGAAGTGGCCGCCTTGGACGGACGACCAGGCGTGTACTCAGCCCGCTATGCCGGCCCTGGGCATGACTCGGAAGCCAACATGCAGAAACTTTTGGCCGAAATGGAAGGAAAAAGTGACCGCCGTGCACAATTTCGCACCGTTATTGCGTTAATAAAGGAGGGACGGGAATACCTCTTCGAAGGCATCGTCACCGGCCACATCATGGAAGAGCGCGAAGAGGGCGAAGGCTTCGGCTACGACCCTATCTTCTGCCCCGATGGCTACGAACACTCCTTTGCCCGACTGGGTGACGAGGTGAAAAACCGCATCAGCCACCGCGCCCGTGCGGTGGAGAAGCTGGTGGAGTTCCTGAAAACTCACAATTCATAACTAAGGATTAAAAACGTGAAACGACTTACACTGATTCTGCTGACCCTTTTCGCCATCGGATGGCAAACGATGGATGCCCGCCTTCCACTTGGCGAATGGCAGGCATTCATGGCTTACGATAAAGCCTCCACTTGTGCCTATTTCAACGGAAAAGTGTACGCCGTTTCAGAAGGTTCGCTCTTCTCCTACGACCCCGAAGACGAGGATATACAGACCTTTGACATCGTGTATCCCATGAGCGACGTGGAGATTACCCACCTGGCAACCTGCCCGGCAGAGAAAAAGCTGCTCATCGTCTATGCAAACGGAAACATCGACCTGATGAACGAGCAGGAGGAGGTGTACAACATCACCGACTTGAAGAACAGCCACGTGACCGACAAGACGGTGAACAACGTGAACGTGCAAGGCAACAAAGCATACCTCGCCACCAACTTCGGCATCGTGGTGCTGGACATCGCCAAACGCATCATCAGCACCACCTACACGCTAGACAAAGAGATTGTGGCCACGGCCGTAAAAGGCAACTACCTGATGGCAGCCACCACACCCGGAGACGGACTCTACTACGGCAAACTCACCGACAACCTGCTGGAGAAGGACAACTGGACGCGGATGATGACAAACACCTTCACCCTGCTGAAAACGGTGGGAGAAACCATCTATGCCTGCATCCCCGGTCACGCCCTGCTGACCGTGGACCCGTCGGCCCGCTCCTATGAATTGATAGTGAAGGACAACTTCACTTTTCTCGAAGAGGTGAATGGAGAATTATTGGCCGGAAATGCTACGGGAAAACTCTATCTCTTCGAATCGCCCAAGTCGTACAAGCTGATTCAGATTCCCAGTGGAATGACCGACATCTGCTATGGGAACTCCACCTATTGGATGGCCGGCACCGAAGAAAAACTCAGCGGCTACAAACTGTCTGACAACCAATTGGAACTCACCACAAGCTCCATCTCATTGAATGCTCCACGCCGCAATCTCTTCTACCAGATGCAGGTACATAATGGGAAACTCTACACGTGTGGAGGAGGTATCTATCTTGACCGATACTATTTACCAGGAACCATCCAAGTACTGCATAATGATGGAACTTGGCAAATCTATAAAGAAGATGGAATTTCTGACATCACTGGAAAAAAGTATCGCGACATCACTTCATTGGCTATTGATCCCTACAATGATAGTCGTGTCTTTGCCTCATCAGCCGGAGAAGGAGTATATGAGTTTTTACAAGGAAAGTGTGTAGCTGTGCACACTCCATCCAATAGCAGTATCAGCAGCGACTATCGTTATCCTAGTATCATCCGCGTAAACGGATTGGTTTATGACAATGACAACAACCTCTGGTCGTTATGTGCCAATGCTGACAGTGCCATCAGCATTCTTACCAAAGACAGTCGTTGGATAAAACTATATCACAAGGGTACCTATCGTAAATCAGCACTTCGAGGCACTTTTTTCGATAATCGTGGGTGGATGTGGGCCGTCACTCCGCATTACGATGACAATGGTGTGTTCATGCTCAACACCAATGGTACATTAGAAGATACATCCGATGATAAAAGTCTGTTTATGAATAGGTTTTATAATCAGGACGGCACTTTGCTCGAACATCAGCAAGTACACTGCGCCGTCGAAGATAAGGAAGGTGTCATTTGGTTGGGCACCACTAACGGCACTTGGCTCATCAGTAACCCCACCCAACTGATGGCGGCACAGAGTAGCACCGTCACCGTCACCCAAGTAAAAGTGCCGCGCAATGATGGCACCAATTTGGCCGACTTCCTGCTCGAAGGAGTCACCGTACTCAATATAGCCGTAGACGGTGCCAACCGCAAGTGGGTGGGTACCGAAAAGAACGGTGTCTACCTCCTCTCGGCCGACGGATTGGAAGCCATCCACCACTTTACCACCGAGAACAGCCCCTTGCCATCCAACGAAATCTATAACATCGTCACCGATGAAACTACGGGCATGGTCTACATAGGCACCAACAAAGGATTGGTAGCCTATCAGAGCGACGCCACCGAAGCACAACCCTCGTTCAACGAGAGCCGCGTGCGCGCCTATCCCAATCCCGTCCGCCCCGACTATCAGGGCTACATCCGCATCGATGGCTTGATGATGAATTCCCAAGTGAAGATTACCGACTCGTATGGCAGCATCGTTCATGAAGGCACCTCAGTAGGCGGCTCCTTCTCGTGGAACGGACGCAATGCCCAAGGACGCCGCGTGGCCTCAGGCGTCTACCACGTCATGGCCACCGACGAAGAGGGACAAGAAGGAGTGGTAACAAAGATAGTAATGATTAAGTAGTTCCTCCATTCCTCATCATGAGCAGAAACCTTCATAAACTGTTTATCCTCATCATGTGCTGTTCGATGGGGAAAAGTCTTGGTTTACATGCCAATACCTCACTTCCTTCGTCCCAATACGATTCCCTGTTGCAGAAAATACAAGTTCCCCTTGTCGAAATATGGACAACCGACGGGACGGAACCTACGGGTAACCACATTACAGCTCCTGAAGGATTGTGGGGGATAGGATTGACTGACAATGAATATGTCACCGGACAAATGAGGATGTCGCTGAATGGCAGCACACTTTATGAAAGTGGTGAATACGTCGAAAATATCAGTGGAGTACGGATAAAACTACGCGGAAACACCAGCAGTTATTACTGGGAAAAGAAACCCTACAAAATAAAACTTTCCAAAAAAGCGGATTTACTCTTCAGAAATGAATCCAGATACAAAGATAAAGATTGGGTGCTCCTCCGCGTTTATGACGGATTTCTCACGCGTTTCTTCACCGGTAACCAATTGGGCAAATTAATAGGACTTGGATGGCAACCCCAATGGGAGTATGTCAACTTGGTCATCAACGGAGATTACAAAGGTGACTACATACTCATCGAAAGTGTGGAAAAAGAAAAAGGCCGAATCAACATCGATGACACTGGCTACATCATTGAAGACGATGCATATTGGTGGAACGAAGATGTTCATTTTAAAGGAAACATACTCACACACCAAACGGGATACACTTTCAAATATCCTGATACTGACGACATAAACGATTCCATTATAAATAACATCAAAAACTACATACTTGAATTTGAAGAACTGCTCGTCAATGATGGAAACATCACCACGCACATCGACATGTCAAGCTTTGCCGCATGGCTGTTGGCTCAAGACATTTTAGGACAAGGTGATAGTGGAGGCACCAACCGCTACCTCTATAAAAAAGATTTCAATCCTGCAAACCCATCGGAGACACCCTTACAGATGGGAGTATTATGGGATTTTGATGCTACATTCAAGTGTGTGAACACCTGGAGTCACATACATGGCATGTCATACAGCTTTTATTTCACCAAACTACTGAAACGACAAGATTTCTATTCCACCTACATCACCCTGTGGAAAAACATGCGGGACACACTACCTGATGAACTCATCGGCTACCTGTACACCATAAATCAACTTAAAGGTATTGCCATAAATGAAAGCAGACAAATGAACAAACAACGCTGGAATGACAACATCACCGCATTGGCAACCGAAATAGAAAATGCTGCATCCTGGTTGAAAGAACGGTTTGAATGGATAGACGCACAACTGCTATCTGATGTGGAAAACATAGAAAATCTACCTGCACTGAAAGAGACCATTTCCACGACAATATACGACCTTTCGGGAAGAATAGTGAACAGTCGTGAAGGCATATTGCAGAAAGGTATCTACATCATGAATGGAAAGAAAGTTGTAATTCGTTAAGATAACGAATCACAACCTCAATAGCATAAACTCCGTGTCATCCGTGCCGAAATCTATTTTTGACTAAAATCCAACTGATTTCTTGTCTATTCCCCAAAAAGGTCGTAATTTTGCCGCTCGATTGAACCCCTATACCTTAATAAGAAATAACTAAAAGCGAAACGATACAATGAACTTTGTAGAAGAACTTAGATGGCGCGGCATGTTGCACACCATGATGCCGGGCACTGAAGAACTGCTCTCGAAAGAGATGGTAACGGCTTACTTGGGTATCGACCCTACGGCTGACTCACTCCACATCGGACACTTGTGCGGTGTGATGATGCTCCGCCACTTGCAACGTTGCGGACACAAACCGTTGGCACTCATCGGTGGAGCCACGGGTATGATTGGCGACCCTTCGGGTAAGTCGCAAGAGCGCAATTTGCTCGATGAGGCCACGCTGACTCACAACGTGGCTTGCATCAAAAAGCAGCTCGAGAAATTCCTCGACTTCAATAGCGATGCTGAAAACAAGGCTGAGTTGGTGAACAACTATGATTGGATGAAGGACTTCACCTTCCTTGACTTTGCACGCGACATCGGCAAGCACATCACCGTGAACTACATGATGGCCAAGGACAGTGTGCAGAAGCGCTTGAATGGCGAGGCTCGCGACGGTCTTTCGTTCACCGAGTTCACCTACCAGCTCCTGCAGGGATACGACTTCCTCTACCTGAACACTCACAAGAATTGTAAGTTGCAGGTGGGTGGTAGCGACCAGTGGGGAAACATCACCACGGGTACGGAGCTTATCCGTCGCACGACGGGTGGCGAGGCGTATGCGCTGACTTGCCCCCTCATCACCAAGGCCGATGGTGGCAAGTTTGGAAAGACCGAGAGCGGAAACATCTGGCTCGACCCCGCTTATACGTCGCCTTACAAGTTCTACCAATTCTGGTTGAACGTGAGCGACGAGGATGCTGCCCGCTACATCAAGATTTTCACCTCCATCGGTAAGGAGGAGATTGACGCGCTCATCGCCGAGCACACCGAGGCACCTCACTTGCGTCTGTTGCAGAAGCGCTTGGCCAAGGAGGTCACCATCATGGTTCACTCCGAGGAGGACTACAATGCTGCCGTGGAGGCTTCGGGCATCTTGTTTGGAAATGCCACGAGCGAGGCGCTTCACAAGTTAGACGAGGCTACGTTGCTGGCCGTGTTTGAGGGAGTTCCCCAGTTCGAGATTGACAAGAATCTGCTCGCCGAGGGAGTGAAGGCCGTCGACCTGTTTGTGGAGAATGTTGCCGTATTCCCCTCGAAGGGCGAGATGCGCAAGCTGGTGCAGGGTGGCGGTGTGTCGCTGAACAAGGAGAAGCTGGCTGCCTTTGACCAGACAATCACCACGGCCGACCTGTTGAACGACAAATACCTGCTCGTGCAACGTGGTAAGAAGAACTATTATTTGGTGATTGCAAAGTAAGATATTTTAGGCGCGGATTACACGGATTACATGGAAAAAACCATTCGTTTATATGATTTTGAAATCTGTGTAATCCGTGTAATCCGTGCCTAAGGTGAATTTTCTTCGCGTTTTTTTTGGATAATTCGCGAGAGAGCACTATCTTTGCACCGCTTTTTAACAGAAAGCACCTGATGATTGGACTATGGTGTAATGGTAACACAACAGGTTTTGGTTCTGTTTTTCCAGGTTCGAATCCTGGTAGTCCAACCGAAAGCAAAGCAAAAAAGCAGGGAGCCGCGTCGATATCCGATGCGGCTCTTCTCGTCTTCATCTGGTGGCTCCTGATTTTTTTAGAAAACTTCTCCCACTTTTTTTTGTTATGTCAGAAATAAGTTGTTACTTTGCACGAAATTCTGAAAGTATGGACGTGAAACAGTTTGTCGGCCACTCCGGCTGGGACATATAATATAAGGTATGCATTGCTCCCTTCCCACGGGAAGAGCGATGCATTTTCTTTATATACGAGGGACTGTGAACGGAAAGACCTGAGAATTTTTTCTCCCCTACCTGAGAAAAATATTTTTCAGACGGGGAAGAAAAACAGCTGACGGACTCCTGCCATTTTGAGCGTAGCGGAAAATCTGTGTTCGTCAGCAAAAGGAAAGTGGGTGGATGTTTACAGATCCTTCACTGCATTCAGTGATGACAAACGCCACTGATAGAATCAAAAAAGCGAAAAAAAGAAAATAATAATATAAAGTTAACATTAACAGAACAATGGAGAAAAAGAAGCTGAAGAAAGTGCTCGTGCTCGGCTCGGGCGCACTGAAGATTGGTCAGGCCGGAGAGTTTGACTACAGCGGTTCGCAGGCCTTGAAGGCGTTGCGTGAAGAGGGTATCAGTTCAGTGTTGGTGAACCCCAACGTGGCCACCATCCAGACATCAGAGGGTATTGCCGACCAGGTGTACTTCCTGCCCGTGACTCCCTTCTTTGTGGAGGAAATCATCAAGAAGGAGCGTCCCGACGGCATCCTGTTGGCCTTCGGCGGACAGACGGCGCTGAACTGTGGTACCGACCTCTACACCCGTGGCATCCTTGAGCAGTATGGCGTGCAGGTGCTGGGTACGTCGGTGGATGCCATCATGTACACCGAGGACCGCGACCTCTTCGTGAAGAAGCTCGACGAGATTGAGATGAAGACTCCCGTCAGCCAGGCCGTGGAGACGATGGAAGATGCCATCGCCGCCGCTGAGCGCATCGGCTTCCCCGTGATGGTCCGTTCGGCTTACGCTTTGGGCGGACTCGGTAGCGGTATCTGTCAGAATAAGGAGGAGTTCGTGAAGTTGGCCGAAAGCTCGTTCACCTTCAGCAAGCAGATTCTTGTGGAAGAGTCGCTGAAGGGCTGGAAGGAGATAGAGTTCGAGGTTATCCGCGATGCCAACAACCACTGCTTCACCGTGGCCAGCATGGAGAACTTCGACCCGCTGGGTATCCACACGGGTGAGAGTATCGTGGTGGCTCCCACTTGCTCGCTCAGCGAAGAGCAGGTGCAGATGCTTCAGGAACTCTCCGTGAAGGCCATCCGCCACCTCGGCATCGTGGGCGAGTGCAACATCCAGTATGCGTTCAATGGCGACACCAACGACTATCGTGTCATCGAGGTGAACGCCCGTCTGAGCCGCTCATCAGCCCTTGCCTCTAAGGCTACGGGTTATCCACTCGCCTTCGTGGCTGCCAAGATTGCCCTCGGCTATACGCTCGACGAGATTGGCGAAATGGGTACTCCCAACTCGGCTTATGTGGCTCCTCAGCTCGACTACCTCATCTGCAAGATTCCTCGTTGGGACTTGACGAAGTTTGCCGGCGTGTCTCGCGAAATCGGCTCAAGCATGAAGTCGGTGGGCGAAATCATGTCCATCGGTCGTTCGTTCGAGGAGGTTATCCAGAAGGGTCTCCGCATGATTGGTCAGGGTATGCACGGATTCGTGGGCAACGAACACACCAAGTTCGACAACCTCGACCATGAGCTGGCCAACCCCACCGACCTGCGCGTCTTTGCCCTTGCTCAGGCACTCGAGGAGGGTTACACCATCGACCGCCTCTACGAGCTGACACGCATCTCTCCCTGGTTCCTCGAAAGATTGAAGAATATCGTTGACTATAAGCAGGTGCTCTGCGGATATAACTCACTGGCCGAAGTACCTGCCGACGTAATGCGTCAGGCAAAGGTGTTGGGCTTCTCCGACTTCCAGATTGCCCGCTTCGTCAGCAAACCCACTGCCGGTATGGAGAAAGAGGTGCTGGCCGTCCGCTCACGCCGTAAGGAGTTGGGCGTCCTGCCTGCCGTGAAGCGCATCAACACCGTGGCCAGCGAGCATCCCGAACTGACCAACTACCTCTATATGACATACGCTGTAGAGGGTTATGATGTGAACTACTATAAGACAGACAAGTCTGTCGTTGTCCTCGGCTCAGGTGCCTATCGCATCGGTTCGTCGGTTGAGTTCGACTGGTGCTCGGTGAATGCCGTGCAGACCGCCCGCAAGTTGGGCTACAAGTCCATCATGATCAACTACAACCCCGAGACCGTATCGACCGACTACGACATGTGCGACCGTCTCTACTTCGATGAACTTTCGTTCGAGCGCGTGCTCGACGTGATTGACCTCGAGCAACCGGGTGGTGTCATCGTTTCTGTGGGTGGACAGATTCCTAATAACCTGGCCATGAAGCTCCATCGCCAGTCAGTGCCCATCCTCGGTACTTCTCCGTTGAGCATCGACCGTGCCGAGAACCGCAACAAGTTCTCAGCCATGCTCGACCAGCTGGGCATCGACCAGCCCGCTTGGCAGGAGCTGACCAGCCTCGAGGATGTGAAACAGTTTGTCGATAAGGTGGGCTATCCCGTCCTTGTACGTCCTTCATACGTGCTTTCAGGTGCGGCCATGAACGTCTGCTACAACGACGATGAGCTGAAAGAGTTCCTCCAGATGGCCTCTGAGGTCTCTAAGGAGTTCCCCGTGGTGGTAAGCCAGTTCTTGGAGAACACCAAGGAGATTGAGTTCGACGCCGTGGCTCAGAATGGTGAGGTGGTAGAGTATGCCATCAGCGAGCATATCGAGTTTGCCGGCGTACACTCTGGTGACGCAACCCTCGTCTTCCCCGCACAGAAGATTTACTTCGCTACGGCCCGCCGTATCAAGCAGATCAGCCGTCAGATTGCCAAGGAACTGAACATTTCAGGACCTTTCAACATCCAGTTCCTGGCTCGCAACAACGAGGTGAAGGTTATCGAGTGTAACCTCCGTGCCTCACGTTCGTTCCCCTTCGTAAGTAAGATTCTCAAGCGCAACTTCATCGAAACGGCTACCCGCATCATGTTGGATGCCCCCTATACCCGTCCCGACAAGAGCGCATTCGATATCGACTGGATTGGTGTGAAAGCCTCTCAGTTCTCCTTCTCACGTCTGCATAAGGCCGACCCCGTGTTGGGCGTAGATATGTCCTCAACCGGTGAGGTTGGTTGCATGGGCGACGACTTTAGCGAAGCCCTCCTCAGCGCCATGATTTCTACCGGCTTCAAGATTCCTCGCAAGGAGAAGGGCGTGATGCTCTCCAGCGGAGCCATGAAGTCGAAGGTGGACCTCTTGGATGCCAGCCGCGTGCTCTCTGCTCAGGGCTACAATATTTATGCCACGGCAGGAACCGCTACATTCCTCAATGCCCACGGTGTGAGCACCACTCCCGTCTATTGGCCCGATGAGAAGGCCGATGCCGAGAACAACGTGATGAAGATGATTGCCGACCACAAGTTCGACCTCATCGTCAACATCCCGAAGAACCACACCAAGCGCGAGCTGACCAACGGTTACAAGATTCGCCGTGGCGCCATCGACCACAACATCCCCTTGATTACCAATGCCCGCCTGGCCAGTGCCTTCATCGAAGCCTTCTGCGAGAAGGGCGAGGAGAATATCCAGATCAAGAGCTGGCAGGAGTATAAGTAAATTGTTGGCTGGTAGTTGCCAGTTATTGGTGGATAAGTGTAGGGATAGGGCTCACCCACCTTCTCACATAAATGCAAAAAGGCTGTGCACGGTAGAGTGCATGGCCTTTTGTTGCAGAAATGACGAAAGTGAGATAAAAAACTTTCTTGTTGGTTTGGTTATGCAAATAGGCTTTATTACTTTTGTCGCAAATTAGAAAGAGGAATATGAAACACATTTTACCAATACTTTTGTTGGGGGGTGTCCTGAGTGTGCAGGCACAACGGGGGGAGCACGGTCTTGTGGGCTTTGCCGCAATGCCCGGTTATGGAGTTGAAGGCACGATTGGTGGCGGATTGGGTGAGGTGGTGCGTGTGACCGATGAGGCCGGCTTGCGCCGTTATTGTGCGGCCGAGGGACCTTACACCATTCTGTTTGAGGGGACGATTGACTTGGATGATGAGCGCGACATTGACGTGGCTTCGGACAAGACGATTATTGGCTTGAACGGACGTGCCGTGTTGGATGGCATCGGATTCAGAGGAAATGGGGTGAGCAACGTGGTTATCCGTGGCTTCACCATCCGCAATGCTCATCAGGATGCCATTGCCTTCCGCTCGTCGCACCACGTGTGGGTGGACCATTGCGACTTGGGAAATTCCGATGACGGATTGCTCGACTTCACCATTGGCTCCGACTTGATGACGGCCTCGTGGAATTGCCTGCATGACCACAATAAGGTGTCGGTGTGCAACTCGGGCACCCAACATGCCGAGGATGTGGGGAGGCTGAATGTGTCGTATCACCACAATGCCTTTCTCCGCACCACCCAGCGCAATCCCCGCATCGGATATGGATGCGGACATGTGTGGAATAATCATTACGAAGATGTGAGGTCTTATTGTGTGGGATTCTTCTGTGGTGCCCGTGTGGTGGTGGAGGGAAATAGCTTCCAGCGATGCAAGACTCCGTTGAAACAGATGTACAGCACCGACCCTGCTTCGCCTTTCTATGGACACGCTTCGTCGGTGGACAATCTGTTCGTCGAATGCTCAGGAAACATGGAAGGGACGGGCGAGGTGTTTGATGCAAAGGCCCTCTATGACTACACCATGACGTTGGACGCTTCGACCGATGTGCAGAGGGTGGTGACGGCTTCGGCAGGCCCAGTGGCGGGCTTGGAGTACGACCTCATCCCCTTGCCCAATCATGGGCGCATCGATTATCCTCACACCGATGGAGTGCTCAGGTGGAGCAAGGCGCCTGAAGCCGTGGCTTATCACGTGCGATTGGCCACTGCGCCTGACAAGTTGGATAAGAAGAGACCGAAGCGCGTGGTTGATAATGGATTGAAAACGAATGCATTGAAGCCCGCCACTACCTACTATTGGCGCGTAGATACCCAGTTGGCCGACACGTTGCTACGGGGGGCCGTGTGGCAATTCACCACTGCTTCCCGCTATGCTTGCAAGCCTTTCCCTGCCGATGGGGAAACTCATGTTTCGCTACAAGCAATGAAGGGGGAGACGGAGGCGCAACCCTTGGTGCTCAGCTGGCGACCGGCCTTTGGCGCCGAGGGATACCGATTGACCTTGACGGATGCCGAAGGGGAGGTGACTCGCACGGCAGAGGTGGACGCACGCACCACCACGTGGCAACCCGCCACCTTGCCGTATGGGCGCAACTACACGTGGTCGGTGGCTCCCATCGTGAAAGGAAAGGCGATGGCGGATGCGCCTCAATGGAGCTTTTCGGCTCCGATAGCCGAGGCTTGCGAAGGCATGAACGAGGCGGAGGGATGGACACGTGGCCTCCGTTCGTTCGTCGAGGTGCAGGATGGGGCTTGGTTCAAGGCCTCGGGTGACCGCGTGGTGAGCGGCGAGGCCGGAGTGGGCACACTGAATGCCGTGTGGCGTGGTGCTCGATTGAAGGCCGAGGTGTCCGTGCGCATGTTCGACGAGAGCGATGGAAAGGGGCGTTACCGCCTTTACATCAACGATGTGTTGAAGAGCACCATAAGCGCTGACGTCAACACCGATGCGTTGGTTAATCACCCGTTAGGCACCTTTGAACTGAACACCGGCGACCAGTTGCGCATCGAACTCTTACCCGAGGGAGGCGAAAGTTGCCGCACCGATGGCATCTTGATAACCCCTCTCGAAAGGTGATGCAGGGGATAGGGGGAGACATCAGTGACTGATTGAGGAGACATCAGTGGCCGATAGAAGAGACATCAGTGGCCGATTGAGGGAACCTTATCCCAAGGCTAAGCCTGCCTTATCCCAAGGTTAAGGTTGCCTTAACCCAAGGCTAAGCTTGCCTCATCCCTAGAGTTGAGGTCGGGTGAAAAGCGAACCTTGGCCGGAGTTTTTTGCGAATAATCCGCCAACTTCTTGATTATCCGACGGATTTTGTGTTACTTTGCACCTTAAATTGGTGGAGTAGCCCTCCGCGCGTAATAATATTGAATCGTGAGTATGAACCCACAGAGCTATATACAGACACTGACCAGTGCCGTTGAGCAACTCTCCGAGGCGTCGTCCTACACCGGCCTTTGTCACAATCACCGCCAAGGGCAACCCTTGCCTTCGGCCGAACAGTTGACACGCATTGTCAACTTGGCGCGTGCCATCCTTTTCCCCGGATATTTTGGAAACTCCACCGTGAATGCCCAGACGGTAACCTATCACATCGGTGTGAACGTGGAGCAACTCTACCACCTGCTGGTCAACCAGATTCAGGCGGGATTGGCTTTCGACCTGTCTGAGGATAGCGGTGATGCCGAGACCCTCTGTGAACAGGCCCGTCTGTTGGGCGCCCAGTTCATAGCCCGCTTGCCCGAGATGCGTCGCACGCTGGCCACCGACGTGGAAGCGGCTTACAATGGCGACCCTGCGGCAACGAACTACGGCGAGGTCATCTGTTGCTATCCGGCCATACGCGCCATCAGCAACTATCGCATTGCTCACGAATTGCTCACCTTGGGTGTTCCCCTCATCCCCCGCATCATCACCGAGATGGCGCATAGCGAGACGGGTATCGATATCCACCCAGGAGCCTCCATCGGCCACCACTTCACCATCGACCATGGCACGGGTGTGGTGATTGGCGAAACCTGCATCATCGGCAACAACGTGAAGCTCTATCAGGGAGTGACCCTCGGTGCCAAGAGCTTCCCCCTCGACGAGGATGGAAACCCCATCAAGGGAATCCCCCGCCACCCGATACTGGAGGACGATGTCATCGTTTATAGCAACGCCACCATTCTCGGGCGCATCACCATCGGACGTGGCGCCACGGTGGGTGGCAACATTTGGGTGACCGAGGATGTGCCGGCCGGTGAGCGGATTGTGCAGAGGAGAGGATGAAGATAGTAAAGTAAAGGAGTGTAGGAGGTAGGAGTAGAGGAGTGATAAGAAAAGGAGATAGAGGGAGATAAGCCAATACTATTGTCTACACTCCTAAGCGAAGCTTCACTCCTTCTCTCCTACACTCCTTGAAAGAGAAAGTTTCACTCCTAATAAAAAGATAAGTATTAAAAGAAAGATATATGGAATTTGAACTCATCGCCAAAACCTTCCAAGGACTGGAAGAGGTGTTGGCAAAAGAGCTCACCGCACTGGGAGCAAACAATGTAGAGATTGGCCGACGGATGGTCTCATTCACCGGCGACAAGGAGATGATGTACCGCGCCAACTTCAGTTTGCGCACGGCGTTGCGCATCTTGAAACCTATCAAGCACTTCAAGGCCCAGTCGGCCGACGAGGTGTACGATGCCGTGAAGGCCATCGAGTGGGAGCAGTATCTGACGAATGACAAAACCTTTGCCGTGGATGCGGTGGTGTTCAGCGATGAGTTCCGCCACTCGAAGTTTGTGGCTTACAAGGTGAAGGACGCCATTGCCGACTACTTCCGCGAGAAGACGGGCGAGCGTCCCAACGTGCGGTTGAACAACCCCGACCTCTCGCTCAACATCCACGTGGCGCAGGAAAAGTGTACCCTTTCGCTCGACTCATCGGGTGAGTCGCTTCATCGCCGTGGCTACCGTCAGGAGACGATGGAGGCTCCGCTCAACGAAGTGTTGGCCGCGGGTATGATACTGATGACCGGTTGGCAGGGCGAGTGCGATTTCATCGATCCCATGTGCGGCTCGGGCACATTGCCCATCGAGGCCGCCCTCATTGCCCGCAACATTGCACCGGGTGTCTTCCGCAAGGAGTACGCCTTCGAGAAGTGGAACGACTTCGACCAAGCCCTCTTCGACCACGTCTATAACGACGACTCGGCCGAGCGCGAGTTTGCCCACAAGATATATGGCTACGACAATAACCGGCAAGCCATCGAAGTGGCCACGCGCAATGTGCGTGCCGCCGGATTGACTGGCGAGATAGAGCTGAAGTTGCAGGACTTTGCCGACTTCCAGACACCCGAAGAGAAGGCCATTATCGTCAGCAATCCGCCTTATGGCGAGCGCATCTCGGCCGACGACCTGCTGGGCCTCTACGCCATGATTGGCAACCGCCTGAAGAACGTCTTCAAGGAGGGCGATGCCTGGATATTGAGCTATCGCGAGGAGTGCTTCGACAAGATAGGTCTGAAGCCCTCGGTGAAGATACCCGTGTTCAACGGAGCCTTGGCGTGCGAGTTTCGCAAATACCAGCTCTTCAGTGGACGCTACAACGACTTCCGTCGCGAGGGTGAGGAGTTGGCCGAGCGCAAGGAGCGTCGTGAGCGTGACGAACGCCGTGCCGGCACGGGCCGTTACGAGGAGCGTCGCCAACGCCGCTTTGAGGAGCGGAAAGAGCGTGAAGACCGTCATGGCAAACGTGATGGCGACCGCCGGTTCAAGAAGGATACCGACCGCGCACGCAAGTCTGATGACCGTCGCGAGCGCAAGTTCGACGACCGTCCGCGTCGCGACGACCGTAAGTTCGATGGTGACCGCAAGTTCGACCGCAACCGCAAGGATGGTGGCTTCAAGCCTCGTCGCGAGGAGCGCGACCAGAAGCAGGAACGCCGCTTCGGCACCTGGCGACAGACCGACGAAGAGCGCGAACTCCGTGGCGAACGCAAGCGTCTCAGTGGCATTCAAGCCATGAGTTTTGAACCGAAGAAGACGGAAGAGTAGCCTGAATAATGAACTTTCAGACGCAGATAACGTGGATGACGCAGATTTTTTCTTATAAAATATCCGCGTCATCTGCGTCATCCGCGTCTGAAAAATAAATGGTATACCCTATTCGATAAATGAAATAATCATGAAGAAAAGTATTTTAGCTCTTGCAGCATTGGTTGTTGTTTTTACCACTATGGCACAAGAAAAGAAACCTTTCACCCTGCACGACCTCATTCCTGGAGGCGAGACCTACCGCCAGTGTACCCCTGAAAATGCATGGTACACCTGGTGGGGCGACCAGTGTGTGAAGTTGGACGTGGACACGCTCACCGTGCACTCCCCCCGAAGCCGTAAGCCGGCCACGGTGCTGTTCACCCTCGACCAAGTGAACAAGTGGCTCGAGGCGGCAGATAAGAAGCCTGTGCATACGTTGCAGAGCCTCTCCTTCCCCTATGCCGATGAGCCATTGGCACTGCTTCAGGCAAATCGCGAATACATCCTGCTTAATTGGTTGACGGGTGACGTGGTGTGGAGCTTACCCGTCGATGCAAAGGCCTCCGACAAGGATTGGCACAAACGCTCGCGCCACATGGCCTACACCGTTGATAACAACCTGTGGGTAACCACGGCCGATGGCCAACGTGTGCAGGTGACCGACGAACCAGCGGGCATCAAGTGCGGACAAGCCGTACACCGCAATGAGTTCGGCATCGAGAAGGGAACCTTCTGGAGCCCCGATGGCCAGCGCCTTGCCTTCTACCGCATGGACGAGACGATGGTGAGCGACTATCCGCAAGTCGACACCGAGGCACGCACGGCCGAATATCAGCCCGACAAATACCCCATGGCCGGCACGGCCAGCCACAAGGTGACGGTGGGTGTCTATGACGTCGCCACGGGCAAGACCATCTACTTGCAAGCCGGTGACCCCACTGACCGCTACTTCTCCAACATTGCTTGGAGTCCTTGTGGAGACTACATCTATATGATGGAGCATCCGCGCGAACAGAATCGTGCCGAACTGGTGCGCTACAATGCCTTGACGGGCGAGAAGGATGCTGTGCTCATTACCGAGGCGCACGAGAAGTATGTGGAGCCGCAGCACCCCATTACCTTCCTCCCTTGGGACGACACGAAGTTCATTTACCATAGTCAGAAGGACGGATTCAACCACCTGTATCTATACGATGTGGAGGGGAAGGAACTGGCTCAGTTGACAAAGGGCGAATGGCTCGTGCAACAGCTCGTGGGCTTCCACGAAGGGCGCAAGGAGGTCATCGTGGCCACCACCGAAGTCTCCCCCTTGCAGACCAACCTATATGCTGTCAATGTAAAGAGCGGAAAGCGCCGTCCCTTAGGCAACAGTGAGGGCGTACACTCCGTGCAGCTCTCCGCCTCGTCCGACTGGATGATCGACCGCTATTCCGCCCCCACCACTCCGCGCCGCATCGAATTGGTGTCGGTGAAAACGGGAAAAGTTGCTCATACGTTGCTCGATGCCCCCAATCCTTGGGAGGGCTTCAATGCCCCTGAGATAAGCGTAGGCACCCTGAAAGCCGCCGATGGGGTGACCGACCTCTACTACCGCTTGGTGAAGCCCGTCGATTTCGACCCGTCGAAGACCTATCCCGCCGTCATCTACGTCTATGGCGGCCCCCATGCGCAGATGATTCACAACTCGTGGAACTACGACGTGCGCGGATGGGACATCTACATGGCCCAACAGGGTTACGTGGTGTTCACCGTTGATAATCGCGGAAGCAGCAACCGTGGCTTGGCGTTCGAGAACTGCACCTTCCGCCAGTTGGGCGTGGAGGAGATGAAAGACCAGTTGAAGGGAGTCGATTTCCTCAAGAGTCTGCCCTACGTGGACATTGACCGTCTCGGTGTACACGGCTGGAGTTATGGCGGATTCATGACCACCAACCTGATGCTCACCTATCCCGACGTGTTCAAGGTGGGTGTGGCCGGTGGCCCCGTCACCGATTGGAAATACTACGAAGTGATGTACGGCGAGCGCTACATGGACACCCCCCAAAGCAACCCCGAGGGATATAAGAACAGCAGCCTCCTGGAGAAGGCCGGCAACCTGCAGGGCCGCCTGCTCGTCATCCATGGCGGCAACGATCCCGTCTGTGTCCCCCAGATGACCTACTCCTTCCTGAAAGCCTGCATCGACAAGGGGACGCATCCCGACCTCTTCATCTATCCCGGCCACGGGCACAACATGATGGGGCGCGACCGTGTGCATCTCCATGAACACATCACCCGCTACTTCGAGGATTATTTGAAGTGATAAAGGGGGTTAGAAGAATGCCATTCTTACCGCAGTAGGAATGGCATTCTTTTTGTGAAAGGAATAGTATTCTTCACTCCTTTTCCAACGGTTGGTGGACGTGAGCCTTCTGCAACATGTGGAAACCGCCGTTGACAAGGATGTAGCCACCGTCGCCACTCTCGTTCTTTATGGCAGTCACCTGTTCGATGCCCATGTCGGTGTTTGTGGGGAGATGGTGATGGGGATTCTTGGGATACTGTTTGCTTCCGAACACTTGGTTGCGGTATTTCAACAGTTTGGGGTATTTCATCCGCTCTATTTTGATGTTGGTCGCATAGGTGATGGCCGAGGTCTCGTCGCGCAGTTCCGTCAGGGTGAATGTGTGGGCATTGCCCGTTGCCTTGACGATAATACCTGGCAATCCGCGCAAACGCCATGGGCCTACGGACGAAGGGACTTCTTGGGTGTACCAGGCCGTCCAACGGATGCCTCGGAAGGTGACTTCTGCCCGCGAACAGAGGTAACCGTTGATGGTCAGTGTGTCGTCCGTAAGCGTCCAATCCAAGGAGGGCGTAGGTTCGTGTCCTTCGAACTCTCGGGGGAATACCATTTCGCGCACGGTGGTCTCTCCTTCGGGATGGTTTGTCCACACGGTGGGCATGTGCGTCAAGGTTTCGCGATGCTGTACCTCCATCAACTTCCGATACTCCGTGATTCCTGCGTCTTTGTCTTCTCCTGCCTGATAATGGCTCCTTGGCATGGACTTTGTCACCCGTTGTCCCACCTGCACGGCCACTTGTATGGAGTCGCACACATCCTTTCCTTCATCGTCTTGTGTCCGGACAGTGTAGTCATAAATTGCGGCAAATTGCGCCGTGTCGATAGAATCTTTTGTTTGTGCCTGCGCTGACATGGTCAGTGTGAGAGTGAATAAAGTAATTAAAAGTTTCATTTTCATAATTATTTTTATCATTACATACAATTCTTGATTTATTTTTATACCTTTGCAGTGTTAATCCAAATCTTAGCAAGATATGACAACAATGCAGTTACGCGCGGAGTTACTCCGTGAACTCAATCCTATCTTTGAAAGTGAAGTGGCCATGAAGAAAGCTCTTTTGGCTTTGCGCGACATCCGCAAAATGATTTTCACCGAAGTGCCGGCATCCAAGAAGGATGTCCGACAAGGATGGTCGGCAGCAGCATGCGAAGCGCACAAAGCGGGAAACGACCGGTTGTTGGACGCAGATGTATTTGAAGACGACAAGGTGGAGGATTGGTCATGGTAAACCAGTTTGATGTCTATTGGGTTAATCTCAATCCTACGGTTGGAGCCGAAATGCAGAAAATACGTCCTTGTGTCGTAGTGAGTCCCAAGGAATTGAATCAATACCTTGCGACGGTCATTGTTATTCCTATTACTTCGTCCATTCATGGTTATCCTTATCGGGTTGCTTGTCAAATAGAAGGACGGGAGGGCGAAATTGTTACTGACCAAATAAGGACAGTTGACAAAAGTCGTCTGAAGAGACGAATTGCCACTCTTTCGACCGATGAGCAAACCGAATTGCAAATTGTGCTTCGTCAAATGTTTTGCGAATAGTTTTTATTGTTCCAATGGTTGATAGACATGGGCTTCAGATAGAATGATAACTCCTGCAACGCTGGTAATCTGTTGGTCGGAGATGCGGCTGTTGCGGTATTCCTTATACCCGAATGCTTCCATTGCGTCTGGAGCGTAATACGCAGGGTCTTGCACATAGCGCGGATTACCAAGTGTTTTCTTCTTGTATTTCAGAAACTTTTCGGCTGTCATCTTGTGGTAATCCACTCGTTGCTTCACAAAGTTCATTCCGTTCTCCGGCACTATCCAAGTGATGTATTCAGTGAATATTAGGGGCTGTTCTTCATTGAGCAGGCCGCAGAGGGTGAAGGTGTGTATGCCTTCTTTGTCCTGCACCTTGATAATCATGCCCGGTAGTCCGCCTAATTTCCACGGTCCGATGCTTGCCGGAACTTCTTCTGTATAATAGGCTTGCCACACTTTCCCTCGGAAACGGGTTTCGGCCGTATGGCAGAAATATCCGAAGATTGAATCCTGCTGTTCGCTCAAGTTCCATTTAGGGAGTTTCAACGACTCGTCTGTTTGGTAGCGGTTGGGATAGAGCTCTTCCTGTACGGTGATGCGACCTGTGGGATAATTTATGAAGACATCGCCCATGTGCATCTGTGCTGCTTTGTAAATGTGGTAGTTGTCGTAGCTCTTCTTTGTCTGCTTGTTATAGGAATAATAGGGGAAACTTTTGGTCACTCCGTTTGCCGACTGAACGGCTATCATCAGCGAATCGGTAATGGGTGTGCCGGCGGCATTGGTGGTTTTGCACTCATAGAGATAGACGGCGGTGAACTTAGACACTCCGATTGTGTCATTCTGTGCCTGCGCTGACACCGTCAGTGCGAGAGCGGTGGTCAATAGAATCTTTTTCATGTTTTCTGTTTTAATGTGGTTTATAAAGAAAATGTAAGTTTCAGCAATGCCGTGCGACCACAAAGGCCGTAGTCGTAGCTGTAGGTGTTGATACCGTCGAAGAGGGTGTAGGAGTACGACCGTTGGTTCAGCAGGTTGTCCAATTCCAGACGGAGTACCGCCCGCTTGAACTTGTATTGCGCCGAGGCGTTGAAAAGCGACATGTGCTTGTAGCGGTCGGCAGTGAGCTGGCGGCGCACATAGTCGTAACTGGCCGAGAGGTCGAGCTGAGGGATAGGAAAGAGGTGTATGCTGCCGTTGTGGCTGAGCGAAGTGGTCGTATTGCGGGTGTCGCCATACGACGAACGTGACCAACTGTAGTTGATGTGATAGCCCACCTCCAACCATTGGATGGGTGTGACGGAGAGGCTTCCCCGCACGCTGTAGCTTTGGTTGTCGGTAGCGATGACTTCGCTTCCTACCGCCTGTTCGCTATCGCTGAACGAGTAGTTTCCCTGAATGCCGAATTTGGCAAAGAGGGCGGGGATGCTCTTTGTGCTGGAGAGGTTGAACGAGGTACGGCGCGTGTAGGTGTCGCGCAGAAGCGATTGTGTGTTGATATCTACTCCGTCAATGGATTGTGAGTAGAGGGTGTTTCGCTTACCCTTGCTATAGTTGGCACCGATGTCGAACGTGAAGTAACTGAGCGGTACTTGCCACTTCCAGTCGATGGACGAACTCCAGTTGCGCGACTCGCCGATGATGCCCGATGCCACCCGCGTAGTGCGGTAGTCGGTCTGCATGGGAGCCGTCAGCAGGTCCAGCATGTCGCCTGTGCCGTGACTGATGTTCGTTGAGGCCGACAACTTGCTGTTGGCCGAGAAGGTGTAGTTGAGGTTGAGGCGCGGATTGAGGTAGAGCTTGCTCAGTGTGGTGGTTCCGTAGTCCAACATCCGCAACGACACGGGCACACCCATGCCGGCATAGAAACGGCGGTCGCTGCTCCGCCATTCAAAACCCGGATTGAACGAGGGGATGAGTGTCCACCCGTCCAGTCGGTTGCGGTCATCGTCGGGTGTGCGCACTGTCTCTACGAAATGGTAATCGGCCTGTAGGCTGACGGGCAGGTTCAGTGTGAATTTCTTGCCCAGGCGGATGTCGAACGAGGTGCTGTGGTGTGTTGTGAGCGAGGTGGATTGTGCCGTCTGTCCATACTTTACTCCTTGGTTGCCGAACGACAGGCGCAGGGTGGGAGTGCGCTGGAAGTTGATGTTTGAATTGAGCGAATAGCGATGCTTGCCCCACATGCGTGATAGGCGGAGAGCGTTGTCGGCCTCTATGGAGGTGGCCCGCCGGCGTTGGGCAGCCTGTTCGGCGTTGTAGCGCATGTCTCCTTCGTTGCGCTCAAATCGGGCCTTCAGCGTGAAGGTCTCGTTGGTGTAGCGTTGACGTCCGTTTTCCAAGTAGTTGACGGAGAAGCGTGGCTGGTGTTGTGCGGACAGAGGTGAGGTCTGTTCGTTCACGGTGATGCGCTCTCCGCTCTCGGACAGATAGGTGCTGACGGTAGCCATGTCGTTTGTGCTTCGTCGGTAGGTGTAGTCGGCATTCATGCGCAGGGTGCGGGTGCTGTCCAATTTCAGTATGGCATTGAGTGTGCCCATGCCGCTATGGCGGTATTCTGATTCGCCTTGTGGCGGACGGCCGCCACCAAAACCGCCGAACAACGATGTGGCATGGGTGGAGAGACCGCCCCCACCGAAGTGGTAAGTCATGTCGCCCGCGCCATACTCCTTGTAGTTGCCCGCTTTGGCCGAACAGATGGTTTGGAAGTTGTCGGTGAACATCATGCCCGTCAGTCCTAATAGACCGAGCCATTCGTCACGCCCGTCCTGCATGTGTCCTACTCCCGCTTCCTCCTGTCCGAAGGGCTTGAACTTTGCCTTCTTGGCCAGTCTGATGTTCAGTGCCACGGCGTCGCTGGGTTTGTCTTCGTCCATCTTGCGGGCATGATAGTTGCGCACTACCTCCACCTTGGTCACCATGTCGGCTCCCATGTTGCGGGTGGCCAGGTTGTATTTGCCATCCAACATATTCAGTCCCTCGATGTTGAAGGCCGAAATGCCTTTGCCCATGTAGGAGATGGCTCCGCTTTTGGATACCTCCACACCCGGCAAGCGTTTCAGTCCGTCCTCCAACGTCACGTCGCCCTTTCCCAAGAACGAAGCCAAGTTGTAGCTCAGCGTGTCGCCCTTCAGCAACAGGGGATTGGCCCGCACCTTCACCTCCTTCAGGCTGATGCTCTTCTGCACCAACACCATGTTTTCGACAATCTCTTTCCGCTCGGTCGGTTTCAGTGCCACCTCCTCGGCCTCGTAACTGATGTGGGCAAAGGAGAGGATGGTGCCCTCCTTCACCTCTTCCACGCGGAGCGAATAGTTCCCCTTTGTGTCGGTTGTCCCAAAGGTGAGTATGCGCCCCTTCAGAGTCAGTTTCACAATGACATCGCTCACGGGACGGCTTTGCAGATTGGTCACCCGTCCGCTCACCGTTGTCTGCGCCGAGGCTCCGATGGTCAGCGTCAGGAATAATAGGATGTAGGTAAATCGTTTCATACGTCTTTAATGGGTATAGCAAGGGCCGTACAAACCGTTTCGAGGCTTGCATCCGCTTGTTTTTAGTCAGTAAATGAGAGTAGAATTATTGCAACCGGTAGGTGATGGGCAACGACATCTTCATGCGCACAGGTTGGCCGCGTTGGCGGGCCGGTTTCCAGTCGGGCATGTTGCGAACCATGGCTACGGCCGAGGCTTTCAGCACTTCTTTAGCTTGGGTGATGCTCTCTATATGTGGAGTCCTTTTCTCCGTTGCATAGGCAGTAACGGTGACATCACCCTTTTGGTCAGGGTTTTCCAACAGGGTAGCCTTCACGTTGGTAATCTCGCCATCCTTCTGCACGATGAACTCGACGTGTACTGTGCCCTGCACACCATGTTCGATAGCTATCGACGGATAGCGGGTGTTGCGACTGAGATACTGCATCAGGGCTTCGCTTCCTCCAACAAACTCGGCCGGCTCTTCGGCAACGATGAACACCTCGTGGGCAGGGTCTTCGTCGTCCACCGGAAGCTTCGTTTCAATCTGTATCACGCCGTTGGCTCCCCGCTCGCCCCAGATGGCTTTGCCTGTCGCTCCTTTCAACACGGTGATGCTTTCAATATCTTCGGGGTTGATGTGGAGGGCTTCGGCCAAATCAGTGTCTGTCGCATCTGTCCAATCAAGCTTGGCGATATCTATTACCTTCCCGTTCACAACGATAAGTGGTTGTGCCTCATTCGCCACCGCCTTTCCCTTTATGAAGTGGACGGGTGATGGTGCAACTTTGGGTTCCTTCTCTTGCTTTGGCTCTGCCGTAGCCACGATGGCCACTGTTGCGAGGGGAAGCAGGTAGAGGGCCTTCAGTGCCGAGCGGCTCGAGGACTTGGGTTGGAACATGCGGGCCATGCGCTGCTTGGTCTTGCTCTCGTTGAAGGCATTCACCACGGGCATCATGTTGGGATGTGTGGCGCGATGGATAAGCAGCAGGCAGTACTCCCTGACGTCGAATCCCGCATCCAACACCGCGCGGTCGGCCTCGTACTCATGGATGTCCGAGAGGTCTTCGCGCAACATCCATCCGAAGGGGACAAACCAAAGGAGGCGCACCACGACCTCGCACACCACCTTGTCGTAGGAGTGTCCGAGGCGGATGTGTGCCCGTTCGTGGGTGAGGATGCTCGGGTTGTCCACGTCGGCAGGAGCCAACAATACCCAGTGCAACCAGCTGCACGAGCTTCCCAAGTCGCGGTTCATCAGAATGCGTTCATTACCCCCTCCCTCCACGCTGGCGGGGCTTGCCTGACGGATGGTGCGCACCGTGCGTAGGATAGCCAGCAGATAGCGCAAAGCGAAAAACACTACACCTATTATATATAAGGTGAACAACACCTCAGCCCAACCGATGACGGGCATGGAAGCTTGAGCCATGTCGGCAGGAGCCGCGTCGGCCACGTCGTCCGTCATGGGTATGGCTCTGACATCGGTAATCTCCACCCTTGTAGAAGAGCCGGTCATCCATCCGAACAGGGTGGGGAAGGAACTCTCAACACGGATGAAAGGAAGCGCCACCGATGCCACCAAAATGAGCATCAGCACCGCCCGGTTGAGTGAATGGAACGACTCGCGTCGCAGGCAAATGCCGTAGAGCGAGTAGAGCAGCGTCAGGGCAATGGCCGCCTTGGCGATGTAGATGAGAAATGCGGTCATAGGCCACTACCTCCTTTTCATCAAGTCGGCCAGAAACTGCATCAGCTCCGTCTCGGTAAGCCGCTCTTCGTTGACGAATTGGGAGACGACACTCAGGCACGAACCGTCGAAATACTTGTCGACGAACGCTCCCAGCTTGCCGCGCCCATACTCCTGTTTTTCCACGATGGGGCGGTAGATATAGCCCCGTCCCTGTTGGCGATGCGTCAAGTACCCCTTGCGCTCCAGCGATTGGAAGGCATTCTGGATGCCGTTGATGAGCGGGCGCGGCTCGGGATAGAGCTGGTGCACCTCCTTGGGAGCACATTCGCCCAGTTGCCAGATGTGCTCCATCACTTCTTCCTCTTTTGCAGTCAGTTTTACCATAATCTGTCGTTTTATAGAATTTGCTTATAACATATTTGCGTGTTAAACCGATGCAAATTAAAGCGATTTGTCCGACAGAAACAACTAATACGATGGAATTTTAAGAATTGTTTAATGTTGAATCGTCGCCTCATGCCCATACACCACGCGGTGGATGGTCTCCCTCACGTGGGTGAAGTCGGCTGCCTCGTCCAGCGCCCCGCAGGCCATGAGGCAGAGGGGCAGAAAGTCGTCTGTGGCCCGGTAGGGCGGTTGCAGGTAGGGGCTTTGCCAGAGCGTGAAGCCCAGGCGCTGGTAGAAGGCGATGCGCCGGCGGGCAACCTCCTCCACGGGCGGCTCGGCCTCCAACACGATGGGGAGGTTGAGCCGCCCCTGCATCAGCTCCATCACCCGCCGGCCATATCCCCTGTTGCGCATCGTGGGCAGGATGGCAAAGTGCTCGATGTAGCAGAATCGCCCCAGCTCCCAACAGGTTATCAGCCCGACGGGTGCGCCCTCGTCGGTTATCACAAGGTTGTGGAAGCGTGCCTCGTCCCTCGTGATGGCGCGCAGGTCGGCCTCGTCGCGGCGCTCTTCCCGTGGAAAAGCCTCGGCCATCAGCTCTTCCACAAAGCGGTATTCGGGTGTCTCCGTCGCACGGAGGCGTGTCGTCTCTATCATAGGTGGATGGCTAGGGCTATTTCGAAACTTCCTCATCTTTCCTCGCAATCTCGATGAACTCCGATGCTTGCACAAGCGGACGCTCCATCTTTCCGCCCACGGTGCGCTGGCATTCGGGGATGAACTGGACGCGCACGGAGACAATCTGCTCGGGCGTCACCTCCTCGGCCGTGTCCACCCCATTGCCTGCGCAACTGAATTTGTAGCGGAAGCTCCCCAATCCGTCCAGATGGATGCTGTGCCCATTGTCCATAAAGAACTTCATCACCTCGGGCAGTGCCCTTATCACGGCGTGCACGTCAGCCGGCGAAGCGGTGCAATACTTCCTGATTTCGTTGGCCAACCGTTGCGTGTTCACCGTCTTTCCCACCACGCAAGCCCGTGGAAACCACTTTTTCTGTCCGTTTATCACGGAGTAACTTTTCTTGTAAAACATACGTCTTTATCTGCTATTCCAATCTTCTTTATAAGATAATCCCACCTCCCCAGTATTCACCATAAGCCTTATGGATAAAATGCATAAGCCTTATGAACGATGTCTATAAGCCTTACGAATAACGTTCATAAGCCTTATGGTGAATCACTAAGTTGCGGCAAAGGTAAGCAAAGGTTGCGTGATGACCAAATAAAAGTGCAGGAAAGTGAGGGGGAAATGTTAAATTACGGGGATTCTTATGTAAATGTTTTGCAGACAAGAGATTATTCACTACATTTGCGGCGAACTGATTTGACAAATAAAGACGACACTGCCATGAAACCTGCGAAGAACAATCTGCCGAAACTTTTTATGGGTGGCCTCTGCCTGGTTGTGGGGCTGCTCTGTCTGCTCCCGACCCCTGCCAGTGCGCAATTGACCGTGAAGGAACGCGCCATGCGCAACCGCAACCGGCCGGCCCTGTGGTTCCTGTCGAAGAACAAGGAGAAGTACATGCACTACCAGCCGGACACGACGAAGCAGGAGAAGCCGGTGAAGGAGAAAGCTCCGGCGGACTACAACATCTACAGGGGGAACGTCAATCTCCTGTTGTTCGGAAACACCTACACCCGCCACTGGACGTATGTGCCACAGGCGGACACCCATGCGGAAACGGGCGGAGCCACTTTCTTTACGGGATTGGGCGTGGGGTTCGAGTATGCCTACCGCGACAACCGCATGGTGTCGTTAG
Source organism: Bacteroidaceae bacterium (assembly GCA_017464815.1). GTDB lineage: Bacteria > Bacteroidota > Bacteroidia > Bacteroidales > Bacteroidaceae > Phocaeicola_A. Next base: position 13,188 of record JAFTYI010000006.1, on the reverse strand, counting down.
GGTGGTCGGTCAGTGGCTCGGTCGATGCCATCGGATGTGGAGGCAGTACGGGGGAGAGCAGCGTTGTCCATCAGATTGACCTCCTGCACTCGTGGAACATCAAACGCCTGACGCTGAGTGCCGGACCCACTGTGGCGTGGAAGCGGTGGAGCCATTGGGTGGATGAACACGATCCTTACGTATATTCGCCCGAAGAGGGATTCGACTATATTCCTGAACCCGCCCCCGAAATCCCAGCTCCGTGGGACGAGGACTTTACCTTCCGCCACTGGTCGGCCGGATTGAAGGTGAAGGCTCATTTCCGCTTTATTACCAACTTCTCCATGGGTGTGGAGTATGGCGTCCGCCGTGCTTGGGAGAAGCCTTTCCGCCACAACTTTGACCACCAGCTGACGGTGAAGGGCCAGATACGGTTCAGGGTGTTTGGCAAGAAGTCGGGTAGTGGGAAATAGGGAAATATAGGTACCCGGTAAACACTTGTGCTTCTTATGCTTTCTGACGGTCTCTTGTCATTCATTTCAGACGGTCTCTTGTCATTCTGAGCGTAGCGAAGAATCTGTGTGCGTTAGCAAGACAATTTAAAGCATACGTTATCAGATTCTTCACTCCGTTCAGAATGACAGAGACGGCATGAATTCATAGGGTAATAAACCAACGGAATTTATAATCGGACACCAATAAACAAAAGGATTTGTTTTGTATTCCGCTCGGTTTGCACTATCTTTGGCTATGCCCAAGATAGGCTTCGCTTCGGGAATAAAAATAAAAAAGAGTTTTTATTTTGTATTCCGCTCAGCTTGCACTATCTTTGTCCCCGTTTTGTGAAACGAGGAATATAATAAGGTATAAGGAATAGATATGAAACTGTTATTGTTGGGCAGTGGCGGACGCGAACACGCCTTGGCTTGGAAGATAGCCCAAAGCCCGAAGATTGAGAAACTGTATGTGGCTCCGGGTAATGCCGGCACGAGTAATGTGGCCGAGAATGTGGCCATCAAGGGTGATGACTTCGATGGCATCCGCCGGTTTGTGTTGGAGAATGGCATCGACATGGTGGTGGTTGGTCCCGAAGACCCGTTGGTGAAGGGCATCTACGACTACTTCCAGCAGGACGAGGCGCTGAAGGCTGTCCCCGTTATCGGTCCCTCAAAGGCCGGAGCTGTATTGGAGGGAAGCAAGGAGTTTGCCAAGGGATTCATGCAACGCCACGGCATCCCCACGGCCGGTTATCGCAGTTTTACGGGCGAGCAGCTGGAAGAGGGATTGGCTTATCTGGAGACCCTGCAGGCACCTTACGTGTTGAAGGCCGACGGTCTCTGCGCCGGAAAGGGTGTGCTCATCCTGAACACTTTGGAAGATGCTAAGAAGGAGCTGAAGGAGATGCTGGGCGGTATGTTCGGCAACGCCTCTTCAACGGTGGTCATCGAGGAGTTTTTGAGCGGTATCGAGTGCTCGGTGTTTGTGCTCACCGATGGCAAGAACTACAAGATTCTGCCCGAAGCCAAGGACTACAAGCGCATCGGCGAGGGCGACACAGGGCTGAACACCGGCGGTATGGGTTCGGTCACTCCCGTTCCGTTTGCCACCAAGGAGTGGATGCAGAAGGTGGAGGAGCGCATCATCCGTCCCACCGTGGAAGGTCTAGCCGAGGAAGGCATCGTCTACAAGGGCTTCATCTTCTTCGGACTCATCAACGTGAAGGGCGAGCCGATGGTGATCGAATACAACGTCCGCATGGGCGACCCCGAGACCGAGAGCGTGATGCTGCGTATCAAGAGCGACTTGGTGGAACTGTTCGAAGGCGTGGCCGAGGGCAACCTGAACGAAAAGACACTGGAGTTTGACCCCCGCTCGGCCGTGTGTGTGATGCTCGTTTCGGGCGGCTATCCCGAGGCTTACGACAAGGGCTATGCCATCACGGGCATCAATGAGGTGAACCCCGAGAGCATTGTCTTCCATGCCGGTACGGCCATGAAGGACGGGCAGGTGGTGACGTCCGGAGGTCGTGTGATTGCCGTCAGCTCCTATGGTGCCGACAAGGCCGAGGCGCTGAAACTCTCGTTCGAGGGAGCCAAGAAGATTCAGTTCGAGAAGAAATATTTCCGTTCGGATATCGGAGCGGATTTGTAATATGTCGCAACATCTCCAACAACGCATCATAAAAGCAAAGACGACCTTCCCCGTGATGGCCGTCTTTGCTTTGTTGCTTTGGTGTCTGGGGGTAGAGTGGCCGTTGGATGCCGACGTCGTGCTCAGTGGCTGGTGGGGCACGCTCGCTGCTCCGATGTGGGCGGTGGAGGGGGCCAACATGTTGTTGTGTCTGATAGCCCTCTACATGATGGCCGAGCTGAACAGTGCCTACTCCCTGGTGGGGCGTCGCACGATGCTTCATGGCCTCTTTTTCCTGCTGATGTGGGTGGCGGCTCCTTGGGTGAGCCATTGTGTGGAGGCCAACTTGTTGCTTTGCTTCCTGTTGGCCACCGTCGGCAACCTGTTCGACGGGTATCAGCAGCGCCATGGCGTAGGGGCGCTCTTCGGCCTTTCCGCCTTTGTGGGGTTGGGTAGCCTGCTTTGTCCCCCTGTGTTGTTGCTCGTCCCGTTGCTCTACGTGTCCGCCTGGTTTTTCCAATCCCTCTCTGTCCGCTCCTTTCTGGCAGGACTGATGGGGCTTCTGTGGCCCTATTGGGTGTTGTTTGTCTTCGCCTTCTGTGCCGACAGGATGGAGTTGTTTGCCACCTTTTTCTCCACGTTTCTTCCTCCCTTCTTCTCCGGTTATACCCATGTGCCCTTCTTGGCGTGGGTGCTTTGGGGCAGTTCGTTGTTGTTGTCGGCGGGTTCTTTGGGATTTGTCCTCTATCGCTATGGGCGCTACAAGATTCGCACCCGTCTGTTTCTGGCCTTTCTGCTCTGGTGGACCTTCTTGGTGGCGTTGTTGTGGATTGTGGCCCCTTCGGTCGGCAAACTGTTGTCTCCCCTGTTGTTTGCCAGTGTCGGATTGTTGGCCGGTCACCTGTTTTCGTTCACCCGCACCCGTGCCAGCAACATTTGCTTCCTTGGCGTGTTAGTGTGGTTGGTCATGTTGTCAGTGTATAGTTGCGTATGGATGCGTTGGTAGATATTTTGCTTCAATACGGCTATGTGGGCATGTTCATAGCTGCTTTCCTTTCCGGCTCCGTTGTGCCGTTCAGTTCCGAGCTGGTAATGTTCGGCCTCATCAAAGTGGGGCTGGAGCCATTGGCCACGATGCTGGTGGGCACGTTGGGCAACACGTTGGGAAGCATGACCTGCTACTGGGTGGGCCTGTTGGGCAACATGCGGTGGGTCGAGCGCCTTTTCCACGTCAAGCCCGAGCAACTGGCTCGTGCCGAGCGCTATGTCCGTGGACGTGGTGCCTGGATGGCCTTCTTCTGTTTTCTCCCCGCCTTGGGCGAAGCCTTTGCCATCGTGCTTGGCATGATGCGTGCCAACGGTTGGCTGGTATTCCTCTACATGACTCTCGGCAAACTGGCCCGCTACGCCCTGTTGGTCTATACGTCGGAGCTGATTTTCTAGAAATGTTTTATAAAATCCACAACAATAGGCAAGTGATCACTGAATCCGCCCAAGTGTCGTGGCCCCATGTAGGTGCGATGGGGGACGTGGATGCCGTACTTCTCATCCGTGGTGAGCAGGAAAGGTAGGGCGGCGATGCGTGCCAAGGATGGGTGTGTGCTGAACCTCCCTTCCGCTTTCAGCAGGGAGGGGGAGACGAGGATGTGGTCGATGATCTCCCACCGCCCCTGATAGGCATAGGTGCCCGGTTGCTTGTCGGCCATCAGGGAGATGAGGCCAAGGGTGGGGTAGGACGAAACCTGGGATGAGGGCACAACACCCAGCTCCTGAGCTACGCGGGTGTCGATGAGGTTGTCGTTGAAGTCGCCCATTATCACCACATTGGATTGTGGATTGGCTTGACACACCGAGTCGATGGCGTGGCGCAACGTCTGTGCGGCTAGTAGGCGGAAGGGGCGGCTCTGCCGTTCGCCTCCGCGACGCGAAGGGAAGTGGCAAAGGAAGAGTTCGAGGGTGTCAGTGGGTGAAACCAACCCTTGGACATGCAGGATGTCGCGCGTAGGCCGATCGCCTCCGTGGATGGAGATGCTTCGTTGGGAGAGTGGACGGAAGCGCCCGGGCAGATAGAGCAGCGCCACGTCTATCCCCCGTTCGTCGGGCGAATGGGTGACGATGTATCGGTAGCCCGCCGTGCGGAGGGGCGAACGACGGGTGAGGTCGGTCAGGACGGAGTCTCCTTCTACTTCGCACAACCCAATAATATCGGGCAAGCGCTGGTCGCCCACGGCGGCAATCACTCGCGCCACGGCCCGTTGCTTCTGCCAATATCGGTAGGGCGTCCATCGGTGTGTCCCCTCGGGAAGAAACTCTTCGTCGGCCTTCTGAGGGTCGTCCTGACAATCAAACAGATTTTCCACATTATACCACATGACCCGTAATGTGTCGGCCACCTGAGCCGGAGTCAGCAGGGGGAGAAGGAGCAGAATGAGGAGAAGCAGTGCCTTCATCAGTCTTGGAAATAGATGCGCTTCACCCGGTTGCTCACGCTGGTGAGTATTTCGTAGGGGATGGTCTCCAGGGTGTCGCTCAGCACTGTCACGGGCAGTTTGGTGCCGAAGATGACGGCCGTGTCGCCCTCGTGACAATCAATGTCCGTGACATCAATCATGCAGACATCCATGCAGATGTTTCCCACGTAGGGAGCCTTCTGCCCGTTCACCAGACAATAGGCACGTCCGTTGCCCAAGCGACGGTTGAGTCCGTCGGCATACCCGATGGGCAGGGCGGCGATGCGCGAAGGACGGTTGAGCAGGCCACGGCGGCTATAGCCCACTGTGTCGTCGGCCGGCACGTCGTGGATTTGCAGGATGGTGGTCTTCAGTGTGCTCACGTTGTGCATGATGTGGTTATCGATGGGGCTTACGCCGTAGAGACCGAGGCCGAGGCGCACCATCTCCATCTGTGCCTCGGGGAAGCGCTCGATGCCTGCCGAGTTGCAGATGTGGCGCAATATCTTGTGGGGGAAAGCCGCTTGCAACGTGGCGGCCGCCTGCTTGAAGAGGTCGAACTGATGGTGGCTGAAGGAGTCGAATCCGTCGCTATCGCTTCCCACAAAGTGTGAGAACACCGAGCGGGGCACTACGGACGATTGTCCGCCCAACCGCTCGACCAACAGAGGCATCTCTTCGGGCAAGAAACCCAAGCGGTGCATACCCGTGTCCACCTTCACGTGGATGGGGAAGTTGGTCACTCCCTCCTTCTCGGCGGCTTTTACCAATTCGCCCAGCAGGTTGAAACTATAGACTTCCGGCTCAAGGCGGTAGTCAAACATTGTCTTGAAGGCCGTCAGCTCGGGATTCATGATGATGATGGGGCAGGTGATGCCCGCCTTGCGAAGCTCCACTCCCTCGTCGGCCACGGCCACGGCCAGGTAATCCACCTGATGGTCTTGCAATGTCTTGGCAATCTCGTAAGAGCCGGCGCCGTAGGCCGATGCCTTCACCATGCACACCATTTTGGTGCCCGGTTGTAGCAGGCTCCGATAGTAGTTGTAGTTGGCCACCAAGGCATTGAGGTCAATCTCGAGGATGGTTTCGTGCACCTTCAGCTCCAGTTGCTCCGTCACGGTGTCGAAACGGAAGCGTCGCGCCCCTTTTACCAATATCACCTCGTCGCGCAACGAGGCAAACACCTCCGAGGCCAAGAGCGACTCGGTGGAGGGGAAGAAGTGTTTCTCCATGGGGAAGAACTCTTCGGAGGCCGAAATCTCTTCGCCCACGCCGATAATCTTGTCGATGCCCCGGCTTTCCACCAGTTGCGCCACGCGTCGGTAGAGGAACTTGGCCGTCTGTCCCGTCTGCAGGATGTCCGAGAGGATGAGCGTGCGTCGTCGTCCCTTTCGGTCGGGTCGTCGGGCCATGAAGTCGAGCGCGATGTCCAGCGAAGCCAGGTCGCTGTTGTAGGTGTCGTTGATGATGGTGCATCCGTGTTTGCCCTCCTTCACCTCCAGGCGCATGGCCACCGGCTCGAGCAGGGGCATACGGCGGGCAATCTCGTCGGGCGTCATCATCAGGTAGAGGCAGGCAGCCAGGCAATTCAGCGAGTTTTCGATGGAGGCTTCGTCGATGTAGGGGATGCGGTATTCGCCATCGAAGCCGATGTAGCGGTAGCGCACGTGGGTGCCCGTCTCGCCCTTACTGATGGAGCGGATGTAGAGCGGCTTCTCGTCATCCTCCACCGACCAGGCAATCTCCTTGGCTGTCAGCATCGACTTGGCCACACACTCGCTCATCAACGGGTTGTCGCCGTTGTAGATGATGACGTCGCAATCCTTGAAGAGGGCCAGTTTCTCCATGCACTTCTCTTGCAAGGAGTAGAAGTTCTCCTGATGGGCACCACCGATGTTGGTGAGTATGCCGATGGTGGGGCGTATGATGCTTTGCAGGGCGGCCATTTCACCCATCTCTGAAATGCCCGCCTCGAAGATGCCAAGTTCCGTCTGCCCGCTCAGCATCCACACCGACAGGGGCACTCCTATCTGTGAATTGTAACTGCGTGGCGAGCGGGTGATGCGTCGCGTGTCGCCCAACAATTGGTAGAGCCACTCCTTCACCACGGTCTTTCCGTTGCTTCCCGTGATGCCGATGACGGGGATGTCGAACCGCGTGCGGTGCATCTCGGCCAGCCGTTGCAATGCCTTTTGGGGATTCTCGGTCAGCAGGAAGGTGGCATCCGTCATGCTTTCCTCCCCTTCGGGTAACCGGCTTACCACAAAGGAGCGTACGCCACGGGCATACAGTTCGTGGATATAGCGGTGTCCGTCGCCCCGCTTGCTTTTGAGGGCGAAGAAAAGAGTGTCTTCGGGAAAGCAGAGCGAGCGGCTGTCCGTCAGTATGCGGTTAATCGTCAGGTTTTCATTGCCTTGCACCTGTGCGTGCATCTGTTTGGCTATTTCTTTAATCGTGTACGGCATAGCAATAATTCGTTTTCGGCATCAAAGGTCGGATATTTTTCTTTAAGTTGGTGAATTCTTAACTCTATTTGACTTAAAAATTGCTTATATTCTTCACTTTCGGGGTTGAAGGGGCGGTGGGCAAGACCTTGGCGAATTTTTTCCCACGTCTGCAAAAACTTTTTTGTAGGTAGGGGAAAAAAAACGTCGGCGAAATGCCTCCAGATGTGCTCCACGGCCAGGGGGGTGGGGTGCATCATGTCGTCGGCATAGAAGCGGTAGTCGCGCAGCTCGTCCATCATGATTTCGTAGGCGGGGAAATAGCTGCACCGCTCGGGCATCAGTTGACACAGGCGGTCGATGGCCAACAACAAGGTGGCTTTGCTCAGTTGGTTGGCGTGGAGGCCGTCGCGCAGGTGGCGTATGGGGCTGACGGTGAAGAGGATGTGCACCTTGGGATTCATCTTTTCCAGCTCGCCGATGAGGGCCGTGTACTCCTCCACAATCTCGTCGGGTGTGAGGCGTTCGCGGATGAAAGTGCGCTCGGGCAACTTGTGGCAATTGCCCACCACCATGCCCCCCTCGCGATGGCGATAGACGTAAGCCGTGCCAAAGGTAATCAGCATCAGCCGTGTGGTGGGCAGGAAGGCATGAGCGCCGGCCAACCGCCCGTTGATGCGTGCAAGGCACTCTTCGCGCGAAGGGGCACTGAAGGCACTGTGGTGCATCCAGCTGTGCCACAGGCCGCCGTGTTCTGTCAGCTCGGGCGCATCCTCCTCGTAAACTCGTCCGCTCATCACCTGTTTGATGGCTTCGGCAATGCTCAATGGGTTGTAGAGCACGCCGAAGGGGTTTATGTCGCACACAAACTTGTTTTCCGCCAACCGGCTCCCTATGTTTTCGGCGAAGCACGACCCCATGAGCATGATGGGACACTCGTGGGTGATTTCCACCCCACTTTGGGGCACTTCTACGGGGGTAATAAAGCCTTTATACATGGTTATGATTAAAAATTTCAGTGCAAATGTAATCATATTAAGGTTATTTTGCTACATTTGCACGATTATTTGTAACAATTATGAATGATAATACCTCATATAACCTGTTGAAAGACATCCAAACGCCGGATGATTTGAAGCGTTTGAAGCCCGAGCAGTTGCCCGATGTGTGCAACGAACTTCGCCAAGAAATTATCGATGAAGTGTCGCAAAATCCCGGTCACTTCGGCTCCAGTTTGGGAGTGGTGGAGCTCACCGTGGCTCTGCACTACGTTTTCAACACCCCCTACGACCGCATCGTGTGGGATGTGGGACATCAGGCATACGGACACAAGATGTTGACCGGCCGTCGCGACGCCTTCTGCACCAATCGCAAGCTGGGCGGCATACGTCCCTTCCCCTCGCCTGAAGAGAGTGAATACGACGCATTCATCTGCGGACACGCAAGCAACTCCATTTCGGCCGCATTGGGTATGGCCGTGGCTGCTACCCAAAAGGGAGAGAAAGACCGCCGTGTGGTGGCCGTCATCGGCGACGGTTCGATGAGTGGCGGCCTCGCTTTCGAGGGACTGAACAACGCCTCCACCACGCCCAACAACCTGCTGATTATCCTCAACGACAACAACATGGCCATCGACCGTAGCGTGGGTGGATTGAAGGAATACCTGGTGGAGCTGAACACCAGCAAATGGTACAATCTGTGGCGCTACCGCATCTCGCAGAAGTTCATGGAGTGGGGATGGTTGAACGACAAGATGAAGAAGCGCATCCTTCGCTTCAACAACAGTCTTAAATCACTCTTCAACAATCAGCAGAATGTCTTCGAGGGTATGGACATCCGCTACTTCGGCCCTGTGGATGGACATAATGTGAAAAATCTGGTGCAGGTGTTGCGTGCCATCAAGGATATGGAAGGCCCCAAGCTGCTCCACATCCACACCACCAAGGGCAAGGGCTTTGCACCTGCCGAACAGGCGGCCACCGTGTGGCATGCGCCCGGCATATTTGACAAGGAGACGGGCGAACGCATCGTGACTGACACCGAGGGAATGCCGCCCCTTTTCCAAGACGTCTTCGGACGCACCCTGCTCGAATTGGCCGGAGAGAATCCGCGCGTCGTAGGCGTGACACCAGCCATGCCCAGCGGATGCTCGATGAACATACTGATGAAGGCCATGCCCGGCCGCGCTTTTGACGTGGGCATTGCCGAGGGACACGCCGTCACCTTCTCGGCCGGCTTGGCCAAGGATGGGATGCAGCCCTTCTGCAACATCTACTCATCCTTCATGCAACGCGCCTACGACAACATTATCCACGACGTTGCCATCCTGAAACTCCCCGTAGTGCTTTGTCTCGACCGTGCCGGCTTGGTGGGCGAGGATGGCCCTACACACCACGGCGCCTTTGACTTGGCTTATCTGCGTCCCATCCCCAACCTCACCATCGCTTCACCCATGGACGAGCACGAACTGCGCCGGATGATGTACACCGCCCAGTTGCCCGACAAGGGACCCTTCGCCATCCGCTATCCCCGTGGACGCGGCGTGAAGGTCGATTGGCAATGCCCGCTCGAAGAAGTTCCCGTGGGCAAAGGCCGCCGTTTGAAGGAGGGCAAAGAGATGGCCGTGCTCACCATTGGCCCCATCGGAAACGTGGCTGCCAAAGCCATTGCCTGCTTTGAACAAGAGACGGGAAAAAGCGTTGCACACTATGATATGCGCTTTCTCAAGCCACTGGACGCTGACCTCCTGCGTGAGGTGGGCGAAGGGTTCACCCGCATCGTCACCGTGGAAGATGGCGTGCTGAGTGGAGGCATGGGCGCCGCCGTACTTGAGTACATGGCCGACCACGGGTTCACTCCCCGCATCACTCGCGTGGGCATCCCCGACCATTTCGTAGAGCACGGTTCGGTGAAAGAGTTGTACCACCTTTGTGGCATGGATGAGGAGGGGATTGTGAAAGCGTTGAAAGGTGTAGCCTCTATATAGTTCCTATAGTAACTATAGTATCTATAGGGACTATAGTCACTATCTAATTAGAAACAGTTATGAAAATAATCATTGCCGGAGCCGGAGAGGTGGGCACCCACCTGGCCAAACTGCTTTCGCGGGAAAGGCAGGACATCATCCTGATGGACGAAAGTGAGGAGCGGCTGAGCAAGCTCGACAACGACTTTGACCTGATGACCGTGGTGGCTTCGCCGTCGTCCATTGCCAGTTTGAAGGATGCGGGCGTGGCTGACGCTGACCTCTTCATCGCCGTCACTCCCGACGAGAGCCGCAACATGACGGCTTGCATGATTGCCCACAACCTGGGCGCACGCAAGACGGTGGCACGCATCGACAACTACGAGTACCTCTTGCCCAAGCATCAGGAGTTTTGGAAGAAGATGGGAGTGGATTCGCTCATCTTCCCCGAGATGTTGGCCGCCAAGGAGATTGTGGATGCCGTGAAGATGAGCTGGATACGCCAGTGGTGGGAGGTGCGCGGCGGTGCCTTGGTGCTGTTAGGCGTGAAGTTGCGCAAAGGTGCCGAGGTGTTGGACATTCCCTTCTACGAATTGGGTTCGGCCAGTCTTCCCTACCACGTTGTTGCCATCAAGCGCGGCAACGAGACCATTATCCCCCGTGGTAGCGACTCGATTCACGAGAACGACATCGTCTACTTCATGACCAAGAAGGAGGACATCCCCTACATCCGCAAGATTGCCGGCAAGGAACAATACCCCGACGTGCGCAACGTGATGGTGATGGGAGGCGGACGCATTGCCGTGCGTGCGGCCAACATCGTCCCCGACCACATAAGGATGACCATCATTGAGAGCGACCGTCACCGGTGTAACCGCCTGACGGAGTTGGTGGACAACCGTGTGATGGTAATCAATGGTGACGGGCGCGACCTTGCTTTGCTCAAGGAAGAGGGATTGGAGAATAACGACGCATTCGTGGCTTTGACCGAAAACTCTGAAACCAACGTGCTTGCCTGCCTTGCGGCAAAACGCTTGGGCGTGAGCAAAACGGTGGCCAAGATTGAAAACCTCGATTATATCGACATGGCCGAGGAACTCGACATCGGCACCATCATCAACAAGAAGCAGATTGCCGCCAGCCACATCTACCAGATGATGCTGGATGCCGACGTCAGCAATGTGAAATGCCTCACCCTGGCCAACGCTGACGTGGCCGAGTTCACCGTGCAGGAGGATGCACCCGTCACCCGCAAGCCGGTGAAGGACTTGGGATTACCCAAGGGAGTGTCGTTGGGTGGACTCATCCGCAACGACGAGGGGCAGCTCATCACCGGTAACACCCTCATCCGTCCGGGCGACCATGTCGTAGTCTTCTGTTCGGGCGTAATGATCAAGAAGATTGAGAAATATTTTTAGAGTGCTGACTCGTAGCTTGCAGCTTGTAGCTCGTAGCTTGTCACTGTCACTCGTAGCTCATAACTGAGAATATGATAAACTGGAAAATCATTGCCCGCATCCTCGGCTTCCTGCTCTACATCGAGTCGTTGCTGTTGGACCTCTGTTCGGTCTTCGGATTCTATTACGACGAGGACGACCGCTGGCCCTTCGTCATTGTGGCCGGCGTAGCTCTGGCCGTCGGCTTGGTGCTGAACTACATCGGCCGTGGTGCCGAGAAGCGCTTCAGCCGTCGCGACGGATACATCATCGTCTCCTTCTCGTGGGTTGTGTTTTCCCTTGTGGGCATGTTGCCTTATGTGTTGAGTGGCCACATCCCCTCCATCTCCGATGCTTTCTTTGAAACCATGTCGGGGTTCACCACCACCGGTGCATCCATCCTCCCCAACATCGAGACCCTTCCTCACGGCCTCCTCTTCTGGCGTAGCATGACGCAGTGGATAGGCGGCTTGGGCATCATCTTCTTCACCATTGCCGTGTTGCCCGTCTTCGGCGTGGGCGGTGTGCAGCTGTTTGCCGCCGAGGCCACAGGTCCCCGTCACGACAAGGTGCATCCGCGCATTGAGGTGACGGCCAAGTGGATATGGAGCATCTATCTGGGGCTCACCGTCGTGTGTGCCATGTTTTTTGCGGCTGGAGGCATGGGGCCGTTTGACAGCATCTGCCATTCGATGGCCACCACTGCCACGGGCGGCTTCTCCACCCGCAATGCCAGCATAGCCGCTTTCGGCTCGGCCTACATCGAGTATGTGACCATCTTCTTCATGTTCCTTTCGGGCATCAACTTCACCCTGCTTTTCCTTGCCATCTTCAAAGGGAGGGTGGGCAAGCTCTTCTCCGACACTGAATTTCATTGGTATGCCTCCCTCGTGGGGGTCTTCACGCTGGTGATAGCCTTGGGATTGGTCATCGTGCGTGGCGGGCAGTTCGAGGAGTCCTTCCGTGAGGCCCTCTTTCAGGTCGTTTCTGTGCAGACGACCACCGGCTTCGTGTCGGCCGACTACATGTTGTGGCCTCCCGTCCTGTGGTTCCTCCTTTCGGTGGTGATGTATTTTGGCGCTTGTGCCGGCTCCACCAGCGGAGCCATCAAGTGTGTGCGCATAGCCATGTTGCTGAAGGTTGCCCGCAACGAGTTCCTCCGCATCGTACATCCCAATGCCGTCATCCCCTTGCGCATCAGCGGCCACGTCATCCACTCCAAGGCCAAGATTACCCTGTTGGCCTTCTTTGTCCTCTACGTGTTGGTCATTTTTGTGGGGTGGATACTGATGATGGCTCTCGGCCTTGATTTCATGGATGCTTACGGCGTGGTTGTCTCCAGTGTGAGCAACGTGGGTCCTGCCTTGGGCAGTTGTTCGGGCATCCATTCGTGGGCACATCTGCCCGATGCCGCCAAGTGGGTAAGTGCCCTGTTGATGCTCATCGGCCGTCTGGAGCTGTTCAGTGTCTTATTGTTGCTTACCCCTGGCTTTTGGCGGAAAAGATAGGATTTGATGCTTCTTGAAACGACATCAAGATGTCACCTCGAACGACATCAAGATGTCACCGCTTGAGGGAACTTGATGTCGTTGAGTGCGACATCAAGATGTCATCGGTTAAGAGGATGTGTCAAAATGCCGACGGTCTCTGTCATTCTATATTTGCAGAAAAAACGAAGATAGCGAATTTTTCGCTATCTTCGCAAAGAAAACAGAAGAGGTAAAGGACGAAGATTATTAACTGTCATTGGTGCATACGACACCGTTCAGAATGTTAGTCCCCTT
>JAFTYI010000057.1 GCA_017464815.1 Bacteroidaceae bacterium | reverse complement strand
GCTTGTTCAAATTATGGGAAGTAAACCTATTTCATGACTAAGTTAAAAACAAGTCAACGATAACTAAAAATAAAGTTTAACTCAGTCAACCCAAGCTACAAATAAGATAGAAAGTAGTCAACGGAAATCGTTAACATACAGATAATCAGCCAAGCTTAAGAGGTAATCAGCTACGCTTAAGTCTAAAGCCAGTACTTCTTAGGAAATACTCCAGTACCACTTAGGAAGTACTGCAGTACTTCTTAGAAAGTACTCGAGTACTTCTTAAAAAGTACTGGCTTTCTTGTGTATGTTAACGATTTCCGTCTTTCCCTGATTTCAGTAGTCAAAGAACAATATTCAAATTTAGTCTATTCGTTTGAAAAAATGCACGAAATCTTGATTATTCGTTGGGAAAAGTGTATCGGAAATAAATTATTCGTTGGAAAAAGTGTAAAGAGTTTATAGGTTTAGAGCAAAAAGGGGGAGGTAGATTAGAATTCTACCTCCACTATATTCGTGAACTCTCCTCATTGGCGACCTTCTGCTCCTTATCATATTTTTCATACGCTTCGACAATTTTTGTCACCAGTTTGTGGCGGACGATGTCCTTCTTGTTCAGCTCGACGAAGCTGATGCCTTTCACTCCCTTCAGAATCTTCAGCGCTTGCACGAGGCCCGAGGTTTGCGAGTGGGGGAGGTCGATCTGTGTCATGTCGCCGGTGACAATCATTTTGGTGTTCATGCCCATGCGGGTGAGGAACATTTTGATTTGTGCCGAGGTGGTGTTTTGTGCTTCGTCGAGGATGACTACCGCGTCGTTCAGTGTGCGTCCGCGCATGAAGGCCAAGGGGGCTATCTGTATGATGTTCAGCTCCATATACTCCTTCAGCTTTGCTGCGGGTATCATGTCTTCCAGTGCGTCGTAGAGGGGTTGCAGGTAGGGGTCGATTTTCTCCTTCATGTCGCCTGGCAGGAAGCCCAGTTTTTCGCCTGCCTCTACGGCCGGACGCGAGAGAATGATTTTCTTTATCTCCTTGTTTTTCAGTGCGCGGACGGCAAGGGCGATGGCCGTGTAGGTCTTACCCGAGCCGGCGGGGCCGATGGCGAACACCATGTCGTTCTTCTCGTACTCCTTCACCAGCTTCAGTTGGTTGTCGCTTCGCGGTGTGATGGCTTTGCCGGTGACGCTGTAGACGATGACGTCGCCCGTCTTCTCCACCTGTGGCTTGTTGCCCTTGATGATGTCGAGGATGACCTCTTCCTTCAGCGAGTTGTACTTGGCGCAGTGTTTCTCCAAGGCCACGATGTGATCTTCGAAGGCACACATCTGCTCCTCGTCGCCCATCACGCGGATGACGTTGTCTCTGGCCACAATGCGCAGCTTGGGGTAGAGTGCCTTTATCATCTGCATGTTGGCATTGTTCACTCCATAGAAAATAACGGGGTCGACGTCCTCCAGTACGATATGTTTCTCTATCATGCTTCTGTTTTTCGCGAATTAGGTGGCAAAAGTAGTGCAATTTGTCCTCTTCTCAAAAGGAAATCGTTCTTTTTTCGCCATGAGGCTTGTTTTTTCTTACTTGCTTGAGAAAAATTTCTCCCCTACCTGGAAAAAATATTTCTCAGGTAGGGGAAAAGGGAAGTGTGTCAAAAATAACTTTTTAGACGCAGATGACGCGGATGACGCGGATTTTTTTTTTGATTATTATACCCGACCATACCTTAGATAAATAATAAAAGAGGTTCTCGATGAGCCGAAAGGCGAATAAGGGTTATAACTTATCTGTGTCATCCGTGTCATCCGCGTCTAAAAAAATGAAAAGAGGGCTTTTTGACACAGCCTTGGGTTAAGGTGACCTTACCTCAGGGTTAAGGTAGGCTTAGCCTTGGGATGATGTTGCCTTGTCTGTCGGGTGGATTCACTTTACTCGCCGATGAGGGTGGGAGGGGGCTTCTCAGTCGCTCAACTCCACTACTTCCATGTCTTCGAACTTCGAGCCGTTGATGGTGAAGCGCACGAGGGTGCGCACCTTGTGAAAGCCGTAGTTGCCCGCTGCACCGGGGTTGATGTGGAGCATGTCGAGCGTCTTGTCGTACTTCACCTTCAGGATGTGGGAATGTCCGCTGATGAAGAGCTTTGGCGGACGCACCATCAGGCTTCCCACTATCGAGGGGTCGTACTTTCCCGGATAACCGCCTATGTGCTTCATCACCACCTCGGCCTCCTCCACGGTGAAGCGCAGCGTTTGGGGATAGAGGCGTCGGATGTCCTGTCCGTCGACGTTTCCATACACTGCACGCAGGGGGCGGAAGGCTGCCAGGCGCTCGGCCACCTCCAGCGAGCCGATGTCGCCCGCGTGCCATATTTCGTCGCAACTTTCGAAGTATTTCAGGTACTTTTCGTCCCAAAAAGCATGCGTATCCGATAATAATCCGATTCTTTTCATCTTTTTATTTGGCTTTGTGGTGCAAATGTACTACTTTTGACGGGAAAAAGAAAGAAACACCATGAAAAAAGAGAAAAAGGCATCGGCTTCCTTCCGCTATTTCGACCGCGACATGAGCTGGCTTTCGTTCAACTACCGCGTCCTTCTGGAGGCGGCCGACGAGCAATTGCCCATCTACGAACGCATCAATTTCATCGCCATCTTCACCTCCAACCTCGAGGAGTTCTACAAGGTGCGCGTGGCCGAGCATCGCGCCGTGGCCAAGGGATTGAAGGAGGCCGAGGGGGCCGACCGTAATGCGAGCATCGCCATCTTGAGTGAGATTACGGCCGAGACGACCCGCCAGCTGACCGAGCGCACACGCATCTTTGAACAGATGATTGTCCCCACGCTCCGCCGCAACCACATCGTCTTCTATCAAAGCGCGGACGAGGTGGAAGAGCCTCACCGCCTCTATCTGCAACGCTATTTCACCGACGAGATATTCCCCTACCTGCAACCCATGCCCATCCGCAAGGGCGAGGTCAGCACTTTCCTTCGCGACAATCGCCTCTACATGGCCGTGCGTCTGCGACGCAACGAGGCGTTTGAATACTTCCTGCTGAAACTCCCCTATAGCAAAGTGCCCCGCTTTGTGGAGCTTCCGCGCTTGGGCGATGACGACTACATTATATATATGGAGGACATCATCAGCATGTACGTCCGCCAGATGTTTCCTGGCTATGAGTGGGACAGTTGCTATTGCTTCAAGATTTCGCGCGACGCCGACATCCTTGTCGACAACATCGCCACCAACGAACTCCTCCAGCAACTGAAGACCAAGGTGAAACATCGCAAGAACGGGGCCATCAGCCGTTTCCTCTATGATGGCCAGATGCCCGCCGACTTCCTCGCTTTCCTGATGGACGCGTTCAGCATAACTGGTGACGAACTGGTGGTGGGCGACCGTCACCTCAACCTCGAGGACTTGCGCCACTTGCCTTGTCCTAACCCCGTGTTGCGGCAAGAGGAAGAGCGCCCTACGACGATGGTGCACAAGCCGTTGGCGACAATGCGAAACTCCGTCTACCGCTACGTGGCACACAAGGATCTGATGCTCTTCTATCCCTACCACTCGTTCAACCACTTCATCAACTTCCTCTACGAAGCCGTGAACGACCCCTTCTGCACCGACATCATGATAACCCAATACCGCGTGGCCGAGAACTCCGCCGTCATCAATGCCCTCATCTCTGCGGCAAAAAATGGCAAACACGTCACCGTGTTCGTCGAACTGAAAGCCCGCTTCGATGAGGAAAACAACCTCGAAACAGCCGAACTGATGCGTGCCGCCGGCATCAACATCATCTTCAGCATCAAGGGATTGAAGGTTCACGCCAAGGTGGCGCTCGTCTTGCGTAAAAACAGGAAAGGCGGACTCATCCGAAGCTACGCCTACGTCAGCACCGGCAACTTCAACGAGAAGACCGCCCGCCAATACGCCGACATCGGCCTCTTTACCAGCAGTCGGGCCGTGGTGTACGACCTCCAAAACCTCTTTGCATGTTTGCAGAAAGAGCAGGAAAGCGCCAGATTCAAGCGCCTGCTGGTGGCCAAGTTCAACCTTATCACCCGCCTCAAGCTGCTGATAAGGAACGAAAAGCGCCTTGCACGTGAAGGCAAGGGCGGACACATCATCCTCAAGATGAACGCCCTTCAGGATCCCGTCATGATTGACGAACTCTACAAAGCAAGCATGGCCGGTGTACAGGTCGACCTCATCGTGCGTGGCATCTGTTGCCTCATCCCCGGTGAAGAGTTCAGTCGCAACATCCGCGTCACCCGCATTGTCGACAGTTTCCTCGAGCACTCCCGCGTCTGGTTCTTTGCCAACGACGGTAATCCTCGCCTCTACCTTGGTTCACCCGATTGGATGCGACGCAATCTCTATCGGCGCATCGAAGTGGTGGCGCCCGTGCTCGACCCTTCCCTCAAACGCCAGCTCACCGACATGCTCCACATCCAACTTACCGACAATCGGAAAGCCTGCCGTGTGGATAATCACCTGCGAAATGTTTTCAAGTCGGATGCAGATGAAAACTCCATCCGTTCGCAATACGCCTTTTATGATTATCTGCTTGAAAAGAATCGTTAAATTGTCATTGTGGTGCGTGTAACTGCTTGTATTCTATGTATTTGAATATTGTATTTAAGATGAAAAGGTGGTAATTGGCTTATTGTATCTTGTACGATAGTTTAGATTGTAAGAATCCTTTATGTTGTACAAGATACAATAAAGCTACCTTCAAATCCTTTATTCATGCACGATGCAACATTTGATACATATAATTCTTACAAAATTTCCTTCAAATTATTTTTTGGTATTGACAGAATTATCTACCTTTGCATTGTCAAAGTTCGGAATTAACCCCTTTTTCGAGGGATAAACGACGAGCCGCGACACATAGGTTATATGTTTTTGACGATTCTGTTTTTAAAGTTTTGATGGTAATGCAGCAGCCCGCTTCTTGGTGAAGCGGGCTGTTGTGCTTTACAAGAGTAATCGAATCAATCTGAGCACGCCCGAATCCTATTTGATGCAAAAGAATTTCTATCAGTTGGCTTGATAAAAACTATCAGCTGACGGCTTGCAACGCATCAGTTGATGGAAGCCGAAGGGAGACGTGACGGAAAAAATGCATAAAAAATAACCAAATCTTTTGTCCGTGTCGATAAAAGCCGTACCTTTGTGGCGTTTTGTTCCGACAAGCCCCTGCGGCTGGGTAGGATGAAAAGGGAATCGGGTGAAAGTCCCGAACAGTCCCGCTGCTGTAAGCTCCAATTCTTTTGGGACGTCTGTTTACACACGGCCACTGTCTTTTTCCCCTATATGCATTATATAATTAAGGTATAGGGCGAGGATGGGAAGGCGAAACAGACGACGGAGTAAGTCAGAAGACCTGCAAAACAGAGTCAAAAATCCCCGTGCTTCGAGGAAAGGTGCTGGGAATTGAAATTGTGTTAACAAACATCTTATTGGTAGTAGATGAGTGTACGCTATGTACTCAACCTCTTGGTGTTGAGTGGCTTGCTGAACATTCCTGTGTGTGCGCAATCGGTGGCCGACACCCTGCACGCGATTGACGAAGTGACCGTAGAGGCTCGGCGGACGCCCCTCTCCGTGGCTTCGGCCGCTCCTGTGCAATCTGTGGGGCGCGACCGGTTGGAAGCTTTGGGCTTGCAGAGCGTGGCTGATGCCGTGAAGCGCTTTGCCGGAGCTACCGTGCGCGACTATGGCGGCATCGGAGGGCTTAAAACCGTGTCGGTGCGTAGTTTGGGTGCTGCACATACGGCTGTGAGTTACGACGGAGTGACGGTGAGCAACACCCAAGCCGGACAGATTGATATCGGTCGCTTTGCACTCGACAATGTGGAGCAACTCTCGCTGGCCGTAGGGCAGGGGAATGACCTGTTGCAATCGGCCCGTGCATATGCTTCGGCCGGCATCTTGAGCATACGCACCCAGCAACCCACCTTTGCCGATGGTCGGGACGAGGCTTGGCACGTCCGCTTGAGCGGTGGCTCGTTCGGTTATATCACTCCCTCGCTGCGCTATGCTCGCAAAGTGTCATCGCGCACCTCCCTCATGTTAGAGGGTGACTACATGCGGGCCGATGGCATCTACCCCTTCACCCTCGACAATGGGCGTACTGAATCTATCGAGCGCCGTCGCAACAGCGACATTTACAGTTGGCACGCCGAGGGAAACCTCCACCATACCTTCCGCGACGGTAGCCACCTTGTGGGAAAGGGATATTTCTACAAGTCGGAGCGTGGATTGCCGGGCAGTGTCGTGCTCTACAACCCCACGGCACGCCAACGCCTGTGGGACGAGAACTTCTTCACTCAGCTGACCTATGACAAACACTTCTCCCACCAGTGGCAGATGCGCGCCTTGGCCAAGTATAACCACGCTTGGAATCGCTATGAGGACACGAATGTGAAATACGCGGGCGGCCGCCAAGTGGATGTACATCGTCAGGACGAGTACTATGCTTCGGCTACTGTACGTTGGATACCAGCCCATTGGCTCAGTCTGTCGCTTGCCGAAGACGGCTTTGTAAACACCCTGCGCAACAACATCGATGACAGTCCCAATCCCGTTCGACTGACCTCGCTGACGGCCCTTAACGCCGCCATCCGCTACGGGGGGTGGAATCTGACGGGCAGCCTCGTGGCTACTCTTACCACCGACCGTGTCCGCTCGGGAAAGAGGCCGGCCGACCGTCGTCATCTCTCACCCTCTGTCTCCCTTTCTTGGCGGCCGTGGGAGAGCGAAGCCCTCTATTTGCGCACCCTCTACAAGAATACTTTCCGTGTGCCCACCTTCAACGACCTCTACTATCGCCGTTCGGGCAACACTGCCCTGCGCCCCGAGGATGCCGAGGAGTTCAATGTGGGGCTGACGTGGAGCGCCCGTCCGTGGAGGTGGCTCCGCAACCTGTCGCTTACCGTGGATGCCTATTATAATAAGGTGGAAGATAAGATTGTGGCTTTCCCCTCAGTCTACGTGTGGCGCATGGCCAACTATGGTGAGGTGGAGATTCACGGCGTGGATGCCACACTGGCCGCCACCATCGCTTTGGCTCGCGGATGGGAGGCCGAGCTGACAGGTGCATACACCTTCCAGCAGGCGCTGGACTTGACCAACCCGCAGGCGAAGAACTATCGCGACCAGCTTCCCTACACACCGCGCCATAGCGGAAATGCTTCGGCCGTGGTGAAAACCCCTTGGCTCAGTGTGGGCTACACCTTGATGGCGGTGGGAAAGCGATACTTCATGGATCAGAATATCTCTGCCAACGAGATTGCTGCCTACGTGGAGCATGGCATCAGCCTCTCGCGTAGCTTCCCCTTGGGAAAGGGTTGCAGCCTGCACTTGCAAGCCGATGTACAGAATCTGACCGACCGTCAGTATGAGGTCATCAAGTACTACCCCATGCCCGGGCGCTCGTGGCGGGTGGGGGCGACGGTCTCTTTTTGAAAAAGGAAATATAACATAAATGATTGAATGTAAAAATTAAAAAGAAAAAAACGTATGAAACTGAGAAGTCTTTTCCTGAGCGCCCTCTGCCTGATGGCAACGGGTGCCGTGTTCACCGCCTGCGAAGACGATGACGACAACGAGAACTGGAACGAGAATGCCGAAATCATCCTGCCCAAGCAACGGGCATTCGTCCTGAACGAGGGAATCTACGGCATGAACAATGCCAACGTATCGTTCTACAATCCCGCCACGGGCGAAGTGACGGCCGACATCTATGCCAAGCAGAACGGCGGCTTGAAGTTGGGCGACACGGCGCAAGACATGATAAGTTACAATGGCGACATCTACGTCGTCATGAACGGCTCCAGCTACATCACCCGCCTGAGCGGTGCTGGTGTGGAGTTGGCTCGCTATGAATTCACCGAAACGCAGGGACAACCCCGCTACGCTGTGGCCGAGGACGGCAAGGTGTATGTGACCCTCTATAGCGGAAACGTAGCCCGCCTGGATGCCAAGACACTGGAGTTTGAAAAAATGGTGGCCGTGGGCAACAATCCCGAGCAATTGGTGGAGGAAGACGGCAAACTCTACGTGGTGAACAGCGGATGGGGCTATGACAACCGACTTTCCATTATTGACTTGCAACGGTTTGATTCTGCTCAGCATGTGGAGATTATGACCAATCCCCAGCGCATCATCGAGGTGGACGACCACATCTTCATCCAAGGCTACGGCGCAGCCTATCCCGACCCCTATACCTATCCCGTGCAGCTCTACGACCGCGTGACAAAGACAGTAAGCACCATCGGACAGGGCACTCACATGGCCGAGTACGGCGACAAGCTCTACGTGGCCTATTGCAGCACAGCCGACTGGGTGAACTACACCACCACCTTCTACACCTACAACGTCCGCACAGGTCAGAAGAGCGAGACCTCTTTCTTGAAAGACGCTCCGGCTGAAGTCACTGCCGGCAACGTGTATATGTTGGAGGTGAATCCTGAAAACGGCGAAATCTACGTGGGTATCACCCACTATGCAGCCGGTGAAGGCGACATCTATCGCTTCAAGGCCGACGGCACTTTCCTCGGCTCTTTCGAGAGTGGCGGACAGAGTCCCAATGCGATGGTGTTCTTTTAATTGAATAGGAGTTATCGGCTTTTCGAGCCTAAGAGATGTGTCTGAAAAATTAAATGGCGGCTTTTTGACACAGCCTCCTAACGAAGTGATAACTCCTTTAACTCCTTTAATATAACATGCGAAGCTTTGTTTGTATAACCATAGCTGTTTGCACATTTTTTGCCTTCCTCCCGTCGTGCGACGGGGGGAAGGGTCGTGCGATGCATTCTCAGGGAGATACGCTCGATATCCGTTATGCTTCTCACCTGCAGGTGGTCGAGCATTCGGGTTACAGTGTCATCACCTTGCGCAACCCGTGGGACACGTTGAAAACGTTGCACACCTATGTGCTGATGGCGCAGGAAAAAGAGTACGATGCCGACACATTGCCTGCGGGCACGGTGGTGCGTGTCCCTTTGCAACGCTCGGTTATCTACACGGCTGTGCATTGTGGATTGGTGGAAGAGTTGGGGGCTTTAGGAGCCGTGGCCGGCGTGTGCGATGCGAAGTATATCCACCAACCGACCGTGCAGCAACGCATTCAGCAGGGGCTGATACAGGACTTGGGAAGTGGCGTAAGCCCCGACGTGGAGCGTATGATAGACTTGTTGCCCGATGCCCTGCTGCTTTCTCCCTTTGAAAATAGTGGCGGATATGGGCGTGTCGACCGTTTGGGCGTGCCCATTATCGAGTGTGCCGATTATATGGAGACCTCTGCCCTTGGACGTGCAGAGTGGATGCGCTTCTATGGCCGCCTGTACGGGTGTGCTGCTGAGGCTGATTCTCTCTTCGCCGTTGTTGAGGCCGACTATTTGGCATGGAAACGGCGGGCGCAGGCTTGCGAAGGGCGTCCTACCGTGTTTGCCGATCTTCCTACGGGGCCATCGGCTTGGTATGTGTCGGGTGGAGGCAGCACCATTGGCCGCATGTATGCCGACGCTGGGGCGCACTACCTGTTTGCCGACAATGCCACCAGTGGTTCGACCCCCTATTCCTTTGAAACTATCTACGAAAAGGCGCGTGCGGCCGACATTTGGCTTATCCGTTATCACGCTCCGCAAGACAGGACTTATGGCTCTTTGGCGGCCGAATTTGAGCCTTACACTCACTTTGATGCTTACAAGAATCGTCGCATGTTCGGGTGCAACACGGCTTATTCCCGCTTCTATGACGAAGTGCCTTTCCATCCCGAGCGCCTGTTGGCTGAGTTTGCCTGCATCTTTCACCCTGAACTACGTGGCGGCGACACGGCTTCGTTGCGCTACTATGCTCCGTTGGCTGAGTAGCCTTTTTCTTACACCTCTTCGTCCAAGGCCTCGATGAGGAAACTGACGGGGCGGAAGCCGTCGTTGCAGGAAATCATGGCTGAATGGGGATTCTTCATCCAACCGTCGTAGAAGTTTCCGCCGCCATGCGCCAGCGTCATGACGAAGGGCGACATGGAGTCCCATGCGCTTTGGCAAAGTCCCTCGGGCTTTTCCCACCCATTGGCGATGAACACTTGCCCTTCGCACATGTCACAGGCATGTTCGAGGGGATTTTCATATTTGGCCATCAGGTCGGGATAACAGGCCTTGCGGACAACGGTGATGCGGACTTTTTTCATGAATTGAAGAGAGTTTGCTTGGGAGATGGACTATGAAAGTCCACAGCTGGATTATGAAAGTGCAGGCGTGGACTCTGAGAGTGCAGCTTTGGGTTCTGGAGCCGAATAAATGTAGACCTTAATTTATCTTCTCAAACTTATATCCCAATCGCTTCAGTTCGATGGCGGCGCCGATGCGGTACATCACGCGGCAGGCGCGGGCAAACACGTGGAAGGCCATCGTGCTCTGTGGCTCGATGTGTTCGTGGCGGATGAGCGAAACGGCCGTCTCGCCACAACGGCGGATGATGCTTTCGATGGTGCGTGCCTCGTGACCGTCGGGGAGGAGGCCGAGCATGTCGTACACGATGTGTTCATCCATGTCGTCGAAGCCCTGTTTGCCATAGTAGCTCTGATAGGTGTCCTGCTTGCACAGGTTCCAATCGAGGTCCCATCCCCAGGCGACACCTATGCCGAGGTAAGCCGCCCAAGCGACCGAAACGGTGGGGTAGTCCTTTACTTGAGGTACGGCGTCGGCCATGTATTCGGGAGCCAGCGTGTGCCAATGCTCGTCGATGTCGTCGCTCGCCAACAGGGTGCCGTTGAGCATGCCTGCCGAGGTGCACAGGCGCAGGAGCTCTTGCTCGACGCGACGTTCAAAATTCTCCAGATAGTCAGTTCGTATGGTGTTCATAATTGATGATTTGCTTGGTTGTCGTATGGGGGTGTTACAGATGGGGGACGGTTTGTGCCAGCTTCATGCTGTTCGACCCCTTGATGAGGATGTAGAATCCTTGGATATCCTCCTCGCGGATGGCGTCAATCACTTCGTCAACGTGAGCGAAGGTCGTGTGTTGTCCGGGGGCAGTGGCGGCAAACTGTTCGCCCACGAGCCACACTTTGTCAAACTTGGCCTCCTCAAGGAAGTCGACGATGCGTTGGTGCTCGTCGGCACTGCACTTGCCCAACTCCTTCATGTCGCCCAGGATGGCCATCTTGGGCGAAACGGCCATGTCGCGGAAGTTTTTCAGCGCCGCCATCATGCTGGTCGGGTTGGCGTTGTAGGCGTCGATGATGAGCTGGTTGTGTGGCGTGTGTTGCAGTTGCGAGCGGTTGTTGCGCGGGACATATTCGGTCAGAGCCTTGTCAATCTGTGTGGGAGTCACTCCGAAGTAGAGGCCGATGGTGGCGGCTGCCATCATGTTGTCGATGTTGTAGGCACCGATGAGCTGGGTTTGCACTTCGTGCCAGGCAGAGTTGCTCATGCGCCAACGGAAGTGCAGATAGGGGGCACAATCGATGACTTCGCCGCTGACGCGCAAGGTGGCTCCTTCGGAAGGCTTTCCGTAGCGTATCTGGTTCAAGTCTCCGGCTATCTGTTTCAGATGCTCGTTGTCGTTGTTGATGAAGATGGTGCTGTCAGACTTGGTGCGCAGGTAGTCGTAGAGTTCGCCCTTGGTGCGGATGACTCCCTCCAACGAGCCGAATCCTTGCAGATGTGCCATGCCCACGTTGGTGATGAGGCCGAAGTCGGGCTCGGCAATGTCGGTCAGCTCCTTGATGTCGCCGATGTGGCTGGCTCCCATCTCGATGACGGCAATGTCGTGTTCGGCGGTCAGGCGCAGCAGGGTGAGGGGCACTCCGATGGCATTGTTCAGGTTGCCCTCGGTGTAGAGCACGTTGTGGACTTGTGACAACACGGCGGCCACCAGCTCTTTGGTTGTGGTCTTCCCGTTGGTGCCGGTGATGCCTATGACCCGTGAGCCCAATTGGCGGCGGTGGTAGGTGGCCAGCTTCTGGAGGGCTTTCAATGCATCGTCGACCAGGACATACCGTTTGTCGTCGGCCACGGCATACGCCTCCTCGTCCACTACGGCGCAGGCACACCCTGCCTCCAGAGCCTTGGCGGCAAATGCGTTTCCGTTGAAATTCTCCCCCTTGAGGGCGAAGAATATGGAGCCTTTGGGACAGTTGCGGCTATCGGTTGTCACCAGCTTATGTTGCTGGAAAAGGTGATATAAAGTGGCAATTTCCATATCTGTTTTTTACTTTTAGGGAACAAAGATACTACAAAACAACAAAAAAATGGCAGGAAAGTCGGTTTATCCCAAGAAATGTGCGTATTTTTGCCCTGAAGTTTAAACAAGAGTGTGCTTTATGCATCCGTTGATACCCTATACGATGAATGTGAGTGGGCGTTTGTTGCAACTCGACAAGCCGAAGGTGATGGGCATCCTGAACCTCTCGGAAGAGTCATTCTATGCCACAATTTCCGCCCCTACGAGAGAAAAAGTTTTTTCCCGTGTGGAAAAAATTTTGGCCGAGGGAACTGACATGATTGACGTGGGCGCATGCTCCACCCGACCAGGTTATGCTGGGGTGACTCAGGAGGAAGAGATGCATGCTTTGCGGATGGCCTTGCCCATCGTCCGTGAGCTAGCGCCCGACGTTGTGCTCTCGGTTGACACCTATCGGGCCGATGTGGCCGCCATGTGTGTCGAGGAGTATGGGGTGGACGTGATAAACGACATCTCGGCCGGCGAAATGGATGCCCGCATGTTTGACACCGTTGCCCGCTTGCGCGTACCTTACATTATGATGCACATGCAGGGAAGACCCGACACCATGCAGGACAATCCGCGCTACGTGGATGTTGTGGACGAGGTGTTGGCCTATCTTGCCCGACGGGGCAACGAGCTGCGCGATAGGGGAGTGGCCGACGTGATTGCCGACCCCGGTTTTGGGTTTGGAAAGACGCTTGAGCACAATTATCAGTTGATGTCGCGACTGGAAGAACTGCATACGTTGGGTATGCCCCTGTTGGTCGGCATTTCGCGCAAGTCGATGATTTACCGCTTGCTCGACACCACCCCCGACGAGGCATTGAACGGCACCACGGCACTGAACACCGTTGCCCTGATGAAAGGGGCGCACATCCTGCGTGTACACGATGTGAAAGCCTGTCGCGAGTGTATGCAGATAGTGGAAACAGTAAGAGGAAACGACCTTCATGATTAGTCGGTCATCACTCTCCATAATTTATAATTCACAATTCATAATTCATAATTATCCCCGTGTTTATAGAATTTGGCATAAAAGACTTTATTGACATCCTTCTGGTGGCCTTCCTGTTGTACAAGCTGTACAAACTGATGAAGGAGACAGGCTCGCTGAACATCTTCATCGGTGTGTTGATGTTCTTGGCCGTGTGGGTATTGGTTTCCCAAGTGCTGGAAATGCGCCTGTTGGGAAGCATCTTTGATGTGTTGCAGAATGTGGGAATCCTGGCACTGATTGTGCTTTTCCAGGAAGAGATACGCCGCTTCTTGTTGAATCTGGGAGCCCATCATCGGATAAACTCCCTGATGAAATTCCTTGGTGGAAAGAAGGGGCAGAAGGTCGAAAGGGCCGACATCATGCCCTTGGTGATGGCCTGTCTGAACATGAGCAAACAGAAGGTGGGCGCCTTGATTGTGATAGAGCAGGAGGTGCCTCTGACAGAGTTTGTGCGCACGGGCGACACCATCGATGCCAACATCAGCCAGCGGTTGGTGGAAAACATCTTTTTCAAGAACAGCCCTTTGCACGATGGAGCCATGATTGTGAGCAACAACCGCATCAAGGCGGCCGGTTGCATCCTGCCCGTTTCCCACGACCTCAGCATCCCCCGCCATTTGGGACTCCGCCATCGTGCCGCATTGGGCATTTCGCAAGTGTCGGATGCGATAGTCATCATCGTGTCAGAGCAGACGGGAGCCATCTCCACAGCACACGAGGGACAGTTCCGCCTCCGCCTCTCCGCCGAAGAGCTGGAGCGTGAGCTGACACGTATCAAGATTATCAACCGATAAATGGCATTTCGATAACTTTATCATTGCTGAATGTGTCGAAAAGAAAGGAAAACATCGTTTTCTCCTTCTTTTATGTTACTTTTTTATTCAAAAGGACTTCTTTTTAATAAAATAATGCGTATCTTTGCGGCCGATTTCAATATAAACAGGAAATAACAGCAATGAGTTATCTGATTAAACCCGCAAACTATCGTCCCTTGCTCGACCTGAAGCAAACTGAGCAGGGGATTAAACTTATAAAGGAATTCTTCCAACAGAACCTCTCGACCGAGCTTCGCTTGCGCCGTGTCACCGCCCCCTTGTTCGTGTTGCAAGGCATGGGCATCAACGACGACCTCAGTGGCGTGGAGCGTGCTGTCACTTTCCCCATCAAAGATTTGGGCGATGCCAAGGCCGAGGTGGTACACTCCTTGGCAAAATGGAAACGCCTCACGCTGGCCGATTATGAGATAGAGCCCGGATATGGCATCTACACCGACATGAACGCCATCCGCGCCGACGAGAAACTGGGCAACCTCCATTCCCTTTACGTCGACCAGTGGGATTGGGAGCGGGTCATCACTCCCGAGGACCGCACGGTGGCATTCCTTAAAGAGATTGTCGGGCGCATCTATGCCGCCATGCTCCGCACCGAGTTCATGGTGTGCGAAACCTATCCTCAGATAACCCCCTTCTTGCCCGAAAAGATATTCTTCATCCACTCCGAAGAGCTGCGCCAACTCTATCCCGACCTCACGGCCAAGGAGCGCGAAGACCGCATCACCCGCGAGCATGGAGCCGTCTTCATCATCGGCATTGGCGCCAAGTTGGCCGACGGCAAGGAGCACGACCTGCGTGCACCCGACTACGACGACTATTCGACCATGGGCGAAAACGGCTTGCCCGGTCTCAATGGCGACCTTCTCATCTGGGACAGTGTCATCGACCGTGCCGTTGAGCTCTCCTCCATGGGTATCCGTGTCGACAAGAAAGCGCTTCTGCATCAGTTGGAGATTTCTGGCAAGCAGGAGCGCAAGGAACTCTACTTCCACCGTCGCCTGCTCGATGGCACATTGCCCCTCAGCATCGGTGGAGGTATCGGACAGAGCCGCCTCTGCATGGTCTATCTGCGCAAGGCACACATCGGCGAAATCCAAGCCAGCATTTGGCCGGAAGAGATGCGCCGCGAATGTGCCGGGCATAATATGCCGTTGATATAAATAAGGAGTTTGATATAAGGGTAAAAGGTAGCAAAGCTCCTCCCCTAACGTTAGGGGAGGTGCCCGAAGGACGGAGGAGTGTGTGAAAACAGCGCTTTTATGACAGACTCCCTCCCTCCTTCGGGGACTTCCTCTAACTTAGAGGGAGAGCTTTAGTTACTTTTATTCGCCATGTTCCTTATATCGTATGGTAGGGATTTAAAGAAGTTAAAGGAACTGAAATTATGAACGTAAGAATTGAAGAAAGCTGGAAACAGCAACTGGCCACCGAATTTGAGAAAGACTATTTCGTGCGCCTCACCGAATTTGTTCGTCAGGAATATGCTCAGGGCACCGTCTTTCCCCCCGGACGGCTCATCTTCAATGCGTTCGACCTTTGTCCGTTCGACCGTGTGAAGGTCGTCATCATCGGGCAAGACCCCTATCATGGCCCCGGCCAGGCCCATGGCCTCTGCTTCTCCGTCAACGATGGAGTGGCATTTCCCCCCTCGTTGGTCAACATCTTCAAGGAGATAGAGAGCGACTTGGGCATCCCCGTCCCCCAGTCGGGCAATCTCACCCGTTGGGCCGAGCAGGGAGTGCTCCTTCTCAACGCCACGCTCACCGTGCGTGCCCATCAGGCTGGCAGCCATCAGCGTCAGGGGTGGGAAGAGTTCACCGATGCCGCCATCCGCGCCTTGGCCACCCAGCGCGAGGGGCTTGTCTTCATCCTTTGGGGCGCTTATGCACAGAAGAAGGGCGCCTTCATCGACCGTTCGCGTCACCTCGTCCTCGCCTCGGCCCATCCGTCCCCCCTCTCCGCTTGGCACGGATTCTTTGGAAACAAACATTTCAGTCGTGCCAACGACTACCTTCTTGCTCAAGGGAAAGCCCCCATTAGTTGGTAGGAAGCCTGTCGATGGAAATGACGAACGTGTAAAGACTTTCAGAGGGCTTTCAATAAAAGTGTCTACGAATGTAGCTAATGAAACAGGCTGCCGTCTGCTGAAATCAGGAAAAGACACTGCTGAAATCAGGAAAAGACAGCATTATAGGTTCATCGGCCAAGTATCTTAGGATACTTCCCACTTTATCTTAACTTCTCGGGGGCTTTATCTTAAGATACTTATCCTCTGTCTTTTCCTGATCGCGGCAGATTCTCACAAGGATATGGCGGAAACGCATACGTGAAATTAAAAAAATGTATGGATATTGGCATTTCTCGCAAAAATACGATATATTTGCAGTCGAAAAATCAATTCAACAGTAGATATGAGCAACAGAATTTACCCCATCGGCATACAGAATTTTGAGAAAATCCGCAAAGATGGTTATCTCTACATAGACAAGACAGCCTTGATTCATCGGCTGGTCGCTACGGGGAGTTATTACTTTCTGAGCCGCCCGCGCCGATTCGGCAAGAGCCTGCTCATATCCACCTTGGAAGCCTATTTCCAAGGGAAAAAGGAGTTGTTCAAAGGCTTGGCCATGGAGCAACTTGAAAAGGACTGGACGGTGTACCCTGTGCTTCGACTGGACTTGAACATCGAGAAATATGACACAAAGGAGAGTCTGGAAGCTATTTTGGAAAGCAATCTTTCACGTTGGGAGGATATGTATAGTGCAAACCCTTCAGACAAGTCTTTCTCTCTCCGTTTTGCAGGCATCATCCGTCGTGCATGTGAACAGACGGGCCGGCGCGTGGTTGTCCTTGTGGATGAATATGACAAGCCGTTGCTGCAAAGCATCGGCAACAAGGAGGTACAGACGGAACTTCGCAATATGCTGAAGCCTTTTTACGGTGTGTTGAAGACCATGGACGAGTGCATCAAGTTTGCCCTGCTGACGGGTGTGACGAAGTTTGGCAAGGTGAGCGTGTTCAGCGACCTGAACAACCTGATGGACATCTCTATGGATCATCGGTATACAGAAATATGCGGTATCTCCGAAGAGGAGTTACATGCCTGTTTTAAGGAGGAAATTCAAGAATTGGCCACCGTACAACAGACCACTTATGAAGGCGTTTCTGAAAAGTTGCGTATCAACTACGACGGCTATCATTTTGCGCCTAATACGGGTGGTATGTACAACCCTTTCAGCATCCTGAACACCTTCGCTAAAATGACATTCGGCAGCTATTGGTTCGAGACGGGCACACCCACCTACTTAGTGGAATTGCTGAAAAAGAGTGACTATGACCTGGAGCACGTGAACGGTGTGGAAGTGGGCATTGAAGCGTTGAGCGGCGTAGATTCTACAGATACCGATGCCATTCCTGTCATTTACCAGAGTGGGTATCTGACAATCAAGGACTACGATTCGCGATTCAACACTTACACACTCGGTTATCCCAACAAGGAGGTGGAGGAGGGTTTTGTGAGATTTCTGGTTCCTTTCTATACGCCCATACTTGAGAGTCGTTCAGCCTTTCATGTGAGAAACTTTATCAAGGAAGTGGAAAGTGGCGACATCGACGGATTCTTCACCCGTCTGCAATCGTTCTTCAGCGATACCACTTACGAGTTGGTGCGCCAACAGGAACTTCACTACTCCAATGTGCTCTACATCGTCTTCCGCCTGATGGGTTTCTACACTCAGGTGGAATACCACACCAGCAACGGCCGCATCGACCTTGTCCTCCAGACCCCCGACTACATCTACGTGATGGAATTCAAACTCAGCGGTACGGCCGAAGAGGCCCTTCAGCAAATCAACGACAAGGGTTACGCTCTTCCGTTCGCCAAAGATCCACGCACCTTATACAAGATAGGTATCAACTTCAGTCCCGAAACCCGTAACATCGACCGCTGGGTGGTGGAGTGATGTATCAACAAGAATACGCGGTTTGTTGCTGAATACCTGTGGCCGAGTGGTAGACAGGCTTCGACACACACCTCCATATTCCATCGCTACATTTCCATGATGTAGCTCTTGACTTTCATACTCCATAGAAAAGTCAATGCAGGAATATGGGTCATTCTTGAACCGCAAAAAGGATAATGAAATTGTTTCGTGATTTTACAGAAACTATCTTCTCCTGTACTTAAAGCAATCTTACTTTGCCAGAGAAGCAATCTTGTTTCGCCAATTAAGCAATCTACATGCCATAGCCATCGCCAACCTCAGCCCCCTCCGACTCCCCCAAAGGAGAGGGTACTAAGAATGTTTAGTTTTGCTCTCTCCCCTTTGGGGGGATTGAGGGGGCTACCCTTTGGAGGGATTGAGGGAGGCTTCATTTTTATGTTCTTCAACATATTCTGCAAAATTCTTCATTCTTCCCTCTTCGTTCTTCATTTATATTTTGTATCTTTGCCCCAGAGTTATATTATAATTTTATGAGTAGAATGATTTTTAATGAAGCGCAACTGGAGCTTCTCAATGTTTTGGCTGATGTGAAAGATGAGAATGAACTGATGGCTTTGAAGCATGCAATCAGTGAGTTCTTTGCTCGTCGTGCAGATGAAGAGATGGAAAAACTTTGGGCTTCGGGTGATTGGAATGAACATACATTACAGGAACTGAAAACTGCTCATTACCGCACACCGTATCAGCAATGACATGAAAAGAAGGGTGGTGCTTGACACTAATTGTTTGGTGCAAATGATTTCTTTGCACAGTCCGTCACGTCCTGCATGGCAGGCTTTTCGTGATGGGAAGTATTTACTTTGTGTCAGCAATGATATACTGAATGAGTATTGCGAAATAATAGAAAAGGTGGCCAATGCTGCCGTTGCACATAATATAGTTAATGCAATTGTACGGAGTCCATACACGCTTAAGTTTGATCCGCATTTTCGTTTTAGATTGATAGAACAAGACCCCGATGATAACAAATTTGTGGATTGTGCCGTCATAGCAGGAGCTGATTATATCGTTAGCGAAGATGCTCATTTTCGTGTATTGACAGAAAGTCCATTCCCTGAAATACTTGTTATCCGATTAGAAGACTTTATTAGAGATTTACAAAGATAAACACCTTATCTACCAACTTATTTTTGTGCTTGCAACACAAAAATTAAAGTGATTCCGCTTACTCATACACTTTTAATCCTTAATTACAGAAGCTATCTTCTCCGGCACTTAAAACAATCTTACTTTGCCGGAGGAGCAATCTTGTTTCGCCAATTAAGCAATCTACATGCCATAGCCATCGCCAACCTCAGCCCCCTCCGACTCCCCCAAAGGAGAGGGAACTAAGAATGGTTGGTTTTGCTCTCTCCCCTTGGGGGAGTTGGAGGGGGCTTCATTTTTATGTTCTTCAACATATTCTATAAAATTCTTCCCTTTTCGTTCTTCATTCTTCACTAAAAGTTGTACCTTTGCCATGTTTCTCGCGCCGAAGCCTCAACAGAGGCGGAAAGGGTGGGGACAGACATATAATTGAATGCAAAAGATAAAAATCCTATCACATTTTTGTATAATGAAAAGCGAAGACCAGAACATAGAATATAAGGAATCGTGGCGTGACGAATACTTGAAATGGATTTGTGGTTTTGCCAATGCGCAAGGTGGCAGGATTTATATCGGTATAGATGACGGTAAAAATATTATAGGTCTGTCCGATTCAAAACGATTGATGGAAGATATTCCCAACAAAGTCGTTAATAGTCTTGGTATTGTAGTAGATGTGAATCTCCTGAAAAAAGACAATTTTGAATACATTGAAATAGTGGTCCCCCCAAGCAATATGCCCATAGCATATAAAGGAGCATATCATTATCGCTCTGGTTCGACCAAACAAGAACTGAAAGGTATTGCTTTGCAACAATTTATCATGAATAAAATGGGACGTTCCTGGGATGATATACCTCTTGAACATGCTACCATTGCAGATATTGACCGCAATGCGATTGACTATTTTCTGCGTTGTGGAATCAATGCAGGAAGAGTTGCAGAAGACGAACGAGACTCTTCTACGGAAGACGTCTTAAACAATCTTGGGCTTGTGACCCCTGAAGGAAAGCTGAAAACCGCAGCCATACTGTTATTCGGCAAACATGTCAGACAATTTTTCCCTGCTTCAGAATTTAAGATCGGACGTTTTCACACCAGTGAAAGTGACTTGATTACACAAGACCTGATAGAATGCAATATCATTCAAATGGCAGGAAAGGTTATTGAAACATTACGTTCCAAATATCTCAACTCGCCCATACGATATGAAGGAATGCAGCGAATCGAAGAACTGGAAATCCCGGAAAAAGCATTACGTGAAATCATATACAATGCCATAGCGCACAAAGACTATACCGGCCCATCTATCCAAATGCGCATATACGATGAAAATGTAGAAATTTGGAACTATGGACTGTTACCGACAGAGCTTTCTCCTGAAGCACTGATGCGCAAACATGCTTCTTATCCCCGAAACAAGAACATAGCATATACATTCTTTAAAGCAGGCTTTATTGAATCTTGGGGTCGAGGTTATAAGAAGGTACGCGAAGAACTCGATCGGGTTGGTATGCCTATGCCTGGCATTCAGGAAATTGATGGTGGAGTCATGGCAACATTTAAACGCTTCACCATTGAAGAG
>JAFTYI010000056.1 GCA_017464815.1 Bacteroidaceae bacterium | reverse complement strand
CATGCTAAATTATGTTTTAAAATACTCTACAAAGATACAAAATATAATTGACTTATGCAACATTTATATGTCTAGAATACAAGAATATGCAATAATTAAAATAATAACAAACAAGGTAAAATATATAATGCGTTTGCCCTGTAAGTATGCGTTCTTTAAACCTTTTCACAACTGTGGTTAAGTTTAACCACGAATGTGATTAAACTTCATCACTGATGTGATTAAACTTAATCACAACTGTGAAAAGGTTATAAGATTAGGAAGTTTGCACCCTTCAGACTGCATGTTAACGATGTACATTGCCCACCTCGGCCTTATCTGTAGCCGAGGCTGACGGTATTCAGTGCGGCTCGTTCCCCCTTCACTAGGGATGGGAAAAAGCTTTTTTAAAGTCTTTTTAAGCCGAAAAACTTTTTTCTTCGCAAAGATGGCAGTATCTTCGCGCCGCAAAACGAACAAATAAAGAAAAAGACACACATGGACGAACATATCCTGTCAGAGGCCGTCGGCCTGCTGAAACAACTCATCAGTATCCCCTCGGTCAGCCGTGAAGAGGAGGCCGTGGCCGATGCCCTCCAGAACTTCATCGAGGGAGTGGGCATCATGGCCTACCGCTCGGGAAACAACGTGTGGTGCCTCAGCCCCGGCTTTGACCCCAAACGGCCCACCCTGTTGTTGAACTCACACATCGACACGGTGAAGCCCGTGGCTGGATGGAAACACCATCCCCACACACCCATTGTGGAGAATGGGCGCCTCTACGGCTTGGGAAGCAACGACGCCGGCGCCAGCGTGGTGAGCCTCCTGCAGGTGTTCCGCCAGTTGTGCCTCCGCCCGCAGGCGTACAACATCATCTACCTGGCTTCGTGCGAGGAAGAGGTGTCGGGCAAGGGAGGAATCGAAAGTGTGTTGCCCTCGTTGCCTCCTGTCACGGTAGCCATCGTGGGCGAACCGACGGAAATGCAACCGGCCATAGCTGAAAAGGGACTGATGGTGTTGGACGTGACGGCCTACGGACGCGCCGGACACGCCGCCCGCAACGAAGGAGACAACGCCATATACAAGGTGTTGGAAGACATGGCCTGGTTCCGCGACTACCGGTTTGAGAGGGAATCGCCTTTGCTGGGGCCGGTGAAGATGAGTGTGACTCAAGTGAACGCGGGCACACAACACAACGTGGTGCCCGACCGGTGTACCTTCGTGGTGGACATCCGAAGCAACGAGCTGTATGGCAATGAGGAACTGTACAATGAAATCTGTCGCCACATACGATGCGAAGCCAAGGCACGCTCGTTCCGCTTGAACTCGTCGAGCATAGCCATCGACCACCCCTTGGTGAAGCGTGCGGTGGAAATGGGGTTGAAGCCCTTCGGCTCGCCTACCCTGTCGGATCAGGCACTGATGACTTTCCCCTCGCTGAAGATGGGGCCTGGAAAGAGCAGCCGCTCACACACGGCCGACGAATACATCCTCATCGACGAGATAGAGGACGCCATAAAGATTTACATGGAGTTGTTGGACGGACTCACCTTCCCAACCACTGCTCGGGGTTGAGCTTGGTCGTCTCCTTGCGGAGCTGGAAGTGCAGGATGGTGTTGCCCGAAGCATCGGTGGCAACGGTGCCGATGGTGTCGCCGGTCTTCAGCTTCTGGCCTTGCTTGACCGAGGCGGAGGAGAGGTTGCAATAGACAGAGATGTAGCTCCCGTGGCGCACCAACACATTGGCGTAGCCACCAAACTGGAAGACGGCCGACACTTCACCATCAAAAATGGCACGGGCTTGAGCGCCCTTCTGTCCCTTGATGTCTATACCCTTGTTGTCCAACCGCACATTCTTCAATCCCTCCACACTATATTGGCCGAAACGGCTTACGATGGCATAGGAGCCGGTGATGGGCATCGGCAGGCGGCCTTTGTTCTTTTCAAAGACACCCGAAAGCCGGCGGTCACCCGTGTACTCGGCCATCATGGCAACCTCCTTCTTTCCCTTGGATGAAGTTTCTGACGCAGCGTCGCCCTTCTTCTTTCCGGCCGAAGCCTTTTGCTCGGCAGCCTTCCGCTTGCGCTCCTCCTCGGCGGCACGGCGCTTGGCGGCGGCAATCTCTTGCTCTATCAACTTGTCAATCTGAGCATTCAGGCGTTGCGACTGTTGGCGCTGCTTCTTCAACTCGGCCTGCAGGTTGCGCTGGCGCTTCTGCAACTTGTCCACCAAGGCACGTTGCTGCTTCTCTTTTTTCTCAATCTGGGCACGCTCCTCTTCACGCTGGGCAAGCAGTTGGCGCTTCTCCTCCTTCGTGGCCACCAGCTCCTGACGTTTGTTCTCCACCTGAGCCTGCTTGTCCTTTATCTGATTGCCCTGCATACGCTGATAATCGGCATATTCGGCCACGTAGCGCAAACGCCGGTACATCTGGCTGAGGTCTTCGGCCGAAAAGATGAACATCAACTTCTCTTCAATGGAGCGATTCTTGCGCAAATAGCGCACCGATTGGGCATACTTCTGCTGCTTCTCCTTCAACTCGGCTTGCAACTGCTTCATCTGCTTTTCCAAGCGGAGGATGTCGGCATTCAAGGTTGCCACATCCTGCTCAATCGCCTTGATGAACTTACGGCGCTCTTGCAATTGGCTGTTGATGAGGTTCAAGTCGCCCAACTGACTTTTTACATCCTTATTCGTTGAAAGCAACAACGACTCTGATTGCCGGATTTGCTCCTGCAACTCGCCTCGCCGGCTCTTGAGCTCTTCAATCTTCTGATTGGTTTGAGCCAAAAACGGCAAGCCAAAGCTCCACAAACATAGTAAAAGAATCCGGAATCTCATATATTGCTCAATCTGTTAAATAAGGTAATAGGACGGTCTTAAAGGGTCAGCAGTTGCTTCAGTATGTCAGCCGCCTCCACCTGCCTGTAACGGTTGGGGACGGCAAGGGGGGTGTACTCCGCCTCGGTATTCCAACGCGAGAAGTTGAACGAGGCCTTCATCGGCTTCTCAATCCCTTGCAACGAAAGGTTCATGGAGGAAGGGAACTGACGCCCCTCCAACTTCAGAAAGTCGCGATAGAGCCAATTCAACTGATAGGTCTTATCGTTCTTGGCATCCACATGAATGCGCGATTCCTCCAAAAGGCCCGTGGCAAGAGCCGTGAGAAACGAGTAGCTCAGGCGCTTTCCCTTGTCGGCCGTCAAAGTAGCCCGGGCATCATCGCGGGTAAACTGGAAACTGTAGATGTCATCCTTCTCAACATGCTTCACCCCTGGCAGGAAGAGCTCATTCCAAAAAAGAGCCTGTAGGGTGTAGAAATCGACCTTGCTATTCTTGAAAAACGGCAACTCATCGTACTCCACCTCTACATAGCGCCGGCCAATGCGGTCGAGCACCAACAGGCGCTTGGGAGTAAACTCAATGCGGGCAGCTTCCACAATGCCCACAGCCACGAGGGAGAGTTGAATCGCTTCGTCGCGCTTCATCTTGATGGAGCCACCAACCGAAATACGCTCGCCACCATAGGCCAAATCCAAGCGCATCTTGGCCGAGAAATTCTCAAACTTGGGCGCATTGCCAACCACGGCCTTCAGATAAGCCTTCTCGGAGAAGTTGCTCATATCCACCTCACCCGATGTGGCAGCCTTCTTGGAGACACACGACGCAACCAACATCGTCCCCATTACAAGAACGGCACTCAGGCACAATGCGTTTATTACTTTTCTCATCATATTCCTTAAATATACTACAAAACTCTTCTGATGCTTTCTACTCTTTTATGTATCTCTTCAACCTTATCTTTTCTTCCAGCGTCTTCGACTCGTGCTCCATGCCAGCCGCCTGTTTCCAGAAACCGAGGGCCTTGTCCACCTCGCCCAGCATGTAATATATGTCGCCACTATGCTCCACGATGGTCGCACTCTCGGCTCCACCATTCTTCATGGCCTCATCGATGTAGATGCGTGCCTCAGTGTAACGTCCTTTTTCAAAAAGAATCCAGGCATAGGTGTCCAGATAAGTATCGTTCTTCGGCTCGGCCTTTACGGTGCGATAGCTCATCTCCTCGGCACGGTCGAGGTCGCGACGCTCGAGCGAGAGGAAGTAGGCATAGTTGTTGAGCACCCCAATGTTGTCGGGGTTGTACACCAGTGCCGAATCATACGCTTCGTAGCACTCGCCCTTCCGCCCCATGGAGTGGTGGAGGTCGCCAATGAAGGTGTAGAAGTCCGACACCAGCTTCTTATCATCATTGGGCGTCACTTGAGCCACTCCCTTCTGAAGGGCCAAAAGGGCCTCTTCATTTCTGTCTGTCTGGAAATAGCTGACTCCCAAATAGTAATAAAAAGACAACTCCTCGGGGTTGTACTGAATGGCGGGTTCACAGATGCGGACAGCTTCAACATAGTCGTTGCGACGCACAGCCACCATCAACAAACTGTAGCGGGCGGCAATGTTGTCCGGCTCTACATCCAGAATCTTTTCCAACACGGGCACGGCCAACGAGTCACCCATTTGCTTATGCTGCATGTAGCTGTAGCAAAGGGTTGCCATGCCGGCATCGTCTTGAGGAGTGGCCAACAAACGGTTGAAGAGTTGGAAGACACGAGTGCTGTCCTTCCCCGTCTGCTCATTCTGCAAAATGATGCGACGCATTACCTCCACCTTTACGTTGCTGGCCAACTTGCGGTTCATCAACACCGCCTCTTGCTGGACATAGAAAAGGGAATCCATCCCCATGCGTTCGTAGTAGCTCGCCAAAGAGAGTTGCGCTTGTGCATTCTCGGGGTCCTCGGCCAAAGCCTTTTGGAAAATGGCATAGGCCTCGTCGGCACGGTCATTGTCCAAATAGCTGTCGCCCAACATCACCCGGTAGCGCACGTCATTGGGATATTCCTTGGAGAGACTCTCCATTTCACGGAAAGCATTTTCCTTGTCGCCCATCTGAAGGTAGATGCGGTACTTCTCCATGCTCAACTGTTCGCTTTTTCCTTCCTTTACCTCCAAACGGTTGAGGGTCTTGATGAGATTGGGATAATCATTCTGCTGGCTATAAAGGTCCATCAGCATCATCAGCAATTCGCCACGGGCAGGAAACTGGGTGCTCATCTCTTCGTACACGGCAATGGCCTTGTCCATCTCCTTTATACTGCGATAGTAGGCTCCCAATGTCTGACGATACCAGAAATTGTCGGGTTGCAGCTCCACCGCCTTTTCCAACAATGCACGCGAACGGGCGGGTTGTTGCAGGAAAGCATGGTATTGGGCCAACTCATACATTACCGCCGCAGATTGGGGATTGATGTCCAAGCAATGTTCATACAAAGCCAAGGCATCGGCATGATTGCCTGCCTCGCGCTGGCGGGTTGCCTCCAAGAAATAGTAGTCGTGGCGACGCACGTCCGCCTCGGACAACAACTCCACGGGTGCTTTTGTCATCTTCTTGGATGAGCCACAAGAAACACCCGTCAAGCAGGCAAGCAACAGAGCATATAGGGTTATTCGGTTCAACATCGTTTTCTTTTTCTTAATGCAATTATGAGCTATGCGTCAAAGGCGTCATAGTCGCCCTACAATCAATGTCTTCCGCTGTGTCCAAATCCACCCTCACCGCGTTCAGTGCTGTCCAACACCTCCACAGGTTGCCACTCGACTTGTTCATGACGGGCAATCACCATCTGGGCAATGCGTTCACCGTCTTCCACCACAAAATCCTCGGCCGAAAGATTGACCAAGATGACACACACCTCACCGCGATAGTCGGCATCAATGGTGCCAGGAGTGTTCAACACGGTGATTCCTTTCTTGATAGCCAAGCCGCTACGG
The DNA here is from genome assembly GCA_017464815.1 of Bacteroidaceae bacterium. Taxonomy (GTDB): domain Bacteria; phylum Bacteroidota; class Bacteroidia; order Bacteroidales; family Bacteroidaceae; genus Phocaeicola_A. The sequence continues at coordinate 18,099 of JAFTYI010000056.1, read as the reverse complement.
GGGCGCACTTGCGCCTCGTATCCTACGGGAAGAGCCATAAAAAGCCCCGTGGGAACCAAGCAACGCTGGAGGGGTTTCAACACAATGGGTTCATCCAAATTGGCACGCAAATCCATGCCCGCTGATGCAACGGTCGCATAGGTTGGAAGCGGATGCTTCGACTTGTTGATAATCTGTACGTTCATATTCTTCTTCATTGCACAAGGTGTAATTTTCACGGAGTACACCTTAAATTGCGTGCAAAAATAAGGAAAATAGAGGAAACATGCATGCTCTGTTATAGAAATTTACGAGTTGAAGGGGAAAAACTTGCACTAAAACATGGAAGTTTCATAGAAAATGCATCAGTTTCTTCGACAACTGCCAAGAAAACCGTATCTTTGAACCGACAAAAAAAAGAATCACACGCAAAAGATGGATTGGCTCAAACTGATTTCCAACAAACGATTGGGCATGGAGGAGATGCACTCCACCCACAAGGATGACCGCACAGAGTTTCAACGCGACTTTGACCGCTTGATATTCTCTGCCCCCTTCCGCCGGTTGCAAAACAAGACCCAAGTGTTTCCTCTGCCAGGAAGCGTATTTGTACACAACCGCCTGACTCATAGTCTGGAAGTGTCGTGTGTGGGGCGCTCGCTGGGAAACAATGTTGCCAAAGCCCTTGTTGAAAAGCATCCCGGGCTGAAGGGTACACACGTTGAAGAGATTGGCGCCATTGTGTCAGCCGCCTGTTTGGCTCACGACTTGGGGAACCCTCCCTTTGGACACTCGGGCGAACAGGCCATAGGTTCCTATTTTTCTGAGGGGAAAGGGCAGGCATTGCGCTCCCAATTGACCGAAGATGAGTGGAACGACTTGATTCATTTCGAGGGTAACGCCAACGCCTTCCGCCTGTTGACCCACCAGTTTTGCGGACGACGACAAGGAGGCTTCGTCATGACCTACTCAACCTTGGCCAGCATCGTGAAGTACCCCTTCGCCTCTTCACTGGCGGGAAAGAAAGCCAAGTTCGGTTTCTTTCAAAGCGAAGTTGAAGACTATCTGCGCATCGCCCGCGAACTGGGCATCAAGCAACTGAGTGCCGAAGGTGCCCCTCTCCGCTTCGCCCGCCATCCGTTGGTGTATCTGGTTGAAGCAGCCGACGACATCTGCTACCAATTGATGGACATCGAGGATGCGCACAAGCTGAAACTACTGACCACGGATGAGACCATCCACCTGCTGATGAACTTCCTCAATGAGCACAAGCAACAACGGGCACACAACGTATTCAGCGCAGTTAGCGACACCAATGAACAGATTGCCTACCTGCGCTCCACCATCGTGGGATTGCTCATCAACGAATGTGTGAACGTGTTCATGGAGCATGAAAGCGAAATCATGGAAGGAGTGTTCGAAGGTAGCCTTATCAAGCGGATGAGTCCTATGCTGAAGAATGCCTATGAAAACTGTTCAAAGGTGGCTCTCCAACGCATCTACCGTGCCAAAGATGTGCTCGACGTAGAACTGGCAGGCTACCGCGTCATTAGCACCTTGATTGATCTAATGATTGAGGCCGTAATGAATCCCGACAAGACCTATTCCCGCCTACTTATCAACCGTGTTTCAAGCCAATATGACATGCAATCGTCTACCCTTTACGGCAAAGTACAAGCCGTACTTGACTACATTTCGGGTATGACGGACGTCTATGCCCTTGACCTCTATCGCAAAATCAACGGCGGAGGTCTCCCTGAGGTATAAGGGGTGGTTAGCTGAAAACGTTATATCGCCTACACTGATAATCTAGATAATCTAGAGAATCTAGAGGATCTAGAGGAACTAGAGGAACTAGACAGCCTAGAAGTTCTAGAAATTCTATAGTTTCGTTCCTCTAGAACTTCTAGATAACACCGATAAAAAGCCACAAAAAGGCCTCTGCAATCCTGCAGAGGCCTTTTTGTCTTACGATGAGAGATTTATTACATCATGCCCATGCCGCCGCCCATTCCGGGAGCACCCATCGGCATATCCATCTTTTCTTCCTTCTTATCCACGATGACACACTCGGTGGTGAGGAACATACCGGCGATAGAGGCGGCATTCTCCAGAGCCACGCGGGTCACCTTGGCGGGATCAACCACACCAGCAGCGTGCATGTTCTCATACACATCTGTGCGTGCGTTGTAGCCGAAGTCGGCCTTGCCTTCGCGCACCTTCTGTACCACCACGGCACCCTCCTTACCGGCATTGTTCACAATCTGGCGCAGGGGCTCTTCGATGGCACGGCGGATGATGGCGATACCTGTCTCCTCATCGGCATTGTCGCCCTTGAGATTCTCCAGTGCGTCGATGGCGCGAATGTAGGTCACACCACCACCGGGCACGATACCCTCTTCGATGGCGGCGCGGGTAGCGCACAAGGCATCGTCCACGCGGTCCTTCTTCTCCTTCATCTCCACTTCGCTGGCAGCACCCACGTAGAGTACGGCCACACCGCCTGACAATTTGGCAAGGCGCTCTTGCAACTTCTCCTTGTCATAGTCAGAACTGGTGTTCTTGATTTCGGCCTTGATTTGGTTGATGCGGTCCTGAATATTCTCCTTCGCACCGGCACCGTTCACGATGGTGGTGTTGTCCTTAGAGACGGTCACCTTGTCGCAAGTACCGAGCATCTCAATGGTAGCCTGCTCCAACTTGAGACCCTTCTCTTCGCTGATTACGAGTCCGCCTGTCAGGATGGCGATATCCTCCAGCATAGCCTTGCGGCGGTCTCCGAAGCCCGGAGCCTTCACGGCACAAATCTTCAGCTGAGAGCGCAAGCGGTTTACTACCAAGGTTGTCAGTGCTTCGCTATCCACATCCTCGGCAATCACCAAGAGGGGGCGTCCGCTCTGTACGGCAGGCTCCAGGATGGGGAGGAACTCCTTCAGGTTGCTGATTTTCTTGTCATAGATGAGGATGTAGGGATGCTCCATCACACACTCCATCTTCTCCGTATCGGTCACGAAGTAAGCCGACAGATAGCCACGGTCGAACTGCATACCCTCTACCACACCGATGGTGGTGTCAGTACCCTTAGCCTCCTCGATGGTGATGACACCATCCTTGCTCACCTTGCGCATGGCATCGGCAATCAGCTTACCGATGACAGGGTCGTTGTTGGCACTCACGGTGGCCACCTGCTCAATCTTGTCGTAGTTGTCGCCCACCATCTCGGCCTGTTCGCGGATAGACTCCACCACCTTGGCCACAGCCTTGTCGATACCGCGCTTCAAATCCATAGGATTGGCACCGGCGGTCACGTTCTTCAGTCCTACGTTCACGATAGACTGTGCCAGTACGGTAGCCGTGGTGGTACCGTCACCTGCATCGTCGCCGGTCTTTGAAGCCACGCTCTTCACCAGCTGGGCACCCGTGTTCTGGAAGGGGTCAGCCAACTCAATCTCCTTGGCCACGGTCACACCGTCCTTGGTGATGTGGGGAGCACCGAACTTCTTCTCAATGATTACATTACGACCTTTGGGACCGAGAGTCACCTTTACGGCGTTAGCCAACTCGTCCACACCCTTCTTCAACTGGTCGCGGGCGTCTATATTAAATAAGATATCTTTTGCCATACTTCTTTTAATTATAAATTATGAATTATGAATATTGGATTCATCCCAACACGGCGAGCACATCGCTCTGACGCATAATGAGGTACTTTTTGCCTTCCAGTTCCAACTCGGTACCCGAATACTTGCCATAGAGCACGGTGTCGCCCACCTTGAGGACCATCTCCTCATCCTTCGTGCCATTACCAACGGCAACTACTTCACCCTGAAGGGGCTTCTCTTTCGCTGTATCGGGGATGATGATGCCACCGATAGTCTTTTCTTCTGCAGGAGCAGGCAGGATAAGCACTCTGTCTGCCAACGGTTTAATGTTCATAGTCTTTTGTTTATGATATGTTTATAAATTTATTCCTTATTCACATTGCCCTGGCTTTCTCCAAGGCGACACCATAGGAATAACGAAAAGCGTGCCAAAATGTTGCACGTCGCCTTTTCTGCCACATTTTCCACATTCGACACCCGCCCGAGACACCCGACTCTGCCAAAATGGCACGATGACAGAACCAATGACGACCTGCCAATCGGTCTTCCGCAACAAAACAAAGACAAGCCTGACGAGAGGTGATTTGTTAAAGAACCTTAGCCATGGCTTAAGCCTACCTCATCCTAGGGCTAAGGCTACCTTATCCCAAGGCTGTTCTTGCCTCATGTATCGCCTATGATTTGTGTCTCTCTATCCCCTTATTGGAGAAAAAAAAGAATCTTAACCCTTTTTATCTGTCAACATGCGCACGTAAACCGAGTTTTTTACCTAAATTTGCAGCCGATATGAAGCGACTTGTATTTTTTCTGACCATCATAATGACCTTCACCATGGCCGCATGGGGGCAACAACGCATCCCCAACAACCGCACCAACGCCATGGGTATAGGCGACGACTTGGGCACCAACATGACCTCCGAAGACCGCAATCGGGCTAATGAAAATGGCGAAGGAGACACGGACGTGGTGGACGTGCCCGTAGACTTGAACCAATGGACCCTGTCGCCACGGTTTGGCGACGTGCGCCCCGTGCCGGTCGACACCCTGTGGGATTATTACCAGAATGACCATCTGAACGAAGGATTGCGAGGTGAATACAACCACTTGGGCAACTTCGGCTCGCCCCGCCAGTCGCGCATCTTCTTCAACCGCGAGGAGAGGACCCAGCGCTTCTTCACCGACTTCTACGGACAATTCTATCTGCAACCCGACCAATTCCATTTCACCGACACGAAGTCGCCCTACACCAACCTGAGCTACTACAGCGCCGGCGACAAGCTGACGGGCGACGACCACTTCAAGGCCTACTTTGCCGTGAATGCCAACAAACACTTCGGCATCGGTTTCCTGGCCGACTATCTCTACGGACGCGGACAATACAACAGCCAGTCAACGGCTTACTTCAACGCCAGCCTCTACTCATACTACCGTGGCGAGCGCTATCAAGCCTACTTCCTGGCCAGCCGTTACCACATGAAGCAGGCCGAAAACGGAGGTATCACCGACGACCGCTACATCACCGACCCCTTGGAAATGGCCGAAGGAGAGCGCACCTACGACCCCGAAAACATCCCCACCTACATGGAGAAGAGCTGGAATCGCAACGAGAACTGGAACTTCTACCTGACCCACCGCTACAACCTGGGATTCTATCGCGACGCCGAGCCCGACACCACGCTGGGCGCATCCGCCGACACCACGGCGGTGGAGGACGAAACGGTGTTTGTCCCCGTCACCAGCTTCATCCACACGGCCGAAGTGAGCACCAACGAACACAGCTTCATCTCCTACAAGGAGCCGGCCAACTACTATCTGCACAACTACATGCCCTACGACTCGTTGGACAAGACAACCTACCTCTCGGTCAAGAACACCCTTGCCATCGCCACCCAAGAGGGATTCAGCAAATGGGCACAAGCAGGACTCACGGCCTTCATCACCCACGAATTCCGCCGATTCACCCTGCCCGACACACTCATTGGAAGCACCCGGGAATACCACCACAAATACACCGAAAATGTAGTGAGTGTGGGCGGACGCCTGCTGCGCACCCAAGGACGCACCCTGCACTACGATGTGACGGGCGAAACGGTGATTGCCGGCGACGACTTGGGACAATTCAGCCTTGAGGGACGAGGCGACCTGAACTTCCGTCTCTTCAAGGACACCGTACGGCTGGACGTACATGCCTACATGAAGAACCTCACCCCAGCCTTCTACTTCCGCCACTACCACTCACACCACTACTGGTGGGACAACGACGACATGGACAAAATCTTCCGCACCCGCCTGGAAGGAGGATTGACAATCGACAAAACCCGCACCCGCCTACGTGCCGGCGTGGAAAACATCAAGAATTACACCTACTTTGCCAACACCAGCCAACCTGCCACAGGCACAAACGGACAGGCAAAAGGATGGCTGAACGCCGTGCAAGCCACCCAATGCAGCGACAACATACAGGTGTTTACCGCCCGCCTGAGCCAAGATTTCAAACTGGGCATCTTCCACCTCGACAACGAAGTGACTTATCAGAAGTCGAGCGACAACTCCGTACTCCCCCTGCCCGAACTGTCGCTCTACCACAACTTCTACCTGCAATTCAAGTTAGCCAAAGTGCTGAGTATGCAACTCGGTGCCGACGTGCGCTTCTTCACCTCGTACACGGCCCCCGACTATGCCCCCGCCTTGGGTCAGTTCGTGCAACAAAATCAAGCCGACAAGGTTGAGATTGGCGGATACCCCTTCGTCAACGTCTACCTGAATGCCCACCTCAAGCGCACCCGTTTCTATGTGATGATGTACCACATCAATCAAGGCACAGGAGACTCCAACTACTTCCTGGCTCCCCACTACCCCATCAACCCGCGCACCCTTCAGCTGGGCCTTTCGTGGAATTTCTTCGATTAGCGACAAACCGGTGCCTTGAGCACAACGCCTTGAAAAGCATTGGACATTGAACCTCGAGCATTAACCCCCAATAAAAAATATGCCCTACCGCAAATACCTCATCATCGGAGTCATCATTGCCATCGTATCAGCCCTGATGCTGCCCGGCAAAGAAGAGAAGTCCCCCATGCGCGATTACGCCGACATTGCCGAGGAAGGCGTGTTGCGAGTCACCCTCTCCTATGGTGCCAATTCATATCACGTGAACGAAGATGGCGAGTTCGACGGCTTCTATTACCAACTCATCAAACAGTTCGCCGAAGAGCATGGATGGAGGCTCGAAGTGATTCCCGAGATGAACGCCACCGTCCAAAACAACCTGCTTCAAGCAGGCACCTGTGACCTGATAGCTGACGGTCGCCTGGTGACCGGCGAGGCGGACAGCATCAGCATGAAGTACACCCTGCCCGTGAATGTCGACCGCCTGATATTGGTGCAACGCAAGGCCAACACCGACTCGTTGTGTACCCATCTGCAAAGCCAGATAGAGCTGGCAGGAAAGACGGTGTGTGTGCCCGAACACTCGCTGTTCAAGCAACGCATCCAACATATCATGGAGGAAATCGGCGACAGCATACACATTCTCGAAATCCCCCGCTACGAGCAAGAACAACTGATGGCACTGGTAGCTCATGGCGACATCTGCTACACCGTCTGTGAGGAAGACGTGGTACACACCCACCTCAACCAGTATCCCCAACTGGACACCAGCCTCCCCATCAGCTTCAACCAGTTCTACTCATGGACAGTCAGGACACACTCCCCCGCCCTGCTCGACAGCATCAATGCATGGATAAATCGTAATCTATAACTCATAATTCACAACAATGAACACCATCCAATGGGGCTTCATCGGTTGCGGCGAAGCCACTGAAAAGAAGAGCGGCCCGGCCTTCAGCCAAGTAGAAGGCTCCAGCGTAGTAGCCGTCATGAGCCGCGATGCAGCCAAAGCCAAGTCATACGCCCAACGCCACGGCATCAGCAAGTGGTACACCGATGCACAAGAGTTGGTGGACGACCCACAAGTCAATGCCGTCTACATCGCCACCCCTCCCTCGTCGCATGCCACATTTGCCATCATGGCCATGCGAGCCGGAAAACCCGCCTACATCGAAAAGCCCATGGCCGCAAGCTACGCCGATTGTGCCCGCATCAACCGCATTAGCGAACAGACAGGCGTCCCCTGCTTCGTCGCCTACTACCGCCGCTATCTGCCCTATTTCCAGAAGGTCAAGGAATTGGTCAATGACGGAGCCATCGGAAATATCATCAACGTGCAGATACACTTTGCCCAACCGCCACGCGACCTCGACTACAACCGCCAAGACCTTCCTTGGCGTGTGTTGCCCGTCATCTCCGGTGGCGGCTATTTCTACGACATGGCTCCCCACCAGCTCGACTTGTTGCAGGACATGTTCGGAGTCATCCTCCACGCCCAAGGCTACACCAGCAACCGGGGAGGACTCTATAAAGTGGAGGACACACTGAGTGCCAGTTTCCAGTTCGAAAACGGTTTGCCGGGCTCAGGCTCATGGTGTTTCGTGGCACACGAGTCAGCCAAGGAAGACCGCATCGAAATCATCGGCGATCAAGGTATGCTCTGCTTCTCAGTCTTCACCTTCGAACCCATCACATTGGACACAGAGCGCGGACACGAAGTGTTCGACATCCCCAACCCCACCTACGTGCAACAGCCCCTCATCCAAAGTGTGGTAAACCATCTGTTGAAACGCGGCGTATGCACTTGCGATAACCTGAGTGCCACACCCACCAACTGGGTAATGGATAAGATTTTAGGCAAAATCTGAAAACAACATGAAGCATTGGATGTTCCTCCTCCTGCTAGCTACCGCCCTTCCCCTTAAGGCACAAACCTCCGAAACGACCGACACATTGAAGGCCGAGAAGCGAGGGAAGAACATCTTTACCCGAGCCCGAGATTTCCTCATTTGGTATCTCGATTACTACGACTACGACACGGCCTACATAGCCCCTCCGAAGCACTACTACACCTTCATGATGCAACACAGCGCCAATTTCGAACAATACACCATACGCAGCATCGGCGACAAGCGACAAGTCCTGCGCTTTGCCCCCGACCACAGCTATCGGTTGGGAGCCTATTTCGGATGGCGCGGCCTCTTCTTGGGAGCCTCCATCAACATGAACGACCTCTTTTCAAAACGAAACGGAACCAACAAGAAGACCGAATACTTCATCAACCTCTATGGCAACAAAATTGGAGCCGATTTCTTCTACCGCCGTACGGGCAACGACTTCAAGATACGCCACACCGACGGATTCCTTCACAACAACACAGCATACAACTTCAAAGGCACCGACTTCAACGGTCTGAAGGTGCGCGCCATGGGCTTCAACGTCTATTACGTGTTCAACAACAACCACTTCTCTTACCCCGCCGCCTATTCCCAAAGTACGGTGCAAAAGATCAGCCGAGGCACTCTGGTAGCCGGCGTCTCGTGGTCGAGACACCACCTCGACTTCAAGCACCAGTTCCTCCCCGAAGAGATTCTCACCGAGCTGAGCGACGACCTGAAATTCAAGCAAGTGAAATACCTCGATTTCAACATCAACTTAGGCTACGCCTTCAATTGGGTGTTTGCCGACAACTGGCTGCTGGCCGTAGCACTCACCCCCGCCATTGCCTACAAAGCATCGCGGATAACTACTGAGAGTTCGACCTACAACCAGCGCTCCCACAACATCAATCTCGACTTCATCACCCGTGCCGGCCTGGTGTACAACAACAATCGTTTCTTTGCCGGTGCCTCAGCCGTTGCACACATCTATCAATATTACCAAAGGAACTTTGCCCTGACAGATAACTTCGGCGTCCTCAACATCTATGCCGGTTTCAACTTTGGGGAACGCAAGAAATAAGGGAGCGTATTGTCTTTCCTCATTTTAGCAGACGGTTTTCTGTTCCATTTATTCAGATTAGTGCAATCATTTCCCGATGCAAAATGAGCTATACGCCAATAATTAGATTTGTTTGGGTGTAGTTAATGGGTCTTATTATTCTAAAAACAGATAATTTATCGTATTACGAGCTAGTTTTGTGCAATAATTACTTTATACTGCACAAAATAGTGCATTTTTTTTGCAATACGATTTGTAGATTGAAGAAAAACTAGTAATATTGCACATGAATAACAAGATATAAGATGAAAACAATCATTCTAAATCAACGTAAAGAACGTGATGAACTGATGTCACGTCCTTATTTAATACGCAGAAGCAACCAAGATACAGACTTGTTGTTAAACAGTAGTCTGATTAAGCTAATAACAGGTCCTAGACGAGTTGGTAAATCGACTCAAGCATTATTGATGCTTAGAGATAAGAATTTTGCTTACTTGAATTTTGATAATTACTCGTTGCTGGAAGCATGGGATGCCAACCTCGTTATGCGAATGTTGGATGATGTCTATCCTGATTATGAATATATCTTGTTAGATGAAGTACAGAACTTGGATGGGTGGGACCTATGGGTTAGTGAACTCTATAGATTGGGAAAGAATCTTGTAATAACTGGTAGTAATGCTAGAATGCTAAGCAGTGAAATGGCTACTGTGCTGACTGGAAAATATCTTCAAGTGGAAATGTTGCCATTTAGTCTTGAGGAGTTTTTCGACTGGAACAAACTGGATCTTCACATGCTGAAGCCGGAAGATATAACGAATTCATTCGTATTGACAGATGACTATCTTAGGAATGGAGGTTACCCTGAAGTGGTAGCTTCACGTCAATTGACACGTAGTTATCTCGATACTTTGTTTGATTCTATTATATGGAAAGATGTAGCAAAACGTCATAAAGTCCGTAATGTGACAGATTTGAATAATCTGGCCATGTATCTTGTTTCCAACTTCTGTAATCCTGTTAGTGCAAATGATTTAGCTACGGAACTTGGTTTCTCCAGTGTCAATACGACCAAGAAGTATATGGATTACCTGCATGAGCCATACCTTTTCTACTATTTATCACGCTACAACAATAAACTCAAGTTGATGAAGAAAGCACCAAGAAAAGTGTATGTAGTTGACAATGGATTTGTTGCATCCAAAGCATTCTCTTTGAGTGACAACTTAGGACGTTTGCTAGAAAATCAAGTATTCATCGAACTTGTACGTCGTGGCTACGATGTAGAAAAGACCATGTTCTATTATCGTTCACGAAACGATAAGGAAGTTGATTTCGTTCTGCGCAAAGGAACGCATATAGAACGCTTGGTGCAAGTCTGCTATGATATGAGCAATCCAAAAACAGAAAAGCGTGAAGTGGATAGTATAGTTGAATGTGCTGGAGAATTAAAATGCACCAACCTTGTTATCGTCACTAATAATGATAAGCGTACGATTGAAAAAGATGGTTATAAGATAGATGTTGTACCCATTTCTGAATTTTAGAGTGTATTTGTCATTCAGAAACGACTCGATAACCTCATCCAAAAGTAATATGTTGAGTGCGGTGAGAAGGATGGTAACTGGAGAGCGTTTATGACACAGTAAGTTTAAATATATCTGTATGATACAAAACCAAACGAAAACAACCTGAATTGCATTTATAACTTTTGCAAGTTCAAGTTGTTTCCGTTTGTTTCCGTGTAATTGAGTAGTATTTGTGCTTGCTACTCTTACTTTCCGATGCAGCAAAGTAACCCTTCTGATAGTCAATAACTTACATGAAATTGGGCAAAAATTTGGGCCACACTTGTAACTATCAAGCTTTCAATGACTTACAAAGATAATATTTGAAATTCAAAAAGGAAAAAGAAATTTCCCTGAAAAAGTCAAGATTTAACATATTTAACCTTTATTAAGGTCTATATCTCAGTATTTTACCCGATTTTATGCTGTTTTACTTTATTTAGATTAACAGTTGCCATATGGGTTTAAATGGCCTGAATAAATTTGGGCCAAAATCTGCCCAAATTTGGTTGAAAAATCATTTTTGAGCATTCTGGAACATTTGAAAGATATTTTACAGAATTTCATCGGTGGTTACTTTGTATTCCATTGATATTTAATAGATAATCTATGTTTTTTAATTCTCTTTGGGTTTAAGTTTAGGTTTAAATAGGCATATACATATATATGATATTACTTAAACTCATTTGCTTTTCACGGAAGTAGATTTGAGTTTAATTTTCGGGTTTAGATTACATGTATATATACATGATTTTAACATAAACTTTGATGATACTTTTCTCTTTACTGAAATAACAGGTTTGTGATGAGTTCGTTGATTTCTTGATTAATGCTTCTGCGTTTTGCATAGCGCAACAGCTTTTGGGTATTTATAGAATATTGGTCGAATGCAAGCCAGTACATGTTAAGGGATTCAACTCCACGCAAATAGTCAAAGTCTGCATCTTTTTGAGTATCGACCAACAATTTTTCCAAAGTTGGCACTTCCTTCTACAAAAGGGCGGCTTCGGTCGCCTTTTTTCTTTACTGAAAAGATTTCTTATTAGACTAATTGATAATAGGTTTACCGCCGACAATGACATACATAAATTCACCTCTCTCATTATGACTCAAGTTATATCATCTGAAGAGAGAGGCGAATTTCGTTATCCACAAATTCGATGGCTACTTAGATCAAAGAAGGATAATCTTTGCAAAATCAGTAATATCTCCATTGATACTTGCCTTTTCAAGTGCAGCCATATATGTGGAACGTTCTTCAACAGTAATGATTTTCCAAGGGTAACCGGCCGTAACCAGCATTACATTCATCAGGAATCGCGCTGTTCTTCCGTTTCCGTCCATGTAAGGATGGATATAGACAAAGAAAAAGTGCCCTAAAATGGCTCTTACCATGGCATTCTCCTCTTCCTTCATCAGATCAATGAATACGGGCATAGCGTCTCTGACCGCATCGGGAGAAAGGGGTGTATGCTTAGAACCACGAATGTAAACTTGTCCAGTTCTATATCCAATCAGGTCTGAAGGCTTGATGATACCGGCTACGATACAGGGTTGAAACATCTCAAAGTGCCAATTCTCAAAATTACGCCCGGCGATTTCTCCTGCATTGCCGTTCTGAATAATCTCCCTTACACTTTCCTTAACTTGCAGGAATGCCTGATAATACCCTCTTGCCGCTAATGCGTTCTTGCGTTCTGCATCTGTCTTATCATCCTTAGGATTCCATTCACCAGAACGCACTCGTTCTATAAGTCCTTCTGTAACTCTGTAACCCTCGATTGACAGGGAGTGATAGGAGTCTCTAACATAGTTCTCGTCCATGTTACCAAGAACCTCCTCCAAGGATAATGTTGAATTAGCTGCCTTTGGATTCAATGCAAGAATCTGTTCTTTCATCTTCTTCCACATCAGGCGTAAGCGTATTGTATAGGGAGAAATGATACGACCACTTGCAAACGTGCTTTCCATTTTATCCTCAAAAGGGTCCTCGGGACGCAGATTGTGACCTATTCTTACCATATAGTCAAGGATTCTCTGAGCCATTTCCTTGCGCCCGACATTGCGAAGAGCACCAACCAATCTTGATGCTCTGGATGAATTTCCTTCATCTGCAACTTCCCTTAGTATTTCATCCGCACTACCAACCATCAAAAGACATGTACGTGCATTTACAGCACTCTTCTTGAAGTACGTGGGAGTACAAAATGCCAAAGCTTCGGGCAGAGTGTACAATCTTAAACCATATCTTGGTTCGATGTACACCTGTCTGGGCATCGAGGCAGTGATGTCCAATAATGAGTCGCCATGTTTCAGCTGGATGATGTTATTACTGGCTTTTGTGGAACGCAGAATCAACTGATGCGGAGCAACAGTCTCTCCTGCATAAAAATCTAATGATTCTTCAGGGGTAAGACACCAGCCCTCTCCGAATCTATTGTTTGCATAGGCTACGACGAAATGCCAATAAGAAGCGTACCAAACTGTGGTATCTCCTTCCATGCCAGGCATGGTGGGCATATACCATCCTTTGATGATCTGTTCAAGGTAGCCATTTTGAATAAGGCGTTTTGAATGAACACCCCCCAAGGTTTCAAGACCTTTAATGATGCAGTTTTGGTGAGTGTCTTGATATTGTTTCAAAACACCCAATGAATCTGCCAGTTTCTCTTGTATGCTTGCCATTAGTATTTATACTATATGATGCTGTTAGTTTTTACATAGAGCGATGATATTAGTTTATATCAATGCGTCGATGTTAGTATTTACGCCTGCAAAGGTATTAGTTTTTATCGTAACACACAAACTTTACGACAATTATTTCAAATTCTGACTACCTGATTTTTGCATGTTTTCTGCAAGAATCGAGGATTAAATGTGATTTTTATGTATTTAAGCCATTCGGGGATGAACCTTAATTTTCGGGTTTAGATTACATGTATATATACATGATTTTAACATAAACTTTGATGATACTTTTCTCTTTACTGAAATAACAGGTTTGTGATAAGTTTTGAATATAAATTCGGCAATAACTCTATATTATTGCCGAATTTATATAACCGCTTTAAATGTGATTAACCGAGTAACTAGTTCTATTTAGCCTGAAGAAGTAAATTTTGGAGATTGACTTTTCAGTTCTCGTTTCCATAGTTCTGAATAAAATCCCCTCAACCCATCATATAATAAATGAAACATACCCATATAATGTACTATAATAAATGTTGAGCGATCTGTATTCTCCTTTCCTTTCAGAGCAGAATGCGTTCAATGTGAGATTTAATCTTACTAACCAATAAATATAATTTTGCCTTCTTTGAATCCTTAATCGACAAAATTACCCTAAAATACGCCTCTTAATCGACAAAATTACCGTTTCTTGTAGCAATTGATGTCGCTTAATGGAAAGATTTGCTTTTAATCATAAGATAAATATCAAAATCTGGCTTTTTAATCAGAAAAATCATCTTTTTAACCCCTTAATCGACAAAATTACCCTAAAACACACCGCTTAATCGACAAAATTGCCTAATTTTGCAGTAGAATTGAATTATTAATAGAAAAAAATGGCAAAAAACAGTTCAATGCAGAATGTCTTGGAAGTGATAATGGCTACTTCCGAAAAGAATGATTCAAGCCGAAAGGCAGAAATGATAAAACAGGGTACAATAAGGAAAATTGCTCCAAAGGTATATACTACCAATATGGAAGATACACCGGAGGTAATTATTCGTAGGAATTTGTTCTACATATTAGGACAACTATACCCTCGTGCCGTCATAAGCCACAGGTCTGCTTATGAACTGAAACCTACAGCAGAAGGTGATATATTTCTGACCTACTCATATACCAAGAACATTTCTTTGCCAGGAATTAAAGTACACCTGTTGCAAGGGCCACAAGGAACGGAGCATGATATGCCTTTCATCGAAAACCTCTATATCTCCAGTGCGGAACGCAGGACTTTGGAAAATCTTCAGAAAGGCAGAGCGCGTTCAGGTGTATCCAAATGTATGCCCCGTACATTCATTGAAGAGAATTTGGAACGTATGCTTCAGATAAACGGCGAGGCTTACATCAATATGTTCCGTGATAAAGCTAGGACTATTGCTACAGAACTTGATATGCTAGAAGAGTTTGAGACTTTAAACTCCATTATCGGTGCACTGTTGTCAACTCGTCCGACTGAAATACTCACATCCGAAAGCGCAGCAGCAAGAGCTAAAGGAGAACCATTTGATTCAGAAAGAGTGCATCTATTTGGAACTTTGTTTCAGGCACTTCACAATGAACAGTTCCCTTATATAGACGAACCCAATGTGGAAAATTCGGCTTTCAGAAATTTTGCATTTTTTGAAAGCTATTTCTCCAACTATATTGAAGGAACTGAATTTGAAATCGAAGATGCTTGGCAGATAATTGAAACAGGCCAGCCAATGCCAGCACGTAATGCTGATTCACATGACGTTTTGGGTACATTCCAAATTGTTGCAAGCCGAAGAGAAATGCGGCGAACCCCCACATCATCGGATGATTTGATTGAGCTGCTTCAAGACAGGCATCGAATAATGATGGCTGCTCGTCCGGACCGAAATCCTGGTATGTTCAAGATGCAAAACAATCATGCAGGAGACAGCCATTTTGTGGATTGTATGCTTGTTAGAGGCACACTTCGTAAAGGGTATGAATTTTATCAGGCTCTCGAACATCCTTTCGCCAAGGCTTTGTTCATGCTGTTTATGGTAAGTGAGGTTCATCCGTTCAATGATGGTAACGGACGTATTTCAAGAATAATGATGAATGCAGAACTTGTAGCGGCAGACCAATCAAAGATTATCATTCCTACAGTCTTTCGAGAAGATTATCTGAATGCACTCCGTAGATTGACAAGAAAAGGAGATCCATGTGTCATCATAAGAGCTATGTCCAGAGTCCGTCAGTTCAGTGCAAAACTGACTGGTGACGATTTTGAGACTACCCGAAAGTATCTGGAAGAATGTTATGCATTCAAGGATGGTGATGGGTATATACTCCGTTTCTAATGTTTGATATGTATTCAACAAGAAATATCCAAATAATATTGTCTGGACACATATTCGAGAGATGTATAAAAAGCAGTACCTTTGTACCCCCAATTCAGAAATATAATAAATTAAGAAGATAATTATGACAAAAGCAGAGATTGTAAGCGAAATAGCTTCTAAAACAGGAATTGACAAACGTGAAGTTTTGATGGTTGTTGAGAGCTTGATGGACACAATCAAGACTACAATGACCAATGGTGAAGAAGTATTTCTTCGTGGATTTGGCAGCTTTATCATTAAGCGCAGAGCGGAAAAGACTGCAAGAAATATATCAAAGAATACCACAATGATTGTACCTGCTCACAACATTCCTGCATTCAAGCCTGCAAAAGAATTTCAGCAGAAACTAAAATAATCGCTATAAAGCATTATAAGACTGTAAAAGTCTGACTGTGGCATAAGCTTTCAAGAGTTGAATCGTTTTAAATGGTTCAGCTCTTTTTTCTATATTGATACGGTATTTCACCTGGGGAAACCTGCTTTTATGAAGAATTTTAGCCTATTTTTTATGTTTTTCCAAAAATAATTTTCGTTACGCAAAAACAAAAATCATATTTTATTTATGTGATTTATTGGATTCCCGTAATTTCGGACCGAAACCGCTCTTGGCATGTGAAAAGCTTTTTCTTCTTCTTGGTCTTCCTTTGAGTCGTTCCTTATCATTCAATATTGCTCACTTGGTTGCTGCATATCCGTAAACTTGCCTGCATTTTCATTAGTTCTTCCTCTGTTCGTGTCTTTCTGTCAGATTCCTATTTCTAAGACAATGAAGAGTCGTATCTGTTTTGGCCACTTTGCTGTTTAGCAGATATGCTAGTATATCTTTTCTTCTTACTGAATACTGATGTGAATAAAGCGACAACATGTAGCAAACTCTTAGGGCAGCTTACTTTATGAACCTGTGCGAGTGTTCTTGGTCATCCTCTTCATATCAGTTTTTTCGAGCGAAGTATCACACTTACTTTTTCCGCTGCAAAGTTAGTGCAAGCCGTATTCCTACAAGTACCTGTTCCTTATTTCCTGAATTTTTTCAAAAACTTTTCCGCATGCTGCTCATACATAAAACTTTTCCAGGCAGAGTGAAATAATTCGTTAATTCCTTGCTTTGCATCCTTTCCTTGCCAACTCTGAGAGCACCGTAAAAAATAAATGTATAACTTTTAAAAAACAAAGATTATGAAAAAGATTGAAAACACTTTCGCAGTTACAGGTTTCGTTGGTAAGGACGCTTCTATCCATGAGTTCACAACATCTAGCGTTGCTCGTTTCTCACTTGCAATCAGCCGTACAGAGAAGAATGGCGATGAAACCAGCCGTACATCAGCCTTCATCAACATCGAGGCTTGGCGCAAGAACGAAAACACCTCTTCATTCGAACGTCTCACAAAAGGAACCATGTTGACAGTAGAAGGCTACTTCAAGCCAGAGGAATGGAACTCTGAAGATGGTGTCAAGCACAACCGAGTTGTATTTGTCGCAACCAAGTTCTACGAGCCTGTTGAAAAGGAAGAAACTCCTGCTCCAAAGGCAGAAACTCCTAAGAAGAAGGGCAAATAAGCCTTTCTTCTACATGCCAAGGGCGGCTTCGGTCGCCTTTTTTTATGTTCATGTTTTATTCACATAGTGGTTATCCTTCTTTTACTGAATCGTAATGACTCTTTCAACAAGTGACTTCTGGCAACCGTCAGATATTCTGTTGCGAAGGTAATATGTCCTGTCTTTCATATACAAGGTCAGGGCTTCGCTTTGCATGAAAATCTCCACACCGATGGGTAGTATTTTGATGTCAAAACCTTGTATTTGAAGACAGAACACCTTCTGAAAGCAACATAATTTCTAACCATTCCCGAAGTAGTTGATAAACGAAAGGGAAATAAAAATTTAATTGATATGGCAAATACGTGCGACACCTCCTACAAGGTTATCGGTTCACCAAAAGCGGTGAAAAAGTTGTGGAACACACTTCAGGAAATGGAAGTGAACAGTAAGAACGTCTATCTCTATGAATTGGCTGAACGCTATGGCATAGACTAT
>JAFTYI010000055.1 GCA_017464815.1 Bacteroidaceae bacterium | reverse complement strand
CTCTTCAATGGTGAAGCGTTTAAATGTTGCCATGACTCCACCATCAATTTCCTGAATGCCAGGCATAGGCATACCAACCCGATCGAGTTCTTCGCGTACCTTCTTATAACCTCGACCCCAAGATTCAATAAAGCCTGCTTTGAAGAATGTATATGCTATGTTTTTGTTTCGGGGATAAGAAGCATGTTTGCGCATCAGTGCTTCAGGAGAAAGCTCTGTCGGTAACAGTCCATAGTTCCAAATTTCTACATTTTCATCGTATATGCGCATTTGGATAGATGGACCGGTATAGTCTTTGTGCGCTATGGCATTGTATATGATTTCACGTAATGCTTTTTCCGGGATTTTTGAACCCCTCTACCACTCGCCATTCTTTTTCGGGCGGTGGTCCCTTCCCACCGTCGCACAGAGCACTGTGCTCCCCTCGCTACGGCACGAATTGACATTTAGTCAATTCTCTATCGGCCTTGCTACGCCCCTATGAACAGGGGAGGAGCTTTAGTTACTCTGAACTATCATGCAAGCAGAACTATCCAAACTGTCCCCCTGTCTTAGGCGGGACGAGCGAAGCGGAGGGGGTGAAAAGAGGAGGCTATATTTCTTTACACCATTCAGTAATATTTCCCACGTTTCTGTTTCATTCCTATTTCATCAGAGGGAAAGAGTGTATGAGAGGTGCATTTTTGCATATATATACAATATAAAGGTGAGGGGATGAGGCAAGGTGCAAAGTGGTTAGCGGCTGACCTCTCAAGTGGTCAGCGGCTAAGGTGTCCGGCGTTTGGCCCGTGTCCTCTCAAGTGGTCAGCGGCTGACCTCTCGACACCTTAGCGGCTAAAGGGTAGGAAAAAGGCTATTTTTGCTTGATTTTCCCAACCGGAAAATGTATAAATATACAGTGGGCGTATATTTATGCAGAAACTGACCGCATGAGAATCGCGTATATGAGCACGAGTTTTCTTTCGCACGAAAAATGGGCAAAATTTTAATCGGGCCATAAATCGCTGATGCTCAGTCCATGGATAAGCCAACCTTAACCTTGGGGAAAGGTGGGTTTGGCCTTGGGATGATGCCGGCAGAGGGGGGTGTCTTTTCGGTTTCTTTACATTGCGGATGATGAAATATTTACGTTTCGCAAACTCAACTTTCTTGTAGAGAAAGGGAGTTAAAGGGAGAAATCGCTTCGCTTTTTGGGGAGATAAAGACCGAATGAGTTTCCCAATTAGTGTCTGAAATCTCTGAATTATCACTTTTTTCATCCATTCTTCATGTCGTTTCACAAATATCAACTATCTTTGCGGCAAAGTAAGTGCGAAAATGGCGGAGCATGATTCCATAAAGTCGATATTGTTGGATCAGTTGAAACAAGAGCATTGTTTCTGGTCATACAACGAAGATTCAATCCACCGTATCTCTGATGATATGTTGATTGAAAAGACTTTGTTGCACCTCGACTTGCCCGAAATAGACCTTCTTTTCAAGCTCTATCCTTTCAAGCAAATCAAGCAGGTGTGGTTGGAACATTTGGTTCCTCAAGAAGAGTACCTTTACACGTTGAACCGCTTCTTTGCCTGGTATTATTTCAATGCCAAGCGCCCTGATGCATACATCAAATCCATGGCAACCCGCCACTATAACAGAATGCTGCAATGAAAGGATTGGCTCCACATACAGGATTGATATTTGAGCGTGTGGCTCAGATGGAAAGCATCAAACCTTATTTGTTGGTTGGGGGTACAGCCCTTTCCCTCCAAATTGCTACCCGCCAAAGTGAAGACCTTGATTTCATGAAGTGGCACACCAAGATAGAATCTTACATCAAGGATTGCTTGAAATAAAGTAAACGTCTTCGGATTACGTATTTGACGGATGCTGAAATTTTTTGCGCATTTTGTCATGTGTTAACAAGAAAAGTAGTACTTTTGCACGTTGTTTGCAAGAAAACGGAAAAGGATTCGGAAAAGATGAAGATAGCAAAGAACTTGACGGAACTTATCGGCCACACGCCTCTGGTGGAGCTGACGGCCTACGGACAGAAGCATGACTCCTTTAACTCCTTCGCAAGTTTCTACTTGCGACTGTGAAACTGATGAGGGCTTTGCCCGAACTAAAGTTGAATAATTAATAGAATAAGAATAGAGAGAAAGAAAAAAAAATGAACATGAAGAAAATGACAATCTGCGCCATGATGGCAATGGCTCTGCCCGTTGCAGCTTGGGCACAGGAGGAAGAGAGTGAAAACGGCTTGTATGCCGAATTGGGAGCAAACATGGTGACAAACTACATCTGGCACGGACAGAACTTGGGCGGACTGAGCCTGCAACCTTCGTTGACGGTGGGATGGAACGACTTGTCGCTGAACGTGTGGGGATCGGCCGGCATTGCCACCGATGACCATCGCGAGATTGACTTCTCACTGGGTTACGAACTGGGCAACCTGTCGCTGGCCGTGACCGACTACTGGTACGTGGGCGCCGGCGAAACGGAGAAGTTCTTCAACTACTCGGCCCACTCGACTTACCACACATTGGAGGCTGCCGTGGGATACGACTTCGGATTCTGCTCACTCCTTTGGAGCACCTATTTCGGTGGAAACGACTATGACGAGGATGGCGACCGCGTCTACACCTCGTACATCCAAGCCGACGTGCCCTTCACCATCGGCAGTTTTGAGGGTGTGGCCACGGTGGGTGCAACGCCTTGGAACAGCCCCACGTATGACGCCCGCCGCTTCATGGTGTGCGAGGCAGCCGTGGCCCTGAGCAAGGAGGTGAAGATTACTCCCACGTTTTCAGTGAACGCCACAGGTAAGGTGGCGGTGAATCCGGCCACGGAAGACACGTTCTTTGTATTTGGAATCGGATTCTGATTTTGCCATATTTTAGACATAAGAACAAAAGAACATAAGAAAAGAATAAAAAAACGCAATCTTATGTTCTTTTGTTCTTATGTCAAAAATACTGAGAGAGATGAAAATCTTATATCTCTGCATCCTATAAGAAAAGGGGATTACATCCTCCGGCGGAACTCCGCACAGATGATGGCCGTAGCAGTGGCGACGTTGAGCGACTCGGAGGTCTCCACACCAACCGGATAGTTGGGGATAAAGAGGCGCTCGTTGACGAAGCGGGCCACCTCGGCACAGATGCCATTCCCCTCGTTTCCCATGATGATGACACCGTGGGGAGCGAGGGATTTTTCATAGAGGCTTTCGCCATCGAGAAAAGTGCCGTAGAGGGGGATGCCCCCTGCCCTCGCCTCCTCCAACAGAGGGACGAGCGGAGCATAATGGAGCTTCACCCGCGCCAAAGCGCCCATGGTGGCTTGCACCACCTTGGGGTTGAATGCATCGGCCGTAGCGGGTGAGCAGAAGATGTGGCGGATGCCAAACCAGTCGGCCAAGCGGATGATAGTGCCCAGGTTGCCGGGGTCCTGCACATCGTCGAGCGCCAGACACAGTTCACTGCTGCCCACCGAAACGGGGCACTCCTCTTCGTCGCCCATGGCAAAAACGGCCAACACCTCCTGTGGTGTCTTCAGGAAGCTGGCACGGGTGAGTTCGTCGGGCGTCACCGTCAGTTTCTCATCGGCCACGGCCAGGGGATGAGCCGCATGCCACCCCTCGACAGCCACCAACAGACGGCAGGGGAAGGCGGGCAACATGTCGCCCACCACCTTGGGCCCTTCGGCCACAAAAGCGTGCTCGGCACGACGGTTTTTCTTCAACTCCAAGGAGCGGATATACTTCAATTTGGCTTTACTCAGCATACGATTTTCATTTTCTTTCCATAAAAACATGGCAAAGCTACGGATATTTTTTTTATTTGAGCTATCTTTGCGGAGTTTTTCACCGAAAGAGATGAGGAAATACAGAAAAAACCACCGATTGACAACTCCCCTGTGCGCCGTGCTCGTTGCATGGCTGCTGGGCGCATGCTCGTCGGCCAAGTATCTTTCGCCAGGCGAACACCGGCTGGACAAGGTGAAAATCATCTGCAAACAGAAGGAGGTAAACACGGCCAATCTGGATGCCTACGTGCGCCAGTTGCCGAACTCGAGCTGGTTCAACACGGTGAAGGTTCCCCTGGGGCTCTACGCCATGTCGGGCAAAAAGGATACGTGGCTGAACCGCACCCTGCGGAAGGTGGGCGAAGCACCCGTCGTGTATGACCGCGAGATGACCAACCGCACATGCTCGGAGTTGAAGCTGGCCCTCTACAACATGGGGTATCTGGGTGCCACGGTGACGGCGGAGGAAATCAGCAACCGGCATAAGATGACACTCGTCTACCACCTGAATCCGGGCGAAACCTATCGGGTGGAGAACGTGAGCCTGGAGATTGCCGACTCGGCCATCGCACGGAAGATTGAAGCCATCGCCACACAGACATTCCTGAAACCGAACATGGTGCTGAACATCAACACCCTGGACAAGGAGCGCGAACGCATCGCCACCGAGCTGAAGAATCAGGGATACTACAAGTTCAACAAAGAGTACATCAGCTACACGGCCGACACCATACAGGGGAGCAAGCGGGTGAACCTGACGATGCACCTTGCCCTGTACCAGAAGAACAAGCAAAGCCCCCTGGAGCAACATCCGCAATACACGCTGAACGATGTACACGTGGTGACCGAGTTTGACACGGACATCATCAACCTGAACCGGTTGCACGAACTGGAGCGGACGGAGCACAAGGGACTGGACATCTACTACAAGAACTCGCTGATGTTGAGGCCCAAAGTGTTCTCGGAAGTCAACTTCATGCGTGAAAAGGAGGTGTATCGCGCACAGGACCTGGACCGCACCTACTCGGCAATGGGACAGCTCAATGCCTTGAAGTACTCCAACATACAGCTGAAGGAAATCCCCGACTCGAACCAATTGGACGCATTCATCCTGACGGCACCGGCACGTGCACAGAGCGTGACTATCGAAATCGACGGCACCAATACGGCGGGCGACTTGGGAATGGCTGCCTCGATGACCTATCAGCACAACAATCTGTTCAGGGGAAGCGAAACGTTCACCATGAAGGTGCGTGGTGCCTACGAAGCCATCAGCGGACTGCAGGGATATGCCACCGACAACTACACGGAGTACGGCATGGAGGCTTCGCTGAACTTCCCCCGCTTTATGTTTCCCTTCCTCTCCACGGAGTTCAAGCGACGCCAGCGTGCCTCGTCGGAGGTGGGCATACAATACAACACCCAGGACCGTCCGGAGTTCTCGCGCCGGGTGTTGGCCGCCTCATGGAGCTACCGATGGACTCACAAGCAACGCTACCAGCACCGTTTTGACCTGCTGGACATCAACTATGTGTACATGCCATCCATGTCGGCCACTTTCCGCGACGAATACCTGAACAGCACGGCCAGCAACTCCATCCTGAAGTACAACTACGAAGACCTGTTCATCATGCGCATGGGGCACTCCTTCTCCTACCATTCGCCCGAAACCGACGGGGTGACGGGCAAGAAACTCAAGAGCCGCTTCTCCATACGCACCAACGTGGAGACATCGGGCAACCTGCTGAGCCTGATATCCCACACCCTCTACGACCGACGGACGGCCAGCGGGCAATATGCCATCAGCAACATTGCCTATGCCCAATATGTGAAAGGAGACTTCGACTTCATACACCATTGGACGATTGACAACCGCAACAGCATCGCCTTCCACTTCGGCCTGGGCATTGCCTACCCCTACGGCAATTCCACCATCCTGCCTTTCGAGAAGCGCTACTTCTCGGGTGGAGCCAACAGTGTGAGAGGATGGTCGGTGCGCTCGTTAGGCCCCGGAAGTTTCTCGGGTGGAGACAAAAAGATTGACTTCATCAACCAATCGGGCGACGTCAAACTGGACGTGAACATCGAATATCGCACCAAACTCTTCTGGATACTGAACGGAGCCATCTTCGTCGACGCAGGAAACATTTGGACACTGCGCGAATACGAGGAACAACCGGGAGGAGCCTTCCGATTTGACAGTTTCTTCAAGGAAATAGCTGTGGCATACGGCGTCGGAGTCAGAGCCGACCTGGACTTCTTCATCGTCCGATTCGACTTCGGAATGAAGGCCATCAATCCGGCTTATCCGGTGGAGGAGAGCGGACACTACCCCCTGCTGCATCCCGACTTCGGACGCGACCTCACCTTCCACTTCGCGGTGGGATACCCGTTCTGACACCACCACCGCCACCATCATCTCCTCCTCCAGCACCTCTACTTGATGTACCTGATGCACCAGTCCTTGTTGACAGTTCTGACAACAATCAGCTGCACCGTGTCGCGAGGAATGACTATCGGCGCGTTTGCAATGTAGTCGATGCACACAAGATTGGAGACCTCGATAATCACATGCACCGTACCGTTGTCAAGCATCTTGCAATCAAGAATCTGCACCCTGCTCTTGCCAATCGCCTTCCGATAGGCCCAATCCTGCTTGGTAAAGTTGCCTTGACGAAAATTCATGATAGGCACCAGTTCGGATTCGCAATGTATCTTCGCTCTTTCAATATCCCAATTGTAGTAGGCTTCTGCAAACTCACTCACCATGTCACACACCCTTTCCTCCTCGGTTTTTTCGCATGACGACATGACGAACAAGGCAGACAACAGCCCTATTTTTGGGCGCAGTTTAAAACTTCCGTGGCAATCTGAGAAGATATGTTAACCAAAGATGGTACAGACATGATGGATATTGGCAAATTGGTTGTACCTTTGCAGCCATGGAAAAGAAATCATCAAGCATAAACACAGATTTTG
>JAFTYI010000054.1 GCA_017464815.1 Bacteroidaceae bacterium | reverse complement strand
TGGCTCTTACATAAGCAAAGCCTTTCTTACATGCGGACACAACATTCTTGAAGTAAGTTTTTGAATTACTCATAACAGATAAATTTTTGAAATTAAACAATAGGATTTTCTTTAATCGGAATCGATTTCGATGGTGCAAAGCTATATAGAAATTCTGAATTATCAAAATCGATTGGATACCAGTTGCTTACCTTCTATTGCATAATTCAAAAAATATGTTATGGAGAGTTTCCCCTTGCTTGAATGCGTCTGTTCCTATATCTTGTCCTTTTTTATTCAGACAAGAAACATGGCAATAAGTTCAGTCACTTTTCACTCGTAGCTCATCCCTTATTTCATATTCCTATTCATAAAGTCAATGATTTCATCCGTCTGATTCACGAGGATGAAGTGTGTTTCTTCATTATCCCAATACAAATATGTCTTTGTTCCATTACTTTTTAATGCTTGATGTGCACCACGCAACGAGCCGGACGAATGGTCTTTACCTCCACCAATCAATAGCACCTTGCTTGATATGGGGTAAGTCTGATGAATGCCTGTAGATATGAATGTGATTGTTTTGAATCTGTTGGAGAAACCATTATAAGCCACATTTATGGCACTACCGCCATTGGACAAGCCCATGATGTGCAGATTGTTCCTATCTACCTTGTAACCCATGTTCTCCAAGAATGGAATCTGTTTGGTGAACAATGCGTTTATATCATGGCTGGTATAGATGCCTGACCAAGTGTGAGTGCCTACGCAAAGTACAATGCAATCTTCCAATCCTTTCAACACACCCGTATAGAGCTTCCAATTCCCTAGAAAACCATGCATGAAGAACACTACAGGGTATTCCTTTTCCTCGTCATAGTTCCTCGGTCTTATCAAATACACCGATTGGGTGTTGTCGATGCCCATCATGTTAAAGACTTGTGACGTGGTGCCCGACATCATAAACTCCCCACTCCAGTTTAATTTGCTGAACGGTCGATAGAAATTGCTGATATTTCCTTTCTTGTCATCATGGTCAAACTCTTCCAGAATCCAATTGGCTAAAGGGATTACTTTAGGTACAATCCTTGCACCCCATATCCCGACATTGCATATTTCCTCTTCCGGCAGGAACACATTCACCAAGTAATGGGTGAGAGGCGGATACTCCGGCTTCCCTTCCTCGTCTTGGTATATCAGTTGCACTCTATCGGATGTGTTGTATCTATAACGGGGCAACACACAGAACATAGCAATGAGTAGAATTCCCATTACCACTTTATATCCCCATTCCTTTTTAGCTTTGATTTCATTTCGCCATACATAAGCAAGTAGCATCAACACCACAATTTTGTAGAACCATGAGGCAAAGAACAAGAAGAGTATTATTAATAGGAATACCGATATCCATTTTTTCATGATGCAAAAATTAGAATTCTTTTCTGTATTTGACTCGTCACTATCTCCCCTTTCCAAATATCGTCTTTATGATTACGTTGTCGATTTGTTCAAGTTAAAAATACGTATTGACCGCAAAGCGGAATTGCTCAATGAATATTTGCTTGAAGGCCGAAATATTGTTCTGTTCATAAAAAAGCAACATAGCCTTTTTGTAGTCGATGCTATCTACAGTTCTGAATGAGACAGGACAATATTTGTTGGCTATAAGAATAGCGTTGCTGGTAATTCGGGCCACCCGTTTATTGCCGTCATTGAATGCCTGAATGTAAGAAAGAAGAACTAAAATGTAAAGTGCTTTTTCAAACACATTATCCCTCGCATTCACTAAATCGCAAGTCTGTTGCAGTGCTTCACGGATTTGGAATTCATTGTCTATCGGGCGATAATTTGTGCCGGTAATACCAACCCTTCGTGTACGGATATTCCGATCCACTCCTAACTCCTTTATGAGCAAACTATGAATATCCTCTATGCGTGAAATCGTCAAATGTTGAAGATAATCCGGATTGGCAACAATGAAATCCAATGCATCCTTATGGTTGAGCAACATGATGGCCTCTTCCTTTGTTTTACCTGCGGCTGTTTGTTTCTCTTTCAACAATCGTTCTGTTTCCAATAGAGAGTACGTATTTCCTTCTATCTGTGAGGACTTCCAACTGAGGTCAATTCCAAGACGTTCCATCTCACGTCTTTTCTGTTCTTCTGAAAGACTCGAGAAATTCTCGGCAAATTGTGTTTGCAAAGCATTTAATTCGTCCATTTCTTCTTTTGTAAACAAGGCGACCTTGCTCAACACATTAGGTATGAGGTCAAAATTATATCCTGTCTGAACCTCACGTTTGTCCACCTCCTTACTATAATATTCATCTAAATCCACAGGGGCAAACAGTGCTGAAGCATAATATCTTGTGGCTCGTGCTTTTCCTTCGGCATAAACATAAAAATTGTTCATCAGTTCATTTACCATCCGTTTGACAGTGGCCAAACTGACTTCACCATTCATTGCTTCCTCTATCTGTCTTGAAGAAACCCCAGGATGAGTTTTAATGTACTCCAATATTACTTTTTTATCCATAACACTATCGCCTTTTTAGTGAGATTTTATAAATCGGCTCACAAAAGTATGAAAATCGGCTCAAATAGGCAAGAAAATGAGCTGATTTTATGATACAGATGAGCCGATTCTTTCTTTCTTGCCATGTAGAAAGCAGTTTTCTTTCATAGAGTCCATAATTCCATCCGTCTGATTCACTAAGATAATTACTAATTGATAAAATCGTGTAAAACTATCAATTGGCAATGGATAAATGGCACGTTTTATTCATTTCTTCCTACCGAATATCGTCTTTATGATTACATTGCCAATTTTCCGTTCCATTCCCGCCCGTGTGGTAGGGATACCTGTGGTTTTGACAATTTCTCGCTTTAATTTGTCGATTCCCAATAGGCGTCTCCACGAGAAGGAGACGCCTATTGGGATTTTGTTATTGCTTCAATCCCTCTAATGACGATTTTATAATGGAATCCAGTTCCTTACTTACATTATTGTTCCCCGAAGATAAAGTGTCAACAGATGTTTTTGTTGCAGATTCGATTTCAGTCATGGAAGAATCTTCTTTATTTTCCTCTTCTGAAGTAGTGGTAGAATCTTTTGCAACAGTTTTCATGGAGAATGCATCGGGCAAATCCCCAGTTGGATTATCTGTATTGTATCGTCCAAGCATAAAATATGCGATACCTCCGACAAGTACGATAGGAAATATTGTTTTCCATCATGCAAAAGATCGTTTCTTTTTTGAATCAATCACTTTAGGAGAGGGAACTCCTTTTGTAGAAGATTGCTTTTCTGATGAGGGTTCATTTTCAACATCCACTACCAATCCTTGGATGATGTCGTTCGATTCTTTTTTATCCCCCTCTTCTGATATGACATTTTTTATAGGAATCAGGTAGCAGGTATAATTGTCTTTGGTGTTTCCATCGCACACACTTTTGATGGCAGACAATTTCTGCTTTCTCGTTGAAAGGTTAAAATGTTTACACGTTGAAACTTTTAAAGGATCAGAATTACAGGCATTCAAAGCATTAACAATAGGGCAAGTAAACTAATGATACTGTTTTTGAAGCAGAAATAATAGATGATAGAAAAAATATCGTAACTTTGCGACATGAAGAAGGATGCCATCCTATAAAACACTAAACCCGATAGCTTGACAAACGTCAGGGGCTACCGGGATTCAACGTTGCAAAGATAACACCTTTTTCTGAATGAACCAAGAAAAACGAAGAAAAGTTTATGGAATACAAGGAATTTGAACGGATAATGTCGAAAAAACGGATGAACCGTTATCTTACAGCTTGTGGTGGAGACACTCGCAAAGCCATGACCTTATACAGATATAATCTACACTTGACACAAGATGTATTCACCGTCATCAGTTGTTTCGAGGTAGCATTACGAAATGCCATTGATGCACGCTTAGTCTCTATATTGGGAGAAGAATGGTTAAAAGACAGTGTGATGCCTGGAGGTATATTCACTGCACCCAAATTATACAAAACTCGTGAAATCATAGAACGTGCTTACAACAAATTAGTAAAAAACGGGACATACTCGCACTCCAAATTATTAGCAGAAATGGAGTTTGGAATTTGGAAATATATGTTTTCGCCTATGCAATATCGACTCACCGGCCGTTCTTTGCTGAAAATATTTCCGAACAAGACCCGTTCCACTCCCGAGATGCAATACAACCAATCCTATGTATTCAACGAACTGGATAAAGTGAACACACTTCGCAACCGTTTGGCGCATCACGAACCTATCTGTTTCTACTTGAATGAGCCTGAAATTGATACGGGCTACATCGTAACAGAATATCAGAAAATACAATCACTCTTTGCATGGATGAACATTGATAGTCGTGCCATGCTTTATGGGTTGGATCATGTGCTTACGACATGCCGTAAAATCAATGCACTGAAATAGTAGAAATCCTTACATTCAACAGTAATAATTCCCACTTTCCTATTTCTTCTCTATTTCATCAAAGGGGAATGCCTTACGAGAAGTGATTTTATGCATATATATACAATGTACAAAGGCCGAAAGGCTGAAAACGGGAAGGGTGTGTGCACAAGTGCAGTCAACCGTGTGCACACGGTCGGCGGAGTTTCTTCAGACACTCTGCTACAGGTTGTGCTTACGGTCAACAGAGGGTGTGCACACGGACAGATGAGAATGTGACTAAAAATGGGCGAAATGCATAATTATACAATCCGACTGTATAAATATGCAAAACTGACCGTGCGAGAATCGCGTATATGGGCGGGACTTTTCTTTTGAATGAAAATATGCAAGATTTTTGAATGGTGTATAAATGGCTGAAAATCAGCCTATAGATAAGGTTACATCATCCCAAGGCTAAGCATGCCTTAACCTTGAGGTGAGGAAAAAGGAATAATGTGGAATTCCTGTTTCTTTACAAAAGGAAAAGAAGAATGTTTACAATAAGAGTGAAATGGAGGGAAGGAAGTTGTGCGGAGAAAAGCGAAAAAAGGGGCTGGCCATTGTGTTGGCACAGCCCGAAAAGTTCCGTTGAAGTCAGCGCGTGTCCTCACCGGGAAAGGTCAGATACTTTCTCGATACTGCATGGGAGAGAAGCCTGTGTGGCGCTTGAAGTAGCGACCGAAGAAGGAGGCGTTCGGGAAATTCAGTGAATTGGAAATCTCCTGTACGGTGAGGTCGCTGTTGTGCAACTTGGCCTTCGCATCCAATATGACGGCACTGGCAATGATGTCGGTCGCCATTTTGGAACTGACTTCACGACAGATGGTTCCCAAGTATTTGGGAGTGATGCACAACTCGTTGGCATAAAAGGCTACACTACGCTCGTGGGCATAGTGCTCGACCAATAGGGCAAGGAATTTCTTGAAGATGATGTTGGCTCTGCTTTGCTTTTCTGCAGGGGCTTGTGGCAGTTGCCGGCGGTAGAGTGCCCCTAAGGTGTAAAGCAGCGAGGTGAGCAATCCTTTGCGCACTTCGGGCGAGTTGTTAATCAGTTCGTTTCCCTCAATGGCATAGAAGAAACGGCAGAAATTGGTAAACAGATTGCATTCCTCTTCTGTCAGATTCACCAACGGGTTGTATCGCATTTCGGTCATAAAGGGCAGATTGGATCGCAACAGGTTGATGTCGGAAGCAAAGGAGGGGGTGAACAGCACGATGTATCCCTCAAAATCGGGGCTCATTGACAAGCCTTGCACGATGTGGTGGGGGATGATGGTAAGCAGTGTGTGTGCCGTTATTTCATGGGGGGTGAAGTTCATGGATATGGAGGCTTTTCCTTCCAGTCCCAGAATGAACGCTCCGTTTGACAAGCGTACGATGTCATCGTTCAATTCAAAACTGTTGCTGCCTGCCTTGTGATGGATGACCATGAAGTCTTTTTCCAGTCCCACTGTGGGAATATACTCTTTGTTCATATGCAAAACTATTTTCCTCGATAAAGTTTTCTGCAAAGGTACAACATTTCTTGGAAGAGAAAGAAAATGGGTCTGAATTTAAACAGTTTTTTTCTTTCTTTTCAATCCCTTATCTATTCGGAGGAACGGGTTTTCTTGTATAGGACAAGAGAGAGGAAAAATCGGTGGATTACAGATTGCCCAAGAACTTCTCCCGTTCGACGATGAAGCGGATGTGGCTGGCCTTTCCCACCAATTTTTCACCCTCAACAGCTTCGATGGTGAAGGAGAGCTTGCGTCCCTTTATTTCGGTAAGTATAGCGGTGGCTTGTACGGTGGCTCCGACGGGCGAAGGGGCCAGATGGGAGGTCTCGATGAAGCCGCCTACCGTGGTGCTTCCTTCGGGCAGATGGGGAGCTACGGCCTTCATGGCGGCATTTTCCATCAGTGCGACAAGGGCGGGTGTGGCAAACACGGGCATGTCTCCCGAGCCTAACGTTTGTGCTGTGTCAGCATCGCTGACAATGACAGTGCTGGTGTGGGTCAATCCTTCGGTAATCATGTGTTGGATGGTGGGTTATGAATGAGTAAAAGGTGATGGCAACAGGGTGGGTGGATAGGAGAGGGGGGCGGCTGTGTCTACAAGCGGAGTGTGCCAGGCATATAGGGGCGAAGATGATGGGGCTGCTTTGTCCGGCAACTTGGTTGCTTGGTGCAGATAATCGTTCAGGCATTGCCCTTGTGTGAGGGGAGCTTTTGTCTTGTGGGTGAGCAGGATGGTGCCGCCAAGCCATTGGGTGAAGGGCACTTCATCGTTGGTAAAAGGGCTGTGTGCCACTACGTGACCCGTTGCTTCATCCAAGGCTATGACAGACGAGGCATGTACCTTCCCACATTCGTCAATCAAGCGATGACAGGCATAGTTGGTGTGCTTGGATGAAGGCATAGGATGGGTGTATGCAGATGGTTCGTACGTGGGTGCTTACTTGGTGACTTGCTGGAGAGCCTCTTGCTTGGAGGGGTTCTCTTCAGGAGCGGACGTTGTGTCGGCCTCTGTGGGAGCAGCACGGTGGTAGCGCATGATGGCTATGTCAGAAAGCAGCAGGTCGGCCACGGGCAACACGCGGAAACTGGGGAGTTGCTTGTTGTTGTCGGGCAGGGTGTGCCCTTTGTTCTCCTTCTTTCTCTCGTAGTAGTAGACATGTCCGTGAATCTCTTCCAACTTGTAGGCTGAGTCGCAAGCAAGCGACAAGGTGTAGATGCCCGTGCTGTCAATCTGTTGCGACAGGCCGATGGTGTCCTTGTCATACAGCAGTGTAAGTCCCATCACTGCCCGTGATACGGCTGTGTCGCCCAAGAAGTGGGCATTCAGTTTCCACTCGAAGGAGTCGCGCTGGTGATAGTTGCTGTCTGCTGGCAGTATGAAGGTCATCTTGTTGGTCAGGGGAGAGGCGGTGAGGCGCGTCAGGCGGAAGTCGTCCCACACGTCCACCGTATCACCGGGTTCCGACATGCGGTTGCTGCGCTCATAGGGTGGGATGTGTGCAGCCAGCTCTTCCTTCTTGTCCGAGAAGCGGTTGTTCAGTTTCTTGTAAATGGCCTCCAACTCTTTCGTGTGGCGCATGTACCAGGTGAGTGAAGTGTCGAACTCGGCCTCGGTCACATGATGCTTGTCAAAGACATACTGCTCGTATTGCTTGCGCTTGTAGCCTTCACTTGTCTTCAAGTCGCCGGCCAGGGCTTGCATCAGATGATAATCGTAGAGCAGGTTCTCCATCTCATCGGGTTGGATGATGTGTGAGGGAACCTCTACCGTGCAGGCCGACAGCCATATCAGAGTGGCCAGACCTGCGGCTATGTGCTTGATGTCTTTGAACAGATGTTTCATAAATCAGTGGGGGGCGTGTTAGTGTGGGGGGCAGCAGCTGTATCCTCTTGCTTGGATTCGGTGCTGAGATACTTGCTGTAGAAAAGCAGCAGGGCAATGATGCCACAACTGATGGCCGCATCAGCAAAATTGAAGATGGGGCTGAAGAAGATGAAGTGTTCGCCACCTACAAAGGGCATCCACGAGGGCCAGTTGGTCTCTATCAGGGGGAAGTAGAACATGTCTACCACCTTGCCATAGAACCAGGGGGCATAGCCTTCACCGGGCGATACGAAGCGGGCAAGCTCGTAGTAGGTGCTTTCACTGAAGATGGCACCGTAGCACACGCAGTCGATGATGTTGCCTATTGCTCCGGCCAGGATGCATGACAGGCAGACGATGTATCCCGTTGACACCTCGCATACGGCCTTCTTGCACAGTTTCCACAGGTACCATATGATGGCTCCTGCAGCCACAATGCGGAAGCTGGTAAGGAACAGTTTGTCAAACACCTCCATACCGAAAGCCATGCCGGGGTTTTCGGTGAAGTGGATGTAGAACCAGTCGGCTATGCGGATGCTTTCGCCTCGGAACATGTGAGTCTTTACCCACACTTTGATGGCTTGGTCAATCAGTAGAATGGCCGTCACGATGAGGACGGCCATTCTGCCTCTTGTAAGTAGTTGCTTCATGTCTTTTTAGCTACTAGTTACGAGCTACGAGCTACCAATTGTCGGAGCTACGAGCTACGGAGTTACAAGCAACGGGCTACAAGTCTGGTGTTGCATAAGTCACTGGTCACTTGCAGCTTGTCGCTCATCATTGAATTACTTCTTCATTTGCTTTGCCTCGATGCTGAGTGTAGCATGGGGCACGGCACGCAGGCGCTCGGCCGGAATCAGTTTGCCTGTTACGCGGCACACACCGTACGTCTTGTTCTCAATACGGATGAGGGCAGCCTTCAGGTCACCAATGAACTTCAACTGGCGTTCGGCCAGACGGGTTGTCTCTTCCTTGGTCATGGTATTGCTTCCTTCTTCCAGTATCTTGAATGTCGGTGATGTGTCGTCCACACCATTGCAATCCGTATTCATCAATGTTGCTTTCATGGAATCATAGTCGCGCTGGGCGAGCTCCAACTTCTGGAGAATGATAGCGCGGAACTCTTCTAACTCGGCATCCGAGTATCTTGTCTTTTCTGCCATAGAATTTAAGTATTTAGGTTAATTAATAGAATGCTTTATGCTTTCTCCACACGGGCTGTCAGCTTGAAGTCGTCGAAGTCGAGTTCGGTTCCTTCTGTCACCTCGGCCAGGGTCAGTTCGTTGGCCTGTACCTGGGTGCAGATGTACTGCTTGTACTCTTCTACGGCAGCATCGGTCTGCTCGTTGTGGGTCAGTGTCACGTTTATCTTGTCTGTAATCTCGAAGCCGCTGCTCTTGCGGATGTTCTGGATGCGGTTCACCAGTTCGCGGGCGATACCTTCGCGGCGCAGTTCCTCAGTCACCTCTACTTCCAGAGCCACAGTCAGCTTGCCTTCGTTGGCTACCAACCAGCCGGGGATGTCCTCGTTGATGATTTCCACATCGGCCACCTCTACGGTGAGCGGAGCACCTTCGATAGTCAGTGTGTAGGTGCCTTCCTTCTCCAACAGGGCGATAGCTTCCTGGTCGAGCGCCTCCATAGCGGCAGCTACGGCCTTCATCTGCTTGCCGAACTTCTTACCCATCACGCGGAAGTTACACTTCACACGCTTCACGAGCAGGCCGGTAGAGCTTTCTGCAAAGTTCACCTCCTTCACGTTCACTTCGTTCATGATGAGGTTCTTCACTGCCTCGATGTGGGCCTTTTGTTCCTCGCTTACGGTCGGTATCATGATGCACTGCAGGGGTTGACGAACCTTGATGTTCACCTTCTTGCGCAGGGCCAGTGTCATGGATGTGATGTCCTGAGCCATCTTCATGCGGGCCTCGAGAGCTTCGTCAATGAGAGCCTCGTTGCACTCGGGGAATTTGGCCAAGTGGATAGAGACCACGTTGTCGCGTCCGGTGGTGGCAATGAGGTCCATGTAGAGGCGGTCGGCAAAGAAGGGAGCGATGGGGGCCATCAGCTTGGCTACGGTCTCCAGACAGATGTAGAGGGTCTGGTAAGCCGAGAGCTTGTCAGTTGTCATGCCTCCACCCCAGAAGCGCTTGCGGCTCAAGCGTACGAACCAGTTGGAGAGGTTGTCGTTCACGAAGTCCTGTACAAGGCGGCCGGCACGTGTAGGCTCATAATCGGCCAGACAGGCATCCACCTCCTTGATGAGGGAGTTCAAGACTGACAGAATCCAGCGGTCCAGTTCGGGGCGCTCGTTCATGGGCACCTCCTCTTCGCTGTAGGTGAAGCCGTCGATGTTGGCATACATGGCGAAGAAGGAGTATGTATTATATAAGGTACCGAAGAACTTGCGGCTCACTTCGGCCACGCCATCTTCGTCGAACTTCAAGTTGTCCCAGGGAGACGAGTTGGTAATCATGTACCAACGGAGGGGGTCGGAACCATACTTCTCAATGGCACCGAAGGGGTCGACGGCATTGCCCAGTCGCTTGGACATCTTGTTGCCGTTCTTGTCCAGTACAAGGCCGTTAGAGATTACGCTCTTGTACGACAC
The DNA here is from genome assembly GCA_017464815.1 of Bacteroidaceae bacterium. Classification (GTDB taxonomy): domain Bacteria; phylum Bacteroidota; class Bacteroidia; order Bacteroidales; family Bacteroidaceae; genus Phocaeicola_A. The sequence continues at coordinate 15,609 of JAFTYI010000054.1, read as the reverse complement.
GCTGTCGAATACCATTGTAGCGATGGCATGGAGGGTGAAGAACCAACCGCGGGTCTGGTCCACTCCCTCGGCAATGAAGTCGGCGGGGTAGTAGGAGCGGTTGTCCACAATCTCTTTGTTCTCGAAGGGGTAGTGCAACTGTGCGTAGGGCATGGCACCCGAGTCGAACCACACGTCGATGAGGTCCAGCTCGCGCTTCATGGCCTTGCCTGTGGGAGAGACGAGGATGATGTCGTCCACATAGGGGCGGTGGAGGTCAATCTTGTCGTAGTTCTCCTGGGTGTAGAGGCCGGGCACGAAGCCTGCCTGCTTATAGGGGTTGGCCTCCATCATGCCGGCGGCCACGGCTTTCTCCATTTCGTTGTAGAGCTCTTCCACTGAGCCGATGCAGAGTTCCTCGCCCTCCTCGCTGCGCCAGATGGGCAGGGGAGTTCCCCAGTAGCGCGAGCGGCTGAGGTTCCAGTCGTTGAGGTTCTCCAGCCACTTGCCGAAGCGTCCTGTGCCGGTTGACTCGGGCTTCCAGTTGATGGTCTTGTTCAGCTCCATCATGCGTTCCTTGGCGGCTGTCGAGCGGATGAACCAGCTGTCCAGGGGGTAGTAGAGGACGGGCTTGTCCGTACGCCAGCAGTGGGGGTAGTTGTGGACATGCTTCTCAATCTTGAAGACTTGGTTGCCTGCCTTCAGCATCATGCAGATGCAGATGTCGAGTGACTCGGCCGCGGCGGCAGCCTTCTCATCGAAGCGGCCATCCACGGTGAACTGCGGGTCGTAGGCATTCTTCACCCAGCGGCCCTCGTACTCCTTGTAGGCGGCGGTGTCAACGCACTGTGCCACGAAGTCGGCATCCAGCTCCTCCGTCAGGTAGAACTTGCCGGTGAGGTCCACCATGGGGCGTGTCTCGCCCTTCTGGTTGATCATGAACAGCGAGGGGATGCCTGCTGCACGGGCCACCTGGGCGTCGTCGGCACCGAAGGTGGGTGCGATGTGAACAATACCCGTACCGTCCTCGGTCGTCACGTAGTCGCCGGGGATTACTCGGAAGGCCTTCTTCTCCGCCTCGGTCCACTGTCCCTTCTCATCCGTCTCCACGGGCTTCACCCAGGGGATGAGCTGCTCGTACTCCATGCCCACGAGGTCGGTGCCCTTGTACTCGCCCACCACCTTGAAGGGGATGAGCTTGTCGCCCGGCTTATAAGCTTCAAGCTCAATGCCTTCGGCCTTTTGGTTGAAGTGGGAGTAGAGGAGGGCTTTGGCCAGCACCACGGTGATGGGCTGTCCCGTATAGGCGTTGTAGCTCTGCACGGCCACGTAGTCAATCTTGGGTCCTACGCAGAGGGCTGTGTTCGAGGGGAGCGTCCAGGGGGTAGTTGTCCAAGCGATGAAGTAGGGGGTTCCCCATTCGGCCATTTCGGGGCGCGGGTTCTTCATCTTGAACTGTGCCACACAGGTGGTGTCCTTCACGTCGCGGTAGCATCCCGGCTGGTTCAGCTCGTGGCTCGAGAGGCCGGTTCCTGCGGCGGGCGAGTAGGGTTGGATGGTGTAGCCCTTGTAGAGGAGGTTCTTACCATAGAGTTGCTTGAGGAGCCACCACAGAGTCTCGATATAGCGGTTGTCGTAGGTGATATAGGGGTTTTCCAGGTCCACCCAGTAGCCCATCTTGTGTGTGAGGTCGGTCCATTCCTTGGTGAACTTCATCACGTCAGTGCGGCAGTGTTTGTTGTATTCGGCCACGCTGATGGTCTTTCCGATGTCCTCCTTGGTGATGCCCAGGGCCTTTTCCACGCCCAGCTCCACGGGCAGTCCGTGGGTGTCCCATCCGGCTTTGCGCTTCACTTGGAAGCCCTTCATCGTCTTGTAACGGCAGAAGGTGTCCTTGATGGTGCGTGCCATCACGTGGTGGATGCCCGGCATACCGTTGGCCGAGGGCGGTCCTTCATAGAAAACAAACGAGGGGCAGCCCTCGCGCTCTGTCATACTCTTGTGGAACACGTCAGCTTCGTCCCACTGCTTCAGCACTGCCTTGTTCACCTCCGAGAGGTTCAGTTGGCTATGTTCAGCGAATCTCTTATCCATGCGCTTTATAGTTCTTTTTGTTACCTTTCTTATTTTGAAGTCGCAAAAGTACTTAAAATATTTGAGAGAATGAAAGAAACTGACTGAAAATGTGTTAATCGGGTGGCCAATGTGTCATTCGAGGGGGGTGGCGGGGCTGAACAATTCCCCCTTCGAGGTGTTTTGTGGTGAGAAATAGAACTAACTTGAAGTGATTATGAGAAGAAAGATGACTTTCATGCTGCTTGCCACCGGCCTGGCCGTGAATGCGATGGCTCAGGAGGCGCCGGCGACTGACGACAGCCGCCCGGCCATGCAAGGTTCGGTGGGTGCGTCGGAGGGGGTGGTTGGTCTGCTGGTTGCTGACGACGGCCGCCCGGCCATGCTGACGCCGACGATGATGCCTGAGGCGTGGGGCGAGGCGGACGATGCGCTGGTGCAGACCCTCCCGGTGGAGGATGCCTGGTGGCAGGCTTTTGGCGATGCCACGCTCGACTCGCTCATCCGGCTGGCCATGAGCCGCAACTTGTCGGCTGAAGCGGCTATCAGCCGCATGGAGCAGGCGCGGTTGAACTGGCGCATCGGGCAGGGCGGACTGCTGCCCTCCATCGGGGTGAGTGGCGGGTGGACACGTCAGCAGTCGAGTGGAAACACGGGCAGTGCGCGGGCTTGGAGCGGGCAGTACAGCCTGACGGCCTCGATGCAGTGGGAGGTGGACCTCTTCGGAGGCATCCGCCAGCGGGTGAAGGCCCAGCGCGAGCAGTTCAGGGCCAGCGAGGAGGAGTACCGCGGGGTGATGGTGTCGCTCTGTGCCGAGGTGGCCACGGCTTACTTCCAACTGAGACAGTATCAGCAGGAGTGGGAGGTGCTGAGCCACAACTGCGAGTCGCAGCTGGCTGTGGTGCGCCTCACCGAGGCCCGCAACCGCAGTGGTCTGGCCTCGAAGCTCGACGTGGCGCAGGCCCGCCAGGTGTACTATGGCACCTTGGCCCAACTGCCTGTGATGGAGGCTAATGTGACGAGTGTGATGAACCGCCTTGCCGTGCTCCTGGGCGAGTTTCCCCAGGGGACGAGGCGGGGGCTGGCGGCTCACGGTCCGTTGCCCGAGTTTGTGGAGGTGGTGGGGGTTGACGTGCCTGCCTCGCTCCTCCGTCGTCGCCCGGATGTGCGGCAGGCCGAGCGGCAGGTGGATGCCCAGGCTGCCCTGTTGGGTGCGGCCAAGCGGGACTGGCTGCCGCGCTTCTTCCTCGACGGCTCGGTGGGCTATGCCTCGAGCGAGCTGAGGGAGCTTCCCCGCGCCGGCAGCATGGCGTGGCAGATTGCCCCCTCGATGAGCTGGACGCTGTTCAACGGCGGGCAGCGGGCCAACACCGTCCGCCTCAACCGGGCGCAGCTCGACGAGGCCATCACGCAGTACAACCTCACCGTGCTCACCGCCATGCAGGAGGCCTCCTCGGCCATGAGCGGCTACAGCAACTCGCTGAAGCAGATTGTCTCCACCCGCCAGGCTTTCGTGCAGAGCCAGACGGTGCTCACCCTCTCGCTCGACCTCTACAAGCAGGGGCTCTCGACCTTCCAGAGTGTGCTGGATGCCCAGCGCTCGCTCCTCAGCTACGAGGAGAGTCTGGTGCAGGCCCGGGCCGCTTCGCTCATTGCCTTGGTACAGCTCTATCAGGCCCTGGGGGGCGGGTGGGAGTGAGGGGGAGGAACGCCTGTAAACCATAACTATAAAGGAACCGTATAACAACCCATATCCCAACAACTTATGAACCCACATACCAAACTCATTCTCCTGCTCGCGGGCATGGCCTGCCTGGCAGGATGCGCCGGCCGGAGCGATGCCTCGGGCCAGTCGGCCGGGCCGCTTCCCGTGGAGGTGGCACACCCTGTGGTGAGGGACGTCACCCTCACCCGCCAATATCCCGGTTACCTGTCGGCCGATGCGGCCGTGGCGGTGGTCTGCCGGGTGAACGGACAGCTCATCCAGAGCAACGTCACGGCCGGTCAGCGTGTCAGCCGGGGCGACGTGCTCTACCTCATCGACCCCACTCCCTACCGCGATGCCCTCAGTCAGGCCGAGGCCTCGCTGAAGACCGCCGAGGCGGAGCTGGCCTATGCCCAGAGCAGCTACCGGCGCATGCAGGAGGTAATCAAGAGCGAGGCCGTGAGCGAAATCCAGCTGCTGCAGGCCGAGGCCAACGTGAAGAAGTGCGAGGCGGCGGTGCACAGTGCCCAGGCCAGCCTGAACACGGCCCGCACCAATCTCGGCTACTGCCACATCAAGGCGCCCATCGACGGACAGATTACGAAGGGCAACTACAGCGTGGGGGCCTATATCCCCGGGGGTGGCACGCCGGCCACGATGGCCACCGTCTATAAGGACGACAAGATGTTTGCCAACTTCACCGTGGCCGACAATCAGTGGCTGCGCCAGCTGCTCGTCGAGGAGCTGACGAAGCACTCGGCGGACAGCACCTACTACGTCACCGTGCGCCTGGGCGAGGGTGGCGCACTCGGGTGGCAGGCCAGGCTCGACTATCTGTCGCCCAACATCTCGCTTAGCACGGGCACACTGGACGTGCGCGCGGAGCTGATGAACCCTAACCACCTGCTGAAGGCCGGCTCCTACGTGAGCATCACTCTGCCCGTGGGCGAGATGCGCGACGCCATCCTGGTGCCCGAGGCCAGCATCGGCACCGATCAGTTGGGGAAGTACCTCTATGTGGTCTCCGACTCGGGAGTGGTGCACTACCGCCACATCCAGGAGGGCGAGCTCATCGACGACACCCTGCGCATCGTCAAACAGGGGCTGGGGAGGGACGAACTCTTTGTCACTCAGGCCCTGCTGAAGGTGCGCGATGGGATGCACGTCACCCCTGTGGTGAATCCCATCAAGTAAGAGGGGGATATGTCACCCATTGAGATACGTGTCTTGCTGAACAACAGACACGGTGTGTGGCGATGCATCACACACCGTGTGTGACGATGCATCAGACACCGTGTCTGATGATACACCACATACCGTGTGTGATTGGGTGACACTCACCTGTGTCATGGGCAGTGACGTGCCTCTGCCCGAAGCTGTGACACACCGAACTCATCCTTAACCCTTAACCAAAGCGATTATGAACTTCTCCCATTTCTTTATCCGGCGGCCTATCCTGGCCACCGTGCTGGCCCTGCTGTTTGTGGTGGCCGGCCTCTTGAGCCTGGGCGTGTTGCCCGTGGCCCAGTACCCCGACATCACACCGCCCACCGTGCAGGTGAGCGCCACCTATCCGGGCGCCAACGCCGCCACCGTGGCCCAGACGGTGGGCATCCCCATCGAACAGCAGGTCAACGGTGTGGAGGGGATGATGTACATGTCCTCCACCTCGTCGGCCTCGGGCGAGTACCGGCTGACGGTCACCTTCGAGGTGGGCACCGACGTGGATATGGCCACCGTCATGGTGCAGAACCGGGTGAACGCGGCCCTGCCCTCGCTGCCCGAGGCGGTGAAGCAACAGGGGGTGGCCGTCAGGAAACAGAGCACCGACATCCTGATGTTCATCACCCTGACGGGCGACACCTTGTACAATGGCCTCTACCTGGCCAACTACGCCCAACTCAACCTCAGCGACCAGCTCTCGCGCGTGCCGGGGGTGGGCAGTGTGCAGGTGATGGGTGCGGGCAACTACTCGATGCGCGTGTGGATGGACCCCGAGGCGATGCGCATCCGCGGCGTCACCCCCCAAGAGGTCTACCAGGCCGTGGCGGCCCAGAACATGCAGGTCTCGGCCGGGTATGTGGGCCAGCCCGTGGGCGCGGGGGACGACAATGCCTTTCAGTATGCCCTCTCGGTGAAGGGCCGCTTGGAGACGCCCGAGGAATTCGGCCGCATCATCATCCGCGTGGAGCAGGGCGAGCGCCTGCTGCGCCTCAGTGACGTGGCCCGCATCGAAGTGGGCAGCCAGACCTACACCACCATCTCGCGCGTGGACGGACAGCCCACGGCCGCCATCGCCGTCTATCAGCTGCCCGGGGCCAATGCCCTGGAGGTGGTCGGCCGCGTGAGGGAGCGCATGGACGAGCTCTCCCAAGCCCTGCCCGCCGGAGTGCGCTACGAGGTGGCGCTCGACACCACCGAGGTCGTCTCGGCCTCCATCCACGAGGTGCTCAAGACGTTCGTTGAAGCCACGGTACTCGTCGTCTTGGTCATCTTCCTGTTCCTGCGCAGCTGGCGGGCGGTCATCATCCCCTGCATCACCATCCCCGTCTCGCTGATAGGCACGCTGGCGGTCATGCATGTGCTGGGCTTCTCCCTGAATATGCTCACCCTCTTCGGCCTGGTGTTGGCCATCGCCATAGTCGTAGACGACGCCATCGTGGTCACCGAGAACGCCACCCGCCTCCTCTCCACCGGGCGCTACCGCTCGGCCGCCGATGCCACCACCGCCGCCATGCAGGAGATTACGGGCCCCATTGTGGGAGTGGTGTTGGTCATGCTCGCCGTCTTCATCCCCACCATCTTCATCGGCGGCATCTCCGGCGAACTCTACAAGCAGTTTGCCCTCACCATAGCCGCCTCCACGGTCATCAGCGGCATCAATTCGCTCACCCTCTCCCCCGCCTTGTGTGCCATCCTGCTGAAGGGGCCGACGGGGGCTTCTCAGTCGGGGCCGGAGGCCCCTCCTATAGGAACTATAGGAACTATAGGCACTATAGGCCCATCTTCCTCCCCATCCCCCGCCGGGCGCCTCCAGCGCCTCTTCGACAAGCTCGTCGGCACCCTGCTCGTCCGCCCGGCCGTGGCGGCCATCACCTTCCTCATCATGGCCGTGGCCGCCTTCAGCCTCTACAGCCGCTGGCCATCGACCTTCATCCCCGAGGAGGACGACGGCTACTTCATGGTGGCCCTGCAACTGCCGCCGGCCTCGTCGCTCACGCGCACCGAGGCGGCCTGCACCCAGGTGGAGTGCATCCTCGCGGCCTATCCCGAGGTGAAGACCTGCATCAGTCTGGCCGGATTCAACCTCATGGGGGGCGGGGCACAGACCAACGCGGGCACCTTCTTCGTGGTGCTCAAGGACTGGAAAGAGCGGAAGGGACGGGAACATTCGGCCGCAGCCGTGGTGGAGCGATTCAATGCCGAGGCCTACGCCCGGGTGCAACAGGCTCAGGTGTTTGCCATGATACCGCCGGCCATCCCGGGACTGGGCGCTACGGGCGGCTTGCAGCTCGAGCTGCAGGACCGCCACTCACTGGGTACGGCCGAGATGCAGAAGGCCGTGCAGACCCTCATGCAGACGTGGCACACCGAGCCTGCCTTGGCGGGAGTGAGCAGCGTCTTCCAGGCCGATGTGCCGCAGTATTTCCTCGAGATTGACCGCGACAAGGTGCAGGTGATGGGCCTCACGATGGACGCCGTCTTCCAGGCCCTGGCCTACTACATGGGGCAGGCCTACGTGAACGACTACGTGCAGTTCGGCCGCACCTACCAAGTGCTCCTCTCCGCCGGCGAGCAGTCACAGAAGCAGGCGGCCGACGTGCTGCGCCTCAGTGTGACCAACCGCGACGGCGAAGTGGTTCCCTTCAGCGCCTTCACCTGGTTGAGGGAACAGCTGGGAATGGATCAGATAACGCGCTACAACATGTACGACGCCGCCGCCCTGACCTGCAACGTGGCCGCGGGCTACAGTTCGGGCCAGGCCATAGCGGCCATGGAGCGCCTCGTCGAGCGCGAGTTGGGCGACAGCTTCGGCTACGAGTGGACCTCCGTCGCCTATCAGGAGCAGGAGGCGGCGGGCAGCACGGCACTCGTCTTCGGCATGGCCCTGTTGGTGGCCTTCCTCGTACTGGCTGCCCAGTATGAGAGCTGGACCAGCCCCGTCGCCGCCGTCATGGGAGTCCCCATTGCCCTGCTGGGCGCTGTCATGGGCTGTTGGCTCTTCGGCCTGCCCATCAGCATCTACTCCCAGATAGGCATCGTGCTCCTCATCGCCCTCAGTGCCAAGAACGGCATCCTCATCGTGGAGTTCGCCCGCGACTACCGTGCCCGGGGCTTCGGCATCCGCCAGAGTGCCGCCGAGGCAGCCAGTGTCCGCCTGCGCCCCATCTTGATGACCTCCCTCTCGTTTGTCTTCGGAGTGATGCCCCTGCTCTTTGCCAGTGGAGCCGGCGCAGGCAGCGAGCTCTCCCTCGGTGCCACGGTGGTCTTCGGCATGGCCCTGAACACCGTCGTCGCCACCCTCTACATCCCCAACTGGTATGAGTGGATGCAGACAGCGGAGGAGCGCTTGAAAGGTAGAGGAAAGAAGGTTCAAAGTGTTGGCAACCTATAGAGTGTGGCCAATATAGATGTAGGGAGATAAAGGGAGATAGAAGAAGATAAAAGGGAGATAAAGGCCAATAGTTTTGCAACACATCGACCTTTATCTCCCTTTGTCTCCCTAAGGAGCGGAGCGACTATCTCCCCTTTATCTCCTTTTATCTCCCTAAGGAGCGGAGCGACTATATCTCCCTTTATCTCCTTTTAAATGTTTACTGTATCCTCTCCAGCACCTTCTCACAGCGGGCAATGTCGTTGGGGCGGATAACCACGTTGGCATTCTCCCCTTGGGCGAAGGCATACATATACTCGATGAAGATATCCTCCTCAGCCAGTTGGTCGAGGATGCTGGCCAAGGAGCCGGCCACGTCGGGACAAGAGAGGCACACCACATCGGTGAGCATCACGGCGAAGTTGGCTCCGCGGAGCACCTCCACCGTCTTCTCAACGTCGCTGACGATGAGACGCAGGATGCCGAACTCGGTAGTCTCCGCCATGCTGAAGGCGTGCATATTGATGCCATTCTCGGCCAGCACCTTGGTCACGTGGTTGATGCGGCCCGTCTTGTTCTCGAGGAACACTGATACTTGCTTGATTGTCATAGTTTGAAGTATTGTCGGACCCTCCCCCTTACCCCTCCCAAGGGAGGGAAGTGGATAGTCCGTTTGGTTAATGGTTATTGTTCTTGTTATTCTTCTCTGTTGAGTGGGCTGACACTCGCTGTGGATTGCTGAAGCATCCTACGCCCCTCCATAGAGGGAGGGGGACGGGGGAGGGTCTTCTTATTGCAGTTTGCGGTTGTCTATCACATGCTTGCCTTTGCCTTGGCTGCGCTCGATGCTGCCCGGCTCCATCAGCTTCACGTCGGCACCGATGGAGAGCACGCTCTTCAGCTTGTCGCTCAGGCGCTTCTTCATGGCCAACATGCGGCCGATGTCGTCGCTGAAGTAGTCGCGCCGCACCTCTACCTGCACCTGCAGGGTGTCGAGATTGTTCACACGGTCGACAACGAGCATATACTGAGGCTCGAACTCCGGCATCTCCAAGATGACGCTCTCGACCTGTGAGGGGAAGACGTTGATGCCTCGGATGATGAGCATGTCGTCACTTCGGCCCACGATGCGTCCCATCCTGACGGCCGTGCGGCCACAGGGACAGGTGCCGTCCATCAGCGTACAGAGGTCCTTGGTGCGGTAGCGCAACACAGGCATGCCCTCCTTGGTGAGCGTGGTGAACACCAGCTCGCCTTGGGTGCCGTAGGGCAGTTGCTCAAGCGTGTCGGGGTTGATAATCTCGGGGTAGAAGTGGTCCTCACAGATGTGTGAGCCGTTCTGCTCCTGGCATTCGTAGGAGACACCCGGACCCATAATCTCGCTCAGGCCATAGATGTTGTAGCCCTTCAGTCCCAGGCGCTCCTCAATCTCCTTACGCATGTTCTCGGTCCACGGTTCGGCACCGAAGGCACCGATGCGCAGGCCGATGTCCTCCTTCGAGAGACCCATCTTCTCCAGCGTCTCGGCCAGATAGAGGGCATACGAGGGGGTACAGGCAATACCTGATATCTTCAGGTCGCGGATAAGGCGGATGTGCTTCTCAGTGTTACCCGTCGATGTGGGAATCACTGTGGCGCCCAGGTTCTCCACACCATAGTGGGCACCCAAGCCGCCAGTGAAGAGGCCATAGCCGTAGGCCACCGAGAAGGTGTCGTCGCGTGTCACACCATACGCCGTGAGGCAGCGTGCCATCACCTCGGACCACACAGCCAGGTCCTTGCGGGTGTAGCCCACGATGGTGGGGTTACCCGTCGTACCGCTGGAAGCATGCACACGCACAATCTCCGAAGGCGGGGCGGCCTGCAGGCCATAGGGATAGTTGTCACGCAGGTCCTGCTTGGTGGTAAAGGGCAGTTTTACAATGTCGTCGATGCTGCGTATGTCCTCGGGAGCGAGGTCCATGGCCTGCATCTTGTTGCGGTAGAAAGCCACGTTGTGATAGACGTAGCTCACCAGTTTCTGAAGCCGCTTGCTCTGTAGGGCATGCATCTCATCGCGGCTCATACATTCTTTGTTAGGATTCCAAATCATAATAGTGTTGTTTGGACCATCCCCCTTGTCCCTCCCAAGGGAGGGGAGTGGATAGTCCGTTGGGTTAATGATTATTATTGTTATTATTACTCTTGTTGTCAGTTGCTGAAGCATCCTACGCCCCTCTCTTGGGAGGGGGTGAAATGTTCTATCATTATTATATTATCAGTTCTCTATCATTTCTTCTCCCCTCCATAGAGGGAGGGGTTGGGGAAGGGCCTGCTTTTTCTTAGTTTGCATGGTCCTCATGGAAAGCCTTCATCCGCTCCTCCATCACGGGGTAAAGCTCGTCCCTCATCCGCGAGGTGCAGGCACGCACTCCCTGCTGGTCGCTTCCGGTGGTCGATAGGTTGATGCTGCTCACACCGTAGTAAAGCAGTTCCTTCAGCAACTCGCCACCACTCATGTTGCCATATCCGATAGTGAAGAAGAAGCCGTCGCCCACTACTTGTGTGGCATCGAAGTCATAGACAATGTGGAAGCCGTTGTCGGTGAATATCTTCTTCATCTTCTCGGCACGCACGGCATACTCGCGGGTGTCCTCCACGAAGTTGATCTTCCCTTCGGTCGAGAGGCGGAGCATCTCGGCATAGGCATACTGCGTAGAGGCCGTGCAGCCCGAGGTTATCATATACAGAATGGATGCAATGAGTGTCTGGCCAAAGACTCCTGCATCCTTGTATCGCTCAGCAAGGGCAGGGTAGTGGCGGTCGAAGAGGCGGTCACTGATGCAGACGAGTGCCATGCGCTGTCCGGCATAGCTGAATATCTTCGATGAGGAGAGCATCAGGATGTAGTTGTCGGTATACTTGGCCACCGTGGGAGCATAGGGGGCCTCGAAGGGATGCCCCATGTCGCGGCGGAAGTCCATGCAGAAGTAGGCCAGGTCTTCCATGACGATGACGTCGTGCTTCGTGGCCAGTTCGCCAATGATGGCCAGTTCCTCCTCCTCGAGGCATATCCATGCCGGGTTGTTCGGGTTGCTGTAGATGATGGCGGCAATATCTCCCGCACTGAGCATCTCTTCCAACTTGTCCCTCAGTGCTTCACCGCGATAGGGATAGATGTCGAATTCCACCCACTCGGCACCGATGACGCGCAACTGCGACTTCTGAATGGGAAAGCCCGGGTCGATGAAGAGCACCTCGTTCTTGCCCGGCGTACGTTGGGTGCAGGCAATGAACGAGCCGAACGAGCCGGCCACACTACCCACCGTGGGCACACATGAGCGGGGCGAAATATCTACATTGAGGAAGGCTTTGACGAACTTCGAAGCGGCCTCCTTCAACTCAGGCACACCGGCTGCGGCAGGATATTGCGAGCCTACACCACGGTCGAGTGCAGCCTTCTCGGCCTCCACGCCCAATTGGTTCACGGGCAGGCCGGGCGAACCTTGGTCCATGCGGATGAAGGGGATACCGGTCTCTTTCTCCAAATATTGTGCCACCAAGAGCACTTCGCCGATGGTGGCTCGCGAGAGGTCGGCCACGTGACAAGCTGCGGCCGCCTTTTCTACCAATTCTTCACTGAATATCTTCATGGTTGCTTACTTTACTGCTTGCAGGCCCAGGTCGAATGCCTGTTGGTTGGCCTCTACTACCTTTTCGCCCTTAGCGGCAAAGACGCGGGCAATGCTTTCGCGCAACTGCTCGGGGGAGAGAATCTCGATGTACTTGGCTGCCATGCCCAAGAGGATGACGTTGGCACTCTTCGGCAGGCTGTTCTCCTTGGCCACATCCTCGATGGGGAGAGTGGCCACGTGGGGCAGACTCTCCAGTTCCTTCATCAGCGACTCTTCATCGGGGTAGTTGGGGATGTTCTTGAAGGGGTGCGACGAGGTGACCACCCAACTCTCTTTATTTATATAAGGTAAGTAGCGCAATGCCTCCATCGGCTCCATGGAGATGATGAGGTCGGCACCGCCCTGCTTGATGAGGTCGGAGTGGATGGTGTCGGTCGAAAGGCGGAGGTTTGATTGCACGTCACCGCCCCGTTGGCTCATGCCGTGCACCTCGGCCTGCTTCAAGTTAAGGCCTGCAGCCGTAGCCGCATCGCCTATGATGGTGGCAATGGTGAGGATGCCTTGTCCTCCCACGCCGGCAAGTATGATGTCTTTTTTCATGATTACTTCTTCTTATTCCTCAATTTCCTTTGCAGTGTCTGCATACACTCGCGGCGAGGGATGATGACAGAGACGCCCGGGTATTCAATCTCTTCGCGGATGATGCGTGTTATCTCTTCCATATTCTTGGGCAGGGGCACTACCACGCGGACATGCTCGGGTGCCAAGCCAAGGCCGAGGCAGATGGCCTCGAACTTGTTGGTGCCGGCAGAGTCCTGTCCGCCCGTCATGGCAGTGGTGAGGTTGTCGGAGATGATGACGGTGATGTTCGACCCGTCGTTGATGGCATCCAACAAGCCTGTCATGCCCGAGTGGGTGAAGGTGGAGTCGCCAATCACGGCAATGGAGGGGAAGAGGCCGGCATCGGCTGCACCCTTGGCCATGGTGATGGAGGCACCCATGTCCACGCAACTGTCGATAGCGCGGAAGGGGGGCAGGGCGCCCAGCGTGTAGCAACCGATGTCGCCAAAGATGCGGGCTTCGGGGTACTCGGCAGCCACCTTGTTCAGTGCATCGTACACGTCGCGATGGCCACATCCCTGACAGAGGGCGGGTGGACGGGGCACGACGTTTTGTGCCCCTGCATAGGGTTGTTCGATGCTGATGCCCAAGGCTGCACCCACGTTGTCGGGAGTGAGCTCACCCATGCGGGGGAGGTCGCCCGTCAAGCGGCCCTTCACGGGGTAGTCGGCACCGAGGATTGACTTCACCTGTTCCTCGACCAAAGGCTGTCCGTCTTCAGCAACAAGGATGGCTTCGCACTCGCTGGCCAATGCCTTGATGGCGGCCTCCGGCAAGGGGTATTGCGATACCTTCAGGAGGGGGATATCCCTATCGGTCGCGATGTTCTCCTTCACGTAGTTGTAGGTGATGCCACAGGCAATGACGCCGAGAGGTGATTGCTGATTCCTGATTTCTGATTTATTATAAGGTGAAGCCTCCGACGAAGCCAACAGGTCGCCCTGCTTGCCCACCAGGGATGCATACTGCCTGCGGGCATTGGCGGGCAGGAGCACCCAGTGTGTGCGGTCGGTCTCGGGGCTGAGGCTCTTCTGTGCCATCGGCTCGCGGGTCACCACTCCGGCACGCGAGTGGGCCAAGCGGGTAACGACGCGCATCAGCACGGGCAACTTCAACCGCTCGGACAGGTCGTAGGCATACGGCATCATGTCGTAAGCCTCCTGTTGGGTCGAGGGCTCCAGGATGGGAATCATGGCAAACTTGCCGTAGAAGCGCGAGTCCTGCTCGTTTTGCGACGAGTGCATCGAGGGGTCGTCGGCGGCCAACACCACCAGTCCGCCGTTCACACCCGTGATGGCCGAGTTGACAAAGGCATCGGCAGCCACGTTCATGCCCACATGCTTCATGCACACCAGTGCCCGTTTGCCGGCATAGGCCATGCCGAGGGCGGCCTCCATGGCTGTCTTTTCGTTGCTGCACCAGCGGCTGCGCACCTCGGGTGCATGGGCTTGGATATATTCGGTTATCTCTGTCGAGGGCGTGCCGGGGTAGGCATACACGCCACTGATGCCGGCGTGGATGGCTCCCAAGGCGATGGCCTCGTCACCTAAAAGTAGTTTTCTTGTTATCATGGGTTCTATTTATTAAAGGTCTTTAAGGTCTTTAATGACTTTAAAGACTTTAGGGACTTTATCAATTAAAGTAAATCTGCATCACTCAACACCGGGAATTTCTCTCTGAAGGCCGCCAGTTTCTCCATGTCCACTTCGGCCGTAGCCTCGCACTCTTCGCCGCGGGGGCAGGTGGCGATGGTCTTGCCATAGGGGTCGATGACGACGCTGCCGCCGCAGTATTCACACGAGGGGTCGGTGCCCACACGGTTCACGCCCGCCACATAGCACTGGTTCTCGATGGCGCGGGCCACCAGCAGGGCGCTCCAAGCCTCCACGCGGGGCGTGGGCCAACTGGCCACGTAGAGTATCATGTCGTAGTCGCCACGGTTGCGTGCCCAGATGGGGAAACGCAGGTCGTAGCACACCTCCAGCAGGATGCGCACGCCCCGCCACTCGACGATGACGCGCTCGGTGCCGGGGGTGAAGCGCAGGTGCTCGCCGCCGTAGGTGAAGAGGTGCTTCTTGTCGTAGTGGGTCACCTCGCCGTCGGGCTTCACGAAGTAGAAGCGGTTGTAATATCGCCCCTCCACCTCCGTGGCCACACTGCCTGCAATGGCGGCCTGGCGCAGGGCGGCCTGTCGCTTCATCCACTCGAGTGAGTGGCCGTCGCGCTCGGCAATCCCCTCGGGTTGGGTGCAGAAGCCAGTCGAGAACATCTCGGGCAGCACGTAGAGGTCGGCGCCCGCGTTCCTCTCCATCGCCTCCTCTGCGCGCCGGCAGTTCGTTGCCGGGTCGGCCCATGTGATATCGCGTTGTAAAATGACTGTTTTCATGTCTTATGTCGGTTAAATGAGCCGCAAAGGTAACAAAAAAATAGTATTTCCCATATTCTTTTGACAAAATAATATATAAGTATTGGTATATTCTGTACTTTTCATTACATTTGCACCAGTGAATGCGAAGGACAGGAGGAACGGAACAGAATGATAAATGTAAAGAAAAAATACGCATCTCAGCAACCCGAAGCGAAAATCCCCCATTTATGCTCCCGAAAGGGCAAAAAGGGGGTGTTTTAAGGGTATCTGATACTCATGGTCAAGGGTATCAGATACTCTTGGCCATGAGTATCAGATACCCTTGATGAAGGGTCACAGTGACCCTCTGCGACAACTTGCGAAACAGTGATTGTTAACTATAGTGCTAATTTAAAAATGTAAAATCTTATCCAAAGCAAACGTCGTCCGACAAATGACAGAGGGGACATGAATTTTACCGGGCACCAATAATATGAAAAAGGACAGAAGAGCGGTTGCGATGGCTCTTCTGTCCCACTAGCGTCTCTTAAAATTGTTTAAAACTAAAATTAAATCTTTCATGCACAACGTTTTAATCCTCCAGTACTCTGTCCGGGTTTTGAAATGCTTACCTTTGCCTCCGATTCTAAATCGGAGCAGATATGCATATAGGGAT
>JAFTYI010000053.1 GCA_017464815.1 Bacteroidaceae bacterium | reverse complement strand
AAACATAAGCAATGCATTTCTAAAGCACACGTTATCAGATTTTTCGGACAGAGTCCTCAACAACTCGTCTTCGCTTCGCTCAGAATGACAGAGACATCATGTAAACCAATTATATACAACCGACTTTTCGGACTGACCCTGAATAACGGTCGAAGGGGTCAATACTGCTCCTTCTCGTTGGGGAAATCGCCGCTCTTGACATCCTCCACGTAGCGTCCGATAGCGCTTGTCATCACTTCGTGAAGGTCGGCATAGAGGCGGAGGAAACGCGGACGGAAGCCGTTTGTCATCCCCAACATGTCGGTCACAACCAACACCTGTCCGTCGACTCCGCCACCGGCACCGATGCCGATGATGGGGATGTTCACCTCCTTTGCCACGCGTGTGGCCAGCTCAGCAGGAATCTTTTCGAGCACGATGGCAAAGCAACCAGCCTCTTCGAGCAGATGGGCGTCGCGCACAAGTTTCTCGGCTTCGGCCTCCTCCTTGGCACGCACCGTGTAGGTGCCATATTTGTTGATGGATTGCGGCATCAGTCCCAAGTGTCCCATCACGGGGATGCCTGCCGAAATGATGCGCTTCACGGTGGGGATAATCTCTTCTCCACCCTCGAGCTTCAAGGCATCGGCGTGGCTCTCTTTCATGATGCGGATGGCTGATGAAAGGCCCTCCATCTCATTGCCTTGGTAAGAACCGAAAGGCATGTCCACCACCACCAACGCACGCTTCACACCACGAACGACCGACTTGCCGTGATAAATCATCTGGTCGAGCGTGATGGGCAGTGTGGTGACATTTCCTGCCATCACATTTGAGGCCGAGTCGCCTACGAGAATAACATCGATGCCGGCACCATCCACAATCTGTGCCGTTGTGTAGTCATACGAGGTGAGCATGGAGATTCTCTCGCCACGCTTCTTCATTTCTATCAACCGGTGAGTCGTCACCTTCCGATTATCGCTTGATATGTATCCAGCCATTTTTTTAATTATGATTTTTTAATTATGAATTATCTGTTATGAGTTTACTGCTTCCGTAAAGTCGTCCCACACTTCATCGGCCATGGGTGCTATGACGTCGGCCGGGAGCGTAGTGGCCAGTCCGATGACCTTCATGCCAGCGCTTCGTCCGGCTTGCAATCCGTGTCGCGAGTCTTCAAAGACGATGCACTCCTCGGGGGTGCAACCAAGCAACGACGCGGCCGTGAGGAAACAGTCAGGGTCGGGCTTCGAGCGGGTGAACATGTCGGCTGTGAGGATGAGGTCAAAAAGTTCCTTCAACTCGGGACGCGATGCGTAGACGCTCGCCATCTTCAAGTCATTGGAGCTAGTGACGATTGCCGTCTTCACCCCCTGTGCGCGAAGTTGCCCGACAAACTCCCGCGCACCACGGATGTAGTCGAAGTGCATGTTCTTCTCAAACTCGTTCAGCTCCTCCACGATGCGGCGTTGCACGTCGTCCATGCCGGCAAAGTGTCCATCGAAGATTTGCCCCAGTGTCTGCCCCTTGATAATCTTGTCGAAGTTGGGCGTTTCGGGATGATACCTTCTGCCCTGCTCGCCCCAAAAGAGGCTGTACTGAGGTTCGGTGTCAACCAACGTGCCGTCAAAGTCAAATAAGGCGGCCCTAAAATTTGAAGTGTTCATTATTTCCTAATTTAATAAATGGTAATATAACAACTCTAACTTTTCAGTTTTATTATCCCGAAAAAGCGTTTATTCCTATTTCGGCTGCAAAGTTCAGCATAAAGTTTGGGTTTGAGTGTTAATTAAATGAAAAAAAATGTTTCAATTCCTTATAAAACCCCATTCAATATGTATATTTGTGCACAAAATAACAAGAAGTGTGCAAAACGGATTGAATTTTATGACCCAAAGTTTCATAGAACTGATTGAACGAAGCATTGTCGAGAACTGGGACAATAAGGCTTTGACCGACTATAAGGGCATGACCCTACAATATAAGGATGTGGCACGAAAGATAGAGAAAATCCACTCCATCCTGGAGCAGATAAACATCCGGCCAGGCGACAAGATTGCCATCTGTGGACGCAACAGTGCCAACTGGTGTGTGGCCTTTTTGAGTGTGATGACCTATGGAGCCGTCGTGGTGCCCATTCTTCACGAATTCAAGGCCGACAACATTCACAACATCGTGAACCATAGCGAGGCCCGTTTCCTCTTTGCCGGCGACCAGGTGTGGGAGAATCTGGATGAACGCCAGATGCCAGCCTTGGAGGGCATCGTGTCGTTGAAGGACTTCTCGTTGCTCGTCAGCCGTTCTGAAGAGCTGACGTATGCCCGCGAACACCTGAACGAACTGTTTGGCAAGAAATTCCCCTGCCGATTCCTCCGCCAGGACATCCATTGGCGACGCGAGCAGAGCGAGGAACTGGCCATCATCAACTACACCTCGGGCACAACGGGATACAGCAAGGGAGTGATGCTCCCCTACCGGAGCCTGCTTTCCAACGTCAACTATTGCCAGCGCATGATAGGTATCAAGGCGGGCGACAACATCGTGTCGATGCTCCCTATGGGACATGTCTTCGGCATGGTGTTCGACTTCCTCTATGGCATCACATCGGGTGCCCATCTGTGGTTTCTCACCCGCATGCCCTCACCCAAAATCATTGCCGAATCATTTGCCGAAATCAAGCCACGCATCATCTCATGTGTCCCCTTGGTGGTGGAGAAGATTTTCAAGAAAAACATCCTTCCACGCGTCAACACCAACCTTGGCAAACTGATGCTGAAACTACCCATCATCAACGACCATGCCAAGGCTCACATCCGTCGCGAAGCCATCGAAGTGTTCGGTGGCAACTTTATCGAAATCATCATTGGTGGCGCCCCCTTCAATGCCGAAGTCGAGTCCTTTGTAAAGAGCATCGATTTCCCTTATACATTGGCCTACGGAATGACCGAGTGTGGCCCCATCATCTGCCACGAGCGGTTTGATGAGCATCGCCTTGGCTCGTGTGGTATGGCTGCCGACAACATGGAAGTGAAGGTGCTCAGCCCCGCCCCTGCCAACATACCCGGTGAACTGGTGTGCCGGGGCATGAACCTCATGACGGGATATTACAAGAACCCCGACGCAACAGCGCAAGTCATCGATCGCGACGGTTGGCTCCACACCGGCGACATGGCCGTGATGGACAACGAGGGCCACTTCTACATCAAGGGACGATGCAAGAACATGCTGCTTACCGCCTCGGGACAAAACATCTATCCCGAAGAGATTGAATCGAAGCTCAACAACATGCCTTACGTGTCGGAGTCGCTCATCGTGTTGCAACAGGAGAAGCTCGTTGCCCTCGTCTATCCCGACGGTGATGATGCCTTTGCACACGGGTTGAGCCAAGCCGACCTTGAACGCATCATGGAGGAGAATCGCGAACAGCTCAACAAAGACCTTCCCGCCTACTCACAGATTGCCCGTGTGAAGCTGCATCCCGAGGAGTTTGAAAAGACTGCCAAGAAGAGCATCAAGCGATTCCTTTACAGTTGACAATGACTGATGGTGATGGCTATTTTGCCATCGTAGCGTAGCGAATAGCCAAACAGCCATAGCCAAGAGACATAATTAGTTCGAGCAAAGCTCTCATCAGCTTCGCAGTCATAATTAATAATTCATCATTAATAATTAAACCGTGGCTTCACTCCTTGTCTACAAAGCATCCGCTGGTTCGGGAAAGACCTTTACGCTGGCCGTGGAATACATCAAGCTGCTGATACAAAATCCGGTGGCTTATCGCAACATCCTTGCCGTGACCTTCACCAACAAGGCCACGGGCGAAATGAAAGAACGCATCCTGAGCCAACTCTATGGCATTGCCACTGGTGACAAGGATTCGAAAGCCTACTTGCAGAAGATATGCACCGAGCTTGACATGTCGCCCGAGGCCGTGCGCGAACGGGCAGCAGAAGCACTTGCCAAACTCATCCACGACTACAGCCGTTTTCAGGTGACAACCATCGACTCTTTCTTCCAGACGGTGATGCGCAACCTTGCACGCGAACTGGGACTGGGAGCAAGCATGAACATCGAACTCGACACTCACAACGTGCTCGACCATGCGGTTGACACACTCATTGAACGGCTCGACGTGCATTCACCCGTCTTTGCCCACCTGCTCGACTACATCAAGGAACTCATTGCCGAAGACAAGACGTGGAAGGTGATTGACTCCATCAAGGAGTTCGGACGCGACATCTTCCGTGAAGAGTTTATGGAGCAACGTTCGACCCTTCACGCCAAATTGCGCGACAAGGACTATGTGCCCACTTACAAGCGGTTGCTCAATGCCATGCGCAAACGGGCGGAAGAGCCGTTGCAAGAGGTTGTCGACACATTCTTCCACCAGCTGGAGGTGCGCGGATTGGATTACACCGTGTTCAAAAGTGGGAAGAATGGCATCGGCAGCTACTTCAACAAGTTGCGTGCCAAGAAGTACGACGACAAGAACCTGCGCAACGCCACGGTAGAGAAATGCCTGCTCGACATCAATGAATGGCGCACCAAGACGAAGCCCCACCCTGCACTTACCGATGACTTCCTCATCGAGATGCAAGCCCTGCTCATCAAGGCCGAGAAGGAGCGTCCGCAAGCCATCGAAACCATCAACTCGTGCAAACTGTCGCTTGAGCACATCAACAAGGTGAGCCTTCTGGCGGCCATTGACGAGGAGGTACACACGCAGAACGAGCGCAAAAACCGTTTCCTGTTGGCCGAGACGAACATACTGTTGCGCCAACTCGTGCAGGAGGGAGACTCCTCCTTTGTTTTCGAAAAGATAGGTGCCAACATACGCCACGTGATGATTGACGAGTTTCAGGACACGTCGCGATTGCAATGGAAGAACTTCCGCATGCTGCTCATCGAGGGCCTTTCACAAGGAGCCGACAGTCTGATTGTGGGCGATGTGAAGCAGGCTATCTACCGGTGGCGAAGTGGCGACTGGGGCATACTGAACAACCTGCGCGGCAAGTTGGAGGCTTTCCCTGTGGTGGAAAAGAGCCTCACCACCAACCGACGGAGCGAAGAGGTTGTAATCAACTTCAACAACGACTTTTTCACCGCTGCCACCCAAGTGCTCAACCGCCACCATCACGAAGATCAGGAGAGTGATTGCACTCCCCTGCTCGATGCCTACAGTGACGTGTGCCAAGCCTTTCCCGAAGAGAAGGAGGGCGGTTTGGGATACGTAAAAGTGAGTTTCCCCATGGAAACCGACGAACTCACCTATGAAGAGGCTACCCTGCAATCGTTGGCCACCGAGGTGGAGACGTTGCTCATGAGTGGCATACAGCCCGGCGACATTGCCATCCTGGTGCGCAAGAACAAGTTTATCCCCCTCATTGCCGACTACTTCGAGGCGGCATTGCCACATGTCAACGTGGTCTCCAGCGAAGCCTATCGCATGGATGCATCGGTGGCATTGCACACCGTCATACAGGCCATACGGGTGTTGGCACGACCCGACAACCTGATTGCCCGTGCCCACCTTGCCACACTCTGTCACACGGGCGACGAACCCTTCCATTGGGAACGGTTGGAGGCTCATCTGTTGGACGAGCATCTGCCCGCCGCCTTTGTGGAGGAGATGGAGAGCCTCCGTCGCCTTCCGCTCTATGAGCTGATGGAGCGCCTTGTGACCCTCTTCGGTCTTCACCGTCGGAAGGGCGAAGAGGCCTACCTCATGCCCTTCTTTGATGCCGTGACGGAGTACTTGAAGAACAACACGGCCGATTATGACAGTTTCCTCCGCCACTGGGATGAGAAACTGTGTAGCAAGACCATCCCCTCGGGGAACATCGACGGTGTGCGCATTTTCTCCATCCACAACTCCAAAGGACTGGAGTTTCACACCGTGCTCATCCCCTTCTGCAATTGGCAAATGGAGAACGAGCGGCCGGGACAGACCGTGTGGTGCAAGGCTCCCCTTGAACCCTATAGCCACATCGACCTGTTGCCCATCCGATATGGCAGCGAAATGAACAAGTCGGTCTATCACAACACCTTCCTGAAGGAGCGGCTCGAACTGTGGGTCGACAACCTGAATATCCTCTACGTGGCCTTCACCCGCGCCACGGCCAACCTCATCGTCATGGGACGTGGCGGGAAAGAGCGCAGCTTCGGTGTGTCCACCCTCATGCAAGAGACACTCTCCACACTGAACCCCGACTTCGACGCCACCTTGCCCTTTGAACGCGGCACTTTGTGTCTGCCCCGCAAAAAAGATGAGAAGGTGGTAACCAACCTGATGATGCAACGTCCCGAAAACCTCGGTGTCTCCTTCGAGAGCTACAACCGTCCGCTGGAATTCCGGCAAAGCAACCGCTCGGAGGCATTCATCCGTGGTGAAGAGGGCGAAGACGACAAGCAGGCTCTCTACCTGCGACAAGGCCGCCTGTTGCACCGCATCTTCTCAGCCTTGCGCACTGCTGACGACGTGGAGTCCCTGATGCAACAGATGCAGATGGAGGGACTCTTTGGCAGCCGCCTGAGCATCAATGACGTGAAACGCATTGTCGACCGCGCCCTAGCTCATCCGCAAGGTGCCGACTGGTTCACCTCCAAGTGGACACTCTTCAACGAACAGGCCATCATCTTCCGCTCCGAGGGAACTACCCAGTTGCGTCGCCCCGACCGCGTGATGCTCTCGGCCGACCGCCAGCGGGTGGTGGTGGTCGACTTCAAGTTCGGCACCCCCCGACCCGAATACATCACCCAGGTGAGTGAGTACATGCAACTGCTCCGCCGCATGGGCTACCCCGAAGTGGAGGGCTACCTGTGGTATGTCTACAAGGGAGAAATAAAAGAAGTCCCTAACTATTAAACTATAGAAACTATAAAATCTATAGGAACTATAGAAGCTATAAAAACTATAGGATTCACAAGAAAACATAACATGGAGACAATGAATACCCCCTTCCTGAAAGCCGTAGCCGAGGACCTATATAATAAGGTAGGACAAGACCTCTCGCGCACCGCCGTGGTGTTTCCCAACAAGCGTGCCGGATTGTTCTTCAACCAATGGTTGTCGGGGTGCTCCGACAAACCCGTGTGGACACCCGCCTACATGACCATCAGCGAACTCTTCCGCGGCCTCTCCCCCCTGCAGGTGGCCGACCCCATACGATTGGTGTGTACCCTCTACACCGTCTTCTGCCACGAGACAGGCAACGACAAGGAGACGCTCGACAACTTCTACTTCTGGGGAGAAATGCTGCTGGCCGACTTCGACGACCTCGACAAGAACCGGGTCAACGCCGACCAACTGTTTCAGAACCTCAAGGAACTGCGCCGCATGATGGACGACCACAGCTACCTCACGCCCGAGCAGGAGGAGGCATTGCGCATGTTTTTCCACAACTTCTCCATCGAGAAGGAGACCGAGCTGAAAGAGCGTTTCCTCACCTTGTGGAACGTGCTTGGCAACATCTACCATCGCTTCAGGGAGAGGCTCGAAGCTGACGGGCTGGCCTACGAAGGCCAACTCTATCGCAACGTGGTCGACGATGCTGACCTCGACCAACTCCCCTATGACCGCTACGTATTCGTGGGCTTCAACGTGCTCAACCAGGTGGAACGCCGCCTCTTCACCCGCCTGCAAGCCCAAGGGAAAGCACTTTTCTATTGGGACTACGACATCCACTACGTCAACCATCCGCAGCACGAAGCCGGCGAGTTCATCCGACGCAACTTGCGCGACTTCCCCAACGAGCTGTCCGACATGGCGCTGTTCAGCAACCTGAGCAAGCCCAAGCGGATAGACTACATCGCTGCCTCCACCGAGAATGCCCAAGCCCGATACGTCCCCCAATGGCTCAAAAAGAACTTGACCGCGAGAGAGAACGAAACGGCCGTAGTGCTGTGCAACGAATCCATCCTGCAAACCGTGCTCCACGCCCTGCCCGAAGAGGAGGTGAAGGCCCTCAACATCACCATGGGTTATCCCCTGAACGGAACACCCATACACAGCCTGCTCACTCTGCTTGTCGACCTCTACACCGATGGCTACGACGCACATTCAGGCCGATACCTCTACCGCTACGTGTCGGCCGTGTTGAAGCATCCCTACGTGCGCACCCTCTCGTCGCAAGCCGAGCCGTTGGAGAGGGAACTGACCGAGCGTAACCGCTTCTTCCCCCTACCCTCCGAGTTGCAAGCCGACGAGGTGCTCATCCACCTGTTTCCCGCCGAGGGAGCCAATGCCTGCACCACCTGCCTCGACCATCTGCTGACGGCCATCGACCAGGTAGCAACCCTCTTCCGCACCACCGGTGCCGACTCCCAATCGGCTGATGACCAATTGGGACAAGAAGCTCTCTTCAAGTCCTACACACTTGTCAACCGCCTGCACAGCCTTGTCGACGAAGGGCAGCTCACCGTATCGTTGCCCATCCTTGCACG
This sequence comes from Bacteroidaceae bacterium, assembly GCA_017464815.1. Taxonomy (GTDB): domain Bacteria; phylum Bacteroidota; class Bacteroidia; order Bacteroidales; family Bacteroidaceae; genus Phocaeicola_A. Next base: position 20,447 of record JAFTYI010000053.1, on the reverse strand, counting down.
CCTGCTCAAGAATCTGTTAGCCTCGCAATCCATTCCCTTTCATGGCGAGCCGGCCATCGGATTACAGGTGATGGGCGTGCTCGAAACACGCAACCTCGACTTCCGCAACATACTCATGCTCAGCGTCAACGAAGGTCAGTTGCCCAAGAAAGAAGGCGACTCGTCCTTCATCCCCTACAACCTGCGCAAAGCCTTTGGCATGACCACCGTAGAGCACAAGAATGCCGTCTATGCCTACTACTACTACCGCCTTATCCAGCGGGCCGAGCACGTGACCATGCTCTACAACACCGCCTCCGAGGGACTGAACCGTGGCGAAATGTCGCGCTTCATGTTGCAACACCTGGTCGAAAAATCACCATCGACCACCCTCAGCCGCTACGTCCTGCAACCCCAGCAGACGCTGCAATCCCATCCTGCCATCGAAGTGCAAGGCAACGAGGAGATTGCCACTCGCCTGCGCAACCGCTTCGGTGCTGAAGGCAAAGGCTACCTCTCGCCATCGGCTCTGAACGTATGGCTCGACTGCCCGCTCAAGTTCTACCTGCGTTACGCCTGCCACCTCTACGAAGCCGACGAGGTCACCACCGAGATTGATTCCTCGGTCTTCGGAAACATTTTCCATCGCACCACCGAAATTATCTACAAAGAGCTGTTGGACAAGTCGGGCGGCCCCATCACACGCTCCGCTATCGACGACCTGTTAAGGGACGACCTCGTGTTGCGCGAAACCGTCAACCGCGCCTTCAAGGAGGAGTTCTTCCAGATACCGCTCGACCAACATGCCGAGTACGACGGTCTCCAGCTGTTGAACAAGGAGGTCATCACCGCCTACGTCAAGCAGCTCCTTCGCCGCGATGCCGAACACGCCCCCTTCCGCTTCCTTGCAGCCGAATATCCCGTGAGGAAATCCGTTCAGGTGACACCCTCGGATGGCACCACCCCCTTCACCATCCGCTTGGGAGGAAGCATCGACCGCATGGACGAAAAAGACGACATTCTGCGCATCATCGACTACAAGACAAGCACCACCGTGCAAGAGGCCCGCGACATGTCGCAACTCTTCGACACCACCGCTGAGCATCGTCCCTACCACGTGTTCCAAACCTTCCTGTATGCCACCCTGCTGGCCGACCTCAAGCCCGACACTCCCATCGAGCCTGCCCTGTTCTACATTCAGAAAGCCGCTTCCACCGACTACTCTCCCACCGTGACACTGGGCAAACAACCCGTCAACGACTTCACCCCCATGCGCGACGAGTTCAGCGAAAAGCTCGACCAACTGCTCTGCGAAGTCTTCTCCACCCACGCCCGCTTCACACAGACAACCGTCGCCAAGCATTGTCAATTCTGTGAATTTGCCCACATTTGTGGAAGGTAATCAATAAGAAAACAAGATTTGTGAGTGTGGTTCTGCATCTCATCCGTGTGTTCATTGCCGTTGTCACTAAAAAACGGATGAAAAATTTGCTCAATTCAAACAAAAGCAGTACTTTTGCACCGCATTTGAGAGGAGAGGTGAAAATATGACTTTTCATTTTTGATGCAAAAAAAGGATGGTTCAGTAGCTCAGCTGGATAGAGCAACGCCCTTCTAAGGCGTGGGTCGTGGGTTCGAATCCCGCCTGAATCACCACTTCATAGTGTTAAGGGTTGAGAGAGGAGAAGCATACAGTTCGAAAGGCGTTGTTTTTCCTCTCTTTTTTCATCCGATAGTTCTATATTATAAATATTTTAAAAAGTTATCGACATGATTGCATTTATTATTTGGGTGGTAGGTCTTATCCTCACCATCAAGGCATGCCTCGAGATTTGGAAGTTGCCCGTAGACGGAGTAAAGAAATTGTTGGCTATCGTAGTATTGCTCATCACCAGCTGGATTGGCCTCATTGTTTACTACCTCTTTGCCAAGGACAAGTTGGCTGATTGGTTGAAGTAATCGACCAAGGAACATCTCTACAGGAATTGAATGAGGGATGTGCCAAGAAAAAGAATAATCACTTGCGTTTAGGCACGGATTTCACGGATTTCACGGATGGATTGTTACAAGACTGATACCGCCGTGTCAACCTCCGTGTAATCTGTGCCTGAATTTGTGTTTTTACACTCTCCCCTGCTGACATACATATAAATCAAACTTAGAATCGTGAGAATCAAAGCATCATCGGCACTTGTCTTCTTACTCATGGTGTGTGGCTCGCTTCATGCCATTGCACAGGACTTTGTCATCACTGGCCATGTCAGCGATGCCGAATCAAAGGAGCCTCTCATCGGTGTGACCATCCGCCAGAGGGGGGAATCCACCGGCACCGTGACTGACATTGACGGAAACTACCATATCGCCATACAAGGCGAAGAGGGAACGTTGGAATTCAGCTACATTGGCATGAAGACCGTGTTGCGTCCAGTGACGAAAGGAAAGGACCAAGTGGTAAACATCGTGATGGAAAACGAGACGTCGGACATTGAAGAGGTCATCGTAGTGGCATACGGAACACGCAAGAAGGGAACCGTCACGGGTTCAGTGGCGGTTGTCAAGGGAGAGACGTTTGAGAACGCTCCCGTCGCAAGTTTTGATCAAGCTCTTCAGGGAAAAGCCACAGGATTGACCGTGTTGCAGAACTCGGGTGAGCCGAACGCACCGGCCCACTTCCAGATACGAGGCATCAACTCCATCAATGCGGACACCGAGCCGTTGTTCATCCTCGATGGTGCGCCCATCGCGGCATCGGATTTTGCCTCGATTAACCCCAATGACATTGAGAACATCTCGGTGTTGAAGGATGCCTCTTCAACCTCTATCTATGGTGCACGCGCTGCCAACGGTGTGGTGGTGATAACGACCAAACGTGGTGTGGCGGGCGACAAGGCGAAGGTAACCCTGCGTGCCCAATACGGATTCTCGAACCTGGCTTACGGCAAGTGGAATCAGATGAACACCCGGGAACGACTTGACTTTGAAGAGGAGATAGGCATGAGAGTACCCGGCCAATATGACCGCGAAGCGCTGGAACGGACGAACGTCAATTGGAGGGACATCGTGTTCAACGACAATGCACCCACGCAATCCTACGAGGTGAGCGTAAGCGGTGGCGAAAAGTCGGTGAACTATTATGTGTCAGCCGGTTACTTCGAACAGGAGGGCACGGCCGTTGCCTCCACCTTCTCACGCTACACCCTGCGTGCCAACATTGAGGCAAAGGCCAACGACTGGCTGAAGATTGGCACCAACACGGCGCTGACCTATTCTGAATCGGACGAGACGGAGTATGGCGACTACAGTGTGCTGGCCCCCATCTCAGCCTCCAAGTTCATGATGCCCTACTGGTCGCCCTACAAAGAGGACGGAGGCTATGCAAGCACGAGCGATGGCACGTGGGTAGGCTCCTATGGTAACCCCATGGAGTACATTGCCGCCAATCCCTTGTCGCGAACGAAGGTACACATCCTTTCATCGACCTTCCTCGAACTCGCGCCCATCAAAGACTTGAAGCTCCGCACCATGATAGGAGTCGATGGCGCCGAAACACGCACAAACACCTCGTCGCTCCCCTCCTACCCCTCGAACTATGGAAGCGGATATGTGGGAAAGGGATACAGCAAGGTGTTTAACCTGACGTGGACTAACACGGCCAACTACTCGTTTGCCGTCAACAACGACCACCACATCAACCTGCTCTTGGGACACGAGGTGACAAGGAATGGTTCGGACGGTTTCTCAGTGAGCACACGCGGACAATCCAACGACAAGTTGCTGACCCTCAGCACCGGCACCATGGCCAGCAACTGGAGCGACAGTTTTGCAGCCTCCACCTACGTCTCCCTTTTTGCACGTGCCGAATACAACTTCATGCGGAACTATTTCGTCGACCTGTCGGTGCGCAGGGATGCCTCTTCGAAGTTCGGAAAGGACAACCGCTGGGCAAACTTCTGGTCAACAGGTCTCTTATGGGATGCCAAGCTTGAGCCCTTCCTGAACGACATCAGTTGGCTGGATATCGCCCAAGTGAGCGCAAGCTACGGCACATCCGGTAACTCCAGCATCCCCAACTACGACCACATGGCCCTGTTTGCGGCCGGTCCGCAATACGCGGGAATGACGGGTCTTGCCCCCTACACACGCGGAAACGACGACCTCACGTGGGAGAAGCTGAGCACCTTCAACCTTGCGCTGAAACTGGGCTTCTTCGGACGCATCCAGTTCACAACCGAACTTTATCACAAAAAGACGACCGACATGCTGATGGAGGTGCCCGTCACCTTGGGTAACGGCACGAGCATGGAGTGGGACAACATTGGCGCCATGGTGAACCGTGGTGTGGAGTTTGACCTCCGCATCGACCTGCTCCAACGCGACGACCTTCATTGGAGCGTGAATGCCAATGCCTCGTATAACCACAACGAAATCACCGAATTGTATAACGGATTGGACGAATACGAACTGCCTGCATCCAACCTGCTCTTCAAGGTGGGACACTCCTATGGCGAGCACTATGCCGTGCGCTATGCAGGGGTGAATCCGGTGAACGGCGACGCCCTCTGGTACACAAAGGATGGCAAGATTACCAACACCTACAACGAAGAGGACAAGGTGTTGTTGGGAAAATCATCCGTGGCACCTTGGCAAGGCGGATTCGGCACCATGGTGTCGTGGAAAGGATGGTCGCTGAACGCCCAGTTCAGTTGGGTCAGCAACCGATGGATGTTGAACAACGACCGCTTCTTTGACGAGAGCAACGGCATGTACAGCTCAGCCTTCAACCAGTCGCGCGAGTTGCTCCGCCGATGGAAAAATCCCGGCGACATCACCGACATTCCCCGCTATGGCGTGACTCCTCAGATGGATAGCCACCTGTTGGAAGATGCGTCGTTCCTTCGACTCAAAAACCTGACAATCGGCTACTCACTCCCCAAAAACCTGCTGGACAACACCCGGGTCATCCGCTCAGTGCGCCTCTTTGCACAAGGACAGAACCTGCTCACCTTCACCAAGTTCTCAGGCATGGACCCCGAGTCGAGCCTTAACGTCTATCAGGCAGCCTACCCCATGTCGCGGCAATTCACCTTTGGCGTGGAAGCAGCCTTCTGAGCAACGATTACACATTATTATATATATGCAGCATAAGATTATGAAACTGATACACAGATACCTCTTCGCCTCGCTCATGCTCATCTGCTGTGCATGCGAAGACTTCCTGACCGAAATACCCGAAACGGCAATCCCCGAAGAGGAGGCAATGACCAACTTGGCGTCGGCCGAAGAGATAGTGGTGGGAATCTACAGTTGTCTGAAGAACTCGTCGCTATATAGCGGAGCATTGGTGCAAGCCACCGAGGTTCAGAGCGATTTGTTGTACGCCGCCATCGGCTACTCCAACCAGTACGGAAACTTCCACCGATGGGAAGTGAACCCCAATGAAAGCGAGTTGCTCAACATCTATGGCGGACTCTACCAGATTATAGCCCGATGCAACTTCTTCATGAATCATGCCGAAGAGGTGCGCGCCACACTCAAGAACGAAACCGAGCGCAAGACCATGGACAAGTTCGAGGGCGACGTACGCTTCATGCGTGCCTTTGCCTACTCCGACCTGATACGCACCTTCTGTGCCCCCTACGACTCACTCACGTCTGACGAGACGTTGGGTGTCCCCCTCTATCTGCATTATCGCGAGGGGAACGGTGGCTCATCGGTGAAAAAACCTCGTGCCACGTTGGAAGAGTCGTATGCACAAGTGTTGGACGACCTGACGAAAGCCGACCAGTTGGTGACACGCGTGGGAAGCGACGCTGCCTTCATCACCGAAGGCGCCGTGGATGCCCTTCTGGCACGTGTCTACCTGTACATGCAGAAGTGGGACAAGGCCATCGAAGCAGCCACAAACGTGATAGAGGCGAAATCAGGTTCGTACACCGTCTACAGCTTGGCCGATGCCAACAGCTACGTTTCCACCTCGAGCGGTGTCATGTCGGAATACAAAGCCATGTGGACCTACGACACGGCCGACGAGATTATCTGGAAAATCAGTTTCTCGACCACCGACCGCGGAGGTGCCTTGGGTACACTTTTCATGGGCATCACGGGAGGATTGTACAACCCCAACTATCTGCCTGCCAAGTGGCTGGTCGATGCCTATGGCGGATATGACCTCCGCTACACCACCTTCTTCTCCATCGTAAACACCATGCAGGGATATGAGGGCGAAGTGATTGTGAAATACCCAGGAAACCCCGATATCGACGGAAGTGCGGGCACCTATTACACCAACATGCCAAAGGTAATCCGCCTGAGCGAAGTGTATCTCATTCGTGCCGAAGCATACGCCATGAGTGGAGAAACCCAGAAAGCCAACAACGACTTGACCACCCTCCGCAAAGCACGCATCCAAGGATATGGTACCGCGGCCCACACACAAGAGGGACTCATGGGCGAAATACAGGAAGAACGTGCAAAGGAACTCTTCCTCGAAGGTTTCCGTCTGGCCGACCTGAAAAGATGGCACAAAGGATTCACACGCCAACCCCAATCGGGCACCATCACGGGCGAAAACTATTCATCGTTCAAGGTGTCAGGCAACGACAAACGTTACACTTGGCCCTTCCCCCAACATGAAGTGACGGCTTCGGGAGGGTTGATTATCCAAAACGAACAATAAGAGAGACAATGAGACACATCAAGTACATATTCTTCATGGCCGCATGCCTGGTTTTCATGGCCTCATGCGAGAACAACACAATCCATTACGATGGCCCCGACTACATCGTGTTCACCGACTCGCTGTTGGACATGCCGGTGACTGAGGATGAAGAGGAACTGTTCGAAGTTACCTTCGGCACAGCTCACGCCGCGGATAAAGACCTGAATTACATGGTCGACATCGACCTGAGACGTACAAACGCCATCGAAGGCTATCATTTCGACATCGTTTCGCGCAACGTCACCATAAAGGCTGGCGAACGCACGGGGACGGTAAAGCTGAAGGGATACTACAACCACATGAATGTCAACGACAGTTTGGCCGTGACACTCAAGCTGTTGGACATGGAGGGTAAAACACCCGAAATGTACAACGACTGGACACGGGTGAGACTACACAAGTGTATGCCCTTCAACTTGGACGACTACACGGGAAACATGCGACTCTCATGCACCTTCCCCTTCAGCACAAGCACCGTGACCAAATTCCTCGTCACTACGGAGAAGAAAAACGACAGCACCTTGATTGTCAAGTCTCCCTTCGACGATGCCCACGACTTGACACTGAAGTTTCACACGGCCAGGCAAAATCCCTTTGACACCACAATTGACATGGTGGAACAGATTGCCTTCACCGACTCCTATTACGGTGAAGTGGCCATGAGCACCATCGACGGAGTGGCCAGCTACTATCTGCCGGCCGACCGTGCATTTGTATTGATACTCAATGTGTTTATTCCCAAAATCGGCTCATTCGGCAACTACTATTACATCTTCGAATGGGTAAGCCCCGAACAAGCCGAAGCTGAAAAGAATGGAATCAGCACACCCTATTGACGAAATTCATTCATAACCATACGACGCATCTGATATATACGACTTATGAAAAAGAAGATACTCCCAATCCTGTTTACCGCGTTGGCAAGCACCGGTGGCATGTTCATACCTACAGCCTGCTCCGATGGCGACAATCCGATAAAGGAGGTTGTCAACAACACCGTATTCGACGTTGAACCCATCACCTTCGAAGGCATTGCCGAGGGACAAGAAGCCGAAATTCGCTTTGTGGCAGGCAATGCGTGGACGGCCACCTTCACCAGTTCAAACAATTGGCTGTCGGCCTCCCCCACTCAAGGAAAAGCCGGCGAAGCAATCATTCGTGTGACGCCATACAACGACAATAAGAGCAGCATGTCACGAAGTGCCGAACTGATGGTGCTCGTCGATGGCGAAGATGCTCCGTTCACCGTCCGCATCACCCAATTGTCGGCCTCCGAGAGCGACATTGCCCTCAGTGGCGACATCGAGAATGGCGTAATGACCCTGTCTGCCGACAACACAGGAAACAAGTTTGTGGGCACCATCGAGGTCACCTCATCAAGCAAGTGGGAGATTACCGCCGATGACCCCCACAACTGGCTCTCGTTTGCCAAAGACCAAGAACCGCAGGATGGAAAGGAGACCACCGTCAAACTGACCGTAACGGCCGATTACAAGGAGTTTGACCACACAACCATGAATGGCGCCTTCCACCTACAGGTGCCCGGCGCCACCCCCATAAAAGTGGAGGTGAAGGCCGAAGCCACATGCAAGGTGTACGACACCGACACAAAAGATGAAGAGGATGTGGAAAGAGTGCAATTTGAAATGACCGACACCCTGCAACGAGGCCTCTATCAGCTGACTTTCTACGTAGAGTCAAACATCGTGTGGGAGCTGAAGAATCTTCCCGAATGGATGAAGCTGGCAGGAGACATCACCGAAACCAGCAACCGCAAAGCCGATGGCACATTGCAGACACGACGCGTAGGAGTGGGCTTAATGGTGAAGGACGAATACCTCTCGGCCGAAAGCAGAAGCGGTGTCCTCCAGTTGACCGACCTTCGTGGCGAGGTATTGAAGAGCATTCAGGTTTCGTTTGATGGCATATCAAGCAACTTCTTGCAACACGATTTTGCATTCCCCTCGACTGATCCCTTCGGCAACGACTTCTCCTTTGAAGCCAAAGCCGCCTACATCGACCCCGACAACAAGAATGACTATTGGAAAAAGGTGGAGCTTCCCTTCAACATAAAGACCTCTGTCGACTATGCATCGTTGGACAATGCCCCCTATCACCTCATCATGTGCAATGCCCACAACGGACGTGTGCTGAATGAGGAGGTCCACTGGGCATCCTTGAGAATGGGCGACGCAAGCAACCGTTCGGAAAGCAATGGAGTGTTCACCAAAGAACTCTACCTGCGCGTCAACGACCGTGGCGACGAAGATGACCTGAACAGGTTGACCAATCCTGCATCCATGCGCGAAGCCTTCATCTTCATCGTACCCAAGCAAGTGACCGTCGACGACCTGTTCAATGCCGACGGAGCCACATTGAAGGAAGAGTATTCCGAAGCATTCTCGCACATTATGCAGAAGCAAGACCACGAGATTGACTACGAACTTGAATTGGAGGGACTGACCGATGGTGAAACCCTGTATGTGACACCTGACGGAGGCAGTTTCCAATTCCCCATTGTGAAGATGACCTCTGAACAGATTTCTTCAAAACTCATTCGCTTGTGGCTCAATCAAGAGACCGGTGAATGGGAGGAGAAAGAACCAACTTCAAGTCAGGAGAATGCCATCTACATCGAACCCATCCGCTCGGAAAGCACGGGCAACTTGGAGTCGTTGATGGTGAATGTTGCACCCGGCATGGTTACCTCTACGCGCGGATTCCGTTTCAGAATCAACATGTTCCGTGGCGACGAATATGCCGACATCAACGTGTTTACATTCGACATAAAGCTGAAAGAATAACTTCAATAGAATCATATTAACGACTAGAAATGAACCGAATACCACTATCGATAACTGCTATAAAGGAGAGAGTGGAGGCTTGTGTGAAGCTCTTCATCATGCCGTTGGTTATGCTGCTTGCATTTCCCCTGTTGCATGGTTGCTCGGAGGATGACGATGCCCGTGTCAACAACTCCAACTACGGCTACATCCAACTGAAGCTGTACAAACAAGGAACCCGAGGCTTGTTGGAAGGAAGCACACTCAATCGCCTTGAAGAGGCCCGCAAGATAGAACTCTCGCTCATTCACAAAGGGCGCAGCATCAAACAGACCTTGAACCTCTACTCTACGGGGGAAGGTGGAAGCGAATTTGTGCTCACCTCCGAGAACTTGAAATTGTCAAGTGGTGAATACACCATTGTGGGTTATGTCATCTATGGCGGATACAAGGAGGGCACCATGGCCGAAATCCTGCAAACGGGCACACCCGATGAAGGAAAGACGTTTGTCATCACAAGCGGACACATCACCGTACACCCCATCTATGTTCAAAGCGTCGCTTATGGCTCATTCTACGCAACGTTGGAAAAAGTGCTGCCCGAGATAGAAGCGACAAGAGTCGGCAACACACCCACTTATAGCGACCTCTTCAACTATGAGGATATTGATAGTGTCAGCTTCGTGTTTGCCCGCACCATCAATGGCATCAACTATCGCGAGGAGCACAAGGTGAAGACATGGCGGAAGAAGAACGCCCGCTATTTCCACACCGACACACTGACGCTGCAAACGGGGGACTACACCCTCCTGCACTATGAACTCTTCAACAAAGGACGCAAGTTCATGTATGCAGTCGACACGGAGATTGCTTTCCCCATCCGTCATTTCGAATTGACCACCCCCTCCGTACCTGTGGAGATACCCGAAAACGAGGCTATCCATGACTACATCGCCCTCAAACAGATATGGGATGCCATGGATGGAAAGAACTGGAGCTTCAATGGCGATGCCGAAACACCCGGTGCCAATTGGCTCTTCCGCTTTGAAGACGGCACTCCGCGCCCCATCGACGCATGGGGAAACCAACCGGGTGTAGAGCTGAACTCCAAAGGACGGGTGATATCGCTCAACCTGGGAGCTTTCAATCCCCGAGGTGTGGTGCCTGCGGCCATAGGACAACTTACGGAATTGCAGATTCTCTACTTGGGCACCCACGACGAAGAGTTTGTGGGCGATGTCAACGATGGCATGGATGGCATGAGATATTCGCCTTACGCACTGATGAAGAGCGGAGTAGATATTCGTGAACACCGCATGGAGATTGCCAAGGAGAGGACGAGCATGAGACGTCGTGCCAACGACGGAGCACTCTATCGTTCGGCTCTTCGCCTTGATGACAAGAAAACCACCACCTGCAAGTATCTGTCCCCCTATGCACAAGCAACAGGCGAACCGGCCAACCGCATAACGGGCATTGATGAAGCCATCGGAAACCTGCAGAATCTGGAGATGCTCTTCATTGCCAATGCACAGATCAAGAAGTTGCCGGCCAACCTTTCGAAGCTGGGCAAGCTCACCGACCTTGAGCTTTTCAATTTGCCACTGACCGAGCTGGACGGACACATCTTCGAAGGACTTTCGGAATTGGTTTCAGCCAACATCTCCGGCCTGTATCAGATGACGCCCGATGACATCCTTGCCGCATTGGAGGAGTTGTGCAAAAATTGTGTACACACCCAATTGCTGTACATCAACGACAATCGCCTGACCACTCTCCCCGAGAATCTCTACCGCATGAGTGACCTTCGTCTGCTCGATGCCGCTTTCAACAAGATTACCACCGTGGAGAGCATCCAACCCATTGCACCTATCCAGTTGATAATGGACTTCAACCGCATCAGTGAATTCCCTGCCGACTTCTGTGGCGTGGCCGACATGGAGCTCTTCTCCTGTGTGGCAAACAACTTGCAACAATTTCCAGCCTTCATTTCCAACATGGACAGTGGCTACACCATCGAAGAGATAGACCTCACAACCAACAAGATGCACGGTTTCCAATCAGGATTCAAGGGCATTAAGGTCGAGAAACTGACCTTGGCCATGAACGAAATGGGAAAGAGAGAGGGTGACACAAGCGTAGGTGAATTTCCCCGCGAATTTGCCGATACCCGTTCGGAAATCAACTACCTGGTGTTGGCCAACAACCACATCGACACCATCCGCAATGCAGCACTGAAGGATTTCCATTCGCTTCAGGCACTCGATTGTGCCGGTAACAATCTGAAGACCCTTCCGAGTGGCTTCAGCACTGCCAATCTGCCTCGTCTCTCGGGTGTGGAGTTCAGTTTCAATGCCTTCCGCGAATTTCCCGAGAATGTGCTCAATGTAGCCAGCATGACCCAGTTGCTCATGAGCAGCCAAGGCTATTATCGCGACGAGGCACAGACAAAGTGGGTGCGCTCCATGACCCAGTGGCCCTCCTACTTGCACGAACATCCGGGATTGCTCATTGTCGACTTTTCGGGAAATGACTTCCGAGCCGTGACAACCTTCCCGTCGAACCTCAACTCGTTGGATGTGTCGAACAACCCCAACCTGAAGATGACCGTTCCCCAAAGTGTGATATACCGCATCCAAAACGGCATGTTCAACCTCACCTACGACGAGGGACAAGACGTCACCATTGCTAACTGAATTAACTCATACAGACAAAGATGATACACATTAGAATGATTCATAACACGCATACGCTCGCACGCTTGTTCTCCATGTGGTGCATGACTCTGTTCTCCCTATGGACATTCACCGCATGCGACGAAGACGAAACCCTACCGGCCACCCACATAGCCCTCAGCGATGAAGTGATTCAGTTTGCCCCCAATGGTGGCTCTGCATCCTTCACATTGTCGGCCACTGATGAGTGGACAGTGATGACCGATCGCGAGTGGTGTCTGGTGTCGCCGGCTAATGGCAATGGCTCCACCACATGCGAAGTCAGGGTAGACAGCAGCTACCTCTACGAAGGACGAAAGGCGCTTCTCACCTTCCGTTGCGGAAAGTACAGCAAACAGCTCGTCATTGAACAACAGGGATACGAAAAGGTGATTCAGTTCGACCGCGACTCCATCAACGTACCCGACTTTACGGATTACGACACCATGTTCGAGCGTGTCAAAGTGACCTCGAACGTACCTTATGAAGTGGTGGTGGAGTATGACCGTCCCGAGGATGGCAACTGGCTGAAGGTGACCCACGACACACCTCCCACGGGCAGCATACCACGCACCTCCAATGTGCGCATCGATTACGAGCTCTACACCCACACCGATCACGACCGCAAGGCCACATTGGTGTTCCGGGAGAAGGGTGCGACCAAAGGCACCACACCCGTCGAAGCAAAAATGGTGTTTCAGCAGACACGTGCACAAGAGATTATCCCTTCACGCGAAGGCGATTCGCTGGCCGTGCTGGCCATTTCGCGCATCATGCGATGTGCAGCCAACATCGACACCAGCGCACCGCTCATCCATTGGAACAATGTCGAAACCGAAGAGGTGGAATACATCAATCAGGATGGTGAACGGGTGGACGAACTGCGTGTCGTAGGCTTGCGCTTCTCGATGTTCGACACCGACAAGTCCATCCCCTACCAGATTCGCAAGCTCGACCAACTGCGCACACTCACCCTCAGTGGAAACACCAATGCAGCAGGCAAAAACATTGTGTTGGAGGACGATGTCACCTACCTGCCCCACCTGGAGGTGTTGAATCTGCTCGGCTATGGCATCAGCAAACTGCCCGCACGCATGAAGGAGATGACCCGGTTGGAAGAATTGGAGTTGAGCGGAAACAACTTCACTACCCTACCCATCGACATCATCACCGAATTGGACAAGCACAGCCTTCTCTACGTCAACTTTGCCAACAACCGTGTCCGTGATGTCTTCGGACGTCTCTACGACTACGCATCCGAAAAAGACACGCTGGGCCTGCACGGCTCATTGCCCGAAGCCCTGTTCACACTGAAGAATGTGGTGTACATAGGACTCTCTTACAACTACTTCGAAGGCTCGATACCCGATATGGGATACGATGCCAGCCAATACGAAACCGAGGAAGAGAAGGTGGCCAACAATCCGGTAATGCCCCAGCTGGAGAATCTCTCCATCAACCTCAATTTCCTCACCGGCAACTTGCCCGATTGGATTCTCTACCACCGGAACCTCAAGTGTTGGGATCCCTTCACCCTTGTCTTCAACCAGTACGAGAATGGCAAAAACTCGTTGGGCAAGCGTGTCGGCTTCGACAACGTCCCCTCCTACATCAGACGCCCCTGTCCCCTATGGAGCGTCGAGGAGGACGACGAGGATGATTAGCCCTTCCTCCCCTCACTACTTCATTTAACGCATAATAACGCATCAATCCCGTTAAACCCTTCAAGAATAAAATGAAAACTCTCAAAACCCTCCTCGTCACCCTCCTCATGATGCCAATGGCAATGCTCCTTGGCGCATGTGGCAACGACAACGACCCCGTGGCTTCTCCCACCGAAGGCGAAGTGCAGTTTCAGTTTGTCCTCAAACGCACCTACTCGTTCGGCCTTCGCCGTCCCTTCACACTCAACGACTTGTCCGAAATAAGCAGCGTGATAGTCACCCTCGAGAAAGACAGCACCCGCTTCACCCTACCCAGCCAGCCGATAAAGGGTAACGACGAAGTGGTGAGCACCCCCTACATACGCCTTGAAGCAGGCGACTACCGCCTGGTGGCTTACCGTGCATTCGACAAGAGCGGCACCCTCATCGATGTGCTCGACATCGAACTCGAGCGCGACAACGCCTTCACCATTGTGGCGGGCGAAAAGACCCACTACGAACTTCCCACCAAGGTGAAGCAGGTGATTTCAACCGACAACTACTACAACTCGCTCTACGCCCTTTGCCTCGAAGTGTTGGGCGAAGACAAGTCAAAGTGGCCCCCCTCGTGGGACTTCGACAGTGGCATCATCGACGACAGTTGGGCAGGTCTTGAATTTGAAATCGATGACTACGGCGACCCCACCACGGTGAACGGACTGGTGATTGACGGTCATCCCCAATACAACTACAACAAGAAGGGCGAGTGGACCAACCTGGCTCTCACCGAGTTCAAGCACATGAAGAAGCTGCCCGCAGCCATTGCCAACCTCTCGTCAATGATTAACCTCACCATACGCAATTGCGACTTGGAAGAGCTGCCCGACGAGATAGCCAACACCAACATCATCACCCTGCACATCGAAAACACCAACCTCTCCCATCTGCCCGATGCCGTGGCCGACATGAAGCAACTCATCAACGTCTACCTCATCGGCAACAAATTCACCGAGTTTCCCGAGGTGCTCACAAGGGTTGAAGGCATTTATCACTTCAACATGATTGACGAAAAGATTACCCACGTCCCCGAGTCGATAAAGAACTGGAAGGAGCTGGGCAACCTCATCATCAAAGGCTCGCTCATCAGCGCTCTGCCCGATGTCTTCAACGACATCTATCAGATGTCCGTCCTCAACTTCTCCAACAACCCCAACCTGAGCACCCTTCCCCCATCGCTCAGCCAGGCCCAAGTGCCCTATGAAGGTGGCGGATACACCCGCAAGAGCATCCGTGGCCTCTATCTGGACAGCTGCTCGTTCACCCAACTTCCCCCCGAGGTGCTGCGTGCCGACATACGCGAACTTTCAATGCGCGACAACCGCATCACCCACATCACCAAGGAAGAGATTGAACGCATGACCGACCTCACCACCCTCATCCTCGACCGCAACCCGCTCGACGCCTTCCCCGCTGTAACCAGCGACAAGTTGGGCTTCCTCAGCCTCATTGGGTGCGGATTGAAAAAAGAAGATGTGGACACCAGCGGACTCACCGCACTTTCGCCTCACTATCTCTTCTTCACCCAAGAGGAGTATGACGAGACATTCAACTGATAAATATATAACAATCAAATTATTATAATTTAAGGAAACAGCATGAAACAACTAACCAATCACCTCATCACCCTGCTTGCCAGTTTTGTGTTCATCATTGCGGGCACCCATCAGGCAAATGCACAATCCGTTACCTCATGGAACGGAGCCGACAAGAAAGTCACTCTGAAGGCTGGTGCCACTAAAACCTTCAGCTACAAGGCCACCCAACAAGGCACACTCTACATCATGGCGCCCACAGCTTCAACCGGCCTTGGCCTCACCATCAGTGGCGGATGGTATCACGATGGAGCCATCGACCCCGATGCCCAGTTCGACATAGCCGAGCCTTACGACAACGGTGCCGGCATCTTTGCCACCATCCGTGTATGTGCCGGTGACGAAATTCGTTTCACCATCGAAGCAGCCGCATCACAAGGCGCGGATGCCGTTAAGCAGACTTCGTTCACCCTCCAGAGCAAGTTCTTTGCCGACAACTATGGCGGCAGCAGCTGGGAGTCGCCCATCGAGCTGCCCTTGGACACGCTCGTTGAATTCCCCATCTACACCAACTCCTCCCCCGACTACCTCTCGGGCTTCAGCCACACCACCTTTGCACGCTTCGTGGCTCCCATGGACGGACTGGCCAGCATCATCACGGGCGAATACCTCATCTACTACATCAACGAAGATGAATACGGTGTCACTCCCATGAAATATGCCGTGCAGGCACAAATGACCGACGACCACGAATTCGTTGTCGAACGCGGACAGGCCTACATCGTGATGATACCCATCACCCGCCCCACCTCTGTCACTCTGAAATTCACCGCCGACCACCCCGGACAACTCGCCACCTACCCCATCGAGCTCGAAAGTTTCCCCGCAACCCTTTCGCTTACAAACAACGATGCCAACTGGTATCGCATGGACGTCAGTTCATTGGGCGAAGACTACATGCTCGAAATCACCCCACAAGGCACCTGGGAGGGCTCCATCGAATATTGGAACAACCCCAACAACACCAACACATGGCTCTCTACCGACTCCCTCCAAGGCACAGGTAAGTCCATCGTGAAGAACCTGAACCCCAACAGATTGGGCACCACGAAGTACCTCTATCTTAACGTGGCAACCACGACCTTGACGGAAGAGGTCAAATCCTTCGACATCCGGTTGCGCAAGCCCACCGCGGGCGAAGATGCCACCACCGCCACCCCCATCGAAGCCGGCGACACTCAGGTGACCCTCGACAAGCCCGAGCAATGGTACGCCTTCACCGCCACAAAGGACGCCCAGCTCACCATCACCTCATCGGCCCAATTGGCCTACCTCTGCTTGGGCACAGGCGAAGCCAGCATCATAAATGAGTTCAACACCTACCGCTGCTACGAGGGCGACACCTATCACCTCTGCCTCAAACCCACAGGAAATGCCACCGACACCATCTCTATCGTCGAGAGCGAACTCACCCTGGGCGACTATTGCGACCTTCCCATCGACTTCACCTTGGGCACCGACATTGTGGTGGCCGACCGCGGTGAACAAATCATGAACTACCGGCGCTTCGTAGCCGAGGAGAGCGGTACGGCCATTTTCAGAACCACCACACCACTGTGGGTTGAAAACACGTGGAGCGTAGTCTTCCGCACCGATTGCGATGGCAAAGCACTCGACTTCGTCAGAAGCGAATTCGAAGACGATGCAACAGGCGACCTGGGTCTGTCTTACAAACTCTCAGTCACCAAGGGCGAGACCTACATCATCGAAATCACCTCGTTCACCAACGGAGGCCAGGATGCCATTCTGAAAACAAGTTTCCAACGCGCCACCGACGGCACCAACTACGAAACCGCCCTTCCCATCGAAGCCCTTGGTCAGGAGATTGAGATACCCAACACACCCAACCTCACACGCTGGTACACCTACACCGCCGACCAAACCGGTTTCTACACCATCAAGTCAAAGATTGGACAAGGCTCCACCATGCGCATCATGACGGGTGAAGACACCAACGAGATGATCAACTCATCCACCGACAACAGCTACGAAAACGCCTATATGGCCGGACGCAAAGTCGTCAAGGTGTACGCCGAGCAAGGCACCCCCATCTATGTATGCATCAGCATCAGTTCAACCCCCGGCACCACCGGTGGCACCGACCGTCACCTCTCCATCACCTTTGCCGAGGCACGCGAGGGCGAATACTTTGGCCAACCCATCGTAGCCAGCCCCGACACCGACTACACCCTGCCCAACGACGAAGCCACCGCCTACGACACATGGTACGTCTTCACCATTCCCGCAGGCAACGAGTGCATCTTCCACATCAGCAGCGAAGTCACCCCCTCTTACGGCAGCCTCCAGTTCCACACCGACGAACACACGGCCGTCAATGCCACCAGCGGCCTCTTCACCATGGAGAGCATACGCGACAATGCCGGCCAACTGTGTGGCAAGTGCTACACCTTCGCACCCGCCGACGAAGCCCGCACCATCTACATCAAGACAGAGTACCAGCAGAATCTCCACACCTGGAGCATCACACTCAATGGTGGCGACACAAGCATCAACGCAGTAACCCCCGACGATGCCTCCCCCGCAGCTCCCCTCTACACCCCTGCCGGTGTACAGGTCGACTACGACTACAAGGGAATCGTCATCAAGGACGGAAAGAAGTTCATTCAGAAGTAAAGAACTTCTGGGTCAGGATATAACGGATTTGAAAAGTAAAATCTCCGCAACCAATCAAGCTGTGATGGTTGCGGAGATTGTTATTTAAACTACAGGTTCAGTTTCGTAAATCAATTGGATTTGCAAGGCATCTTCAATTCGCGAAAGGGTTTCCAATGAAAGATTCTCCTTCCCACGAAGAACTTTTGATACATACTGTTGCGAGCACCCCATCCGTTCCGCAACCTCTTTTTGCGTTAGGTTCAGACGTTCCATGCGGTCAAGCATTTTCATAGCTATCATTTGCGAATATCTGAGCCATACCTTGTTTTCTCTTCGCTTCATAGCCTCCTCACGCCACCTCGATGGCGCATCCGAAGCATGACCTCTCAGTTTTTCAATTGTTTGTTGCATGGTGTGACACCTCCTCCTTTCTTTTGTTCTTATTTCAGTTCAAATAGTCAATGTTTCTATAACATAGTCCGTTTTATCATAACCTTACCATTGTCTTGTTATAAAATGACGGTGCAAATATACTTATTTTGTTATAAAATGACGGTATAAATCATGAAAAATGTCACAAAAGAACGGTAAAACATGGTTTTGTCCATCAACAGCCACTTCCATAATGGATAGATTTGATTGACTCTTCTGCTATTTAGCCAAAAAGGCATTTAACCCAATTTCCTTACAATTTGTCAGTTGAAAAACTGTATATAGAGGGCTACAAAAGTAATAAATATGCAGAAATCCCGCTGTTACCCCCCCCTACTATTGTATATTTATACAGAAAACTGGGCTTCAAAACCATCTTATAGGGAGGTACAAAAATAGAAAAAATAGCGATTGGGGGCTTGAAAAGGCTTAACCGCAATTGAACAACGCTTAAGTCTTATTTGGGTAACTCTTAAGCCTGACAGAAATAAATCTTAAGTCTGGCTGGATAACTCTTAAGCTTGATTGAATAACTCTTAAGTCTGGCTGGATAACTCTTAAGTTTGGTCAAGTAATGCCCCGCTTTTACAGAATAGAGCATGTTTTACCCTTGTTTTCAGGTCGTTACAAAAGTTTATTTTTATTTCTCTGTTTCTATTTGACTTAAAAACACAAACAAGAAAAACAGCCTTATCCATCTGTCCGTCTGACGGATAGCCAGATTTTGGTCTCAAATCCTTCGCGTATTTATAAATCCTGTCTCCCCCAATAGAAAATAAACAATTCTTAAGTAAGAAATATACAGTTTTGACAAAATGTAAATGGAAACAACCTTCGCCCCTTATATCGAACGCACGTTAATCCTTATTATACTAGAATATACTCTACGAGCTAGTTCGCACGTAGGGGTTTGATTGTTCCTACACGTTAATGTCTTAATCCTTATTATACTGGAACATACTCTACGAGGTCAGCAACCTTACGCTTGAACGGCGTTTGGCGTGCGCGTCTTAATCCTTATTATACTGGAACATACTCTACGAGATATAGGTTTTGACCCTATCGAAATAGATGATAGGTCTTAATCCTTATTATACTGGAACATACTCTACGAGGGTTTCGGTGCAGCCCAACTTTCTGTTATTTTGAAGAAGTCTTAATCCTTATTATACTGGAACATACTCTACGAGGAACGTAAAAAGATGCTCAATAAAATTGCTGACTAGTCTTAATCCTTATTATACTGGAACATACTCTACGAGTAGTTACGAGTTTTCATTAAAGTTTGGAGGAATAAGTCTTAATCCTTATTATACTGGAACATACTCTACGAGCGCCTTCATCGGCGAGGACATCTTGCTCATAGCTGGTGTCTTAATCCTTATTATACTGGAACATACTCTACGAGGTAATCTTGCGTCAGCAACCTTACGCTTGAACGGTCTTAATCCTTATTATACTGGAACATACTCTACGAGATCATCCGCAAATCATTTTACAACATTGTTGCACCAGTCTTAATCCTTATTATACTGGAACATACTCTACGAGCCCTTACTGGTTACGTTCTAAACACTGAAAAGGTAAAGTCTTAATCCTTATTATACTGGAACATACTCTACGAGCCTATGAACAGAGTCAATGTTCATCTCTCTAAGGGTCTTAATCCTTATTATACTGGAACATACTCTACGAGTTTTTGAGTTGTACAAAACTTTTAGGGCTACAGCGTCTTAATCCTTATTATACTGGAACATACTCTACGAGACCATAAGTGTCCACTAAAAAATCGGAATAGTTCTTTGAAATGATTGATATTTAATTTGTTACAAGAGATTTTTGAGTCAACGGATTTGAAATTACTTTTGCGGTCATAATCAAATCGTTATGAATAAAGACAAATTCGTTTT
>JAFTYI010000052.1 GCA_017464815.1 Bacteroidaceae bacterium | reverse complement strand
TGCTAAATTATGTTTTAAAATACTCTACAAAGATACAAAATATAATTGACTTATGCAACATTTATATGTCTAGAATACAAGAATATGCAATAATTAAAATAATAACAAACAAGGTAAAATATATAATGCGTTTGCCCTGCACTCCAAGACTGTTGACCCTTTTCACATCTGTGAGCAAGTTTGACCACGGATGTGATTAAGTTTGCTCACAGATGTGAAAAGACCTTATCACGGCTGTGATAAGGTCTAACATTATAAGGACTACCGATAAACTAACGCTCTTCCATATCATACTTTCCCCTTTCCAAAAGGGAAGCCAACCAGTATTAGTGTCTACATATAGGAGTCAAAACATCGGCATGAAGGGGAAAGGGAATGGGAAGGATCCGTTGAAGGATGGCGCTTCTATCTCTTTGGGAGACTGGACATGTGGCTCCCAACCTTTGTCGAACAGCTCTATGTTGCGGTCAAGGAAAGACAGGCGATTGGCCAGCCATTGTTTCAACACGGTAATCTCCTCTTGATACGACGTTACGCGATAGGCTGCAAACCAACCGATGGCGTCACCTTGATTGAACCCGCCCATGTCGGGGAAAGCGCCCATATTGGGAAAGGCTCCCATGTCGGGTACTCCAAATGGTTGTTGCGCGTTGGGGGAGGGCTTCTCCTTGCTGGTAAGGAGCTCGGGATACTTCTCAAAATGGCGCTTGGTGTAGGGCGAAATCTGCTTGACGTGCCTGTCGATGTAGCCGTTGATTACCTCGTTGCTAAGCACCCCTTTCCGCAATGCCTGATAGCGGGTCTTCACAGCTTTCCTGAATGCTGGGTCCTGCAACAACCGTTGCCACATCGCAGGCGTGGGTTGCGTGTTTCCCCCTTCAAAGCACCACGCTTCCAAGTTGTTGGCATTGCAGAAGTTGCAGTTTCCATAGGCCAAATTATAGTCCCACACGGGGCCTGCCACCAGTTTCCCACCCGTGCCGTCGGCATGGAGTTTTTCCTTGTAGAAATAGGCACTCCGCTTGTAGCCGTCGGCATTCAGGCTCAACTCGGTGTGAATGAAATAATCAACAAATGAAGGCACATCGATGTAGCGTGCATAGCCCCTTTCGGGATGGGCAAAATCCGTTGACTGGATGGTCAGTTCTACGGAATCCACAAACTCGTTGATGTAGGCCAACTGCTCGGGTTGCAGTTTTTTCTTTTTCGGATAGATGCACGACCACGTGATTTGGCTCGTCATTATCCCCTCGCCAATGCCCGGCACTTTCGAGGGGAAGGTGGCATCATCCTCATCGTAAGTGTCTATCCTCAGGATGTATCCGCCGGTGACATCCCGCCCCGACACATCGCTCTTTTTCAGCTTGGCAATGTTCACGCGCTGTTCGCCTCGCTTGATGGCTTCCGCAAGGATGTACAGCCCTTGATACGCTCCATTCATCGTCAGCTCCACCATCCGTGTGCGTGGTGCCCAATGTCCCATGTCGCGCCACAATTGGAATGCCAATGGGTCGCGCACGGCCGAGACATCGTTGTAGGGGGCCAACAGCACCCAGTCGGTGTGGGCAGGCATTCCTGCCAACGAGGCCTCCACCTCCTCACCATGTTCATCCCGCAACTCAATGGTGTACTTCTTCTGGTTGAACGAGAGCGAACTGTTTCCGCGCAACTTGATGCCTATGGGTCCTTCGTAGCCATCGGCCTCCATGTATGCCGTCACCTTCTGTTGGGCATTCAGTTCCGAATCGGCCTTTATGCTTATCTGCCCCACTGCTGCTGTGTTTTTTTCTCCCTCCTGCCCATGTCCCGACAAGGCTACGAGGACAAGCAGAAGGATGATGATGGTTCTCCGTTTCATGGTCTTTGCTTTTTCTTTGTTCATCCACACGGTCCTGTTTCTCACACATTGCACTGGCAATGTCAGCCATTTGCTCACTCCTTCTCCAGAAGGCCTATGATTTCGGCCACTCGATTCTTCTGCAACAAAGATGTTGCCGCTTGCTTTAACTGCAACAACCGTTCGTACACTTCGTTGGCCGTTTTGGCATCCATGCCGTTTTTCACTTGGGCTGAAACATATTTATATACCTGTTCCAAAACATCATTCCTCTGAAGCAGACTTGTACACGTTCTGAAATCCTTTGTATATAATTCTATCCTTTTCACAATTTCACTGTCCGTACCTTTTACGTCTTTCAGCGATTGACTGCATTGGTTTATAAGGTCGCGATGCATCTTGGCCTTTGAGCGACCGGCCATGTCCTGCAAGATGAGGAACACCATGTTCCTTTCCGCCTCGGAAGCCTTTTCCCAATGGGTATTCAGGAACTCGGCCATGTTCAGCAACAGGGCGCTGTTCTCCGAATTGTCCTCCCCGTCGAACGTGTCGCGGTAGAAGTGCATGCGGGTGGCAATGTTGTCGTTGCGCTGTTCCCTTTTCACCGGCGCCTGATAGTAGGGTTGGAAGGGATTGACCAACGGCTCTTCCCACAACACCTCGTTCCGCCCCTTTATCTCATAAAAGCGTCCCAGGCATCCGAATCCCGGTTCCATCTTCCACTCCATGGCCACCACCGTGCGGGCGGCATTTGCCCCTCCCGATTGACAGCGCAGGACAACGGTGTGATAGGAGGGGTCCAACCCGATGGTGATAGGAATCAAGACATGGTCGTACTTCACCTGAATCTTCTTGTACGCCTCCTTCTCCGCGTCAGTGGGATTCTCGCCCAATGCCTTCATCCGCACGTAATAGGTGACATTGTCCCTTTTGCTCTCTTTCGTGAAAGCCTCGTCGACTCGGGCAATGTGTTTGCGCCCGTTCATTGGTATACGGAATTCGACCACATTGAATTGCCATTTTCCCGGTTCGGGACTCATCACATTGTTCACCTTTTCGACAATCACCCCTTCCGCATCCTTCACTTTGTCAAAAGCCTTCAGCACACTCTTCTGTGCCATCGCACCGGTGGTGGCCATTGCCGCCACCATCAGCAGTATCATCCAACGGATGTCTCTTGTCTTCATACTTTTATATGGTTTTTTATGGTTTATATTTCTATTTCAATCACATTTTCGGCCAGATAGGCTTCGTACTTCCTGTTCAGTTCCCGGGTGGCAATCTCCAGTTCGATGCCTTCGTGGATGATGGCCTGCTTCAGTCGCCACTTCTCATAGTTGCTTTCCACTTGCGCCAAGTCAGCTTCGGTCACTTGCGCACTGACAATCTCTATGGCAGAGGGCGCTTCCTCTCCGGTCGTCTCTTTCGTGGGAGTGGGGGAGGGGGACTCTGCCGCTTTGCCCTCAGCAGCCTTTGCCAACAACCGTTTCGGCGGAGCCGCCTTTTCCTCGACCTGCTTGGTCAAGGGGATGTTCGGATCGGGCACAACCTCTTCCACATGGGACACAGTGTCAGCCGTTTCCGGCATGGCCACCTGAGCCACTTGCCCCTTGTTCACCACATCCGCCCCCACTTCATCCGCCGACTCCATGGGTAACAGGCTGCCGATGACCAGGCCGAGGGCTACCGAGGCAGCAATGCCCCACCCGCCATAGGAGAGCCAACGGCGGCGCTTGCGACTCTTCACCACCTTATTATATATGGCATCGCCCACCGTCAACTCGCCCAACATGTCGCGGATGATGAGCCACTCTTGCGGCACGTCTGGCCCACTCACTTCCAAGGCCAGCCGCTGTTCCTCCTCGGGCGAAGTCAGTCCCTCGAGGTATTTGTCAATCAGTCTGTTGGTTTCTTCTACGGTCATCTGTTCATCCTCCTTTTCATTTCGTTAAACACTTTCTTTCTTGCCATGGCTATCATGCTCTGCACCGAGGCTCGCGGGATACCCGTCAGCCGGGCAATCTCCTCGGTCGAGAGCCCCTCCTGTTGCCTCATCTCGAAGAGTTCCCTTTCGCGGGGGCTCAGCGTCCCGATGGCCTCGTCCAATGCCTTCGCCCCCTCCTGTTGCTCCAGTTCATCGTGTGGCGACGGGGCCGACGGTGTCACCAATTGGTTTTCCCCTTCCCTCACCACCTCCATGTGGTTACGCCGCTGCATGTCCACGCAACAGTTTTTGGCCACCCTTGCGGCCAGGGCCTCTATGTTCCGACCCTCGTCCAGCCGCTGGCCATACTGCCACAGGCGGAGCAGTGTCTCCTGCGCCACATCCTCTGCATCGTCCGCCGAGCCGAAGAAGTCGCGCCCGATGCGGAGAACCAGAGGACGCAGCCTCGCTGCCATCTGTTCAAAGGTCGTCTTGTCCATGTCTTAAAAATGATGCTTTTACTCCCTATACGCACAAACGAGGGAAAACTTAAGTAAGAAAATGCAAAAATAGTAATTCCTAGGGAAAAAAGAAACAAGGCAAACTGATTTTAGAGTGAAGAAAAGTTCCCGTGGGACGTTAAATTCTGTCACCAACTATTTATGAACGTTATTGTCAGGCGGTTTTCCTCCATTTTCCTTTGTCGGGCAGAAATATCTGCATACATTTGCCACCAAAAGAACATTTTACTCGAACAAACAGACACTGACACCCATGCTGCTGCACAACTTGACCATGGCCCTCGGCCAACTGACGAAGTACAAGCTACAAACGCTGCTGAGCCTCATCGGCTTGGCCGTAGGATTCACCTGCTTTGCCCTCTCCTCCCTGTGGTGGAGGTACGAGACGACGTATGACGCGTTTCATCCTGAGGCGGAGAACTTGTATGTGGGAATGCTTTCGATGAACAATCGCACGGAAGTACTTGTCAACCAGCGTGTGGATATTCCCAGACTGACGATGGAACAGATTCCCGAAGTGGAAATAGCCAATGCAATATGGGGCGATGGTATCAGATGGGCAAATGGGCAGGAAGTAAGGATAGAACGGACAGATTCAACCTTTTTCCAACTGTTCAAACCGCAGTTGTTGGCCGGTCAATATCCTCCTTTTCGACCTGATTCGTATGAAATGGTGATAACAGACCACATAGCAAAGAAACTCTTTGGCACTATTGAGTGTGTCGGACAAGAGGTGGCATTGAGAAGCGACTATGAACTTGAACAGGTGTATCCTGATACGAGGAAGAATTACAGGGTGGCTGCCGTCGTTAAGGAATGGGGCAAACATACACACATCGGGTTTGAAGCCCTGATTCCTTTTACCAGCCAGCAACTGATAGTTACGGATGCCGGACAAGGATTCGGCTATTGGACAACTTTCCGTCTGCATCCGCAAGCAAATGTGGACAGTGTGTCGGCTAAGATTAACAAGCTGGTAAGCAGGGAAGGCATGTTGCCTTTTGAGGGATGGGTTTCGCCACTCGTTTCGTTACACACTGATTATCCGACGTTTCACGGCATGTCGTTCGTCAAAATCGGTCACATCCGCATCTTTGCCCTATTGGGTGTGCTGGTCATTGCATGTGCCGTATTCAACTATCTTTCCCTATATGTCATCCGCATCCGCATGCGGGCACGCGAATTGGCCTTGCGGTTCGTGTGCGGCTCGTCGCGCAAGCAGTTGCTGACATTGTTGGCTACGGAGTTCCTTTTGTTAATCATAGCGGCATGGACGTTCGGTTTGCTGTTCTTGCAAGCGGTATTGCCCAAGTTTCAAGAGATTACCCGAATAGGGGAAGCCCAATCATACTTCTTTGGAGAGATGCTTCTCTACCTGTTGATGGTGACGGCCGTCACCATCCCTTTCATGGTAGGGGTCACGTGGTGGGTACAGCGACAATCGTTGAACAGCCTTCTGCACAAGGGAGTGAAAGCCGAAACACCTGTCACCCGCCATCTGTTCCGCCGTGCAAGCCTGTTAGTGCAACTGGGTGTCAGCATGGGACTGATATTTGCCACGTCCGTCATCGGTTTGCAGTTGCACTACTTGCGTACCAGCACCGACATCGGATTCAATCACAAGAACAAGGCATACTTGGCAGTTGACAAGGAATACGACCTCGCCGAGAAGTTTTACCAGTTTCTGAAGAACCACCCCGATGTGGATACCGTGATGCGGGATTGTCGTCTTGTCTATTACGGAAGTTCAAAGGTGAACATGCAGATTTTTGATGGCCAAGAAGGTATCTGGATGACAGATGCAGAAATAACTCGCGATGAGTGCAAGTTTTGGGATTTGGAGTTGCTTGATGGTCAGTGGATAGATGAAAAATCCCCAAACTCGGTGATGCTGAACGAAACTGCTGTAAAGACATTAGGGTTGGATAATCCCATTGATACTGTATTGGCCTTTGGCCATAAAGTGGCAGGCGTGGTGCGCAACGTTGCCGCCCAGTCATTGACAATCCCTCAGGAAGCAGTTATATATACTATGAAAAGAAGATGGACGGGTGGCAATCACAATGAGCCATGGGAACGTTTCTGTTTCAGCTACCGTCCTGGTTCATGTCCCACTGTGCGAAGTGCACTGAACGAGTTTTTCCAACGCGAGGAGAAATCTTTACCTCACATTACCAACGTTGATGAAGATTTCAACCAATTGCTCCACTCCGAGGACACGCTTCTTGGTTTGTTCTACGTGATGACGGCCGTCTGCATACTGATAGCCCTGTTCGGTGTCTATTCACTGATAACCATCAGTTGCGAGCAGCGGCGCAAGGAGATTGCCGTGCGCAAGGTCTTCGGCGCCAGGGTGGGGGACATTCTGCGGCTTTTCTTCACCGAACAGCTGGTGGTGCTCGTGGCTGCGGCCTTGGCCGGATTCCCCGTGGCCTACATCTGCGTCAAACCGTGGCTGGAGGGCTACATCCATCAGGTAGAGATTCCCCTGTGGCTCTGCTCCGCCATCTTCGTGGGCGTGGCCCTGCTCGTCGCCCTCTGCATCGGTTGGCGCGTGTGGCGAACGGCCAAAGCCCACCCGGCAGACGAGCTTTGCAAAGGGTAGAGTAGGGGAAACACAAGGCAGATTTGAGCATTTCCGAGGGGACTTTTGAGAATTTCCGAAAGGACTTTTGAGAATTTTCAGAAGGAGATTTGAGAATTTTTGGAGCAACTTTTGAGAATTTTTCTATCCTTGCAACGGACGACGCACCACCAACAAGGGCATCACCCTTTTCCGCGAACGCTTCCAACCGCGCCACACCCTCATCGTCGGCTCGGGCGGCTTCCCCGTCGAAGAGTTCCTGCAACTGGACTTGGAACGATTGTGGGAGTAAGAAGGCAACGTTCGTTAAACTTTGTTACAACACACCCGTTATATCCGATATTTCGTATATTTGCAGCATCTTTAACAAATAAGAACGTACAACTATGACAAAAAGACTTTTCCTTATGTTGGCGCTGATGCTGACGACATTAACCACAGCGATGGCTCAAACACGCTATTGCCTTTCTTACGAAGATTTCAAAAATGACAAGTGGGTGATTCTGGAGGATTCGGTATGGATGGAGGAACGCACCAACTCTCAAAAAATTTGGACGGGTGGCGGCAACTTCAAGTTCACCACAGGCAACGAAGAGACAGACGAGTTTCTGAAAAAGAAAGTACGTCTTATCATCTACGAAGGCAAGATGTACGTGAACCTCCGCAAGCTGCGTGCCAAAGGTATCACTTTCGGCAGTCATTATGCCCAAGCATACAGATATGCAGAGGACAAAGTCTGCTTTGTGGCTCCACGGAAAACGTCAAATGCAGTGATTATGGGAGGCATGTTAGGTGGTGCCATCGGTGGTGCCATTGCAGTTTCGGCCGATTTGAATGAGAATCCAGAAGTGTGCTACATCATGGACTCCGACGAAAAGAAAGTGAAACAGATCAAAGCCAAAGAGATGAGCGCCCTGTTGGCAGAAAGTCCTCTTGGCCCTGGCCTCTACGAGACGTATGACAAAGCGGCAAAAGAATCTGCCAATGTAGTCATCAGACAGCTGAAGAAACTGGACCTTCTGAAACCGTTCTGATAATACATCAACAAACAATGACCACAGAAACCCTTTTGGCTGATTGCCAAGCAGAAATATCCCGCACGAAAGAGGAACAACACCGACTGCACAACCGCATCCGATGGGTGGGTACGCTCCGGTTAATCCTTTTCTTGACAGCTCTGTTAAGTATCTCATTTTATATCGCCGGACAGAAGTACACGCTGTTACCCGTTATCAGCGCCGTGGCCCTGGTGCTTTTTCTCATGCTGGTGAAGTACCACACCCGACTGTTCACCCGCTATTCCTACGGAGAAGTCAGGCTATCAGTCTGCCAGACCGACCAAGCTCACCTGTGCGAAGATTATTCAGCACAAAGGGCAGGAGAGGAGTTTGTCAGTCCTTCACACGACTATGCTTACGACATTGACCTCTATGGCCAACACTCCCTTTTCCAGATGATGAACCGCACGTGCAGCGATGTGGGTAGCTGTCGGTTGGCCGACATGTTGGGAAAACCTCTGACTGAAGCAAAAGCCATCCGCGAACGGCAACAGTTGCTACAACGAATGAGAGAGGACGAGAGTTTCCTTACCCGCTTCCGCGTGGAGATGCTGAGTGCCGCAAAGGAGGACTATCGCATGAATGGCAACAAGGGTGAAGAGGCACTACTTTCGTTGAGTAATGCCGATTGGGAAAAATGGGCTGATTTACCCGAGACCTTCGCTGGCAAGTGGGTGTACCGCCTGCTTACCCCTGTGGCTGCGTGCATCAACCTGTTGATGTGGGGAGCAACCATAGGCGGTGTGCTTCCCTATTCGTTAGCCGTACTCGCTACCGTGTCGTTTGCCACCGTGGCCTCGGTGTTCACCACCCGCATCACCCGCAAGCAGCAGGAGTACAGCCGTCGCCTGCGCACTCTGTCATTGGTGGCTCCGGCTATCGGACTTGTCGAACAAGCACCATGGAGCAACGAACCCGCTTGGCAAAAGGTTTCCCAAGGGATAGGGCAGGAGAGGGGAGAGTCCGCCTCGTCGGCTATCCGCCACCTGCACAAGCTGATGGACAAGCTCGACCGACGGAATAACGTCCTGCTACTCTTTCTCTTGAACGGACTCTTCTTTTGGGAGATACATCAGATGATTCAGGTTGAACGATGGAAGCGTCTTCATGCCGCCCACATCCCAGCTTGGATGGATGCCTTGGCACAGGCCGATGCCTACGTGTCGATGGCCCTGTTTGTCCGCCATCACCCCGACTACACTTGGCCCGAAGCCCAGGAGGCCGACACGGATTTCATCTACAAAGCTACAGCTCTGAGCCACCCGCTGATGCACCGTGGCACGTGTGTACCCAATCCCATAGAGATTGTCGGTCGGCCCTACTTTCTTGTCATCACCGGAGCCAACATGGCGGGCAAAAGTACCTACCTACGCACCGTGTCGGTCAACTATCTGTTGGCCTGCATAGGCTTGCCCGTGTGTGGCGAGGGAATGACCTTCACTCCCGCCCGCCTGCTCACCAGCTTGCGCACGGCCGACAGCCTCAGCGACGGGGAGTCGTACTTCTTTGCTGAACTGAAACGATTGAAACTCATCATCGACTCCTTGAAAGCGGGCGAACGGCTCTTCATCGTGCTCGACGAGATACTTCGCGGCACCAACTCCGTGGATAAGCAGAAAGGTTCCTTGGCACTGCTGAAACAGCTCGTCCGCCTGCAAGCCAACGGCATCATTGCCACCCACGACCTGCTCCTTGGCACACTGGCCGACCACTATCCCGCCCACGTGCGCAACCACTGCTTCGAAGCCGACATCCACGCCGACCAACTCACCTTTGCCTATCGCCTGCGCCCCGGTATCGCCCAAAACATGAACGCCTGTTTCCTGATGCAACAGATGGGCATCGGGGAAGGGGAGTGGTGAAAATTGCGAAGAGTAACAACAAACCTAATACAGGAATCCGGCTAACCACAGGGGGAATTTCTTGCCGATGGGGTATTCCATGGAATCGGCTAAGACATACGAATCAGGTATGTTGGCTATTTGCTCAAAGGTCTTCTCTTTACCACCGACTTCAAGTGTTATCTTTCCGTCAACCTTGAAATCTCCATTGGTTTTGCCGTACTCAATCGTGTGGTTGTAAGACAATTGATTTACAACGAAACATTCACGCAACGTTCCAATGTTCACTTGTGTCCCAAGTGCACAAAGCATATTGGGGTTGTGGATATATATTTTATCGGGCTTCTGCATTTTGGTTACAGACTTATTGTCTGTATAAAGCAAGTTGACCAATTCTGCCCTGTGCATGAAAGAGAGATAGCTGAGCACCGTTGTTTTGTTTATTTCCAAATACGAAGAGAGTTTGGCGATGTTCACTTCATAGGGCAGATTGTCTGAGAGGTAGAGCAACATGGCCTTCAGTTTACGTGTATAGGCAGGATCTACGCCACAAAAGAGCGTCATTTCTTGGTCGGTGATGAAGTTTATCACATTCTCAATCCGGCTGTAATACTCCACTTCATTGCCATCGTAGAAAGGATAATAACCAACACGGAGGTATTCATTGAACAAGGCCAGGGGAGAACATGCCTTACATACGGTGTCACAAATGGCATCCGCATCCGTCAGAATTTCCTGCAATGAATACGAAGGAAACTTTATCCCCTTATAGAAATGCAGGTATTCGCGGAAAGAAAGGCCAGCCATCTCATAGCTGAGTACGCGGCGCGACAGGTCTGCATCTGCGTTGAGAATCTGCAGAAGTGAAGAACCCGTAAAGGTCACTTTCATGTTGGGCCACAGATCTATGATCTCTTTCAGTTCCCTGCTCCACGTGGGATATTTATGAATTTCGTCAAGAAAGAGGTGTTTTCCTCCCATCTGATGAAAACGCTCTGCAAGGTCAAGCAAGGTATGATTGGTGAAATAGATGCTGTCCATGACGCAATAGAGTGCTTCGCCCGCATGTATGCCGTATCTTTGCTTGATGTATTGCCGCATGAGGGTCGTTTTTCCTACTCCGCGTGAGCCACGGATACCTACAAGTTGTTTGTCCCACGAGATTGTGTTCATCATCTCCCGGACAATATCAAGACTTGTATTTGATATCAACATCCTGTGCTTGGTATAAAGAGTTTCCATAACTTATTCCCTTGTTTCATTTGTGCGCAAAAATAAAAAAACTTAGTGGAACAACCAAATTTATCCATAAAAAGGTTACTGCAATAAACGATTTCTTTATAGAAAAGGCTATTACACTAAGCTCTTATCCCTTTTTTTGTGTCAAAAGGACCTGCCAATTCTATAGAGCCGACCAACTCACCACATGAACGCCTGTTTCCTGATGCAACAAATGGGCATCGGGGAAGGGGAGTGGTGAGGACCACACTTATACAAATTTGCACTGAAAAAAGTGCAAAATACCCACAAATTTGCACTCCGCATAGTGCAAATTTAACAGAATCGGCTACTACATTAAAGATTTTGCCTATAAAAAGGAAAGTCAGATATTCTGTGTATGAGAAAGGATAAAGAAATCATGAAAAAGTTGATTTGTCTTCTTCCCACCTCCTGTAAACATACGAGAATTATATTTGTAAACTTTTAGAAAAACAGAGCAACTCACTTGGCTTTATCACATGGATGGAGCAGGCTCCACCTTGGGATGACACCTCCTTCCCTATCTACTGAGCATCAGACATTTATGGGCATGGCGAAATTTTCTCCATTTTTCGTTCACGAAGAAAGTCGCATGCATATACGCGATTCTCGCGCGGTCAGTTTTGCATAAATATACAGGGCCGGTGTATAAATATGCATTCAAGCGCATCAGGAAAGCAATGGCAAACCCTATCCGACGGCACCTTTCAGGGCCACCTATCCTAAATTTCCGCTCTTTCGCTCCTAAACTTCCGCCGAAGAACTCCAGAAATTCCACCGGTGCGCAACTGCGCACGGACGCAATCGCTCCTAAACTTCCGCGCATTTTTAGGAGTGGATGAGTGGAAACGCCCGTTTGCCATCAACTTTCTTGACCACCTTCTCTTCATCCGTATGCACATTTATGCGGAAATGCCCCCGTTATACACCCTTTCCCTCTGATGAAACAGGGATGAAATGGAAGTGCGGGATTTATTACCAAGGGATGTAAATCAAACAAAAAACAATTTGAAACATTTGAAGAGGGGTTGATTCCTGTTTTTCGCCTATATTTGCAAAAGAATTGGAAAATCTGCAATTGACATATAAAGAACTATGAGAAAAAGAATCTATACCCTGGCCCTAACGGCCCTGATGGCGGCAGGCATGGAGGGCGCTCCGCTGAACGTGTGTGACTTTGAAGAGTACGAAATTGGCACAACGTGGACGCTGTGGCTGACGAGTGGCGGCACGGGCAGTTCGACCGCCCGCGTGGAGGCCGACCCGAAGAACGCAAAGAACAAGGTGCTGCACATCAAGTTGAAGGATTGGGGCTGCCATCCTGAGTTCACGCTGCCCACCGACCTGCGGGGAAAGGCGCTGACGGAGCGCTATCCCATGGTGCGCTACAAGCTCTACCGCAGCACGGGCGATGCCGACAACTGGAAACAGTTTGCCGCCTATGTGGGCACAGAGGAGCTGTATCGCGACGAGGGCTACCCCGAACAGGGAAGCACGGGAGTGTGGCAGACACGCACCTACACGCTGAAGCAGGCCTCGGCCACCAATGCGTCGGACAAACTGCGCCTGGGCATCCACCACAACAACTCGGACCTCTACATCGACGACATCGAACTGGTGGGCGAGTGGGACGACTACGTGACTCCCGAGGAGGGCGCTACGCTGGACTACTGTGTGAACAACACGTCGGACTCCTACAAAACCATCGGCGACCACCTCTACATCCCCGCCGGACAGACGGTGAACGTGCGCACCTCGCGCTACTCGGAGTGGACGGGCAAGGTGGCGGGCGAGGGCACGCTGAACATCTATGCCGGCGGCGAACGCTCGTACCTGGGCACCAAGGCCAGCAAGGGCTCGACTTACCCCGACTGGAGCGCGATGAAGGGCGACATACACATCTACCCCTACAAGGATGTGGTGAGCAGCTGTGGCTTCTACGGCCTGCTGATGCACAGCGGCACCTTCCAACCGGACAACATCGAGGCGTCGCGCTACAACAGCCTGCTGGAGGGAAAGCGGGTGACCCTGCACAGCGGAGCCACCATTGCCGTGGAGAGCGGCACACGCGGCATACGCATCGGCGAACTGAACACCGAAGCGGGCAGCACCATGAGCGGATATTACAAGAGCAGTTCGGCCAACGCCTACTTCATCCTGGGCGGCAGCAACACTGACACGGAACTGGCCGGACAAATCACAGCTTCGCAGGGCAACAAGATAGGACTGATAAAGGAGGGAACCGGCAGCCTACGCCTGACAGGCAACGACAACGACATCAATGCCGGCATACGCCTACTGGAGGGCACACTGGTGATTGCCAATGATGCACAGGAAGCACTGACAGGGAAGAAAAGCGGTGCCACAGGCGCAACGGGCACACTGACCATATTTAATAAAGGTACGCTCAGTGGTGACGGTTCGACAGCTGCACCGACAGAAGTCTATGGCACCATTGCACCGACCGACACACTGCACTTTGCCAACTACAAGGCCACGACATCGGCCGTGAAGGTGACGCTGCACCCCGAGGCGGAGATTGTCTGCCACGTGAAGAGTGCCATCGAACACGACCTGCTCGACATCCGTGGCACCCTGGCCCGCAACGGCAAGACGGAGGAGTTTGAAGACTCCGAAGAGATGCCCCACCTGACCATTGCGCTGGCGGAAGATGCCGCGCTGAACGTGGGCGACGAAGTGACCCTGCTGACGGCAACGAAGAAGGAGGGGACGGAGTGGTCATTGGCCATCCGCTACCCAAAGGCATACACCTGGCAGGTGGAACAGCGCACGGAGGAAGACGGCTCGTTTGCCGTGGTGGCACGGGTGACCTCCCTTGCTTACGGCAATCAGGGCGAAGGGAACGAAGGCAATGAGAAGGAGGAGGAGAACAAAGGTTACCCCGACGACGACTGGACGGCCGACCTGACGGACAAGACGCCCCTGCGCACCTATGCCGAGCAACTGGGCAAGTTCATCGGTGTGGCCGGTGCCAGCTACCGCTACGACTGCAGTCGCAACGACGGTGAGACGGGCCTCGTGGGCAACCAGTTCAACATGATTGTGGGCGAGAATGAGATGAAGTTCGACGCCACCGAACCCAGCCAGAACAGCTTCAGCTATGGCGGCTCGGACGCCATCATGTGGGTGGCCAGCCGCTTCAAGCAGGAGGTGCGCGGCCACACCCTGGCCTGGCATTCGCAAGTGCCCTCGTGGGTGAGCCAGGACGGCAAGAAGAACAACCACGGCTTCACCCGCCAACAGCTGCTCAGCATCCTGAAGAACCACATCTTCAACGTCGTGGGCAAGTACAAGGGACAAATCCGCGAATGGGACGTGTGCAACGAAGTGCTTGACGACGACCAGAGCATCGTGCGCACCGACCCCACGGCCTACAAACTGCGCCCCAGCATCTGGGCCACCTACATCGGTGAGGAGTTTATCGACTCGGCCTTCGTGTGGGCCCATCAGGCCGACCCGCAAGCCAAGCTCTACATCAACGACTACGGCGTGGAGTTTGCCGGAAGCACCAAGACGGAGGCCTACTACAACCTGGTGAAGCGACTGAAGGATGCAGGCCTGCCCATCGACGGATGCGGCCTGCAGTGCCACCTCACCACGGGCGAGCTGGACACGCTGAAGCTGGAGAAGAACATCCGGCGCTACGCCGCCCTCGACCTCAACTGCATCATCACCGAGCTGGACATTGCACTGGCCGACCCCACAGCCGCCGATGCCCTCGACCTTCAGGCCAAGGAGTACGGCGCCATCACCCGCATCTTCCTGCGCAACGACAACTGCCCCAGTATGCTCGTGTGGGGCATCTCGGACAATCACTCGTGGCGACAGAACCAGCCCCTGCTCTACGACAGCAGCCTGAAACCCAAGCCCGCCTACTACAACGTGCATGCCCAACTGCGCTTGGCCGCCGAGAGGCATGCGGCCGGCATCCGGGAGAACAGCACTGACAGGGGGACAACCGCCTCCCTGCTCAGCACCACCTACTTCAACCTGTGTGGCCAAGCCGTCACCGTCCCCAAAGGATTGGTGATAGAAAAGCGCCTCTACGCCGACGGCACCACGCAGGTGAGAAAGAGGGTGTACTGATAAGGGTGTGTTTAAAACAAATTTAGGCACGGATTACACGGATTAACGCGGATTTTTTATAAACGATGGCTGTTGGCGATAGCAATGGCCATAGCCATAGTAGCGAAGCGAATCGCCCTAGCTAATTTATCCGTGTAATCCGTGCCTAAAAAATATTGTTCCCTTACTTCATTATCGTCTCCACCGGCCTCTCCTTTGCGGCGCGCCAGCTTTGGACGGTGACGGTGAGGCAGACGACGAGCGCCACGATGAGGAAGGCCACGGCGAACAACCACCAGTGCATCGGGGTGCGGTAGGCAAACGTCTCAATCCACCGCATATAGAGGCTATGGGCCACGGGGGCGGCAAAGAGGAAGCAGACGGCCAGGATGCGGAG
>JAFTYI010000051.1 GCA_017464815.1 Bacteroidaceae bacterium | reverse complement strand
ACGCTCAACAACTCGTCTGAACGCAGTGAAGAATCTGAATACGTCAGCATTATAGTGTTCTGCTTGCGTTTACAGATTCTTCACTGCGTTCAGAATGACAGAGACATCATGTAAACCAATTATATACAACCGACTTTTCGGACTGACCCCTTATCTCCTTCTGATCATCTCCTTCAACTCACGCAACTCCGCCTTCACCTCCTGCAACTCGGCCTTGATGTCCTCCAGTTGCTCGCGCCCGGCCTCCTTCTCAAGAAAAGCGTGCACCTGTTCGCTGATGCTCTTCATGCCCGCGATGGAGGGGTGGCTGCGCTGCTTGTCGACGTTGTAGAGGGTCACCACCGGCACATCGTAGCGTCGGCAGATGGTGTAGACCGACTCGTTGATGCTCGCCTTCAACTCGCTGTTCAGCAGGTAGTAGACACGCGCACCCGGATAGAGATGCTGCAACCCGCTCAACAGATGGGCCAGTGCCGGACGGAAGCTGTAGAGCTCCTCGCGCGTCCAGCTGTCATACTTGTAGTCGCCGATGGGCGCACCCGCCCAACTGTCGTTGGTGGCGCCAAAGATGAAGATGATGTCGGGGTTGCCCAGCTTGTCCATGCGCGTGATGAACGAGCGGTCGCTGTAGTCCTCCTTGCGGTAACCCGTGTGGCAGATGGTGGAGCCGCTGTACGAGTTGTTCACCTCCAACACGTAGCCATAGTTGTTGATGAACTGGTGCCACCACGTCTGCTCCACCTTCACCACGTCGTTCTTCTCCGTCGGGTACCACACCAGGTTCGTGTCGGGTTGCACCTGTCCCTTGAACGTCGAATAGGAGTCTCCCAAGATGGAAACCCGCTTTTGCGCCTGAGCCACACCCGCGATGAGAGCGCAGATGAGCCATAAAATGAAATGTCTTTTCATATCTGCATTGTTAATTGTTGATTAATAAGTTATGGGTGCAAAGATACCTAATTTTAGCAACACCCCCAATCACATGGCGATTTTTTCATCTCCCGACGTCAGAATCTGAGGCATTGCCTTTGTCACTCACGCAAAAATGGCTATATTTGCCCCCTGAGATAAAACAATAACGATGCCTCTCTTATGAAAAATTACTCAATCAGACTCTTTAAGGGCCTCGCATGTGCCATTTTCCTGTTGACAACATGCAGTGTAAGCGCCTTTGCCCGTCGTGCAAAAGTGCCGGTGGTGAGCGTGGCCGACCTGCGGGTGGAGAACTTGACCGATCCGCTGGGCATTGATGCCCTGTCTCCACGGTTCAGCTGGCGAATCGTCTCCGACGAGCGCGACGTGATGCAACAGAGCTACCACATCTTGGTGGCCTCGTCGCCCGAGAAACTGGCCGAGGGAAAAGGCGACTTGTGGGATTCGCAGGTGGTGCAGAGCGACTCCTCCCTGTGGGTGGCCTACAAGGGAAAGAGCCTGAAGAGCAACCAACGCGCCTGGTGGAAGGTGAAGGTCTCCACCACCGTGGGCGAAACACCATGGAGCCAACCCGCCCATTGGGGCATGGGACTCTTGATTGAGAACCACTGGCGCGGACGCTGGATAGGCCTCGACAAAGCCCTCCCGTGGGAGAGCGAGACACAATGGAGCCGATTGGGAGCACGCTACGTGCGCCACGAGTTTGCCATCGACAAACCCGTGAAGCAGGCCACCCTCCACATCTGTGGCCTCGGCCTCTACGAAGCCTTCATCAATGGCCAGCGCGTGGGAAACCAAGTGATGGCTCCCGCGCCGACGGATTACCGCAAGACCATCCTCTACAACACCTACGACGTCACCGACCTCCTCTCCGACTCAGCCAACGCCATCGGAGTGGCCCTTGGCAACGGACGCTTCTACCACATGCGTCAGGACTTCAAGCCCTACAAAGCGCCAAACTTCGGTTATCCCAAAGTACGCGCGAACCTTATTATAGAATACGATGGTGGCGCCCGCCACGTGGTGGCCACTGATGACCGCACGTGGAAACTGATGGCCGACGGACCCATCCGCACCAACAACGAGTATGATGGCGAAGAGTACGATGCCCGCAAGGAGCTGGGCGAATGGACATGTCCCGGCTACGACGATAGCCGGTGGATGCCCGCCCAGCGCGTGAGTGTGCCCGACGGAACCCTGCGCGCACAGATGATGCCCGCCATGAAAGTGCTCGACCGCGTGAAACCCCTCTCCATCACTCCACTTGGCAACAAACTGATTCTCGACATGGGACAGAACATGGTGGGATGGCTGCGCATCACAAACCTGAAGGGACACGCCGAGGGCGACTCCATCCGCTTGCGCTTTGCCGAGCGCTTGCAGGCCGACGGCTCGCTCTACATCGACAACTTGCGCGATGCCCGCGTGACCGATGTCTACGTCTGCAACGGGCGCGAAGGCGAAAACCACTCGTGGGCGCCCACCTTTGTCACCCACGGCTTCCGCTACGTGGAGGTGACGGGTATGTCCGATGCCGCGCCGGATGACTTCGTGGGCGAGGTGGTGTCCGACGAGATGCCCGTTACCGGCTCCTTCGAGTGTAGCGACACGCTGGTAAACCGCATCTATCGCAACGCCTATTGGGGCATCCTCGGCAACTACAAGGGAATGCCCATCGACTGCCCCCAACGCAACGAACGCCAACCTTGGTTGGGCGACCGCACACGCGGAGCCTTGGGAGAAAGCTACATCTTCGGAAACGAGCGCCTCTACGCCAAGTGGATGGACGACATACGCGAGTCGCAACGCTCCGACGGACTCATCCCCGACGTGGCACCCGCCTATTGGAACTACTACACGGGCGATGTCACCTGGCCGGCTGCGCTCCCCTTCATCTGCGACATGCTCTACACCCAATATGGCAACGTGCAACCCATCTTGGAGAATTACCCGGCCATCAGCAAATGGACCGACTTCCTCTGGACAGAGTCGATGCGCGACAACCTCATCACCAAGGACAAGTATGGCGACTGGTGTGTGCCGCCCGAAAAACTGAACCTCGTGCACAGTCAGGACCCCGCCCGCAAGACCGATGGCGTGCTCATCGCCTCGGCCTACTACGTGAAACAATTGCAACTGATGGCCAAGTTTGCCCGCCTGCAAGGACGAGCCGAAGAGGCCGACAAGTGGAGCAGGCGTGAAAAACTGGTAACCGAGGCCTTCAACAACCGCTTCCTCACGGTGAAGCGGGGCACTTCGCCACGTCCCGACCACATCCTCTATCCCGACAGCATCTATTATGGAAACAACACGGTGACCTCCAACCTCCTGCCACTGGCCTTCGGCATGGTGCCCACTGAACACGAGGATGCCGTCTTCCGCCACGTGTTGGCCAAGTTGTTGCCCGCGCCCAATTGCATACCGGCCATTTCGTGTGGAGTCATCGGTGTGCAATGGCTGATGACGGAGCTGAGCAAGCGCGGACGTGCCGACGTGGCCTTTGCCTTGGCTTCGGCCAGTCACTATCCCTCGTGGGGCTACATGGTGCAGAATGGGGCAACCACCATCTGGGAACTGTGGAATGGCGACAAGGCCGACCCCTCGATGAACAGTGGCAACCACGTGATGTTGCTTGGCGACCTGGTGACGTGGATGTATGAACACGTAGGCGGCATCCGACCGGGTGAAAAGGAGGGCTGTCAGGCCTTCAAGCACATCGTGCTGAACCCTTCGTTTGACATCCCCGACCTCAGCTTTGCCAAGGTCTCCTACGAAACGCCTTATGGCCAAGTCCGAAGTCATTGGACGAAGACGGTGACTGAGTATGCGTGGGACATCACCGTGCCCTGCAACACCACGGCCACCGTCTGCCTCCCCGACGGCACACAAAGGCAAGTAGGCTCGGGCACTCACCATTTCGAAGGCCCTCTGCCAAAGGTGCATCCCGCCGTGGTGGAGAACCAGTTCCTCTACGAGACGGCCTCCTTCCCCGAATGCCACAGTGCCACCATCGTAGAGCTGAAGAATGGCGACCTGTTGGCCACTTACTTCGGAGGCACCAAGGAGCGCAACCCCGACGTCTGCATCTGGACAAGCCGCAAGCCCAAGGGAAAGAGCGAGTGGCAAGCTCCGCAACTGGTGGCCGATGGCGTGTTCAACGAACGCATCCGCTCGGCCTTCAGCGATGAGGAGATAAAGAGTGGGGTAGAGCGCAAGGCATGTTGGAACCCCGTGCTGTTTGAAACACCCAAGGGAGAACTGCTCCTTTTCTACAAGATAGGGGCCAACGTGGCCGATTGGACGGGATGGCTCATCCGCTCGAAGAACAACGGTAAGAGCTGGTCGGAACCCGAGGCACTGCCCGAAGGTTTCTTAGGCCCCATCAAGAACAAACCCATTGTGGTGGACGGAAAAATCATCTGTCCCTCGAGCACCGAAGTGGGCGGATGGAAACTCCACTTCGAAATCTCCGACGACTGGGGAAAGACGTGGCGCATGGTAGGACCCATCCCTGCCGACTTGGCTCTCCACACTCAGGACGTGGCTCCCGACGGACTCTCGGGCGACTCCACCAAGCTGAAACCGCTCATCACCATCCAACCCACCATTCTGCAATTGGCTGACGGACGCCTGCAAGCCTTGGCTCGCACGCGCAACGGATTCATGGCAACCACCTATAGCGACGACAGGGGAGAGACGTGGAGCCAGGTGACACTGATGAAGAACCTTCCGCAAAACAACTCGGGCCTCGACGCGGTCACTATGGCCGACGGACGCCATGTGCTCATCTACAACAACTTCTTCACCATCCCCTCAACTCCGAAGGGAGTGCGCACACCGGTGGACATCGCCTGGTCGCCCGACGGACGCCAATGGAAACATGTCATCTGCCTCGAGGATAGCCCCGTGAAACAATACTCCTATCCCTCCATCATCCAAGGACGCGACGGCATGCTCCATTGCATCTACACATGGCGTCGCCAGCGTGTCAAGTATGTAAAGATTGACCCGACTAAGCTCTGATGGAGCAGAATGTAGCTTGCATGTGGTATTAGAGGGGGATTTTGCAATCTCGCCTTTGCAAAGTGTCACTATTCGTAGGTAAAAACATAAAGTTGTTGCCCGAATGTGTTTACAAATAGGCGGAAAATGTTATCTTTGCCGTGAAGATTAAACACATTTAAAAGATTGTAAGGTTTTATGGAATTAAAAAACATGCAAGCAGGGTTCAATGGGAACATCTGGAGAGAGGAAATCAATGTGCGGGACTTTATTCAGAACAACTATGTGCCGTACACAGGGGATGAATCGTTTCTGGTAGGTTCAACAGAAAAGACCCGCAAGGTATGGAACAAGTTGACTGAACTTTTCGTGGTAGAGCGCGAAAAGGGTGTGGTGGATGCCGAGACACGTTTGCCTCAAAGTCTGGAAACGTATGGCCCCGGTTACATTGACAAGGATAACGAAGTGATTGTGGGATTGCAGACCGATGCACCTCTGAAGCGCGGAATATTCCCCAAGGGAGGTATTCGCATGGTGGAGAATGCCTTGAAGGCCTACGGCTATCAGCTCGACCCCATGACAAAAGAAATCTTTACGAAATATCGCAAAACCCATAACGAGGGTGTCTTCTCAGCTTATCCCGAAGAGGTGTTGGCAGCCCGCCACTCTCACATCATCACGGGGCTCCCCGATGCATACGGTCGTGGACGCATCATTGGTGACTATCGTCGCGTAGCTCTTTATGGTACTGCAAACTTGATTGAAGAGAAGAAACGCTTCCTCAAGCGACTGGATATCCAGGAAATCACCGACGAAATCGTGCAACAACGTGAAGAGACTTCTGAGCAAATCAAGGCTTTGAAGAGCTTCGAGAAGATGTGTGCATCGTATGGCTTTGATGTGACTCGTCCGGCCGTAGGTGCTTTGGAAGCCGTCCAGTTCGTCTATTTGGCATACTTGGGTGCGGTGAAAGACCAAGATGGTGCGGCCATGTCCATCGGGCGTATCTCAACCTTCCTCGACATCTACATTGAGAAAGATTTGGCCGAAGGAAAAATCACCGAAGCCGAGGCACAGGAGATGGTTGACCAGCTGATTATCAAGTTGCGCATCGTCCGCTTCTTGCGCACACCGGAGTATAACGACCTCTTCTCGGGTGACCCCGTATGGGTGACCGAGTCGTTGGGCGGACAGGGGCTCGACGGACGCACCCTGGTGACCAAGACTTCATTCCGTTTCCTCCATACATTATATAATTTAGGACCTGCTCCCGAACCTAACTTGACGGTACTTTGGTCGGCCAACTCGCCCGAAAACTGGAAACGCTATTGTGCCAAGGTGTCTATTGACACGTCGGCCATCCAGTACGAAAACGACGACTTGATGCGTCCCGACTATGGCGACGACTATGGTATCGCTTGCTGCGTGTCACCGATGAAGATTGGTAAGCAGATGCAGTTCTTCGGCGCACGTGCCAACTTGGCCAAGTGTATGCTTTATGCCATCAATGGCGGACGCGACGAACGCTCGGGTGAGCAGATAGCTCCCATGTACGAAGCTATCAAGGGCGATTACTTGACGCTTGACGAGTTTATGCCCAAGTTTGAGCAGATGATGCGTTGGTTGGCCAAGGTGTATGTGAACGGATTGAAGATTATCCACTACATGCACGACAAGTATGCCTACGAAGCTTACGAAATGGCTCTTCACGATGGTGATGTGGAGCGCATTCGTGCAACAGGCATTGCCGGCCTCTCCATCGTGGCCGACTCCATTGCTGCTATCCGCGATTGCAAGGTGCGCATCATCCGCGACGAACGGGGCTTGGCTGTTGACTTCGAGCGCGAGGGCGAATACGTTCCCTTCGGAAACAACGACGAACGCACGGATAAGATTGCCGTAGATATTACCGAGCGCTTCATGGAGTACCTGCGTCAGCATCAGACCTATCGTCATGCTGTGCCCACCCAGTCAATCCTTACTATCACCTCTAATGTGGTGTATGGCAAGAACACTGGAGCTACTCCCGACGGGCGTCCTGCCGGTGCTCCGTTTGCACCAGGGGCAAACCCCATGAACGGACGCGACCTCAAGGGCGCCATTGCCGCCTTATCTTCTGTCGCCAAGTTGCCATTCCAACATGCACACGACGGCATTTCCTACACCTTTGCCGTTTCTCCTGCCACATTGGGCAAGAGCCGCGATGTGCAAATCAATAATTTGGTAGCTTTGTTGAACGGATACTTCACTCCCGATGGTGGCCAGCACCTGAATGTGAATGTGTTCGACCGCGAACTGCTGGAAGATGCGATGGAGCATCCCGAGAAATATCCGCAGCTCACCATCCGCGTGTCGGGTTATGCGGTGAACTTCGTGAAGTTGACGCGCGAGCAGCAGTTGGATGTGATTTCACGAACAATCAATCACTCACTTTAATTGTTTGACAGCGAATTGTACTTTTTTAGGCACGGATTTCGCGGATTTCACGGATAAATGACAACCATTGGGTTTGGGTGAAAACTTGAATTTGAATCCGCGTTAATCCGTGTAATCCGTGCCTAAGTTATTTTTGACACACCTCCACCTTTTTTTGTATGACTGGACGCATTCATTCCCTTGAAAGTTTTGGCACCGTCGACGGTCCCGGCATTCGCTTTGTCACCTTTCTGCAAGGGTGTCCGCTCAGGTGTCAATATTGCCACAACCCCGATACGTGGGACGCAAAAGCGCCATGTGCTTATGAGATGACTCCTCAGGAACTTCTTGCTGAAACACTCCGTTATCGCAGCTTCATTGCTAATGGGGGAGTGACGGTGACAGGGGGTGAGCCATTGATGCAGGCTCCGTTCGTGCAGGAGTATTTCCGCCTGTGTACCCAGCAAGGACTTCACACGGCACTCGACACGTCGGGCATCTACTGCACCCCGCAGGCATTGTCGGTGTTGGACTACAC
Source organism: Bacteroidaceae bacterium (assembly GCA_017464815.1). Lineage (GTDB taxonomy): Bacteria > Bacteroidota > Bacteroidia > Bacteroidales > Bacteroidaceae > Phocaeicola_A. The sequence continues at coordinate 44,428 of JAFTYI010000051.1, read as the reverse complement.
CAAACTTGTTCTTTTGGACATCAAAACCATCAATCCTCATCTCCATCCCCGCTTGACGGGAGTGGCGGGAGAGAATCCGCGCCGTTTCCTCCATGAACTGGAGACACGGCACATACCCACGTGGATTCGCCATGTGGTGGTGCCTGGTTTGACGGATGGTGAAGCCGACCTGGATGCGTTGGGACAATTCCTTGCCGGATTCGACACGGTGGAGCGGGTCGAACTGCTCCCTTACCACACGATGGGCACTTTCAAGTACAAGCAGTCGGGCATTCCCTATCCCTTGGAAGGGGTGGAGCCGCTTGGCACTCAGGCTTTGCACCGTGCCAAGCAGATTTTGGGACAATACAAGGAAGTCCTATAGGCGCGCAACCTTCCCGTACGTAGCCTCTTGGCCCAACTTCTCTTCGATGCGGAGCAGTTGGTTGTACTTGGCCATGCGGTCGCTACGGCTCAACGACCCCGTCTTGATTTGACCGGAGTTGGTGGCCACGGCAATGTCGGCAATGGTGGTGTCCTCCGTCTCGCCCGAGCGATGCGAAATGATGGTCCGATAGCCGTTGCGGTGAGCCAAGGCAATGGCGTCCAGCGTCTCGGTGAGTGTCCCTATCTGGTTCACCTTTATCAGGATGGCGTTTCCACAAAGCTCGTCAATGCCCCGTTGGAGGAATTTCACGTTCGTCACAAACAGGTCGTCGCCCACCAGTTGGCAACGTCCTCCGATGCGCTTCGTCAGTTGCTTCCATCCCTCCCAATCGTTTTCGGCCATTCCGTCCTCAATGGAGTCTATGGGATAGGTGTTGATGAGGTGCTCCAGATAGTCGACTTGCTCCATCGGGAAACGCCGTTTCCCCCTTTTCCCTTCGAACAGCGTGTAATCGTACAGGTTTCCACGGAAAAACTCCGAAGCCGCACAATCCAGAGCTATCGTAATCTCCTTCTGTGGAGCATATCCCGCCTCCTGTATGGCCTGAAGTATACAGTCAAGCGCATCCTCCGTGCCATTCAAGTAGGGGGCAAATCCCCCTTCATCGCCCACAGCCGTGCTGAGGCCGCGCTTCTTCAACACCTCCTTCAGCTTGTGGAACACTTCAGCCCCCATGCGTAGCGCCTCCTTGAACGAAGGTGCTCCCACGGGACGTATCATGAATTCTTGGAAAGCGATGGGAGAGTCCGAGTGACTGCCTCCGTTGATGATGTTCATCATGGGGACGGGAAGCACGTACGTGTTGACTCCTCCGATATATCGGTACAGGGGTATGCCCAAGTAGAGCGAAGCCGCGCGGGCCACGGCCAACGACACACCCAGTATGGCGTTGGCTCCCAAGTGCGATTTGTCCGGTGTGTTGTCCAATGCCAACAGCTGGTTGTCAATGTGTCGTTGCTCCAGTGCCGACACACCTGTCAGGTGAGGTGCAATCTCCTCGTTGATGTGTGCCACGGCTTTGGTCACACCCTTGCCTCCGTATCGCGTCACCTCCCCGTCGCGCAACTCCAATGCTTCGTTTGCACCCGTGGAAGCTCCCGAGGGAACCGATGCTCTCCCCATGACTCCACAATCCAATGTTACATCCACTTCAATGGTGGGATTGCCGCGGGAATCCAATATCTCCCGCCCTTTAATTGCTGCTATCTTCATAACCGTTACGCTGTTTATGAATGACAACAACCAAGGGACAAGAATGTTTTTCCAGAGGCTATAAGACTATCTTATTCACATCACCGTCTTCCCACTTTCGCGCCGTCCATTGGGGTAGGTCACGATGTAGAGGTAGGTGGCAGGGGTTTTGCCGACCTTCACCGTGGCTTCACCGTTAGCAAAAGCAGCTTCGCCCACCTTCACGGCATCCATGGTGTAGACCTCTAGCTTCACAGCATCGGGGGAGGTGCAGAGGAGGATTTGACCGATAGCTTGCACTTGAGCGCTCTTCTGTTCCTTGATAATCTGTTCAATGGCATCGGCTCCCAAAGCACAATCGTCGGCTTTGAATGCAGTGCTGACTGCTGTTATGTCTCCGAAGGGATTCTTGTAGGTCGAGATTGTGCTATGTACGGTAGCCTCATAGGCATAATTGAGTGAAGAACCGCAAACACATGTCGGGGCATCGGGGAAGATGTAGTAGAGGAAGTTTGTTGTTGAACCGAACCTTTCAATCCACCAACTGGTTCCCATACTCAATCGCATAGCTTTGAATGTTTCTCCTTCTATGGTTGTGACAAAAGATATTTCACTGACGGTTATACTCGTGGTGTCTCCTTCATGTATCCATTTACAGAATTCATCTCCGACATTCAAATTGAAATCATACAGGAGGTAATCGTCGCCCTCTTCTTTCAATATGATGCCACTATCGGCATAGTCGGGTGCATCTTCTTTGTGAATATAGACGCGATTCCCTTCCCAACGTATGCGGTATGCATTTGTCTCCTGTCCTTCTTCGTATTCGCAGGTTGTGTATTCAACTAATTTATGGTAACTTGCTTGTCCGATGTTGGTCCATTCCTTGCTATCCAACAGATAGCGCGTATAACTGTTTCTTTCCTTAATTTCGTTAAACTCATTTGAATATTGTTCGAATGATACATAACTCCAGACAGTTTTGGTCGGATGCCCTATTATGAATGCTTTGTTTTTCATGTCACTTAAATAAGCAATTTGGGCAAGTAGCTTTTCCGTTGTCAATCCTAAATCCTCAATGTATGTAGGAGCCTCTGTTTGGATGTAGTCATATAGTTTTCTGCTGGCATCATTCCAATGTAATTGTTCATAGTCTTCACTCATGACAATTTTAACTTCTTCAACATCCTTTTGATAATCTTTCCAAGCACTGATGTTTGCCTCCACCGCATAAATGGCATTTTCAATCGTTTGTTTGGCTTCATTGATACCAGCCAAGTCCGTTGCTAAGTTGCTTATGGTTGTCTTGTAAGCATCTACGATGCCAGTCGACATCTTTTCCGTTATGGTATCAAACCGCGTCAGATAGGCATCAATCATCTCTTTCACGACACCATTGAAGGAGGCTTCTCCCTTATTACCGTAGTACTTCAACTGCCAGTTGTCCCAGATAACCCAGTCAGAGCTACCAGTCAAAGCGGGCAGAGTCACACCAATCTTAGCTGTGTTGTTGGTTACTACAAAGTAGAGTTCAGTCACATAATAACCTGCCACGAAAGCCTCTTCAGCCTGCTGCATATTGCCGGGGAGAGATGCGATGCCTACAGCAGAGCTGAGGTCGGGCACATTCACTGTCAAGCTGTCGCCACCTACTGCATAGAACACAGCGCCAGTAGCACCTGAAGTTGCGGGACGATAGAAGCCCTGAACTGACATCTTGTACACACCGTTAGGAACGTTTTCAATTACCTGATAAGAATCGAAAGTCTTGTTGTAGTGCTCAGCATCAGTAAAACTCTGGAAACCAGGAGTTGTACCGCTCCAACCGTCGTTGGTGTTAGCATCGTAGCTGGGGTTAATGATTACGCCAGTCTTGTCAATGGGGTTGTAGGGGTCAACGCTGTTCTCTTCGTATTCAGAGATAGCCTTGTTTACAGCAGTGATAGCGGCAGCCACCTCTTCGGCAGTAGCCTTATCGTTGTCATATACCTGTTTTTGGGCTGTCACGTCGAGCCCCTTTTCTTCAGCTTCAGTGATGCGCTTCAGCAGGAACTGTACATCTTCATACAGGTCGAGTGCATCGTCGTAAGCCGTAGCGTTGAAAAATATCCAATCGATGTGGTTGGTTTCACTCTCGGTCAAGTCGCTGTAGAGGACAGAATCCTCCTTGGTCGCATCAATGCCCACGTACTTGTTGGCGTAGCCTGCCACCGTTGGATTGGGATTCAATGCACTGGCAGAAAGACGGTACGCATCACCAACCTTTTGGATGCACCAGAAGTAGTCAGCCTGACCGTAGTAGTCAGTGTATATGATGTTGGCATCAGCCACAAACCATGCTTTCAGCCAAGTCCTGTTCATTGCAAAGTCCTCGAGCAGAACAGTCTTTCCATCCCATGCTTTGTCTTTGACTGATACATGTTGCGAGAATCTCACTTTCCATCCGATAGGCCCTACAGATGCCTGTGTGCCCCAAAGATTGGCTCCCGTCCAGAACTTCTTGGCACCAGTGTTATACATATAGTACTCGCTCTTGCCGTCAATCTCTATGGTTTCAACAGGGTAGTTTGTCACCATCGGCTTTTGTCTCTCGGCATACACGCTGACTGCGAGCTGGCATACCATCCATGTGAGGAATAAGGTCTTAGGTTTCATGACATATCGGGTTAAAGGGTTAATTTTTTTGCAAATGTATGCAGTTTTCCATAAAGGAAGGATTGTTAAGAGTTAAAAAATGTCAAGGTGTTCTTTACTCTTACCTGTAGACACCTGTATGGTCTGCGTGTATGCATTTGATAATTAAGCTCGTATGTGGTTTTTTTTCGCTCCGCACAGGTGAAATATAAATTGCCGTATGATTGACGCAGAAAGGAAAAATAAAACAAAAGGAAGCGGCGTCATGAGGTAAATTTGGATGAAAAGCACTCCTGCTCATAAAACTAGCCGACCGACCGCTCCTAAACATCCGCCGAAGTTTAGGAGCGCGTCCGCTTGTGCGCAACTGCGCACCAAAAGGAGCGTAGGAGAACATCGGCGGATGTTTAGGAGTTCTTCAGCGGACGTTTAGGAGCGGTAAAATGGGAGAAATGGGGAAGAAGTGTGTATGAAGGGACAAAAAATAGGCACGGATTACACGGATTACCACGGCTCTCTACATAGTTGTATGAGATTAATCCGTGTAATCCGCGTAATCCGCGCCTAAAAAACAGGTGGTTTGAATGATGACAAACCTTTTAGTTCAATCAGACGAGGATGGTGCGGCGAGTGAATCAAAGCGGATTTCCGCCGGTTCCGCTGCCACTGTCTCCGCTGTCGCCCGTGGTGTCATCGCTTCCGGTGGTTCCGCCGGAGGCTGAAGGTGCGTCTTCATCCGCGATGCTGTACTTGATGCCGCGGGCCTTGGCACTCAGTTCCTTGCAGGGACTGAAGCTGATGCGGATGCGACGGACACCCACCTCTTCCTTGTTCACGCTGCTGCGGCTCTTTACGGCGGGGAGGAAGGTGCCGAATCCTTCGAGGTTCACGCCGTGCCCCTCCTCCATCCATCCGACCATCGAATCGATGACGGAGGAGAGAATCATGCGCACCTGAGCGGGGCGCGAACCGGTGTTCTGAGCCACATACTCCGAGAGCTTTTTGGTGGTGATGACATCGCCGCGGTCGGCACTTGCTACGTACATTTCGGTTTTCGTGTCACTGAAGTTCAGCGTACGTTTTGACACTTTTACTGCAATACCCATAACGTGTAAAAAAGTTTTAAGTGATGCCTGTCGGGATTCTCCCAGTCGGCTTACGGGTGCAAAGATACAACCTTAGGATTGGTCGGGCTTCCGCACAGTTCCGCACAGTTCCGTACAGTTCCGAAATGTTCCGATTTGTTCCGCAACATCCCTTTTTTGAGACGCATATTCCCCCCCCCCTTTTTTTGTCCATATATCCCCGCATCTTTAACCTGTTAACTCCGTTCGCGAACCGTGTTTGTTCGGTTTGCGAACGGAGTTAACTCTTCAAAATCGCAATGTTTGAACCTTGATTCCAGTTTCCCCAGTTTGGCTCAGAACGAGAACTTGGCCATCAGGTTGAGGCGGTTGGCCTGTTTGGTGGAGTGGTTGAAATTGGTGCGCCATCCGTGCAGGTATTCAAAACCGAGTTGCATGTTGGAGGATGCTTTCCAGAAGATGTTGGCTGCAGCGTATTGACCGTAGTGGTAGGAGTCGGTGGCAATGTTCTCATAACCGTTTTCGGAGAAGAGGCGCGACATGCTGTAGGTGCCTGATACGAATAGGGTGGGAGAGATGTTGTATTGCACACCGGCATACCATCCCATCATGGGGAGGGCCTGCAGTTTGTTCTCGTTATTGGCCTCTTCCACCAAATCGACGTTGAGTTCGCCCAAATCGTTGAAGTATTCACCGATTCCCTTTCCATAGGTGAACTGGCCGAATAGATTGATGGGGCCTAAGGCGCAGGTGGTGGAGGCTTGCACTCCGTATCCCAGGATGTCATCGGTTTCTGATGTCGTTGCATGGGCATAGGTCATGCTGCGTATGATGCCGGCAAGGCGCAGGTGGCTGTTTCCTGCCCAATTGTATTGGGTGTAGAGGGTGAAGTTTGGCTTATACTGGCGGGTGATGATGAGGTTGTTGCCGGTTGTGGCATTTACCTCGGGCATTTCAACGGAGAGGTTGAACTTGAAGTTGCGCAAACCACTGTAAAGGTAGGCCAGTTGGGTGGTCCGGTAGAAGGTGGCACCGTTGGGACCTTGAAAATCGATGGTGGATGGCATGGCCGACGCGTCCATAAAACCGCCGTAGGTGTAGCCGATGGTGAGGCCACTGAAAGAGAGGTAGGCGTTGCGTAGCTTGAATGTGTTGCCTGTTCCTCGGAAATTACCTTCGGTGTGTACAATGAAGTTGCCTAACAGAGGGGAATAGCCTACTAACTTCAGGAATAGATTGGCGGTGGTGGCATCCATCTGTATTTGTTCGCTGACATTCCTTTGGTTAGGGATGAGGGCTGGGATGAAGTCGATGTTGTCCACAATCCCGTCGAAATCATAAGAGGCTACGGTGCGGACGTATCCGCCGATGCCTAAAGCGAAGTTACCTTCGCGGTCGGTGAGGATGAAGCGGGGTGTTTGCGGGTCATGCACGTGGGGAAGTTGCGAGGTTTGCATGACTTCAATGAGTTCGTTTCCGGCATTGTCCATACTGACGATAACGAGGCTGTTGGGGGCTTCATCATCGATGGTCACGTTTTGCTGGGCTGTCAAGGGAAGAGTGCTTCCCAAACTTCCACACAGGATGGTGAAAAGAGATTTCTTACATGCTTTCATTGTCATTTTCATTTGTTAATCAGAGATAAATTGTATTACAACTCTCTCAAACAACAATGAACCTTAAAATGTTTTCCCTTTTCTTCTCTTCTTTCCTTTTGGGAATGGGGGGCACGCATCCCTGTAAATGGCGATTGCAAAAATAAAAACGAGGGTGTGCCATAGTTCAATCCGCCTATCTTTATACTATGACACACCCTCGTTTTATTAGGGGGGATTCCTATTATTCTTACGTTTGATGTATGTCAGTTCAATTCCAATCCGAATGCTTCCTTGAACTTCAGCAACACGGGATTCTTGTTGCTCATCATCTTGAATTGCTCGACGTTGCCATAGGCGCGTTTGGCTTCGTTGCTTTGGATGACGCGCACGGTCATTTCTATCTTGCTGTTACGTAGTTGGGTGCGCATGTGTTTCACGATGTGTGGTGCCATGCTCTGCATTTTTCTGCTTACCAATTCATTTTCTACGGCCACTTCAAAGGTTGTGTCAGTCAGCAGCTTGGGGCGCAGGTTTTTCATGCGTCCAGCCGTCGCATTCTCCTCGATGGGAAGTTGGTTGGCAAATTCGAGCCAATAGTAGCGGATGTCGTTTTCGTTGAAGATAAAGTCCTCTTCAACCGTATGCACGGTGGGCTCTTGCTTGACTGATTGCTGAGGGACAGGGGCGTCGCTTTTCTGTGGTTGACGGATGGAGACGCTGAGTTGGCCTTGCTTCAGAGTGGGCACGGCTTTTTCCCCCTGTGACTGTTGCTTGGCAAACAAGGCTGCCACGCCTGAGGCTTGAGGGGACGGTGGGGCTTGAGGACCAGTGTACTGGCTCGCAGCCGGTGCTTGTTGGACAGAGGTGGGTGCAGCTGATGTCGTTGCCTGAGGCGCGGACACCGTGGTCGCTCCTGAGGTTGATGGGGCAGGAGCAACTTGCTGCTTGAACAGTGGTTTTAATGTCTTCTTAGGGCTACGCCCACACCATGCGTCGGCATCATCGGTGGTGAGTTGGGCCACTCGGATGAGAGTCAACTCCACAAGCAGGCGCTTGTTCTTGCTGGCGCGATAGTTGAGGTCGCAATCGTTGCACACCTTAATGGCCCGATAGAGAAACTTGGTGTCGCACCGCTGTGCCTGATCGCTGTATCGGGCGCGTACACTGTCGCTCACTTCCAACAGAGGCAGGGTGGAGGCATCGCGGCTGACCAGCAAGTCACGCATGTGTGAAGCAAGGCCGGTGATGAAGTGGTGGCCGTCGAATCCTTTGTTCAAGATTTCGTTCAGCAACAGCATGGAGTCAGATACTTTATTATCCAACAGCATGTCGGTGATGCGGAAATAATATTCGTAGTCGAGCACATTCAGAGTCTCAATCACACGTTGGTAGGTTACATGTCCACCCGTGAAACTGACTACCTGATCGAAGATGGAGAGGGCATCGCGCATGCCACCGTCTGCTTTTTGTGCAATCACGTTCAAGGCTTCGGCTTCGGCTTCGATTCCCTCTTTTTGGGCTACGTATTTCAAGTGATCAACAGTGTCGTTCACGTTCATACGGTTGAAGTCGTAGATTTGGCATCGGCTGAGGATGGTGGGCAGAATCTTGTGCTTCTCCGTGGTGGCAAGAATGAAAATGACGTGGTGAGGAGGTTCTTCCAATGTTTTGAGGAACGCATTGAAGGCAGCGGGGCTGAGCATGTGTACCTCGTCGATGATAAACACCTTGTATCGCCCGATTTGAGGTGGGACGCGTACCTGCTCGATAAGGGAGCGAATGTCCTCTACCGAGTTGTTTGAGGCTGCATCCAATTCATGGATATTGTACGAACGTTGCTCGCTGAAAGCCAAACATGATTCACACTGCCCGCAGGCCTCTCCTTCGGGAGTCAGTTGTTGGCAGTTGATGGTGCGGGCGAAAATGCGGGCGCATGTGGTTTTTCCCACACCGCGTGGTCCGCAGAATAGATAGGCGTGTGCCAGTTTGCCGGTGGCGATGGCATTCTTTAGGGTTATTGTCAGAGCTCGTTGCCCTACAACCGAATCGAAGTTCATCGGACGGTATTTCCGTGCTGAAACGATATAGTCTTCCATGATGTTTTTTCTCTGTTTTTTGAATCTTTGACGCAAAGGTACAACGAATGTTGTAGATTAGCAAACATTTTGTCCTTTCGTTCTTGATTTATTTTATTCTTTTTGCTATCTTCGCAGCGTCAAAAAATAAAATGTTGCTTATGGGAAGGCTTGTAACGATATGGAATCTCATTTGTCGCCACAAATATTGGGTGGTGACAATTGCTTTTGTTGCTATCATTGGCGTATTGGATGAGAATAGCTTGCTGCGTCGGGCGGCACATAAATATGAGATTGCTACCTTGAAGAGCGAGATTGAGCAGTATAAAGAGCAGTATCAAGAAGATACACGTCGGTTGGAAGAATTGGACAGTAACCCGGAGACGATTGAGAAAATAGCTCGTGAAAGGTACTTGATGAAGCGACCTGACGAGGATGTGTATATCTTTGAAGAGTAAAAAAACAGCCCTCCTGATATTATGAAGAATCAGAAACTTGTTTCCGGATTGATGATGGTCGGTGCCGTGGCTTTATTGGCTGGGGCTGCCACAATGATAACGAAATGGACGGGTGCCCCATATCTTTATTGTGGCGGAGCCCTGTTGTTTGTAGCCATGCAGATGATTGACCGCTACGAGGGGCAGGATTTTGTGGTCAAGCGTCTGCGTCGCCAGCAATTGCTCGGTGCCGTCATGCTGTTGGTTACCGGCGTGTTGATGTTCGCCGAGCGGCACAATGGTTGGATTGCAACCCTCACCATTGCCGCTTTGCTTGAATTGTACACTGCATTCAGGATGCCTGAAAAATGAGTCAGCCTTTGTGGATTGCACTTTTCAGTTCCTTGTTTATGCTGTCAATGTAATCCAACAACTCCTTCCGCCCCGTCTTTTTCTCGGATGAGGTGGCGAAGACGGGAGGAAGTTCCTCCCATTGTTCCAGCAACCTTTGTTTGTAGGTTTCCATGTTTTCCTTCAATTTGCTTCCTGAGAGTTTGTCTGCCTTGGTAAACACAATGGCAAAGGGTATTCCGTTTTCACCTAACCACTCCATAAATTCCAAATCGATGATTTGGGGGGCGTGCCTGCTATCCACTAACACAAAGAGACAGGTCATCTGCTCACGTTCAAGGATATAGTTCTCTATAAGTGTCTTTATCTGTTCCTGTTGTTTCTTTCCTCGTTGGGCATAGCCATAGCCGGGTAAATCAACCAGATACCACTCGTTGTTGATGAGAAAATGGTTGATGAGTAGTGTCTTTCCAGGGGTGGAACTTGTCATGGCCAGTTTGTTGTTGCGGGTAAGCATGTTGATGAGGCTGCTTTTACCCACATTCGAACGCCCAATGAAAGCATATTCAGGTTTCCCGTCTTGCGGACATTTGTCTAACCGGGTGTTGCTGATGATGAATTTGGCACTTGTTATTTCCATATGTATTCCTATGATGATTATAAGTGTTATGAATGACTGTTCATTGTGTCTTTCTCAAATTGAAGGGGTAACAGATCTTTGGCGCCTCCTTCGACAATGTAGCACACTTGTGTGCCATACAATATCAGACGGATGGGAGTACCACCGTGGCGCATTTCGGTTTCCATCATCACCTGACGGCAACTGCCACAAGGCGGACATGGACGTGGGGTAAATCCTTCCTTGGTGAGCGCTGCAATGGCCAATGTCTTTACAGCCTCTTGGGGATACAGGGCGCCGGCTTGGAAAAGGGCAACACGCTCGGCACACATGCAACAAGGGTAGGCTGCATTCTCTTGGTTGCTACCCGTCAGGACAACTCCATTGGCAAGAAGCAGTGCGGCGCCCACGGCAAAATCAGAGTATGGACTATAGCTGCCGTCGCAAGCCCGACGTGCAGCTTCAACTAATTGCCGGTCTTCTTTACTCAGTTCGGCTTCGCTGCATTCCTGTATTTTTAACTCCAAAACAAACTCTTTCATGTTATAAGATGATAATAAACCTCACATTTTATACAAAGTTAGTGAAGAGATTTCGAATATTTGCCATATTATGCGTACATTTGTGAAAAATTAGCATAAAAGACCCATTTTTGATGAAGAAAACCTCATTTTGGAGTCTGGTACTCCTTTTCTTGTGTGCTTGTCCGTCGGATGCCCAACGGCGCAATAGTCAATACCTTGATTATATAGAAAAATACAAGGATGAAGCAGTGGAGCAGATGCAACGCTATCGTATCCCTGCCAGCATAACTTTGGCACAAGGTTTGCTCGAGAGTGGAGCAGGGCGTAGTGCCCTTACCCGCAGGTCGAATAACCACTTTGGAATCAAATGTGGAAGCGGATGGCACGGGCGTAAGACTTACCACGACGATGATGCGCGTGGTGAATGTTTCCGTGTGTATAAGAATGCTCGTGAAAGCTACGAAGACCATTCTCGCTTTTTGGCAGGGAAACAACGATATGCTTTGCTTTTCAGATTAAAGACAACTGATTATAAAGGATGGGCTAGAGGACTGAAGAAGGCTGGTTATGCTACCAGTCCAACTTATGCCACTAAATTGATAGAGTTGATAGAGTTATACGAACTTGACCGGTTTGATAGCGGTAGCTTGAAAGGTACCTGGATTGCCAATCCTCACGAACCTTTCCTCGCCAACGGTTTGCTCTATGTGGTGGCTCGTGCGGGTGATACTTTTGAGAGCCTTGCTGAGGAATTTGACACTTCAGCTCGCAAGTTGCGCAAGTATAACGATCTCTACAAGGGATACACGCTCCGTCAAGGAGATATCATCTATCTGGAGAAGAAAAATCGCCGTGCGCACAAAAACTACAAGACACACGTTGTTCGCACAGGTGAAAGCATGTACCTGATCAGCCAACGCTATGGTATCCGCCTCGATCGTCTCTATAAAATGAACGACCGTCCTGCTAACTATGCTCCACAAACGGGCGATGTATTGCGGTTGAGGTGAAGTGGCGTCATTAGTGTATATAGATTTGTATGTGATGCAGTTTGTGTTAGATACTTGGGCTTATGTAGCTTTGATGCTCGATAAATTGCATAATTTTTTCCTTCCTGTCAGGATGGAACCAGTGGGTGGAGGCGTCGCGCTTGAACCATGTCATTTGTTTTCGTGAATATATCCGTGAGTTTTGTTTTATCTTTTCAATGGCAAAATCGAGTGACCATTCGCCATCGAGGTGTGTGAATAGTTCTTTGTATCCTACGGTGTTCAGTGAGTTGAGGTGACGATAGGGGAGTACGCTCTTTGCTTCTTCTAACAGTCCTTCTTCCATCATGATGTCCACGCGACGGTTGATGCGCTCGTAAAGTTCTTCGCGTTCGCGGCGGAGACCTATCTTTACGATGCGGAAGGGGCGTTTTTTGTATGATTGTGTGCGGAAGGAGGTGTAGGTGCGTCCCGTCATGTGACATATTTCCAATGCATGGATGACTCGCTTGGGGTTCTTCAAGTCTACCACACGATAGTATTCTGGGTCGAGCAGGCGGAGTTCGGCACAAAGTGGTTCGAGTCCTTCTTGTTCATAACGTTCTATCATGAAAGCTCGAGTGTCGGTATCTACGGTGGGAATGTCATCAATGCCTTTGCACACGGCATCGACATACATCATGGAGCCTCCGGTGAGTAGGGTGTAATCGCTTGTCAGAAACTGTTGGGTGAGGCATTTCATGGCTTCCTCTTCATAGCGGGCGGCGCTGTAGTAGTCAGTCAGTGCCAGATGTCCTACAAAATGGTGCTTCACGCGGGCCAATTGTTCGGGAGTTGGTGCGGCTGTGCCTATCTTCAGGTCGGCATACATTTGTCGCGAGTCGGCGGACACGATGTCGCACTTCAGCATTTCGGCAATGCTGAGGCTAAGTTCGGTTTTTCCTACACCCGTGGGGCCTATCAATACAAAGAGGGTATTCATTCAGACGTAAAAAAGATAGGCGCGGATTACAGGAAAGATACAAGGCTAGTTGTTTGTAATCCGTGTAATCCGCGCCTAAATATTACATTATTCGTAGGGTATGTTTTCGTCGAGCGATGCTGCATCACCCATACTGAAGCCATCGGGGTCGAACTCGTCCATGTCGAAATCTTCGTCGCCATAGAAGTTCTCGCCCAAGTCGAGAGTGGTGTCCTTGGCCATCAGTTCGTCAAAGTCGATGGTTTGTTGGGGAGCATCACCTTGCTTCTTGGAGCAGATGGCTTTGTCCAGGTCCTGGCCATAAATTATTTCGGAAAGTTCGATGAAGAATACGCGGTCGGCCAGTGGGTCAAATACGTACAGAAGATGTTGTTTCTCGTCCTCAAGTAGTTCGTTCAATAGGGTCTCGCGCATTACATAACTGTCTTCTTCGGAACTGCTTCCCATGTCTTCAAGGGTCACTTCCAATTCCTTGGCCCATCCTTCGTCGCAGATGAAGAATGAGGTCATTTGGTCATCGGTGTAGCTGCATGATTTCAAAATGGCCTCATGCAGTTCGTGGAAGGTGGCTTCCGAATCTATCTTTATCTCTCTGCGAAAGTCTTCAACTTCGTCAGAGATAATGGTGAATCTGTATACCATAATATATTATATATAGATATAAAGTGTTATCGGATGATGCCGCGTGACGAACTTTCGATGAACGATACGATGTATTCAATTTCGGGACTCATAGGAATTTCGGCTTTGATGCGTTCCAATGCTTCGCTTACGTTCAAACCGCTGTTGTAGATAAGGCGGTAGGCGTTGTGGATGTTTTCTATCAGTTCGTTGCTGAATCCGCGACGACGCAAACCGATGAGGTTAATGCCGCAATAAGCTACTGGCTCACGGGCTGCAATGATGTAAGGTGGCACATCTTTGCTGAATCGGGTGCCGCCTTGAATCATTCCATATCCACCCACACGGCAGAATTGGTGCATCAGGACGTTGGCGCTGATGATGGAGTTGTCATCAATAACGATTTCACCTGCCATTTTGGTGCCGTTTCCGATGATGCAATTGCTACCTACCACAGCATCGTGCGCCACGTGTACGCCTTCCATCAGCAGGTTGTTGTTGCCTACGACGGTCTTATTCTTGGCTGCAGTACCACGGTTGATGGTCACGTTTTCACGGATGGTGTTGTTGTCGCCCACTTCGGCAGTTGTTTCTTCACCACGGAATTTCAAGTCTTGGGGAATAGCTCCGATGACGGCACCAGGGAAAATGCGGTTCCCATTTCCGATGCGAGCACCATAGAGGATATTCACATTGGCCATGATGACGTTGTTGTCGCCGATAACCACATTCTTGTCGATGAAGCAGAAGGGACCAATCTCTACATTATTCCCAATCTTAGCTTCGGGGTCAATATAAGCTAATGGACTTATCATATGTTTTTTTAGTTTTTTTAGCTGTAAACTTATTTGTTCTTTATTATCTGTGCCATGAACTCAGCTTCGCAAACAATCTTTTCGCCTACGAATACGTATCCCTTCATGGTGGAGATGCCGCGACGCAAGGGGGCCGTCATTTCTACACGGAAGATAAGTGTATCGCCAGGTACAACTTTTTGACGGAACTTTACACCGTCGATCTTCATGAAGTAGGTACTCCATCGATCGGGTTCTTCTACAGAGTTCAACACGAGCAAACCACCGACTTGTGCCATGGCTTCCACTTGCAACACACCAGGCATAACGGGCTCTTGTGGGAAGTGTCCTTGGAAGAATGGTTCGTTGGAGGTGACATTCTTCACACCTACGATGTAGTTGGCTCCGATTTCGATAACCTTGTCCACTAACTGGAAGGGATAGCGGTGGGGGAGCAATTCGCGGATGCGGTTCACATCCATGATTGGTGCTTCGTTGGGATTGTAGATGGGAGCTTGTACGTCGTGCAACTTGATTTCCTTGCGGATGAGACGTGCAAACTTGTTGTTCACCGTGTGACCCGGACGGGTGGCAATGATGCGTCCCTTGATGGGCTTGCCAATGAGTGCCAAGTCGCCAATGATGTCGAGCAGTTTGTGGCGGGCAGGTTCGTTGGAGTGTACCAAGGGGATGTGATTGATGTAGCCGAGTTTGCTGGCATCCATGTGAGGCACTCCCATGACATCGGCCAACTTGTCGAAACGCTCTTGGTCCATTTGACGCTCATAGATGACGATAGCGTTGTCCAAGTCGCCTCCCTTTACTAAACCAGCGTTCAACAGAGGCTCAATTTCACGCACGAAGACGAACGTTCGGCTTGAGGCAATCTCTGAAGCAAAGTTCTCCATGTTGTCCAAGGTGGCAAACTGATTGAAGAGTACTTGTGAGTCATACGAGATTAACACATTTACGCTGAAGTTTTCGTCGGGAAGAATCATGATGGAAGAACCGGTCTCTTCATCTTTATACTCGATTTTCGATTTGATGATGTAGTAATCTTTCACGGCACTTTGCTCTTCGATGCCTACGCGTTGGATGTTTTCTACGTAAAACTTGGCACTGCCGTCCAAGATGGGGAATTCGGGGCCATTTACCTGAATGAGGCAGTTGTCGATACCAGCAGCGTAGAGGGCTGCCATGGCATGCTCGATGGTGCTCACCTTGATGTCGCCCTTGCAAAGCACGGTGCCACGGGTGGTGTTTCCCACGTTTTCGGCTACCGCGTCGATGGTGGGTTGTCCTTCCAAATCGATTCGTTGGATTTTATATCCATGATTGTCAGGAGCGGGATTGAATGTAACGGTCAGACTCAATCCTGTATGAAGGCCTTTTCCGCACAGGGAAAAACTTCCTTTGAGTGTCTTTTGTTTCAGCATATACTTGAGAGAATGTGTTATTTATTCAGTTGTTTTTTCAATTCTTCGATTTCTTTTTGCAATGCATTCAAGGCTGAGTACATTTCGGGTAACTTTTTGGTAATAACCGATGCACGTGCGAAAAGTTTGGCGTCGATGGCGGGCGAGCCCATCACGGTTTGGTTGCCCTTCATATTGCCAGGGATGCCGGTTTGGGCACCTACGTTCAATCGGTCGCCAATCTTGGAGTGTCCGGCCACGCCTACTTGTCCGCCGAACATACACCATTCACCAACTTTGGTGCTTCCTGCAATACCACATTGCGAGGCCATCACGGTGTTGGCGCCCACTTCCACGTTGTGGGCAACTTGGATGAGGTTATCCAACTTCACCCCCTTGCGGATGATGGTGGCTCCCATGGTGGCGCGGTCGATACAGGTGTTGGCACCTACCTCCACGTTGTCTTCGAGAATGACGATGCCGATTTGAGGAATTTTCTCATATCCGTCGGCAGACGGTGCGTGGCCGAATCCGTCGGCGCCAATCACGCTTCCTGCATGAAGTATCACGTTGTTGCCGATGCGGCATTCATGATAGACGGTTGCGTTGGGGTAGATGATGCACTTGCTTCCCACCTTGGCGTTGTCGCCGATGACGGCGTTGGCATGAATTTGTGTGTTGTCGCCGATGACCACGCCTTCACCGATGACGGCGTAGGGGGCGATGTAGACATTCTCTCCGATTTTGGCAGATGAGGCAACGGAAGCCAATGGATCGATACCCGTCTTCTTCGGCTTGCTCATTTCGTACAGTGTGAGCAATTTGGCTACGCTCTCGTAGGCATTGTCCACTTTGATGAGCGTCGCTTTAATCTCTTTTTCAGGCTCAAAATCCTTGTTCACCAAGACAATGCTCGATTGGGTTTCGTAAATGTAAGGGGCATACTTGGGATTTGCAAGGAAGGAGATAGCGCCAGGCATACCCTCTTCGATTTTTGCAAAAGTCTGTACTGTCGCATTTTCATCGCCTACAACAACACCTTGGATGTATTCGGCAATCTGTTTGGCTGAGAACTCCATGTTTATTAATCGTTCTTTTGTTGTTAATTCGGTTTAATGAAGGGATTTCCGATGCTCCTTTGCATTGTTTTTCCCTATTCATGTGCAAATTAAGCATTTTTTTTTCAAACTGACGTACAAATGTGCGAATATTTGTCGTTGTTCAGGTGTTTTTTTTAAGGAATCCGTAGGCGACAAACATAATATTTTCTGATTTTTTTTGAAAGAGTGGATATGTTTAGCATATCTGAAGCATATGCAATGTCCCTTGTGGTTCCGTCTTTGTACATGATTTCTATGCTATCGTCTTCTTTGCTGTACATGTCTTTGCCAATGGCATTGATGAAGAGGAAGTATTCGGCTTCTTTAAGTGAAATATTTAGTTGATTGCTAATTGATTGCAGGATTTCTCTTTTCCTTTCTTTATTCACGGCGTTTTCGGTTACCTCTACTTTGAACAATTTCCTGTTGATAAGTCCTTGACTCAATGTTGCCAAAATCGTGTCGGGATGGTCGCACCAGATTTTCAAGGAGGTCCAAATGTCATTGTCGTCTAATTTGATGTAATTTTCTAAACAAATTGGCGAAGACTTGAAAAAGTCGGCATTGACGTCGTTGTAGAGGAAGAAGTGCAAGGCAGGCGAAGCGAACAGCTCAACACCTTTTCCGGCAAGCTCCTTGGCACGAAGCAAGGCACTGACCAGCATCTTTTCAGCAGCCACGGAGGTCTTGTGCAGATACACTTGCCAATACATCAGACGGCGAGCCATCAGGTAGTTTTCTATCGAGTAGATGCCTTTGGAGTCGACCACTAGATGGTCGTCCTTCACGTTCAGCATCTTGATAATGCGTGCCGAGCCGATGTTTCCCTCCGTCACACCTGTGTAGAAACTGTCGCGTCGCAAGTAGTCGAGCCTGTCCATGTCCAATTGGCTACTGATGAGTTGGTGTAGGAACTTCTTTGGGTATTCGTCCTTGAATATCTGTATGGCAAGGTTCAATTGCCCCTTCATCTCGTTGTTCATGCGTTCCATCAGCATCAGCGAGATATCTTCGTGGCTCACGCCTTTCACCAGTGTGTGTTCAAGCACATGTGAGAAAGGCCCGTGGCCGATGTCGTGCATAAGGATAGCCGCCTGCACGGCTTCGGCTTCGCTATCGAAGATGAAGTTGCCTTTCTGTCGTAAGGTGTTGATGGCCTCGCTCATCAGGTAAAAGGCGCCCAGCGAATGTTGGAAGCGTGTGTGTTGTGCTCCCGGATAGACGATGGACGAAAGCCCCAGTTGCTTGATGCGTGTCAGGCGTTGGAGGATGGGATGAGTCACAACGTCGTAGAGCAATCCCTTGGGTATGTTGATGAATCCGAAGACGGGGTCGTTGATAATCTTGCGATCTTGCATATGGTTATTTTATTAGGCACGGATTTTTCGCTCCGCTCAAGGGAACTCCACGGATTACACAAATTGTATCTTTACAAAAGGATCCGTGTAAATCCGTGTAATCCGTGCCTAAAATAATAGTCGGTTTTTATAATATTCCTTTCAATTGCTCGGCCATCTGCTCCTGCACCTTCTTGGCTTCTGTGCCGGCCACTTCGGCAAAATGCTCGCTCTTGTCGGCATAGATGATGGCGCGGCTCGAGTTGACGATGAGGCCGCAATCCTTGGTCATACCATACTTGCACACCTCTTCGAGGCTTCCACCTTGTGCGCCTACGCCGGGCACCAGCAGGAAGTGGTTGGGCACAATCTTGCGGATGTCCTCGAACATGCGTCCTTGGGTGGCGCCTACCACATACATCATGTTTTCGTCGTTCGCCCACTCCTGACTCTTGCGGAGTACTTTTTCAAAGAGGCGTTCGCCTTCGGTGTCGGTGGTCAGCTGGAAGTCGTGTGAGCCTTTGTTGGAGGTCAGTGCTAACAGGATGACCCACTTGCCCTCGTAGGTAAGGAAGGGAGTTACCGAGTCTTCGCCCATATAAGGAGCCACGGTCACTGAGTCGATGTCCATTTCTTCGAAGAAGGTGCGGGCATACATTTGCGAGGTGTTACCGATGTCGCCGCGCTTGGCATCGGCGATGATGAATTGCTCGGGGTAGTTCTTCTTGATGTACTCCACCGTCTTTTCAAAGGCAATCCATCCCTTCACGCCCATGCTCTCGTAGAAAGCCAAGTTCGGCTTGTAGGCGATGCAATAGGGGGCGGTTGCGTCGATGATAGCCTTGTTGAAGGCAAAGATTGGGTCTTTCTCCTTCAGAAGGTGCTCGGGGATTTTCTTTATGTCCGTGTCAAGTCCTACGCAGAGGAATGACTTTTTCAGTTTGATTTGTTCAATCAGTTGTTGTTTGTTCATGATTACTTCTTTTTTTGAACACAGAGACACGGAGTCACAGAGAATAAAAGAAAAACTCTGTATCTTTGTGTCTCAGTGTCCTATTTATATGTTTGTTACAATTCACTCTCCTTCATTCGCTCCGCATTCTCCGCCACGGTCAGTTGGTCGATACACTCCTGGATGTCGCCGTCCATGAAGGCGGCCAGGTTATAGATGGTGTAGTTGATGCGGTGGTCGGTGATGCGTCCTTGCGGATAGTTGTAGGTGCGTATCTTGGCCGAACGGTCGCCCGTCGAAACCATTGTCTTGCGCTTGGCGGCAATGTCGTCGATGTACTTCTGATGCTCCTTATCATATATAAAGGTACGCAGGCGCGAGAGGGCACGCTCTTTGTTCTTCGGCTGGTCGCGCGTCTCGGTACACTCGATGAGGATTTCCTGCACCTCGCCCGTGTTGGGGTTTCGCCAGTTGTAGCGAAGGCGCACGCCCGACTCCACCTTGTTCACATTCTGTCCGCCGGCACCGCTTGAACGGAAGGTGTCCCACTTGATTTCACCCTCGTTGATTTCCACGTCGAAGGCTTCCGCTTCGGGGAGCACGGCTACGGATGCCGCCGAGGTGTGCACACGGCCTTGTGTCTCCGTGGCCGGCACACGTTGCACGCGGTGTACGCCCGACTCGTACTTCAGTGTGCCATATACCTTGTCGCCCGTCACCGAGCAGATGATTTCCTTGTATCCGCCCGAGGCTCCTTCGCTTGCGCTCGACACCTCCATGCGCCACCCCTTCGATTCGCAATACTTGGCGTACATGCGGAAGAGGTCGCCGGCAAAGATGGCCGCTTCGTCGCCTCCCGTGCCGCCACGTATCTCAAGGATGGCATTGCGGTCGTCTTGCGGGTCGGCCGGCACGAGCAGGAGTTTTATCTCCTCCTCCAGTTGGGGGATGCGTGCTTCGCAGAGGTTGGCCTCTTCGCGAGCCATTTCCTTCATCTCGGGGTCGCTTTCGGTCAGGAGCAGTTGCTTTGCCTCCTCCAATCCGCCGAGTGCTTCCACGTACTCCTTCCTCACACGCATGATTTCGCTCAGGTCTTTGTATTCCTTCGTCAGTTTCACATAGCGTGCCTGGTCGGCAATCACGTTCGGGTCGGTGATGAGTGTTGAAACCTCCTCAAAGCGGGCAATCAACCCTTCGAGTTTCTCTAATATGGTGTTGTTATCGGCCATTTACTCAGCTAATTTCCTTATCCATTTATATTTCAGCGTTATCATGTTGTAGGTTATGTGTACCCATCCTAAAAGAGCAAAGAAACTGATGACTTTGCGGAACCATCCGTCTGATTCCCATGTGTCTAATAGGTAGTTAAACATTCCTAATAAGCAAGACATGCTTACCGCAGCTGCTATGATAATGATAATCTTCTTTTTGTTCATAATCTCTCTTTTTTCCTTCTTCAAATCCCGAAGATTTTCCCTCGCTTTTGTTAAAGAACCTTAGCCTAGGGTTAAGGTGGCCTTAGCCCTAGGATGATGTCACCTTAGCCCTAGGATGATGTCACCTTAGTCCTTGACTGATGTCCGCCTTACTTGTTCTTCTTGATTTGTCTGAAGAATTGTCGCCATGCGAAGAAGCAGATGACGAGGCATACAATGAGCAGTATTTCCATAATGTTTGTTTAGTATTTGAACTCTCCGAACTCGCTCTTGATGACCAATTCCTTCTGTCCGTTGCTCTCCTCGATACGGCCGACGATTTGTGCGTCGATGCCGAAGCTCTTCGAGATGGCAATGACCTCTTCGGCATATTCGGGTGCAAGGTAAACCTCCAGGCGGTGACCCATGTTGAACACCTTGTACATCTCTGCCCAGTCGGTGTTGCTCTGCTCCTTGATGGTTTTGAAGAGGGGAGGCACGGGGAAGAGGTTGTCTTTGATGACACGGCAATTGTCGCCCACGAAGTGGAGCACCTTTGTCTGTGCACCGCCTGAGCAATGCACCATGCCGTGGATATTTTTTCTCAGGTTATCCAAAAGTTTTTTCACTACGGGGGCGTAAGTACGCGTGGGTGAAAGCACCAGTTTGCCCGCGTCAATGGGGCTGCCCTCTACGGCATCGGTCAGCTTGAGGCCACCGCTATACACCAGTTCGTCGGGCACTCCTGCGTCGTAGCTCTCGGGGTACTTCTCGGCCAGGTATTTGCTGAACACGTCGTGGCGGGCGCTCGTGAGTCCGTTGCTACCCATGCCGCCGTTGTACTCCTTTTCGTAAGTGGCTTGTCCGTAAGAGGCAAGACCCACAATCACGTCTCCCGGACGGATGTTGGCATTGTCAATCACGTCGCTACGCTTCATGCGGCAAGTCACGGTTGAATCTACGATGATGGTGCGCACGAGGTCGCCCACGTCGGCCGTTTCGCCACCGGTGGCATAGACGCCTACGCCCATCTCGCGAAGCTCGGCCAGCAACTCATCCGTGCCGTTGATGATTGCACTGATTACTTCGCCCGGCACCAGCAGCTTGTTGCGTCCGATGGTGGAGCTCACCAGGATGTTGTCTACGGCGCCCACGCAAAGCAGGTCGTCGATGTTCATGATGAGTGCATCCTGTGCAATACCTTTCCACACACTGAGGTCGCCCGTCTCCTTCCAATAGAGGTAGGCCAGCGACGACTTTGTGCCAGCGCCGTCGGCGTGCATAATGTTGCAATACTCAGGGTCGCCTCCCAAGATATCAGGGATAATCTTGCAGAATGCTTTGGGATAGAGACCCTTGTCAATGTTCTTGATGGCATTGTGCACATCTTCCTTCGAGGCCGAAACGCCACGCATCATGTATCGTTGGTTGCTCATAGCTTTGTGTATATTTACGTTTATCTTACACCTTAATTACATTATATAGGGCGCAAAGTTACTGATTTTTTCAGAAACGGGCAAAGGATAGCCTTACTTTTCGGGGATGACGTACACCGAAGCGTCGATGTCGGCATTGAGTTTCAGGCCGTTCATCTCGTAGACGGTGCTGTTTCCTCCCCATTCGACCATCTCCATGCGGGTGAGCAGGTGAGTCTTTGCGTCGTAGTTGAGCGCGATTCTCTCATAGCCGCGCGGCGTCTTCTTCTGGGAAGTGAGTGTGACGATGGTGCTCTCCTTGTCGTTGCTCACGCTGATGTCGGCATTGTTCTCCTCGGCCAATTGGGCAGGTTTGCCGTGTACGCAATAGAGCAAGGTGTTGCGCAGGTTTCGCATGGCTTTGTTCTTCTCGGTGTTGAAGTTGTTCTTCTTCTTTCCGCGAATCATGTAGAAGCGCTCGCCGTTGATGATGAGCAGGTCGGTCGAAGGCGCATTGTAATGCATGGCCATCTTGTCCGACTCGCTCAGATAGATGGTGCCGTCCGACTTGATTTCCTTGCCATTGGCGGCAATGGTTTTCGTCTGTGCAAACTTCCCTTCGATGGAGGTGATGGCTGCATTGGCCTTTTCAATCTGTGCCAAAATGGTCTGATTATCTTGCGCCCGCATCAATGTGCAGAGCATCAAGGCAAAAGTCAAAGTTATGGTCTTGAATGTATAATTCATAATTAATAATTCATAATTAATAATTTATAGATTAATACAATCCTCCGTTGATGGAAATGCATTCACCAGTAATGTAAGCGGCCTTGTCCGACACGAGGAAGCCCACCAACTCGGCCACCTCCTCCGGCTCGCCGAAGCGGTTCAAGGGGATGGTCCCCTTCAGAGCCTTTTCGTCCAACCCCTCCACCATGTCGGTGCGGATGAATCCGGGAGCTACGGCGTTCACCGTCACACCCTTGCGGCCCACCTCCTGAGCCAACGCCTTGGTGGCGGCAATCATGCCTCCCTTAGCAGCCGAGTAGTTGCACTGGCCGGGCAACCCCTTCAAGCCCGACACGCTGGCCATGTTCACCACGCGACCGCGCTTCTTCACCAACATGGCCTTCAGCAACGGGCGGGTGACATTGTAGAAGCCGTGCAAGCCGATGCCCAACACGCGGCTCCAGTCCTCCTGCTCCATCCACAAGAGCAGGTTGTCCTTGCGGATGCCGGCATTGTTCACCACCACTTCGATAAACTCTCCCTCATGGGCATCCTGCCAACCCTCGATGGCGGTCAGTGTGGCTTCAGCGTCACTCACGTCGAACTTCAGCAATTCGCCATCGCTTCCCGCCTCGCGGATAAGCTCAAGCGTCTTTTCCGCCTCAGCATCGTTTGACACATAGTTCACAACAACGTGGTAGCCCATCTGGGCCAACTTGACGCACACCGCACGTCCGATTCCCCGGCTTCCGCCAGTCACTAATGCGTAGTTCATATCGTTTCTTTTTTTATTTGTTCCTAATTTCTATTCAAAAAACTAAAATCGTGCAAAGATACGTCTTTTCTCCTTAATATCCTCCTCATTATCCCCCGAAAAACATGTTTTATAACATAAAAAAGGGAAAAGTTATTCACCGCTTCCCAAATTCTTTCATATTTTTTTTGGCCTCTTGAATAAAATGTGCTAATATTGCACGCTGATTTGAATGCATCTGCATCCTGTGGAGCATGTTTTGTTCACATATTCGTGTGCGCCCACAGATGAATTGGAGAAAACAATTTTATTAACTAATTACTTTATTAACAATTTCTATTATGAACATTAAAAACTTATTCAAGTTCGTCCTTGTCTGGGTGGCCTTGGCGGGAGTCCTTCCGGCAATGGCAGCGTTCAAGGATGTGAAGATTGACTTGTCTGAAAGCTCATTCTTGGAGGCTTCAGAGAAGAACGAAGATGCTCGTGTAGACGTATCTTTGGGTTTGGTTATTGGCGAAGATGGGTCGCTCACTCGTGTGGCTGCTGACGATGCTACTGCCGATGTGATTCTTAGCGGTAAGTGGTGGAATAGCCACGGATGGTCAGGTACTACTGCCACTGTAAAGGTGGAAGGTTCGGTGAAGATTGGTATCGGTGGTTGCCAATTTGCCGGTCATACTATCAAGGTGACAGATGCAGCTGGCAATGAAGTTGCTTCGTTTGCTGCTGGTGGTGCCGGTTGCTGGGAAGGAAGCAAGGCTGATGACCTGATTTCGTATGCATATTATACAGGTGAGGCTACAACGTTGACTATCAGCATCCCTAGCTATTGCCCCTATCTCTCTGTAGAGAAAGTAACTGAAATTGTCAAGGAGGCTACTGTAAACTACTCACTTGGTGATGTGGTTTGCGAAGGAACTGTTGTACCCGCATCCGTTAAAGTGGTTGTAGGTGAAGGTAAGGTGACTGTTCCTGCCAACTTTACTCTCTATGTAGAAGGTAAGACACTGACTGGTTGGACAGACGGGACCGACACATATGCTATCGGTGCAGAGATTGCTCCTACTGCCGACATGACGTTGACTCCTGTCTTCACTGAAAATACGGTAGCTTTGGGCGATCGCAAGGATGCAGTGACCCTTAAGTGGGACTTCCAGCAGAAGTCAGGTGCTCCCGTCGTCGGTTTCCAGGGTCAGACAGGAATTTGGGTGGGTCAAGCCGTGGTAAATGGTGAGACTATCGATGTGAAGGTTGACTTTGACACCAACAATGGAGGTAAGATTGCCAATGCTAACTGGAATGACTTGGCACAGATGAACGAAGGTACCAAATTTGTCCTGCCTTCATGCATGGGTGCAGTGGTATCTATGGAGGCTTACAATGCAATTACTACTACAACAATTGATGGTCAGAGCGACTACACTAGCGGTAATACCATCAACTATACCGTAGGAGACAAGGATGAGACGGTTGAGGTGGTTATCGGTGACGGATCTTACTACCGTTGGATTCAGATTGTCCTTCCTTTTGTAGAGAAAGATTATTCTGGCACCGTATTTGAAAATACCGAGGCTTGTGTAACATGGCCGTTCAACAGCACTGCCGATTATGCTACAGCTTATACCACCTCCCCTGAAGGTGCATTCAGTATGGCTTCAGTCAATACTGGTGACCTTGAAATCACAGGTACAGGCAAGCGTACGGCCGGTGACGGTGGTATTGATGATGTCGTATTCTTGAAATTGAAACCCTCAGGTGCTACTCAGGCAGTAGAGTGGGGCGTTAAGCCTGCAAGAGGTCTGTCGTTCACTCCGACTAAGGTTTCCGGTTATATCCAGCGCTTCGGTACTGACGCTGAAAATGGTGTGACCGTAACAGCGATATTGGCTGATGGTACTACTGAAACGTTGGGCAACTTTACAGCTCCTCGCGCTAATCATGATGCAAATAAGGACAAGTTTGCCAAGAACTCGAATTCTACTCATCAGTTTGTTATCGAACTGACAGCTGAGCAACAGGCCAAGTTTACTTCTACAGAAGGCTTTGCATTGAGTGCTACAGTGGGTGTGGGTGCAAGCAAAGAAGGTGGTTTCAGTGACATTCGCATCTATGGTACTGTCAATGGTACAGTTGCCGAGGTGGCTAAGTATGCTGTCACTCCAGCTATCAATATGGAAGAGGCTGGTGCCGCCACTATCTATCCTATCAGCACTTCTTATGAAGAGGGTTCAGCAGTGACTCTGACAGCTACTGAAAACTTTGGTTACAACTTTGTGAACTGGACAAATGCTGCCGGTGAAGAAGTTTCTACCGATGCCAAATTCTCTTGGGAAGTGTCTGCCGACGAAACTCTCACTGCTAACTTCGTGAAGGTGAATACTTATGCTCTTGACCTCACCGTAGAGGCTCCAGCCAACGACTACATGGTACAGTGGTATCCTGCTCCTACAATTGTTGACGGCAAGAATATGTATGAAGAGGGCACCAAAGTGACCTTGACCACCTCTAACAACTACATCATGAATTTTGCCGGATGGAGCAACGACGAGACAGCCAGCGAGATTGTGGTGAGCATGACTCAAGACGTTACTCTCACAGCCAAGTATGAAGCCAGCGTTGACTTCATTGCCGGTTGGGACTTCATCCGCCGTGGTGGCGATGGCCGTGTGGCCGACTTTGCCGCAGCTGATAACGATGCCGACCAGCTCGTTCTCCGCGATGCAGAAGGCAACACCAGCGGTTGGTTGGACAAGAGCCAAGAAGCTGCCGGTGGTTATGAAGGCAAGCCTGCTGCCGTAAACTGGAGAAACAATGTTGCTATCGGTACATACTACTATCAGATTAAGGTGAACGCAGAAGCCTTTACCGACATCAAAGTATATGCAGAGATGCTCTACAACTACAATGCTTATCAGAAGCAGGATGTAGAGTATTCACTCGACAACGAAACTTGGACGCTCATCGGCTCTATCAATATGTCGGCTGTGAAGACTTGGACTCCGGGCGAGTTTGCACTGCCTGCTGAGGCCAATAACCAGAAGGAACTCTATATCCGCTGGAAAGCTGACACATCTTCTAAGATGGATGGTTCGACTTCTGACAACGACGGTACTTCTATCACCAACATCTTCGTGACCGGTACCATGAAGTTGGTTGACGACGGCAAGGCTCCTGTCCTCGTCTCTACAACTCCGAAGGAAGGTGCCACCAATGCTTCTGCCAACGGTAAGGTAGTCTTGTCATTCGACGAGAAGGTGAAAGTGGCCGAAGGTGCAGTTGCAACACTGAACGGTGTAGAACTCACTCCCGTTGTTTCAGGAAAGAGCGTCATGTTCGAGTACAAGAGCTTGGAATATTCAACTGAATACACCTTCTCACTTCCTGCAAACAGCATCAGCGACTTGACGGACAATGCCATCACCGAGGTCATCACTGTGAATTTCGCCACCAAAACCAAGCCCGCTGTCACTAAGGCTCTCTATGACTTCATTGTGCCCGATGACGGTAACTTCAAGGAGGCTCTCGAGGCCGCAGCTGCACGCTCTGACAAGAGCCAGCGCTTCCGCATCTTCGTGAAGAAGGGACAGCATATCATTCCTGGAAACAATGATGTGCAGGTGACAGGTGCTGATGGTAAGAGCTATGCTGATCCGAAAACCTACTTTAACACTCCCAACGTGTCAATCATTGGTGAAGATATGGCTGAAACCAGTGTCGCCAACTACATGACCACCGAGTCCTTTGACGGCCAATGGGGGCCTGCTCATCCGCTTGAAGGTATCCGCACCAGCGGTTTGCTCTACCTCCAAAGTGGTGCCACCAACACCTACTTCGAAGACATTACCTTGAAGTCCAATACTCCCGACAGTCGCGGACGTAACGTTGTTCTCGTTGACGGTGGTAACAAGACTATCTGTAAGGATGTTTGCCTCTGGGCTTACCAAGACACCTACGTGTCCGACAATGGCAACAGCCTCTATTACTTCGAGGGTGGTGTCATCCGCGGACGCACCGACTTCATCTGTGGTAGTGGCGACGTGTTCTTCAATGCCGTTGACATCGTGATGTGTGAAAAGGGCGGTTATATCGTAGCTCCGCGTAACAACGTGAAGTATGGTTACGTATTCAAGGACTGCGTCATTAAGGGCGAGAATGAAGCCGTGAATGGAAATTACTACTTGGGTCGTCCTTGGACAGAAGCTGCCGAAACCTATTACATCGACTGTGTAATGGAAGCTCTGCCTACCGCAGCCGGTTGGACCAATATGAGTGCTGGTGGTTGCACACGCTTTGCTGAATACAACAGCACGACTGCTGCAGGTACAGCTGTTGACTTGACCGGTCGTGTGAAGCAGTTGGGTAATGAAACTCCCAACCCCAACGAACCAGTGTTGACTGCCGTTGAGGCTGCCGAAATCGGTAACATGGCCAATATGTTCGGTGATTGGGATCCCACTGCTGCCACCGAGCAAGCTTCAGCTCCCACAAACGTGAAGATTGAGAACTCTGTCATCACGTGGGACAACAGCGACTATGTCCTCCTGTGGGCTGTCTGCAAGGATGGCAAGGTCATCGATTTCACTACTGAACCCACTTATACCGTCGATGACGCCACTGCCACCTACTCAGTGCGTGCCGCCAACGAAATGGGTGGTTTGGGTGAAGCCGCTGTGGCTGTTGATTCTGAAAGCATCGAAGGAGTCATTGCCGGACAAGCAGTTGTCAGCACTGAAATCTTCAACGCCAATGGTGTGCAGCTGAACAAGCTTCAGCAGGGCATTAACATCGTTCGCAAGACATACGCTAACGGTGCTGTCGTTGTGGAGAAGGTGATGAAGTAATTCACTCCTCCCTTTCTTCCAAAAATCCTTATCGGAGAGGGTGTCCCCAATGCGTGGGGGCACCCTCTCTTTCCTTTTATTATTATGATGATGTGTCCCCACCCGGTGCGCCTTTGCCTCCGTGTGAACCATTTCCGGTGGCTGATTGTTCCCTTGGGAAAGAGTAAAAAAAAGAACAGGAAAACAGCCACGCGTATGAACACCTTATCAACCACTTTTGCGGGGTTGCCGTTGCGCAATCCCATTGTTGTCAGCAGTTCGGGGCTGACGGACACGGCTGCCAAGTGCCAGGCCCTCGAGGAGGCCGGGGCGGGAGCCGTGGTGTTGAAGTCCATCTTCGAGGAGCAGATCATGCAGGAGCACGACCGCTGGTACGACCCTGCTGCGGCGGGGGCCGACGACTACCTGACCACCTACCTGCGTGCCCACTCCCTGTCGGAGCACATCGGCCTGATTGAGGAGGCCAAGCGGCGGTGCTCCATCCCCGTGATTGCCAGCATCAACTGCACCACCCGCACCGAGTGGGCTCAGTATGCCGGCTTTGTGGAGCAGGCCGGGGCCGATGCCCTGGAGCTGAACATCATGGAGGTGCAGACCGGGGTGCACGATGAGTATGGCACTTACGAGCGGCGCCACATCGAGATTCTGGAGCAGGTGCGCCGCTACGTTGCCCTGCCCGTCATCGTGAAGTTGGGGATGAACCTGACCAACCCCGTGGCCCTTGTCGACCAGCTCTATGCCTGCGGGGCGGCGGCGGTGGTGATGTTCAACCGCCCCTACCGGCCCGACATTGCGGTGGAGAGCCTCCGCTTCCATGCCGGCGAGATGTGGACGCGCCCCTCCGACCTGTGCGACGCCCTGCGCTGGGTGGGCATCTGCTCGGCCCGTGTGCCGCGGCTGGACTATGCCGTCTCGGGCGGGGTGCACGACGGTTGGGCGGTGGTGAAGTCCCTGCTGGCCGGAGCCTCGGCCGTGGAGGTGTGCACCACGCTCTTCTGGAACGGCTCCCGGCGCATCGGGGTGATGACCGACCAGCTCCGCCAGTGGATGCACGAGCATGGCCACGCCACCCTCGACTCCTTCCGTGGCCGCATGAACATGGCCTCGCCCGAGGGGGCCCGCCTCTATGGCCGCACCCAGTTCATGCGCTACTTCAGCGGGTATGGCAAGGCGTAGGCCGACGCCCCCCCTCTTCGCCATGCAACTTTTTTCTTAAAAAGTGTATACGTGGTGTACATCTTTCGGGATTTATCTTTACCTTCGTGGCCTGAATAAATCCCCTAAGAAATATGACCAAACATTTGCAAATATCAGATAATTTGTTGGCAAGTAAGTATCTGTATATATATAATAGAATGTACGTGCGAGGGCAAGGCGCCCCGCTGCACGGAGCCGTTCACGAGCGGCTCTGTGCAGCGGGGCGCTTTGCGTGAGCGGGGTGCGGTGCCTTAGGGGCAAGTCATTTATCACTGGGTGGATGGCGTGGCCTCAAGCGGCACCTTCTATAAGAACAGCGAAGCAACTTGGTCGAAAACCGGCAGCAGCGGCATCCCCACAGGATGGACGGTGCAGGACTACGTCCCATCCGAAGCGGAAACAGAGGGGGAGACGGAGTGATAGAAACCCGTCCCCACGGGGGGAAACGGAACAGAATGATAAATGTAAAGAAAAAATATGTATCTCAGCAACCCGAAGCGAAAATCCCCCATTTATGCCCCCGAAAGGGCAAAAAGGGGGTGTTTTAAGGGTCACAGTGACCCATGGGCAAGAGTCACAGTGACCCTTGATGATGAGTCACAGTGACCCATGATGATAGGTCACAGTGACCTATTTGGAGTATTTACGAAACAGTGTTAGTTAATTATAGTATTAATGTTTAATTTGTTAAGTTTTATGATTGACTTTGAGATTAAAACTAGAACCATTACAATTGGTGACCGCAAGGGACAGACCGTTTACTACGCCTATCCCAAGATGCAACAGAAGATGACGAACAAGATGGTCATCGACCGTATTGTGCGCGAGACTTCGCTCTCCGCCGGTGACGTGCGCAACGCCCTCACCAGCCTGAGCAGTGTGGTGAACGATGCCCTCGCCATGGGCATGAGTGTGGACCTGGCCGACCTGGGCTCGCTCCGCCTGACCGTGCCCTCCAAGATGATGGACTCGGCCGAGGAGGTGACCGTGGAGAAGGCGCTGAAGACCCCGAAAATCGTCTTCACCCCCAAGGCAGCCATGAAGCAGGCCGCCAACTCGGTGGAACTTTCCATCGACCGCCCCAAGGCAAACTCCGAGTCGGGCGACACGTCCGACAGCGGCTCGACCGACACGGGCGACGGCGGCAGTGGAACGGGGGGTAATCCGCTGTAAGGAGAAGACCCACGCTCGACAGACCCACCTCCGGCCCCGACTCCGTCGCACAGGGCACTGTGCTCCCCTCGCTACGGCGCGGATTGACATCGAGTCAATCCTCTATCGGCCTCGCTACGTCCTCTATGGAGGGGAGAGATGATGAAACTGTATATGAAATAAGGTGAAAACGAAGGCGCTTCCCGCATGTGGTGGGGGGCGCTTTTGTTGTTTTGTTGATTACGCCTTTTTTAGGGGCCAGTCCTAAAACCCATTTGTAAATTATGCCGTCTCTGTCATTCTGAACGCAGTGAAGAATCTGAATACGTCAGCATTATAGTGTTCTGCTTGCGTTTACAGATTCTTCACTGCGTTCAGAATGACAGAGACATCATGTAAACCAATTATATACAACCGACTTTTCGGACTGACCCTTTTTTAGGCACGGATTTTTCGCTATCCGCTCAAGGAAACTTCGCGGATTACGCGGATTTATTTCTTTAGATAAAGGTAACTACAACTCTCCCTCTAAGTTAAAGGGCGTAGCAAGGCCGATGGAGAATTGACTCGATGTCAATTCGCGCCTTGCGAGGGGAGCACAGTGCCCTGTGCGACGGAGGCCGTAGGCTACCCCGAAGGGGGGAGGGAGTCTGTCGTAAAGGCGCCTGCACTCTGACACACTCCTCCGTCCTTCGGACACCTCCCCTAACTTAGGGGAGGAGTTTTAGTTACCTTTGTCTAAAGAAATAAATCCGTGTCATCCGTGCCTAAAAAATCCGTGTCTAGAGATTCACAATCCCCCCTTCCATCGCCTCAATCAACCTTCTGTATATATCGCTCTGGCTGAGCAGGTGGGTGTTTCCCAGGATGAAGAGCTGCTTGCGGGCACGGGTGAGAGCCACGTTCAGCTTGCGGTCGACGAGCTGGCCGTCGCACTGGGCGGTGACCGAGA
Source organism: Bacteroidaceae bacterium (assembly GCA_017464815.1). Taxonomy (GTDB): domain Bacteria; phylum Bacteroidota; class Bacteroidia; order Bacteroidales; family Bacteroidaceae; genus Phocaeicola_A. Next base: position 12,839 of record JAFTYI010000051.1, on the reverse strand, counting down.
GGATGCCCAGCTGGTAGGGCTGGCTCACGGTGGTGCTGAAGATGATGATGTCGCGCTGGCTGCCCTGGTAGCGCTCGACGGTGTCGATGGTGATGGCCTCGGTGCCGGCGATGCCCAGGGTACTCAGCTCGTGGGCAATGGTGGCAATCTGGCCCCGGAAGGGGACGATGATGCCCACGCGGCGGGCGGGGTCGAAGGGGAGCCCGTTTCGCTGGCACAGGGCATGGATAGCCTCGACGAGGCGGGCGGCCGTGCGTGCCTCGTGGCGGTTCACCTTGGGGGAGTCTTCGGCGGGCGGGTAGGGCGAATGGATGAAGCCGGTGCGGCGCGTGGCCACGAGCCGCTGCATGGGGTCGGTGGCGTCGTGGCGGGTCCACTCCAGGGGGGCCGTCTGGTGGGCCACGGGCACCACGTCGAGCCGGCCGCCGTAGAAGTGGAGGTTGGCAAAGTGGCTGATGGCGGGGTGCATGCGCCCCTGGCGGTGGAGCATGGCGGTGGTGGCGGGGTCGTCGGCCTGCAGGCGGTGGAGGCGTTCGAAGAGCGAGTGGCGGCAGTCGGTCAGCCCGATGGCCTGCAGGGCGGGGCTGTGGACGGCCGACTCCTGGGGGCGCTGGAGCACCACGGCGGGCAGCTGTTTGTGGTCGCCTATGAGGATGAACTTGCCGATGGCACACTCCGCGCCCTGGTGGGCACAGAGGATGGGCAGCAGGTGGGGCTCGAGTATCTGTGAAGCCTCGTCGATGATGGCCACGTCGAACCGCTTGAGGCGGAACAGCTCGGGGTGGCCGCTGATGCTGCTGACCGTGCCCACGACGATGCGCACCCGGGCGAGCAGGGCCGTCACCTCGTGGCGGGTGTCACACGTGGCTGCCATCTCCCTCAGCAGATGGGGGCGGAAGCGCTCGTCGCACGACAGTTCGCCGCCGATGCGCAGGTAGGGGGGCGGGGTGGGGGCGATGCTCTCGAGCATGTCGCACATCTCGTCCACGGCGCGGTTGGTGTAGGAGAGCAGCAGCAGTTGGCTGTCGGGCCGGCTGTGAAGCTCCTCCACCATGGAGCGCAGGGCCACCGAGGTCTTGCCCGTGCCCGGCGGACCCACGAGCAGGAAGTAGTCGCGTGCCTGCTTGGCCCGCAGCACAATGTCGTCAATCTGGGGGGTGAGGTAGGTGCCCGTCAGCGCGAGCGTGGCATCGGCCTCGGGGCGTCGCCTGCCCAGCAACAGGTCGCGCCGGTGGGCGGGGGTGGTGAGCAGGGCGTAGAGGCCGCGGTAGAGGGGGCCGTAGGAGGCATCCATGAAGTCGTGCTCGATGGCATAGGGGCTCTCGGGGTGGAACACCTGGGCGTTGCGCTGGCGGTTTTTCAGCGCCACCACCAGGCTGGTGGAGGTCAGGCGCTCGATGGTGCCGCGCAGCACCTGGCGGTTGGTGGCATTGGCCTCGAGGGACTCGCGCTGGTAGAGCATCACGATGTCGCCCGTGCGGAAGTTGGGCAGCGTGGCCTCGTCGCCGGGGGGCATGTCGAGCACCACCTTCTCGATGCCTTCGCCCTCGACGAAGTGGCGGATGCGCAGGCCGGTCATCATCTCGCCCGCAGCGAGCTTGGTGGAGGCGTCGGTGTTCCACGTGGCGGCAAATCCGTTGTTGCCGTCGGGGCGTGCGTCGCCCATCTTGGCCATGAACTGCTCGCGGGCAAGGAAGGCGGCAAAGGTGTGGAAGTAGTCCATCGTCAGCTCATCGGCCGTGTGCAGGGGGGCCAGAAAAGCCTCGAGCTGGGGGCGCTGGAAGTGGGTCCACAGGCGGCCCTTCGCCTGGCGGGTGTTCAGCATGTCGGGGGTGATGGCGGGCAGTTGGGAGCGTCCGCCGTCGGCCATCAGCTGCCACTCGCCCGCCACGATGTGGTTGCGCAGGGCCATGGCCCGCTGTATCTGAGCCTTGGCACTGCGCTCGGCAAAGAGCTTGGGGTATTGCGAGTAGAAGAGGTAGCTGCTGACGGCCTCGCGGGGAATGTCGAGGCTGTAGAAGAGCACCTCCTTGTAGAGCGCCATCTGCAGGGCGTGGCTCTCGCGGGGACGCAGGGCGGCACCCATCCCCTCGGCCTTGCCCGACTTCAGCTCTATCAGGTTGCGGAAGTCGCCCTGCAGGAAGTCCATGCGCCCCTGCAGGCCCAGGCATTCACAGAGGAACGAGGGCTCGAGCAGCGCCCCGTCCTTGTCGATCTGGCACGTGGGCGAGTTGAAGACGGCCTGCACCGTCTCGCGGATGGCACGGAACTGGGCCTCGGCCCGCTGGAAGTAGTCGCGGTCGATGCCCTCGCAGGCAGTGTAGGCCAGGGGGGCGTCGCGAAACACCTTGCGGATCGACTGACCGTAGGTGGCGGGGCGGTCGGGCGTGGCGTTCACACAGTCGTCGAGGAACTGGTTGGCGGCATTTCCCAACAGAATGTGGTGGGTGGTCTCGCGGGGGCGGAACTTGCTCACCAGGTAGTTCAGCGGGTGGCTGCCATAGCTCTGCACACACTCGGCCAGGGCACTGATGTCAATCAGGTAGTCGGGCTGCAACACAAACAGCTCGGGCAGCAGCGTGCCCTCCCCATCGGTGGCCACGGTCAGCAGGTTGAGCTGGGCGCCTTGGTGGAGTAGCTGGGGCAGGTCGTGGAAGGCGTCAGAGACCGTGAAATCGGCCCGCAGGAGGGTGTCGGGCTGCCACTCATCGCTGTAGCCGTAGACGAAGCGCTCGTCCCAATGGTCCACCACCAGGCGTATGCGCTTGGCCACCGTCGTGCGGTGGGGGACGTCGGCCTGTGCCCGCCACTGGGCAGGCAGCACCGCCGCCATGTCGGGCGGGATGGGGAGGTGGCAGAAGTGGCTGATGGCCTCGCACAGGGCCTTCAGGTCGTAGAGGTAGTCGTCGGCCGTGGGCACCACCTCGCCCCGCATCACCCGGCGGGCATTCATGCGGAAGCGCTCGATGGGGGTGCGCCCCAGCCCCGTCTGCCGACAGAGGGCATAGAGGCGCGAGAAGAGGTTGGAGAAGTCGGTGCCATAGTCGGCCGTCAGCTCCTTGCACACTCTCTCGAGCAGACTGTAAAGTCGCGCATACCGCTCTGCCAACGCCAGGTCGGCACGGTGGTATTGCCTGATTTCATCAAATAGGTTCATGCTGATTTCTCACTAACTGACTCATTGACTTGCTCATTGATTGACTCATTCACTCGCTTACTTACTTACTTACTTCACCCCTTTATCTTCTCCTTATATATATTATAGCGTGCCCGTATCTCGCGCACAAACTGGTAGGTCTCCTGCCCGCGGAAGTAGCCGTTGCGGCACACGGGGTCGTTGTGGTACTCGGGCTTGCTCTTCAGCAGCACGTACTTCTCCACGTTGTCGGTCCAGCGGTGCTTGTCGTGACCATACTTTTCGGCCAGTGCCATGGCGTCGAAGATGTGGCCGATGCCGGCATTGTAGGATGCCAGCACGAAGTTGGTGCGCTCTTCGGGGTCGGCAATGCTCCTGAAGCTGCGCTCCATCAGCCGCAGGTACTTGGTGGCGGCCTTCACGCTTGCCTCGGCATTGTGCTCCATCCCCTCGGGCACCCCCATGGCACGGGCGGTGCGTGGCATCAGCTGCATCAGCCCCCGGGCACCGGCCCACGAGACGACGGTGGTGTCGAAGTTCGACTCCTTGTAGGCCAGCGAGGCCAGCAGGCGCCAGTCCCACCCGATGCTGTCGGCATACTGTTTGAACAGGTGGTCGTAGTGGGATATCTTGCCATCCTTCACCGAAAGGATGTAGTAGTGGGGCTGTGCCTTTGCCTGTTCGAAGTAGCGCTTCATGCTGGCCTTGTAGGAGGGCGACGTGGCATTCCGCTGGTGCCACTGGTCGGCTGCGGCGGCCAGCAGGGGCTGGTCTTTGCGCACGGCCCACGACGAGCGTTGGTCGAGCCCCACCTGCAGGCTGATGTTCAGTTGGGGGTAATAGGTGCGGTTCAGCTTGGCCACCTCATTGTCACACACGGTGTAGGCTATCTTGCCCAGTGCCACCTGTGAGATGAGGTCCTCCTCGGTCAGGCTGTCGGTGGCCACTTCGCGGATGACGATGCCTCCGCCCAGTTCCTTGTTGAGGTTGCGCAGGCGGTTGAGGCTACGCCCGGGCTTCACATAGACCTCCTTCCCAATCAGTTGGGTGACATCGGTCAGGGGCTGATGGCGCCTTCCGCCCCGCTGCACCAACACCTGGTGGGTGACGGCCTCCTCGCCACAGTAGAGCAGGCTGTCGCGCCCCTCGAGGGTGATGGGCAGGTTGCAGGCAATGATGTCGCCCTTCCCCTGCAGCAGCATCTGTTGCAGCTCCTGGGGGTTGTCGGCAACCTCAATCTCAAGCTTCACGCCAAGGGAGCGGGCAAACTGTTCGGCTAGCTCGTATTGGAAACCCATCGGCTCGCCCCGATAGATGAAATAGGTGGTGGAACTGTAGAGGGTCAGTGCCACCAGACGGCCGCTGTCCTCAATCTGTGGCAAGTCGTGGAGTGGGGGGGCATCATCGGTGTGATGGCGTCCGGTGCAGCTGCCAATGAGGCCCGCCGCAACAAGGCACATGAGTGCGAAGGGAAGAATCTGTTTCATATACAGGGGCAAAGATAGTGCTTTTTGTGGTGGTGACAAACAGTCTTTGGCAGTTTTCCTTCCCACAAAGTGAAATAGACTGTTAATAAATAAGAAAAACTATACGGACAAGCGGGATAAACCATTACTTTTGCAGTTTCAACGGAAATAGATTACATAGAAGAATCATGATGATGGATATCAATAAGGTGGGAGAATTGCATACCCAAGTGGCCGACCTGTTGCGCAATGAGCAGCTGTTGGCCGCCTTTGACAAGATGAAGGCTCTGGTGGAACAGGCTTCGGACTGGAATCTGCGCTCGGAATACGAGAACCTGATGACGACATACCAACGGATGCTGGAGTTTATCGCTCAGGGAATGGCCGACCCTGAGCGCGGACAGATGTACTGCAACCTGATAGCAAAGAGCCTGATACTGAACGATAGGCTGCACAGGGCCATACACGTCCAGGTGGGCACGACGCTCTACTACAAGAGCTTGCGCGACCTGATGAAGACGCCTCATGGGACAAATCTGTATGATGCGGCCGATTGGGTGAAGGGCATCATCGTGAGGGATGGGCAGACTCCTACGGCAGAGGTGCAACACCTGTTGTTCAATGTCCTGTGGACGTCGGATGTGTGGAGCCCCAGCGAACGTCAGTTGGTGGCCGACCTCATCATGCAACTGCCCGATTACATGGCCGCATTGTGTGTCAGTGGCGTCACCATGGGATTCATGGAAATGTATGACCCACAGAAGTACCTCTTCCTTTTCGATGCCTGGCTACATCCGGCCAGTGTGGTGAACCAGCGGGCTGTGGTCGGCATCGCCCTGGGATGCCTGATGCACGACAATCGGATGCGCAATAGTGCCGACATCCGCCAGTGCGTGGAGAGCTTCGAGGAGATGCCCGGCTTCAAGAAGGAGTTGCAGAACGCCCAAATGCACATCCTGCGCAGTCGTGAGACCGAGAAAATCAGCAAGTTCATGAACGAGGAGTTCATCCCCGAAATGCTGAAAAACCCCATCCTGAAGAAAGACAAGACGGGACTGGACAGCTTGGTGGTGGAGGATGGCATGAACCCCGAATGGGAGAAGTGGATCGAGAGCAAGGACGTGAAAAGCAAGATGAACATCATGAACCACCTGTATACGACGGGGGCCGACATCCACATGGCCTCGTTTGCCAACATGAAGAATTTCCCCTTTTTCCGTGAAATGGCCAATTGGTTTCTGCCTTTCGACCCGAAGCACCCCGACATATCGCTGGAACTGATTGGGGAGGACACGCCGGAGCTGAAGTTGGTGCAGCAGATGATTGAGGGCAGTGAATTCTGTGACTCGGACAGCTACTCGCTTTACCTCTTCCTGACCGGACTCCCGCAAAGCACCCGGCAGATGATGGGGAAGCATGTGCCGGTGTTGACCGATGAAATGCGCGAACAGTTGAAAGACCTCTATGCACGGCAGAACAACCGGGGCAATGTCTGCAAGAAGTATGTGCAGAACGTCTACCGGTTCTATAAACTGTTCTCACGCAAGCACGAGTTTGTGGATGTGTTTGAGGAGGAGACCAATTTGCAGTATTGCGACCTGTTGCAACCCTTGGTTAACGATGCAGCCCACTTGCATGAGGTGGCTATGTTCCTCTTCACTCAAAAGCTCTACGAGGAGGCCGAAATGATGTACAGCTCATTGGAGATGTTGACAGAGCCGAATTTCGAGATTTCCCAGAAACGTGGCTTCTGCATGCAGCAACTCAAGCGGTATGATGAAGCGGTCAGTCACTATGAGCAGGCTGACGCACTGCGCCCCGACAACCTGTGGAACCTGACCCATCTGGCCCAATGCTACAACTATATTGGAGAGTTTGAAAAGGCGGCCCGTTATTATCTGAAGGCTGAGACCATTGCACCTGATGACCTGAACCTGCAGTTGCAGACAGGAAACTGCCTGGCCAAGCTGGAGCGCTACGACGAGGCATTCAAGCGCTTCTTTAAGGTGCACTATCTGGACGAAAAGTCGGTCACCGTCTGGCGGGCCATCGCCTGGTATTCGCTGATGGCGGGAAAGATGGTACAGGCCGGTCGCTTTTATCAGATGATAGAGGACGGGGGAATCGAGAATAGCGAGGGCGACCTGCTCAACATTGGCCACATGCATTGGGTGAACCGCCACTATGCCAAGGCTACGACGTATTATCGCAAGTGTTTCCAGCTGGTGGGCGAGGAGACGTTCCGTGAACTGATTCTGAACGATGCCGACAGCCTGTTGCTGATGAATGTCTCCACGATGGATATTCCTTTGATTCTGGACTTGGTGAAGATGTAGCACGCGAGTAAACATTGCCTCTTTATACCGAACCTTTTGGGGTGAAAATCGTTTCCATGAAGTAATAATTAAACAGATTGCTTTATGGAATGGATTATTGATTTACTTAGAGACCATCCGGAACTGGCCATCTTCTTGACATTGGCTCTTGGTTTCTGGATAGGAAAGATTAAGATCGGCAGTTTCAGTCTGGGGGTTGTCACCAGCGTGCTGCTTGTGGGTGTATTGGTCGGACAATTGGACATCCAGGTAGGGGGTCCGCTGAAATCCGTGTTTTTCCTTTTGTTCCTTTTTGCCATTGGTTATAAGGTGGGACCGCAGTTCTTCCGTGGATTGAAGAAGGATGGACTTCCTCAGGTCTATTTCGCTGTGCTCCTGTGTGTGAGTTGTCTGCTTGTGACCTGGCTGTTGGCCAAGATAATGGGGTATAATGCCGGCGAAGCTGCGGGACTGCTCTCTGGTGCACAGACCATCTCGGCCGTTATCGGTGTGGCGGGTGACACCATTCAGAATCTCAACATCAGCAAAGAGGCTCAGCAGAACATGATTAACATCATCCCCGTGGCTTATGCCGTCACTTACATTTTCGGTACGGCTGGTTCTGCCTGGATTCTGGGCAGTATAGGCCCCCGCATGTTGGGTGGCATTGACAGGGTGCGACAGGCTTGCCGTGAACTGGAAGGGAAGATGGGCGGCAACGACAAGGCGAATGAACCTGGCTACATGAATGCCGACCGCCCCGTTGTGTTTCGGGCCTATACACTTGAGAATTCGTGGTTCACAGATGGAAAGACGGTTGCCCAGCTCGAGGCTTACCTGCTTCAGCAAGGAAAACGGTTGTTTGTGGAGCGTGTCAGACAGAATAAGAGCATCATTGATGAGGTCTCTCCCGATTTGAAACTGCAGCATGGCGATGAAGTGGTGCTCAGCGGGCGTCGCGAATTTGTCATCGGCGAGGAGGGCTGGATTGGCGAGGAGGTCATTGACAATGACTTGCTGAACTTCCCCGTAGAGGTGCTTCCCGTATTGATTTCAAAAAAGAACTTTGAGGGGCAGACTTTGGGCGATATCCGCAAGCAGAATTTTATGCATGGCGTGAGTGTGCGCAGCATTATCCGCTCAGGTGTCAACATCCCGGTGTTGGCAGGCACGACCATTGATGCGGGCGACACCGTTGAGTTGGTGGGACTGAGCCGTGAGGTGGAACTGGCTGCTCATCAGTTGGGTGTGCCCGATCGGGCAACGAATGTGACCGACATGATATTCGTGGGCATTGGCATCTTGCTGGGTGGCATCGTTGGTGCGTTGGCCGTTCGCATTGGTGGCATCCCCATCAGCCTCAGCACCAGTGGAGGTGCTCTTATCGCGGGTCTTGTCTTTGGCTGGTTGCGTTCGCGTCATCCCAACTATGGAAAGATTCCCGAAGCCTCCCTGTGGGTGCTCAATAATGTGGGGTTGAACATGTTTATCGCCGTTGTCGGCATTTCGGCAGGTCCCAGTTTTGTGAAAGGCTTTGCCGAGATTGGCCCCATGATGTTTGTGATAGGCGCTATAGCCACTGCCATACCGTTGATAATTGGGCTGTTGTTGGCTAAGTATGTGTTTAAGTTCCATCCGGCCTTGGCACTGGGCTGTTGTGCCGGTGCACGCACCACTACCGCTGCCCTTGGTGCCATCGAAGAAGCAGTGGAGAGCGAAACTCCTGCCTTGGGCTACACCATCACCTATGCCATTGGCAACACATTGCTCATCATTTGGGGAGTCGTCATCGTGTTGCTTTGCAGTTAAGTGAAGTGGAAAATCTCCAGAATCTCTAGACAATCTAGATAATCTAGATAATCTAGATAATCTAGCCAATCTAGATATTCTATAAAAACAGTAAACAACTTTAAACAATATTATCATTATGAAATACCTGAATGAAAAGAGTGAAGTCAGCAGAGACTTTGAGCAGCAGATGTCGAAGATCAGCCCCTTTGAGTTGAAAAATCGACTGATAAATATGGCCGATGAAAGTGTGCGCAAAATGGCGCATACCATGTTGAATGCCGGACGTGGAAATCCCAACTGGATAGCAACTACTCCACGTGAAGCCTTTTTTACCTTGGGACAATTTGGCTTGCAAGAGTGCAGGCTCACATTCGACTTGCCCGAAGGCTTTGCCGGATTGCCGCAAAAGGCGGGCATTGCCCAACGCTTTGAGAAATTCCTGAAAGAGAATGCCGACAGACCGGGGGCTGCCATGTTGGGTGAAGCTTACAACTATATGTTGATGCAACATGCCGCCGACCCCGATGAATTGGTACACGAGTGGACCGAGGCTGTGATTGGCGACCAATATCCCGTGCCCGACCGTGTGCTGAAATATACCGAGGTGGTTGTGCGCGATTATCTGAATCATGAACTGTGCGACAATCGTCCGCCACAAGGAACCATGCAATTGTTTGCCGTAGAGGGTGGCACAGCTGCCATGTGCTACATCTTCGACTCGTTGATGCAGAACCATCTGTTGCATACGGGCGACAGCATTGCTCTGTTGGTACCTGCGTTTACGCCTTATATCGAGATTCCTGAGTTGAAACGCTACGATTTCGATGTGCTTCATATCCCGGCCAGCCGCATGACGGACGATGGCTTGCACCTGTGGCAATACGAGGAAAAGGATATCAACAAGTTGCGCGACCAAAAGTACAAGGCGCTCTTTATCATCAACCCCAGCAATCCGCCCAGCTATGCGTTAGCACCTGAAACGGTGGCTCAAATCAAGGATATAGTAGACCGTTGGAATCCCAATCTGATGATTGTCACCGATGATGTCTATGCTACTTACATCCCCCATTTCCGTTCGGTGTTGGCCGACTTGCCAAGAAATACCATCGGAGTCTATTCCTTCAGTAAATATTTCGGCGCAACTGGTTGGCGTGCAGCTGTGGTTGCCATCTATGAGGACAATATCTTTGATCAATTGCTCAAGAACTTGCCACGCAAACGCAAGGCTGAGCTGGCCAAACGGTACGGTAGCCTGACGATGCACCCCGAGGAGATGAAGTTCATCGATCGCATGGTGGCCGATAGCCGTCAGGTTGGACTGAACCACACGGCAGGCCTCAGCTTGCCTCAGCAGATGCAGATGTCGCTCTTTGCCCTTTTCAGCTTATTGGACAAGGAGAACAAATACCGTACCCGCATGCTTGACATCATCCAGCGTCGCCTGAAAGCCCTGTGGGATAACACCGGGTTTACCCTTGTGCCCGATCCCCTGCGTGCCGGTTACTATAGCGAGATTGACATGCTCGTGTGGGCAAACAAGTTTTACGGCGAAGCCTTTGTTGATTACCTCAAGAAAAACTATAATCCGTTGGATGTTGTCTTCCGATTGGCGACAGAGACGGGGCTGGTTGTGCTCAACGGTGGCGGATTTGATGGTCCCGAGTGGAGCGTGCGTGTCAGCTTGGCCAATCTCAACGAAGCCGACTATGTGCGCATCGGAAAGAGCATCCGTCAGATTCTCACCGAATACGCCGAGGCCTGGAAAAGTGATTCGTGCTGCTGATAATGTATGAAGCGAAAGAATGCCAATCTTATGCAATGAAGATTGGCATTCTTTCTTTTGTATGATTGGTGTTCTTTGCTATTTATTCCAGATTTCCCATCCGGCGATGGCCTGTAGGAGGAGCATTTCGAGGCCGTTCTTTACGGTGGCTCCTTGGGCGGCTCCCTTGCGCATGAAGAGGGTGACGTCGGGGTTGTAGAGCAGGTCGTAGAGCAGGTGTTGCGAGGTGAGGCACTCATATGGGATGCTGGGACATTTGTTCGTGTTGGGATACATGCCCAAGGGGGTGGTGTTGACGATGACGCTATACTCTTCCATCAGTTGTGGAGTCAGTTGTTCGTAGCAGAGGGCGACCTCCGTCTCGGTGCGCGACACCAGCTGGTGCTCCAATCCAAGCATCTCCAATCCGTGGCAGACGGCTTTGGAAGCGCCGCCGGTACCCAGTACGAGGGCTTTCTTGTGATGGGGCTTCAGCAATCCTTCGATGGATTGGGTGAAGCCGATTACGTCGGTGTTGTGGCCGATGAGCTTGTAATCTTTGCCATCCTTTGAGCGGACAATCTTGATGACGTTCACGGCTTTGATGGCCATGGCGTTAGGAGTCAGCTCGTCCAGGTAATCCAACACCTTTTCCTTGTAGGGGATGGTCACGTTCAAGCCGCGTAAAGTGGGATTTTCCTCCACCACGTCGGGCAGGTCGTGGATGGTGGGTATCTCGAAGTTGAGGTACTCGGCATCGATGCCTTCGTTCTTGAAACGGTCGTTGAAGAATCCTCGGGAGAAGGAGTGTCCCAACGGATAACCGATAAGTCCGTACTTGTCCATGTCTTCTTATATCGGTCCCTCCTCCTTGAGGGTGTGTCAAAATGCTCTCTTTTTATTTTTTTTAGACGCGGATAACGCAGATAAATTATTGCCTATTTGGTATAAGAATCAAGAAAAATCCGCGTCATCCGCGTCTAAAAAGTTAATTATGACACACTCTCAAGGGGTGGGGTCTCTTTATTTCACTTCAAATAATCTGTCACATTCTTCTCGATGCGTGCGGCGATGTCATCGGTGGCTTCCTTTACGAACTTCTCACCGGTGATGTGCTCGTACAACTCGATGTAGCGTTCGCTGATGCTGTTGACGATTTCGTCCGTCATCTCGGGCACTTGCTGGCCTTCTTTGCCTTGGAAACCGTTGTCCATCAGCCATTCGCGTACAAACTCTTTGGAGAGTTGCTTCTGGGGTTCACCCTTTTCAAAGCGCTCTTCGTAGCCTTCGCTGTAGAAATAGCGGCTTGAGTCGGGCGTGTGGATTTCGTCCATCAGGTAGATGGTGCCGTTGTGCTTGCCGAACTCATACTTGGTGTCAACGAGGATGAGTCCGCGCTCGGCCGCAATCTCCGTGCCGCGCTTGAAGAGGGCCAGTGTGTATTTCTCCAGCAGGGCATACTCTTCGGGAGTGGCAAGTCCCTGGGCCAGAATCTCTTCCTTGCTGATGTCGGCGTCGTGTTCACCAATTTCGGCCTTGGTTGTCGGGGTGATGATGGGTTCGGGGAAACGCTCGTTTTCGCGCATACCTTCGGGCAGACGTACACCGCAAATCTCGCGCACGCCGCTCTTGTAAGCACGCCAAGCCGAGCCGCAGAGGTAGCCGCGTACAATCATCTCCACGGGGAAACCTTCGCACATCACGCCCACGGTCACCATGGGGTCGGGAGTTGCCAACTTCCAGTTGGGGCAGATGTCCGTCGTCGCGTCGAGGAACTTGGCAGCTATCTGGTTAAGCATCTGTCCCTTGAAGGGGATTCCCTTGGGCAATACGACGTCGAAAGCCGAGATGCGGTCGGTGGCCACCATCACCAGCTTGTCGCCCATGTTATACACGTCACGTACTTTTCCGTGATACACTCCCACCTGTCCGGGGAAGTTGTACTCTGTTGCAGTTAATGCTTTCATATTCGATATTCTTATTATTACTTATTACTTCTCATTGAAATAGTATCTACTCCCCTCCATAGAGGGAGGGGTAAGGGGGAGGGTCCCCTTCTTCTTCTGAACGGGACGGCTGCAAAGATAATCCTTTTTTCTTAGAAATGGATGGTTGTTTGCCGAATTATTATGTATCTTCGCATCAGATAATCCATAAAGTTGACGAATAATGGGCAATCCTGATTACAAAATAGAGATAAGTTCAATGCTTTCACACGACAGTAGAGATTGTCTTTTTGTAGAAAAGGTTGACTCTTAAAGAATCAACTTAATGAAAGCAAGAAAAAAGCAAATCAATCTGACCCGTTCGGAGCGGAATGCCCTTTTGCATGAATTATTGGAGCATTATTATGTGAATCATGGTAAGGT